>QULQ01000019.1 GCA_003490145.1 Lachnospiraceae bacterium OM04-12BH
ACGACAACCCCTCAAGTTGTACCCTCACGAAACCAGCCCCTCAACAACTTTGAATACCCTTAATTCTTAATTGAATTGCTGTGTGGCGCTTTTTTTATTGTTACGGCGGGGTAGAGCAGCGGCAGCTCACCTGGCTCATACCCAGGAGGTCGTAGGTTCGAGTCCTGCCCCCGCAATTTCCCATATCGCAGAAAGTGCGATTCAAAAAATATTTTAGGAGGACGATATGAAGAACATTTTTGAAATCATGAAAGAGTATGGACTTGAAGTGGCGGAAGATAAGAAGAATGACTTCGAAAAGTCTGTATTGGAGAACTACAAGATCGTGACTGATTATGACAATCAGACCAAGAAGTTGGACGCAGCCAATGATACAATCAAGGCCAATGATACTGCCATGAAAGACTTACAGGGTATGCTGACCGGGCAAAGAGGGTAAAGCTGAAATATAACCGTGGCCGTAAAGGCGGCAAGCGTACCAGGTACCGGAACAAGGAAGAATTGATTCAGGACTATATGGGAAAGTAAGATATTCTGAATGTTACTCGATTGTGTGTAAATAACAAGAGTTATAACTGCGCAAAGCATAATTACAAACTGGATCAGATCCTGATATGTAACCATTGGCACCAGCTCCTTCCGTATAGCGTCCGACAGCTGACATATCGCCCCTTCAGTTCCCTTGGTAAATATATTATGTTATCAATGTGCGGGGACACCTGCCGGACAGGATGAAAGGACTGTATGGCAGAATCGAAACAGAAGTAAGAACAGGTATGTCCCGTGTAGGTAAAATGATTTCCAAAAGCAGAAAAAGTCGATAAACACTGATAAAACATGGCGATAAAGGATTTGTGCATATTGCTATGTAAATTCCAATCCAGAAGGTCAAACAGCTGGTATATTCTGTCGAATGGTGGTAAAATAGATTCATTCCTGAGGAAAGAGCATATGGGTGATTCAGATAGATTCTGAGTGACAGGGTAGGGAGAAACAGAAAATGAAACGAAACGGAAATATCAGTGAGTCAGGGAAAATGCTGATCCTTGGCATAGGGATTTTGCTGATTCTTGCAATCATAGTGATTGTGCTGGTTGTCCGGATGAAGGATGATGTCAGGAAAAGGGATACTGTTGTGGAGACACTGCAGCAGGAAATCCCGGAGGACGGTGAAGGACAGGCGGAATCCGGCAGTGAAACGGAAGATGGCAGGTTACATGAAGAGACAGCACTGGAATCAGAAGATAAAGCACAGAATGATGACAGTGTGCAGGTAGGAGCACTTGAGGATGAAGAGGATCCGCAGGAGCAGAAAGCGGCCGAAAATGCTGGAGGCATTGCTGTGGCGATAACTAAGGGAGCAGAAAATACGGTGCCAAAGTCAGCAGACGAAAACGGTCAGCAGTCCATGGGGATCGATGTATCCAAGCATCAGGGAAATATCGACTGGGCGAAGGTGAAGGCTTCCGGTGTGGAATTTGCCATGGTACGTGTGGGATACCGGGCGAAAAGTACAGGGCAGCTTTATGAAGATCCTACTGCCAGATATAATCTGCAGGAAGCGCAGGCAGCAGGGATCAGGCTTGGGGCATATTTCTTTTCCAGTGCGGTGACGGAGGAGGAAGCCAGAGAAGAAGCCAGGTTTACAACAGACCTGATTGCAAAGTATAAAATTACCTACCCGGTAGCCTATAACTGTGAAGGATTTCAGGATGCAGGGAATAGACAGTATGCGCTGAGTCAGACAGAACGTACAGGTCTTGCCTGTGCATTCCTTGATGAAGTGGCAGCGGCAGGATATACGCCTATGTTCTATGCGTCAAGAAACGAGCTTGCAGGAAATGCAAGCTGGGATACTGATATCCTTGCATCCAGATATAAGATCTGGCTTGCCTGGTATCCAAGTGTTATGACAGAGCAGGCTGACTATTCCGGCAGCTATGCCATGTGGCAGTATACCTGTCAGGGAACGGTAGATGGAATTTCGGGAAAGACAGATATAAATACTGCTTACTTCAGCTATACGAAGGAAGCAGAGGCAAAGGACGATACTCCTGCAGAGAGGGTGACGGTGAATCCTGAGGTAGGGATTAATTTTACAGAGGTCAATGAGACTGTGACAGCCAAGCAGGAAACCAATCTGAGGACAGAGCCGAGCACGGCAAGCGATGACACGATCGTAGGAAAGCTGACCCATGGAGATACAGCGACACGAACCGGTGTTGGACATAATGGCTGGTCGAGGGTGGTCTATCAGGGACAGACCCTGTATGCGGTAACCAGCTATCTGACAACAGATATGGAGGATACCGGGCAGCAGGCACCGCCGCAGGGACCGGTCTATACGCCTGTGGGAGATCAGGTGACAGCCAAGCAGGAAACCAATCTGAGGACAGAACCGAGTACGGCAAGCGATGACACGATCGTGGGTAAGCTGCACAATGGAGAGGCTTTGACGAGGATTGCAACTGGAGACAACGGCTGGTCACAGCTTGAGTATAACGGACAGACGGTATATGCAGTCAGCAGTTATCTGATGCCTGCCGGCTGAGAAAATAGAAAACAGACAAGGAGAGACAGATTATGTGGGCTTATGAAAGTGTATTTTATCAGATTTATCCTTTGGGATTTTGCGGAGCACCCTTTGAAAATGACGGAGTGCTGACACACAGGATCAAAAAGGTGGAAGAGTGGATTCCTCATATGAAAAGACTGGGGATCAATGCCATTTATTTTTCACCTGTTTTTGAGTCTGACACGCATGGCTACAATACAAGGGATTATAAGAAAATTGATGTCAGGCTTGGAACCAATGAGGACTTTAAGGAAGTGTGCGACAAGCTGCATGAAAATGGGATCAGGGTTGTGCTGGATGGCGTATTCAATCACGTGGGAAGGGGGTTCTATCAGTTTCAGGACGTTATTAAAAACAGGGAGAATTCTCCTTATCTGAACTGGTTTCACATCAATCTTTCGGGTAATTCAGGTTATAATGACGGACTTTGGTATGAGGGCTGGGAAGGCAATTATGATCTTGTGAAGCTGAACCTGCAGAATAATGAAGTAGTGGAGCATATCCTGGACGCAGTGAAGTACTGGATCGATACCTTTGATATTGACGGACTTCGGCTGGATGTGGCATATTGCCTGGATGAGAACTTTGTCAGAAGGCTGCGCAGCTTTACCGACAGCCAGAAACAGGATTTCTTCCTGCTTGGGGAGATGCTGCATGGAGATTATAACAGACTGATGAATGATGCCATGCTGCATTCTGCTACCAATTATGAATGTTATAAGGGATTGTACTCCAGCTTTAACAGCATGAATATGTTTGAGATCATTCATTCTCTTTTAAGACAGTTCGGTCCGGAAAACTGGACCCTTTATAAGGGAAAACATCTGCTTTCCTTTGTAGATAATCATGATGTGACAAGAGTGGCAAGTATTCTGCAGAATGATAAGCATCTGCCACTGATCTATGCACTCTGTTTTGGTATGCCGGGAATCCCCTGTGTCTATTATGGAAGTGAATGGGGAGAGAAGGCAGACAAGAGTGAAGGGGATCCGGCACTGCGCAGGTGCTTTGATGCCCCGGTATTTAATGAGCTGTCAGAGTGGATCTCCAGGCTGGCAGAGGCAAAGAAGCATTCTGCTGCATTGAATTATGGGGATTTCAGATCTGTGCTGCTGACAAACAGACAGTGTATCTTTGAAAGAAAGACGGATGGAGAAAGAGTACTGGTAGCGATCAATGCAGATGGGGAACCGTTTACGGCGCATTTTGATGCAGGATGCGGTACGGCTGTTGATCTGATCACGGGACAGAACCATGATTTTGGTGGAGGAAGTGAACTGCCTCCGTACAGCGCTTATTTCTGGAAAATGGAGCGTTAGACGGGAGCCGGGATACCGCAAGAGAGGATCAGGGATTCAGAGAAAAGACAGTAATTGGAAGGAAAAATGGGGTCAGGAACAGTGATCAGTGAAGGACTGATGGATCAGATGATCCGTATCATAAAGGAGGGCGGAGAGATTATTCTCTCCGCCCGGCATATCGGAGAGACGGTGACAGCCAAGGAGGGCAAGGGTAATTTTGTCACAGCATATGATAAGAAAGTACAGGCATTTTTGTTTGAAAGACTGGGAGAGCTTTTGCCGGAAGCTGTTTTTGCCGGAGAAGAGGAGGAAAGCCATCCGGATGTCAAAAATGGCTATGCCTTTATCATTGACCCTATTGATGGCACTATGAATTTCATGAAGGGATACCGCAGAAGTGCCATTTCAGTCGGACTTCTTAAGGAGGGGGTGCCTTGTGCCGGAATTGTATATAATCCCTATGCCGGTGAAGTATTCAGTGCCATCAGGGGTAAGGGAGCATTTCTGAACGGAAACAGGATCCATGTAGCAGATGAAGGTCTGTCAGAGCAGCTTGTCCTGTTTGGAACATCCCCATATGATCAGGAGCTTTATGAAAGGACGTTCCGGATCTGCTATGCACTGTTTCAAAAATGTCCTGATATCAGACGAAGTGGATCAGCAGCCATTGATCTGTGTGATGTAGCATGTGGGAGAGCCGGACTTTATTTTGAACTGATGCTCAGTCCCTGGGATTATGCGGCTGGCTGCCTGATCCTGGCAGAGGCAGGAGGAAAAGCTGTCACACAGGAAGGAAAAGAGCTCACCTTTGATCAGAAGAACAGCGTAGTGGCAGGAAGCATACTTACAGTAAAGGAGGCTCTTTCCTGTATGAAGTAATAGGAAGGGCAGAGGAGACAGAATGGAATACACAGTTTATCAGCTTGCTTTTTTCTTTTTTATTTATTCCTTTGCAGGATGGTGTATCGAGGTCTGCTGTGCAGCCATCCAGAAGCGGAAGTTTGTAAACAGGGGATTTGTAAATGGACCTTTGTGTCCGATTTATGGATCAGGTGCAGTGTTATTTGCTATATTTTTGCCGGAGCTTAAAGAGGCTCCTTTCTTCCTGTTTCTGGCAGGTGCAATTCTGGCCTCCATACTGGAATTTACGACAGGGGCGCTGCTTGAAAAGCTGTTCCATAGAAAATGGTGGGACTACTCTGATATTAAGTGGAACTATGAAGGATATGTGTGTCTGCCTTTTTCCCTGATCTGGGGTGGTTGTGCGGTCATTTTAAATATGTTCCTGAATCCGCTGCTGGTTAAGCTTCTTGGTATCATGCCAAAGCTTCTGATAGTGATCATTATGATCGCCCTTACGGTGGTTCTTGTGCTTGATACAGTGGGAACCACGCTGGCGATCCGTGGTCTGCAGAAGAAGCAGGTTCAGCTTGCAGAGTTTACAGAAGGTGTCAGCCAGGTATCAAAGCTTCTGGAAAATGTTATTACCAGACGGATACAGAAGCGTATGGACAAGGCATTTCCGATGCTGGAAATACCGAAGATCAAGAGACAGAAGAGAACGAAGGAAAAGGAAACTGTATTTGCTGAGGGATGCAGCTTTTATAAGCTGGTCAGCCTGTTTTTTATTGGTGCATTCCTCGGAGATATTACGGAAACAATTTTCTGTCTGATCACAGCAGGAAAACTGATGAGCAGGAGCAGTGTTGTATATGGTCCCTTCAGTATCGTATGGGGACTTGGCTGTGCGTTTCTGACAGCGATCCTTTACCGGATAAGGAATAAGAACGATTCCTATATATTTATTGCAGGAACACTCCTTGGCGGTGTCTATGAATATATCTGCAGTGTGTTTACGGAACTTGTTTTTGGAACGGTATTTTGGGATTACAGCAAATTTGCCTTTAATCTGGGAGGCAGGATTAATCTGCTCTACTGTTTCTTTTGGGGAATTGCGGCAGTTGTATGGATGAAGCTGCTGTACCCGAGACTTTCTACCGGGATTGAGAAGATTCCCATGAAAGCAGGTAAGATCATCTGTACAGTAATGCTGGTATTTATGATTTTTGACTGCCTGCTGTCAGCAATGGCACTGGCCAGATACACAGAGCGGAACACGACAGGAAAACAGGCACAGAATGAAGTCGAGAGCTTTCTGGATGAGTATTTCGGAGACGAAAGAATGGAGCGGATCTATCCAAATGCTAAGATCGTGGATTGAAATTTAGAAAAACGGGTTCCCGGAGATCAGAATATGATTTCGGGAACCTGTTTTTTTATGTCATAGGAAATTACTCCGTAATGTTCCAATGACATAAAAAACCTTCCGGGCAGGATCGCACTGCGGCGGAAGGGTAGATGTCGCATGGAGCGACCCGCCGCAGGCGGAGAATCCTGCAAGCAGGATTCTTTTTTATATAATTTGTATAAGCTGTTGACAAAACAATATTATATATCGTATAGTATGAGATAGAAAATATATTATACGATATATAATATTATAAAAATATATATGATTGCTGCTGCAGGAAACTGAAGTGAGGAAGGGAACGGTAAGCTGCATCAAAGCATGGGGAAAGGAGAGAGGGCATATGGTTTTTAATACAGGAGCAGCGCTTCTGGATGCCATTGTACTGGCTGTTGTTTCAAGATCGGCAGAAGGGGCTTATGGCTATAAGATCACGCAGGAAGTAAGGCAGGTTATTGAATTGTCAGAGTCAACGCTTTATCCGGTACTGCGGAGACTGCAGAAGGATGAATGTCTGGAGGTTTACGACAGGGAATGCGCAGGACGGAACCGGAGATATTACAAGGTAACCGAAAAGGGAAGAAGTCAGTTAAATCTGTATGAGAGTGAATGGTACCGTTATGCGGCCAGAATCAATAGTATTTTCGAGGGAGGAGTAAAGTAATGGGCAGATGGGAGTTTATGAGAAAACTGGAGGAGCTGCTTTCCGATATATCACCCAGTGAAAGGGAAGAAGCCCTTCAGTATTATAATGATTATTTTAATGATGCAGGTAGGGAAAATGAGAAGGAAGTGATCCAGGCGCTTGGTTCTCCGGAGGAGGTAGCGGAGATCGTCAGGTCAGGACTTATGGATGACCCGGATAAGGGAGAATTTACCGAAAACGGATTTGCCAGCCAGCAGAAGGCAGCACGACAGAATGAGATCATTCAATCAGAGAAGGTGGAAGGCAGCCGTGAAGCAGGGCAGGAAGAGGAACAGGGAACCTGCAGGGGGAGTCAGAATAGAGCGGCTCAAAATACAGGCAGCTTTGCAGAAGGAGAAACAGAAGGCGGAAAAGAAAAGGATGGGCTTCCGACCTGGGCGATCGTGCTGATCGTGATTGCCTGTGTTGTTTTATCACCGGCTATTTTTGGGATCGGCGGTGGTGCATTAGGTGTACTGGTTGGTATTATTGCAGGGATCTTTGGTATTGTGATCGGTATCGCGGCAGCCATGGTGGCTTTATATGCAGTAGCTGCTGGTCTTGTAGTGTTTGGAATTGCTGCCCTTTTTGAAACACCATTGATTGGAATTGGGCTGATCGGCGGCGGACTTCTGTGTGCCGGACTTGGTGTATTGTTTATGATTCTTACTGTGCTGATCTTCCGGGAAGGCATCCCGGCACTTATCAGAGGATGCAGGGCATTGTGGAAAAAGATAACAGGAAAGAAGGAGGAGTGCAGGGCATGAGAAAGTTTTATAAAGGGAGTCTTATCACGGCAGCCTGTCTGATCGGGACAGGACTTATCCTTACTGCGGCCGGAGGTGCTGCCGGTATTCACGAAGCATATGGGATATTGAAGAATGAAGCCGTAGACTTGGAAATCATTGATCACTGGGATATGACAGATGATATGGGTGAGACCGGAAATACAACAGGAGATGAAAATATGCTGAATAATACAGAGGTCTTTATCGCAGAGAATGTGGATCAGCTGGCGGTTGATGTGGGAGCCTGCAGGCTTGTTGTGAGGGAAGAGCAAATGGAGCAGGAACAGATCCGGGTTTCCTATACGGGAAATGCAAGGATCAAATGTGAGATGGATGGAGATGAGCTGACAATAAAGGGGTATCAGAGAAAATTCTGGCTCATTTCTGGAAATAGAAGAGCTCCGGAGATTGTGATCACCATACCGGAGGGAAGAAAGCTTTCTGAAGTGGATTTGAAGACAGGAGCAGGGCAGGCTGAGATCTATGACCTTAAGGCAGATGAGATCAGTATAGAAGCAGGAGCAGGGGAAGTCATTATGAGCCAGGTGGCAGCAAAGGAAATAAGTATGAAAGCCGGCGCTGGCTCTCTGGAAGCAGAAAAGATGGACGTGAAGGATATAGAGGTCTCTGTAGGGGTTGGAAGCTTCAGCTATGAAGGAAAAGCGCCGGAAGAACTGGAAGCAGACTGTGCTATGGGAGAGATTGTCATGAAGCTTTCCGGAAAAGAAAGTGATCACAGCTATAGTGTCCGCTGTGCAGCAGGAGAGGTAAGGATCGGAGACCATACCAGCTCCATGCTGGCAATAGAAAGGTATATTGATAATGGTACCGGCAGTGAATATTCTGTAGACTGCAGTATGGGCAGCATCAGCATAACCTTTGCAGGAGAATAATCAGAGCCGGCATATGGATGATCAGTCGTTCTTCTCCTTGGAAAGGGTGAAGAACAGCCCGGCCTTCTTGAGGGCAGGACGGAGCGCCATATAAATCAGTACAGACACGATCGTGGAAGTAACGGCATTGATGGAGGTAGCGGTTACATTCCAGGCAAGAGTCAGCTCGGCGGCAGGCTTTCCAAGGATCAGAAGCTTATAGAAGTAACCGATCAGGGGATCAAAGATTACATTGAAAAGAAGTCCGGCAACGGAAGCTAAAATGGTCCACTTCAGTACCTTCTTCTTATCGGTTTCAATGGAAATCCTGCCAATCTTATGT
Source organism: Lachnospiraceae bacterium OM04-12BH (assembly GCA_003490145.1). GTDB lineage: Bacteria > Bacillota > Clostridia > Lachnospirales > Lachnospiraceae > Suilimivivens > Suilimivivens aceti. Next base: position 8,813 of record QULQ01000019.1, read on the forward strand.
GCCACAAGACCAGTGATCAGACCGATGCAGAGCTTTAAAAGGAAAGTTTTGGGAGCATATACGATATAAACAGGATCCAGAAGATCACCAATAGTCATACCGATGGCACCGCCAAGTCCGCCATAAAATCCACCGATCAGGAGAGCGCCGAGAACACATACGGCATTGCCGAGATGGATGGAAGTAGCATCACCACCAGGCAGAGGGATCTTGATCTGCAGAAAAGTGAATACTACATAGGACAGTGCGGCCAAAAGGCCAGTAAACGCAATTTTCAGGGCTGTTTGATTTTTCATAATAGATTCCTCCAGTAAATTGTGATATATATTTCTTATGATGCTCAGTATAATAGAATCTGGTATTTAAAAAAGTGCCAGATAAAAACTTTTTAATAATACCAGTTGCAAGAAAAGGTGGGTTACTACAGAATAAATGGAAGAAAATAAACAGAGCAGAGGAAAATCGCTGATAGAGACAGCACAGGGAATGGGACTCAGCGGCAGTACCCTGAAGGTCATAGCTGTGCTGTCCATGATCGTGGATCACTGGTGTTATCTGTTTGCGGAGCAGGGAACAGATATTTATGTAATCGGGCGTATGTGGATCGGACGGGTGGCTTTTCCGATCTTCTGTTTCCTTCTGGTAGAAGGATTTCAGAAGACAGGGTGCAGGAAGAGGTATGGGATGAGGCTGCTTTTATTTGCTTTACTTTCGGAAATCCCCTTCGATCTGTTCCGTTATGGAAAGGTGTTTTCCATGGAGGGCTGTAATGTTTTTTTTACCCTGTTTCTTGGGTTCCTGCTGATGGCGGTTACCAGTTGCGTGGCGGAGAGTGAAGCGGGTGAAGCCTGGAAGGCTGTTTACAGGCTGCTTGCTCTTTTGCTGGCGTTGGGTGCAGCATACCTGATCCACAGTGACTACAGCTTTTATGGTGTGATCTCCATATATATTCTTTACATGTTCCGATATCAGAGGCGTCAGCAGCTCATGATGGGCGCTCTCTCATTTCTCTATGAGCCAACAGCTCTTGCAGCCTTTGTCCCGATCGCTTTCTATCATGGCAGGCGCGGACTTAAGGTCAAATATTTCTTTTATCTTTTTTATCCCATTCATTTACTGGTGCTGTATCTGGCATCACAGCTGCTGCAAGGATAAGTCAGATGGAAAGGTCAAATATAAACAGATTCTAAAGAATTATAAAAAAAGTGGAATCTGTTTGACATCTGATATTTATCCTGCGTATAATATCAAAAGTTAATTAGTTAAATATTAAATAATTAATTATAAGAAGGGGGGTATGTAACGTGAAAGACGATCGGAGCAGGAGCATATGTCTGCTTCAGACTATCAACAGAAATATGAGACGCTGTGTGGAAAAGAAGGTGGCTGGAACAGGTGTGTTCAGAAGCCAGCATAAGCTGCTTATGACACTTGGAAATCATCAGGACTGTTCCCAGACAGAGCTGGCAGAAAAGCTGGAAATCTCACCGGCGGCCGTTGCAGTATCCCTGAAGAAGCTGGAAAAGACCGGTTATATCAGCAGGCAGTGCGACAGCAGGGATAACCGTGTGAACCAGATTGTGATCACTGAAAAAGGGCAGGATATGATCCGCAGAAGTGTGGAATATTTCCGGGAGATTGATGAAAATATGCTGAAGGGTTTTTCGGAACAGGAAATTCAGGAACTGAACGGACTGCTGACAAGGATGCAGCAGAACGGAGAAGCCTATTATCAGAATCTGAACAGTAGTGAGGTTTTAAAAGAAGAAACAGAGGAGATGGAAGAATGAAAAGATACTGGAAGTATATAAAGCCGTATTTACCGGCATTTATATGCGGACCTCTGCTGATGATCGTGGAAGTCATCGGAGAGGTGCTTTTGCCGAAGTTTATGGCAAATATCATTAATATCGGAGCAGCAAACCAGGATGTACCCTATATCATCACTATGGGGATTGTCATGGTAGTGACTGCTCTTCTGATGATGGCAGGAGGAATCGGCGGTGCTTACTTTGCGGCCAAGGCGGCGATCAGCTTTGCAGCAGATATCAGGAAGGATACCTTTGAGAAGGTACAGAAATTTTCCTTCGCCAATCTGGATCAGTACAATACCGGTTCACTGGTAACCAGACTGACCAACGATGTAACCCAAGTACAGAACCTGATCAATATGGCGCTCCGTATGATGCTCCGGGCGCCTGGTATGCTGATCGGGGCGCTGATCATGGCATTTATGATGAACAGAGAGCTGGCAGCAGTGATCCTTGTAGTGATCCCGATCCTTGTGATCCTGATCGGAATTGTGATCAAAACAGCATTTCCCAGATTTACCATCATGCAGAAAAAGCTGGATACGCTGAATTCCACGATCCAGGAGATGCTGACAAATGTCCGTGTGATCAAGTCCTTTGTCAGGGGAGATTATGAGGAGGAGAAGTTTTCAAGGGCCAATGAGGATCTGAAGAAATCCAGCTTAAGTGCCTTTAATGTAGTGATCCTGAATATGCCGATCATGATGCTGATGATGAACCTGACGACTCTTGGTGTGGTATGGTTTGGCGGAAAGCAGATCCTTGTCGGCAGGATGCCGGTCGGTGATCTGACAGCCTTTACTACTTATATTGTACAGATATTGATGTCCCTGATGATGCTTGCCATGGTGCTTCTGCAGAGCTCAAGGGCAATGGCATCCCTGCACAGGATCACAGAGGTGCTGGATGCCAGGATTGATCTGACAGATGAAAACAGCGCTCAGAAGGATAAGAGGGTAGAGAATGGAACTGTAGAGTTTAAGGATGTTTCCTTCCGTTATTATAAAGAAAACAAGGAGCCTGTCCTTTCCCATATCAATTTCAAAATAGACAGTGGGAAGATCCTTGGCATCATTGGCTCTACGGGAAGCGGCAAGACCACACTGGTACAGATGATCCCAAGGCTTTATGATCCGGATGAAGGAGAAGTTCTGGTTGACGGGGTCAATGTCAAAGAGTACTCGCTGGAGCATTTGAGAGAGGGCGTTGGAATGGTACTGCAGAAGAATGTCCTTTTCTCAGGAACGATCCGTGAAAATCTCATGTGGGGAGATGAAAATGCTTCTGAGGAAGAGGTGGAAAAGGCGGCAGCAGCTGCGCAGGCAGGCTTTGTCAGAGACTTTACAGAAGGCTATGAAACAGAGCTTGGACAGGGCGGTGTCAATGTATCCGGCGGTCAGAAGCAGAGACTCTGTATCGCAAGAGCACTTCTTAAGAAGCCGAAGATCCTGATCCTGGATGATTCTACCAGTGCGGTAGATACGGCAACAGAAGCAAAGATCAGAGAAAGCTTCTCCGGACTTTTAAAGGAAACAACAAAGATCATTATCGCACAGAGGATCACTTCTGTCATGGAAGCGGATGAGATCCTTGTGCTGGATGAAGGTGAGATCGTGGGAAAGGGTACGCATGAGGAGCTGCTTAAGACCTGCGAGGCTTACCAGGAGATTTATTATTCACAGATGGATAAGGAGGCGAGCGGACAGTGAGAGAAGAAAAGCTTGAATATCTGAAGAAAAAATATGAAAGCCGCTTAAATCCGAAGAATGACGAAACGCCGGGCGGTATGCCAGGGGGCGTACCCGGCGGACGGAGAGATGGACGGAATGGAGCCAGACAGGGAATGGGCGGAAAGCCAAAGAACCTGAAAAAGACAATAGGAAGGCTGCTTTCCTACATTTCCCACGAAAAGGGAAAGCTGTTTCTTGTATTTTTCTGTGTGATCGCAGGAACAGCAGCAAACCTGGCAGGCTCCTATATGCTCCGTCCTATCATCAATGGACTGACGTCTGAGAACGGAAGCGTGGCATTTCTGCTAAAGGGTGTCCTTGTGATGCTTATGATCTATCTGGTCGGAACACTGGCACAATATATGCAGCAGAAGATCATGATCGGTATTTCCCAGAATGCGATCCAGAAACTGCGTAATGAGCTGTTCCAGAAGATGCAGAAGCTGCCAGTCAGATATTACGATACCAATAACCACGGTGATCTGATGAGCCGTTTCACCAATGATGTGGATGCAGTAGGGGAAATGCTGAATAATACTGTAGTACAGATGATCTCCGGTCTGATCAGTATCATCGGAACCTTCAGCCTGATGCTGTATACCAATGTATGGCTGACACTGATCACAGTTGTGATGATCCCTCTGATGCTGCAGGCAGTAAAGAAAATCGGAAGCATGAGCCGGAAGTATTACCGTGCACAGCAGGCTGCACTTGGTACCCTGAACGGTTATATTGAAGAGACTGTAACCGGACAGAAGGTTGTCAAGGTATTCTGCCACGAGGAAGAGGCAAAGGAGGAGTTCGATTACCTGAACACTGATCTTCGTGGAAAACAGATCAAAGCACAGTTTTTTGGTGGTATCATGGGACCTGTGATGGGAAATATGGGACAGGTGAGCTACTCCCTGACAGCGTGTATCGGTGGTATCCTCTGTGTACTGCGTGGCTTTGATATCGGTGGACTGACTGTGTTTGTAAACTATTCCAGACAGTTCTCAAGACCGCTGAATGAGATCGCTATGCAGGTCAACACGATCTTTTCCGCACTGGCAGGCGCAGAGAGAGTTTTTGCAGTAATGGATGAAGCACCGGAAGCAGAAGATGCGGCGGATGCCATTGCCATCAGAGAAGAGGAAGAGGGCTTCTGCTATGTGATCCCGAAGACGAATGCAGCAGCAAAGGATCAGAGGATCATGACAGATATTCTGCGTGAGGATGCAGAGTATTATTATAAGAAGGTAAACGGTGCCGTTACCCTGGAAGATGTAACCTTTGGCTACAATCCGGACAAAACGATCTTAAAGCATGTGTCCCTGTATGCAAAGCCGGGACAGAAGATTGCCTTTGTAGGATCTACAGGGGCAGGAAAAACGACGATTACCAATCTGATCAACCGCTTCTATGATATTAACGAAGGCAGTATCACTGTTGATGGCATTCCAGTAACAGCGATCAGGAGAGATGACCTGAGAAGAAGTATCGCCATGGTGCTGCAGGATACACACCTCTTTACCGGAACAGTGAGAGAAAATATCCGTTATGGACGGCTGGATGCCACAGATGAAGAGGTAGAGCAGGCTGCGAAGACGGCCAGTGCCCATTCCTTTATCATGCGCCTGGAAAATGGATATGATACCTTGCTGGAAGGAGATGGCGCAAACCTAAGCCAGGGACAGAGACAGCTTATCAATATTGCAAGAGCTGCCATTTCCAAAGCACCGATCCTGATCCTGGATGAGGCAACCAGCTCTGTTGATACCAGAACTGAGAAGCATATTGAAAAGGGAATGGACAGACTGATGGCACAGAGAACCACCCTTGTGATCGCACACAGACTTTCTACCGTAAGAAATGCAAATGCCATCATGGTACTGGAGAATGGCGAGATCATTGAACGTGGTGACCATGAGGATCTGCTTGTACAGAAGGGACGCTATTATGAGCTGTATACGGGTCTGTCTGAGCTGAGCTAAGCATTATATGCAGACAGGCTTTGACAAATATATCCCGTGTGCGGTAAACTGAATTTAATTTATGGACTGCCCTTCTGCGGACTGTAGAAGGGCATACGCTTTATCGGGAGGGGAAACGATGTTTATTGAAAACAAAATACTGATTGGCAGATCCGGGGAAGAAAAGGTATTTATCTATCCCCAAATGGCAAACCGCCACGGTATGATCGCGGGTGCTACGGGAACCGGTAAGACTATTACCTTAAAAGTACTGGCAGAGTCCTTCAGCGACTGTGGTGTTCCGGTCTTTCTGGCAGACGTGAAGGGTGACCTTGCAGGTATGTGTCTTGAGGGGGAAAACAGTGATAATATCAGAAGCCGTGTAGAAAAGCTTGGACTTTCTGAACTTGGATTTTCCCTGAAAAAGTACCCTGTCAATTTCTTTGATATTTATGGAGAGAAGGGTATGCCTCTTCGTACGACAGTATCTGAAATGGGACCGCTCCTGCTGTCACGGATCCTTGATCTGAATGACACCCAGACGGATATCCTGACTGTCATCTTTAAGATCGCAGATGATCAGGAGCTGCTTCTGATCGATACCAAGGATCTGAAAGCCATGCTGCAGTATGTGGGTGATAATGCAAAGGAGTTTTCCCTGACCTATGGCAATATTTCCAGGCAGAGCCTTGGAGCCATTATCAGGGCGATCATCGCACTGGAGGCAGAGGGAGCAGAGCTCTTCTTTGGGGAGCCTGCATTAGATATCAGGGACTGGCTGAGCACAGACAATACGGGACGTGGCAGGATCCAGATCCTGGATTGTCAGAAGCTCATTGGACGTCCTGCCATGTATGCCACCTTCCTGCTCTATATGATGTCTGAGCTGTTTGAAACACTGCCGGAAACAGGTGATGCAGAAAAGCCGAAAATGGTCTTTTTCTTTGATGAAGCCCATATGCTTTTTAATACAGCGCCAAGGGTACTGCTTGAGAAGGTGGAACAGATGGTGAAGCTGATCCGCTCTAAGGGGGTCGGCATTTACTTTGTAACCCAGAGTCCCAAGGATATTCCGGATGGCGTGCTTGCCCAGCTTGGCAATAAGATCCAGCATGCCCTTCATGCCTATACACCGGCAGAGCAGAAGAAGGCGAAGGCAGCTGCAGCATCCTTCCGGGAAAATCCGGAGTTTGATACTTATGAAACATTGACAAGCCTTGGAATTGGAGAAGCACTGATCTCTGTGCTGGACGAAGAAGGGATCCCGACTGTAGTGAAGAAATGTAAGATCCTGCCGCCCCAGAGCCGGATGGGTGCCATTACGGATGCAGAGAGAGAAAGGGAGATCAGAGAGAGCCTTCTTTACAGCAAATATGAGGAAAATTTTGACAGGGATTCTGCTTATGAATTTCTGCAGAGAAAATCACTGACAGATGCAGCAGAAGCGCAGAAGGCAAAAGAAGAGGCTGAGGCGAAAAAGCTTCAGGCGAAGGAGGAAGCAGCTCTTCAGAAGCAGAAGGAAAAGGAAGCGGAGCGCCAGAGGAAGAGAACAAGATCTGCAGTTAATCAGGTGGCAGGCAGTGCGGCCGGGACAATAGGAAGAGAGATCGGGAATACTCTCGGCAAATCCGTAGGTGGCAGCTTTGGGAAGAAGCTTGGCGGTAATGTAGGAGCCTCTCTTGGGAGGGGACTGATGAAGACTCTGTTTAAAATGTAGGATAAAAAGAAAAGGGAAAACGGCAGCGGTTCTGCAGAGAAGCAGAAGACACTGCCGTTTTCTGTATTCTTTCGTTTACAGGATAAATGCGTTGTGCTATAATCAGAAAAAAATAAGTATAGTATACCGATAGGAATTATGTATATAAAGGAGGATAAACAAAATGGAAGATGGAATTACAAGAGACGAGGCTTTTGCCCTGTTAAAAAAGTATAATAAGGAGTCCTTTCATATTCAGCATGGTCTGACCGTAGAAGGTGTCATGCGCTGCTTTGCCAGGGAGTGCGGCTACGGAGAGGAAGAAGAGCATTGGGGTATAGTAGGACTTCTGCATGATATTGATTTTGAACAGTATCCGGAGCAGCACTGTATCAAGGCACCGGAGCTGTTAAGGGCAGCAGGTGTGTCTGAGGATATCATCCATTCTGTATGCAGCCATGGCTATGAGCTTACCGTAGATATCAGACCGGAGCACGAGATGGAAAAGGTGTTGTATGCGGTAGATGAGCTTACAGGCCTGATCGGTGCGGCAGCATTGATGAGACCCTCTGGCAGTGTACAGGATATGGAGCTGAAATCCCTGAAGAAAAAGTACAAGAGCAAGGGCTTTGCAGCGGGTTGCTCCAGAGAGGTTATCGAAAAGGGTGCAGAGATGATGGGAATCCCGCTGGATGAACTGCTGACAAGGACACTGGAGGCTATGAGGAGCTGTGAGGCGGAGGTTGCAGAGACCATGAAAAAGGAAGAGGCATAAAGAAAAAGCATAAGGGAGAAGAACACAATGGAATATACAGTAGAAACAAGATGTCTGCATCTTGAAGAAGAAAAGAATAAGGATAAAGATTTTGGGTCAGTCAGTTTTCCTATTTACCAGACGGCAACCTTTGCCCACTACGGGGTAGGAAGAAGCACCGGCTATGATTATACGAGACTGCAGAATCCAACGAGAGAACAGCTTGAAAGGATTGTGGCTTCACTGGAGGGTGGTTGTGATGCTATTGCCTTTGCCAGCGGTATGGCAGCCATTGCTGCTCTTATGGAATGCTTTAAGCCTGGTGATCATCTGATCGTAGACGGTGATCTTTACGGTGGTACGATCAGGCTTTTCAACAGCGTCTGTAAAAACAAGGGGATTGAGATCACAGCCATTGAACTGGCAAAGGAAGATCCCCTTCCCTACATAAAGGAAAATACAAAGGCAGTTTATGTGGAAACCCCAACCAATCCCATGATGAATATAACTGATATAAAGAAGCTCTCGGAAATCACGAAGGAAAAAGGTCTGCTTCTGATCGTGGATAATACCTTCCTGTCTCCGTACTTCCAGAATCCACTGTCACTGGGCGCTGATATTATTGTGCACAGCGGCACCAAATATCTTGGAGGCCACAACGACACGATCGCCGGCTTCCTTGTGACAAACAGAGAGGATGTTAAAGAGCAGCTCCGGTTCTTCTACAAGACGACAGGAGCTGCACTGGCACCCTTTGACAGCTGGCTGATCCTGCGTGGTATTAAGACACTGGCTGTCCGGATGGAGCGTGCACAGGAAAATGCCATGGCGGTTGCAGAGTGGCTGAAGGGACAGAGCTGCGTGACAAAGGTTCTTTATCCGGGACTGCCAGAGCATCCGGGATATGAAGTGATGAAAAAGCAGGCAAGAGGCTTTGGCGGGATGCTTTCCTTTGAGGTGGACACAACAGAGCGTGCACAGGGGATCCTGGAGCATGTCAAGCTGATCCAGTTTGCGGAGAGCCTTGGTGGTACGGAAAGCCTGATCACTTATCCGGTGACACAGACCCATGCAGATGTACCAAAGGACAAGCTCCTTGAAAATGGGATTACTGACAGAGTACTGCGGCTTTCTCTGGGGATCGAGGGAAAGGAGGATCTGATCGCAGATCTTGCGCAGGCCTTCACAGCTGCATCAAAGTAAAAGGGAGGAAAAGAGAATGAGTGAAAGAAATCTTGATTTTGATACACCGGTAGAACGTAAGGGTACGGACTGCCTGAAGTATGATTTTGCCGTAGAAAGAGGAATGCCAGCGGATATATTGCCTTTGTGGGTGGCAGATATGGACTTCAGGATAAGCTCCTATATCCAGGATGCCCTGGCTGCCCAGGCTGCTCACGGAATCTATGGCTACAGCGATTCCAAAGAGGATTATTTTGCAGCGGTCAGGGACTGGATGAAAAGGAAGCATGGATGGCAGGTAGAAGAAAAGTGGCTGGTCAAGACACCGGGTGTAGTATTTGCCCTTGCTATGGCAGTGAGAGCCTTTACAAAAGAGGGAGAGGCTGTCATGATCCAGCAGCCGGTCTATTATCCCTTCAGCAGTGTGATCAAAGACAATGGCAGGAAGCTTGTCAGTAACACACTGGTACAGAAGGAGGATGGTCATTATGAAATGGATATTGCTGATTTTGAACGTAAGGTAAAGGAGGAAAAGGTGAAGCTCTTTTTCCTCTGTAATCCTCATAATCCGGTGGGAAGAGTCTGGGACAGAGAAAGTCTCCTTGAAATTGGAAGGATCTGTGTGGAAAATCATGTTGTCGTAGTCAGTGATGAAATCCATGCAGACTTTATCTTTGAAGGAACGCATCAGGTATTTGCAGATCTGAGCGATAAAATCAGGGATATCAGTGTGACCTGTACGGCACCCAGCAAGACCTTTAATATCGCAGGACTTCAGGTATCCAATATTTTCATTGCAAATGACAGCCTGAGAAGGCGGTTTGTCAAGGAAATCTCAGCGGCCGGCTACAGTCAGGTCAATGCATCTGGACTTGTGGCCTGCAGGACAGCCTACGCGCAGGGGGAGGAATGGTATCAGGGCATGATGGCTTATGTCAGGGCCAATATCGATTTTGCAGAGCAGTATATCCGGGAACAGATCCCGGAGATCAGGATGAGAAAGCCGGAAGGAACCTATCTTCTCTGGCTTGATTTCAGAAGGCTTTCCCTGACAAGCGAGGAGCTGGAGGATCTGATTGTCAGAAAGGCAGGTCTGTGGCTTGACAGTGGTGCTATTTTCGGAGCCTGTGGAGAGGGATTTCAGCGGATCAATGCAGCCTGTACAAGGGCTACCCTGGCAGAGGCGCTAGGGCGGATCAAAAATGCAATAAAAAATTCCTAAATTCCTATTGACATACTAGGGAAAGAGATGTATGATATCCTCAACAGATAAACATAGTATTCATACTAAGATAGTATAGAATAAAGCGGAGGATGAAAAAATGAGTAAAATTGTAGAAAGTTCATTAGAATTAGTTGGAAAGACACCCCTTCTTAAATTAAAACGTTATACTGCAAAGAATGGCATCACTGATGCAACCATTCTTGCCAAGCTGGAGTACTTAAATCCTGCAGGATCTGTGAAGGATCGTATCGCCCTTGCCATGATCGAGGATGCAGAGAAGAAGGGAATCCTGAAGGAAGGCGCTACCATTATTGAGCCTACCAGTGGAAATACCGGCATCGGTCTGGCAGCAGTCGCAGCAGCCAGGGGCTATAAGGCGATCCTGACACTGCCGGAGACCATGAGCGTTGAAAGAAGAAACCTGCTGAAGGCATATGGTGCAGAGCTTGTACTGACAGACGGCTCCAAGGGTATGAAGGGTGCCATTGCCAAGGCTGAAGAATTAAAGGAAAGCATTCCGGGATCTGTGATCCTCGGACAGTTCGTAAATCCTGCAAACCCTGCAGTGCACAAGGCTACCACAGGTCCTGAGATCTGGGATCAGACTGACGGTAAGGTTGATATTTTCGTAGCTGGTGTAGGTACCGGCGGAACCATTACCGGTGTTGGTGAATATCTGAAGGAGCAGAATCCTGATGTGAAGATCGTAGCAGTTGAGCCGGCGACAAGCCCTGTTCTTTCCAAAGGAACACCCGGTGCTCACAAGATCCAGGGAATCGGTGCAGGCTTTGTACCGGATGTCCTGAATACCAAGGTATATGATGAAGTCATAACCATTGAGAATGAAGATGCTTTTGCAGAGGGCAGGAAGTTTGCTGTCAGTGAAGGAATCCTTGTAGGTATTTCTTCCGGTGCAGCTCTGAAGGCAGCAGGAATCCTTGCGTCAAGACCGGAGAATAAGGGGAAGACCATCGTAGTCCTGCTTCCCGATTCCGGAGACAGATATCTGTCTACTCCTTTATTTGCAGAATAAAAAGAATAAAAAGAAGTACGTGAAGCCAGTGATGACGGATCAGCCTGAATAGAAAGGGGATCCGTCATCTTGCTGTGTGTAAAACACGTTGCCAGCAGGGAAAGTAGATGTTACAATGAGCATTGCAACGGAGGAAATAAATCAATGTTAAATCAGTTTTCAAGAACAGAGCTTTTACTGGGAAGAGAAGCCCTCGAGCGTCTGGAGAGGACCCATGTGGCAATCTTTGGAATCGGAGGTGTAGGAGGCTATGTGGCAGAAGCGCTTGTCAGGAGCGGTGTAGGAAGCTTTACGCTGGTGGATGATGATAAGATCTGTCTGACTAATCTGAACCGTCAGATCATAGCAACCAGGCAGACTATAGGAAAATACAAAACAGAAGTGATGAAGGAGAGGATCCTTTCTATTAATCCACAGGCACAGGTGAATGTGTATAACTGCTTTTTCCTGCCGGAGAATGCCGGGGATTTTGATTTTACTTCCTATGATTATGTAGTAGATGCGGTAGATACCGTAACCGCAAAGCTCCAGATCATCATGCAGGCAAAGGAAGCAGGCGTTCCGGTGATCAGCTGTATGGGAGTTGGAAACAAGCTGAATCCCACAGAGCTGTGCATTGAAGATATTTACAAGACGAGTGTCTGCCCGCTTGCAAAGGTAATGCGGCGTGAATTAAAGAAGCGGGGTGTAAAGAAGCTGAAGGTGCTGTATTCCAGGGAAGAGGCCATGAAGCCGGTCGAGGATACACAGAACAGCTGCAGAACACACTGTGTCTGCCCACCCGGGACCCAGAGGACATGTACTGTCAGACGGGCCATTCCGGGAAGCACTTCCTTTGTACCGTCTGCAGCTGGTCTTATCATTGCTTCAGAGGTAGTGAAGGATCTGACAGGGATCAGACATGATAAAAAGGGTTGAGAACATGGAAAGAAAAACGATACAGGCTCTGATAGAGGATGCAGGGGAAAAGCTGGTCATTGATATCAGAAGTGAAGAAGACTACAAAAGAGAAACCTATCCGGGTGCCATTCATATTTTCCACGAGGATTTCATGGATGAGCTTGACAGAGTGCCAAAGGACAGACCGGTCTACCTGATTTGTTATACGGGCCAGAAGAGTGATGATATTGCAGAGGAGCTGTCGGGGCAGGGCTATAAGATCTACAGTATAGATGGCGGCTTTCATTCTTATCTTCGTTATAAGCTGCAGAAGCTGATGGAAAAGGAAGAGGATAAGCTGGACCGCTGCAAGGAAGCAGAGCGGAGCATAGTCAAGAAATTCCGTAAGGAGATCTGGCGTAAATTTACCAAAGCGATCAATGAATATGAACTGATCCAGGATGGGGATAGGATCGCTGTCTGTATATCAGGCGGTAAGGATTCCATGCTGATGGCAAAGCTTTTTCAGGAGCTTGAGCGTCATGGAAAAAAGAATTTTGAAGTAGTATATCTCGTGATGAACCCCGGCTATAATGAACTGAATTATCAGACGATCCTGAATAATGCAAAGCTTCTGGAGGTGCCGGTCACTGTTTTTAAAACGGAGATCTTTGACACGGTAGCAGATATTACAGAATCTCCCTGCTATCTGTGCGCCCGTATGAGAAGAGGCTATCTGTACAGCAAGGCAAAGGAGCTTGGCTGTAATAAGATCGCACTTGGACATCACTTTGATGATGTGATCGAAACGATTCTGATGGGTATGCTCTATGGAGCACAGATCCAGACGATGATGCCAAAGCTTCACAGCACCAATTTCGAAGGCATGGAGCTGATAAGGCCCCTGTACCTGATCCGGGAAGCAGATATCATCAAGTGGATGCATTATAATGAACTGCACTTTATCCAGTGTGCCTGCAGGTTTACAGAGAACTGTGCATCCTGCGGCGGCACAGAAAAGGGTTCTAAACGGGCTGAGATCAAGGAACTGATCCGTGAGCTTGCCGAAAAGAACCCTGTGATTGAAAAGAATATTTTCCGCAGTGTGGAAAATGTAAATTTAAGTACTGTAATTGCTTATAAGCAGGATGGGGTCACCCATCATTTCCTTACTACTTACGCTGGGCACGGATCAGATTCTGATAAAAGATGACTGCGCCCGGCAGACAGTTGTAAACAATATTTTCATTCAGGCCATGCATGCCTTTCATCTGCTCAGGACCATAAATAACAGGAGCAAAGCGGATACAGCTGTCACAGATACACTGATAGAACTGGGCATCTGTAGCGCCGGTCATGACGTAGGGACTGACAGGAAGACCCGGAAAGGTCTCTGCGATCACAGACTCAACCTGACGGAAGGCAGAGCCGTTTATATCAACCGGCGTGGAATAATCATTGGCATGCAGTACTTCCATCGTAAGACCATATTTTGAAGCGAGCTTTTCCATAATGGAAAGGCTTTCTTTTTGTCCCTGATGGGGGATAAAACGCATGTTGGCACTGACACTTGCTTCCTGTGGGATCACATTGCAGGCATCGGAGCCGGACTGCATGGTAAAGGCAATCGTAGTCTGCAGCATAGCACCGGCCTGGGCACTGATGCTGCCAAGGAGTGGCTTTAATACCGGAGAAAAGAGCCAGAGATTGCCAAATACCAGCTTTAATGGGAAGGGGGCATAAGGAGCCAGCTTCCGGAACATGGCAGATACCTCAGGTGAAAATCTGCGCTGGAAGGGAGTATGCTTTTCGACTTCATTGACAAAGGCAGCAAGTCTTGGAATGGGGGTGTTTTTGCCGGGAGCACTGGCATGCCCACCTGTGGACCTGGCAGTAAATTTCACATCTGCCTTGCCCTTTTCAAAAACACCGACCATGGCAAAATTACCCCTGATACCACCGATCGGATCGGTAATGATGCCGCCGCCTTCATCACAGACCAGAAAAAGGCGGATGCCTCTTTTCTGCAGCTCAGCTACGATCTTTGGAGCACCGTCACCGCCCCACTCTTCTGTGCAGGAGGAAGCCAGATAAACATCACAGGCGGGTGTATAGCCTTCAGCAAGCAGCTCTTCCACAGCCTGGAAAAAGGCCATGACAGAACATTTGGTGTCGGAGGCGCCTCTTCCCCAGACCTTTCCGTCCGCAATGTCACCGGAAAAAGGAGCATGGCTCCATTCACCCTCTGCAGGAACCACATCCTGATGGCTCATCAGAAGGATTGGGTTTTCGCGGCTTTCTCCCTTCCAGTAATAGAGAAGGTTTCCATCGATCACTGTTTTTTCAAGCTGTTTGTGGACGAGTGGAAAAAGCTCCTCCAGGAGCTTGTGGAAGCTGAGAAATTTTTCCTCTTCATGGACTCCTGCATGTGAGGTTGTATCATACTGGATCATCCGGGAAAGCTTTTCTGCAAGCATCCTGGCTTTTTCTGTTTCCTTTGGTGCGGTATAGGAGGACTTCCTTGAAGGCATCAGAAGGGTATGGATCACAGCAATAAGCAGCAGAACAATAAGAAGAGCAAGGACTGCTGCAAGGATCAGTAAAATTGTTTTCATCATTTGTCACCTGCTTTCATATGGAGATCAGTTTCCTGTGCCAGAGCCTTTGCCCTTTGACGGTAGAAGAGAAAAGCGATACCAATCGCAAGACCGCCGGAAGGAATGATCATAAAACTGGTGGAACCTGTCAGGGAAGGAACCAGGATAAACAAAAGGCTCATCAGGACAAGGGGAGCGGCTGCAATTTTCAGGTTTTTGCGGAAATACTTATAGGCCATGGCACCAAACAGGGCTGGCACTACATTTTCAAAAGCGGGCTGCAGTACTTCGCTCTGTAAAACAGGCTGGAGCGGCACCAGTAAAAGGACGCCGAGAGCCAGTACCAGAATCGTAACAAGGGAAGAGGCTGCAATGGAAAGAGTGGAGATGATCTCATTTTCCGGGGTACCGCTTTTGGCTCCAACCTGATCCCTGGCATTGATGGCACAGGGGATCTTCATGTTGATCAGATTTCCCGTGATAAAGGCCAGATAGCCGCCGCCTGCACCCAGCATGGGCGTATAAACAAGAAATTCCACGATACTGCTCACAAACCAGATAATTCCTACAGAAAGGAAGCCTTTGCCAACGGCAGGAAGGTCTGGCATGGCACCAAGGAACAGACCGATCATAAAGGGAGCGCCAACCAGAAGAACCAGTGTGATAACGGAAAAGACTCTTCCGAGGATATGGGTCCCGGCATTGTATTTTTCAAAAGATTCGTTATTCATGTAAGATTCGCCTCCTTATAAGTACAGATTTGCTAAGACAGCGGCTGCCATGCCAAGGAGCATGCTGCCGGCAATGGAGAAGCTGTCGATCCAGACCTTTTTCTTCTTTTCAGAAAGATACAGGCAAAGTGCCATGGCAAGGCCGGAAACCACAACTACGATAAGGGGAAGGATACTTCCGGAAAAAGTAAACAGACCATTTCCAGAAACAAAGCCGCCGATGTAGCTGCCGATATAAGCAGAAACAAGTCCAATGAACATGGCACTCATCGCATGATCACCAAAGCCGCCCTGAGCGCTTCCTTTCTTAGTGTTTTTCTGCAGCTTTTTCAGATAACCTTTGTTGAAAATAACGGAAAGCACCATTCCCCAGATGATACAGATACTCATAAGAAGAGCAATGGTAACAAAATTCTGGGGTGTCATTTCACGGGCGGAGAGCGAGGTCATACCAACCTGTTCCGCTGCTGCCTGGGCAACCTGGGTTTCATAGTGCAGGGCGCCGATCACAGAAAGCCTGAGCCAGGGCCATGGGGTACCAAGGCTTCCGGACAGGGCGATCACACCAAGCAGGATGCCGACACTTGGCAGCACCGAAAAGGTGGCGCTTGACAGGATCACCTGCTTTAACCTGGTCCGATCCATGCCAATGGAGACACCGGCCCGGTAAGCGCGGATAAGAAAAACGATGCATACGACGGCAACAAAGGCAATAATGCCGCCACAGATCCCATACAAAGGGACGCTGTTCAGTAAAGACAGAATGTTCATGGGAAATCCTCCTTGATAAGGTTAGTTCATGCCGGAAGCGGGATGACCGTTTGTGCGGAGAACTGTCCGGAAGGTACCGGCAAACAGAAGATGCCTTTCAAATCGCTCCCGGTTTCCGGAGTTCCATATGTGAAGCAGCGCACGTTTGTTACGATCCAGTTCTTCTGAGATTTCCAGAAGACAGTCACTGGGAATCAGCTGTATAATGCCATCCAGCATTTGGACAATGATCGCTTCCAAAAGGGAAGGAATGTCCTGAAAGTGATAATAGAAGGAATTACAGTTGATATGGCAGTCATCTACGATCATTTTTACGGTGATATGGGATAACGGAGCCTCATTGAGAAGCTTTAGAAACGAAGCTTCAATCGCCTTTTTAGTGAAAGAAGACATATCCTCACTCCTTTGACAGTTTCTTTTCCCTCATCTTACCATTTTGACAGAGAGATATCAAATGAATTCCAGAAGGGAACCCAAGGATAAAGGGTATGATCGTAGAACTGAAGCGGAAAACCAGGATGGCAGTGGTTTATTCTGTTCAGGCATCAGGAAGCTGTCCCTTCGGTTTTAATTTCTGTTTCGGGTTTTCTTTACGCAGACGTTCTGCAACAGGAGCCCAGTTCTCTGCATAGCTCTCACATTTGCCACAGAGATGACAGGCACCCTCCGGACTTTCCAGATCCGTACTCTTGGCCTTGACAGAATCCACGATCTTTACGAGAGACTTCGGATTTTCCAGCATAGCACAAGGGCGAAGGTGATTTTTATTGAAAGGCTGCGCCTTCTGATAAGCCTTAAACAGTGGCTGGCTTAAGGCATCAAGGAGTGACATGTCATGGATGTTGGCATTGGAGTAATGGATAAATACGCAGGGCTCTACATCGCCGTTTGGATTGATATGACAATAGAACCGGCCACCGGCAATACAGCCGCCTACAAATTCACCGTCATTCTGGAAATCAAAGGCAAAGATCGGCTTGCCACCCTTAAAGGCTCTGATCTCCCGGATCCTGTGGTACATATATTCACGCTGCTTTAGATTTAAGAGAAGATCCGGACTGGCATTATTTCCTACGGGCATATAGTGGAAGTACCGAATACAAGTCCGTTTTCTTTCAGCAGATCCATGGCCTTCATGTCCTTGTTAAAGCAGCCCTCTCCACGGCGGAAGTCATTCTGCTCTTCAAAGCCTTCTACGCTGAGGGCAAGGGAAATATTGCCAAGACGTTTCATTTCCTTACAGAACGCATTATCCACAAGAGTTCCGTTTGTGAAGGCGTAGAAAAAGGAACGGTTATGCTTCTCGGCAAGTCTGATAATGTCAGCCTTACGGATCAGAGGCTCGCCGCCTGTCATCATGTAGAAGAAGATACCAAGCTCTTCGCCCTGGGTTACGATGCTGTCAAGATCCTCATAGGAAAGGCTGATCTTATGACCGTATTCTGCTGACCAGCAGCCCTTGCAGTGCTGATTGCAGGCACTGGTGGGATCCATAAGGATGATCCAGGGTATCCGGTAGCTATGCTCCTTTGCAAACTCGGAGGTTTTGGAGAAACCATAGAAGCCTGCCTGATAGCCGGCATTTAATACATGCATCTTGACAACATGCGGATCAATCTCATCCAGAAGGCTGTTCACATATTTCATCCACTTGGAATCCGGGTCAGAGATCATGGCTCTGGCACCGTCAAATACCTTTTTATTAAACTCCCTTTTTACAAAAGTGTGTCTGATGCATACTAACTCATAATTATACGAAACACCACTCTTTTATTCATTTTTCTATTCACTTCTTACTAATGGGTATTCATTTTTACTTTAAGTTGTCGTGCAATTTATTAGAATGGAATTTTTGAAAGAGCCAGCACCTTGAATGGGCTGACTCTTTCAATGTCACTTGTAATTGACAAACTGGAATTTTCAAATTAGTCTTTGCAAATAACCTTTGAATCTTCACCATCAATTACAATTCCCTGACGGTTGTTAATTGGGCATAGATTCAAATCCGAAAACTCAGTCATTATTTTTTCGGTAACTTTCTTAAATGGTGCTGTAAGATAATGCGGAAGAACATAGAAATCAATCAAATCAATCCCTGCATCATCTTCTTGTGAGTAGTCCTCCGGCTTTTCATCCATTTGCTCGATATATTGGATGCTTGGAGCGCATATAATTGCGCCTGCCGACTCGCCGATCATCAATTTTCCATTTGCCAATTCCTTTTTCAGCAGTCCATCAGTTCCCGTTTTACGGAGCTGGTCCATAAGAAAGAAAGAATTTCCGCCGGTAAAATATATCACATCTGCTTCTTCAAAAACAGACTGTATCGTTGAATAAGCCTCCGTTGAAATATCAATTTCAGTTACGATCGCTCCCAACTTTTTGAATAATTTTCGAGCCGAGCCGACATAACCGGTGTAGCCTTCACGCAGTGAAGCTGTTGGAATAAATGCGACTTTCTTATTTTCAATTTCTTCCTTTATCAGACTTCCTACACTTGAAAAGTGCGAACATAAAAATAATTTCATCAATATTCTCCTTTATAAATTCCGATTTGTATAACAGTAGTCTAACACACGTTGTTTAAAAATACTACAGCCAAGCCAATGTCTGTAATTTGCCCTAAAATTTCATTTTATGGAATTTGGACTACTTGATTTTCTAATTGCATACGCAATTCGTGAAATGTATCATTATACTGTTGATACATCAGACACACAAATGTAAATAGGGACTTATTAAATTTGTCTCCCATCAGCTTTTCTGAGATATCGGTAAGCTTAAGGAGTCCTGCTTCTCTGTTTTTGTTTGTGTAAGACAAAATCCCGTCAATGGTCTTAGATACAACAGCACGGGTTGTCTGGTCTTTAAAATCCTGAAATGACATGACATTTCCTCCCTTTCGTATTTTGTGCTTTGAGTATAGATCACAGAGAAATTATGGGAAATGGGCAAAAATAGGGGATTGCCTGATTTTTAGGCAAAGGATGGAAAATGTCTATTTTTTCATGGGGGGGTGACAGCGTTATGATGACAGAAACAGGAGGTATATGCTTATGAAATATGAAAAAACATCCGTCAGGCAGATCCTTTTTGCAAAGGCGGGGTATATTCTGATGTCTGCGTTATTTTCGGCTGCGGGAGTTTTCATGATACTGAAGCCGGAAATATCAACGGAGATTATCTGTATTGCAGCAGGAATTCTGTTGATCATATTTGGCATTATCAAGATTATAGGATATTTCTCAAAGGATCTGTACCGGCTGGCTTTTCAGTATGATCTTGCTTTTGGCATTCTGCGAATCATTCTTGGGATTATTTTTTGTACACATACAGCCGGGGTAGTGAATCTGTTCTTCACAGCAATGGGAATACTTGTGCTGGCGGATGGATTGTTCAGGATCCAGCTTGCAGTTGATGCAAGGGAATTCGGGATCAGCCAGTGGTGGCTGATCCTTATGATTGCTGTGATCACAGGACTCTTCGGTGTTCTCCTTCTGCTAAGGTCTGCAGAGGGGATGCAGACAGTGATGCTGCTTCTTGGCTGCTCCATGTTCTCGGAGGGGATTCTGAATCTGTGCGTGGCACTTTGTACGACAAGAGTGGCTGCCAGTTTGTCAGAAAAATAATTGCCCGGGCTTCTTTTTACGTGTATAATAATATAAGTATCAGTTCTGGGAAGAGTGCGGCATGCCGTATTGCCAGTGTCTAGGTTCAAACACATATTATCCCGTAGAACACTTGGCAGCTGATACTATAAAATACAGGATTATACGGTAAGGGGGAGCAAATGAGAATCGAATGTGAATGGTGTGGTGCATGGATCAATGATTTTGACAGAACATGTCCAAACTGTGGTGGTGTTAACAGTCATTATGTAAGGCAGGCCAATGATATTCCGCAGACGATAGAGGAATTGAAGGCATGGGCGAAAGAGATGAAGCTGCCGCTTGATGAGATGCGGACATTTATCGGGGAGGATTACAAGGGGGCTAAGGCATTTGGTATTTATAAGGATGAAAAGGATGGCACCTTTGTAGTATATAAGAATGGTGCAGATGGCAAAAGGATGGTCCGTTATAAGGGCGATGATGAAGCCTATGCCGTAAACGAGCTATATACGAAGATGAAGGAGCGGGTTGCTATCCAGAAGGCAGGCCAGAGAGCGGCAGGTGTTAATAAAGGATCGGCAGCAAATCAGAAAAGCGCAGCATCCCAGAAGCCTGTCAGTAATAGCAGCAGTTCGGGAGACAGGAACAATAATAAGGGGAGACTGGGACTCTATATATTGATCGCCCTGATCGTTATTGGAATCGGATCCTGTGGTATTCTTTTCAGTGACAGTTCTTCAGATTATTCTGACAGCAGTTATAATTATGAAAGTAATTATGATGATTATAACGACAGTGATGATGACAGCTATGATTACAGTGATGACAGCAGCTACGACAGCAGTGATGATGACAGTTCCTGGGATTCGAGCTGGGATTCGGATTCGAGCTGGGATTCAGATTCCAGCTGGGACTCCGGATATGATGACTGGGGATCAGACTGGTAGAAAAATATAAACGTATGCCGAGAGGTCAACCACTTTGTGGGCAGTTGTTTCTCTTTATGTTTATTTTCTTGAAAGCATATTCTGATGCTGTGTTCCAAAAGCGGAGGAGATGATATTGTGAAGGGGTACCGTCGGTTAAAGGAGTATGCAGATGCCAATGGCTTTAAAATCACTGGAAATTTCACCTGAAATGACATCATAGGATCATCCGGGCGGCTGAATGTCAGATAAATTCAGCCGTCTGTACTCGGTTGGTGTCATTCCCATCAGTTCCCGGAACTGTTTGGTATAGTGGCTTGGGCTCGCAAAGCCGTATTCAAAGGCCACATCGGTCACAGGGGAATCGCAGGCCAGCAGCTTTGCGGCAGAGGTATAGATCCGTTTCCGGCGGACATATTCCATGGGGCGGTAATGCAGATAGCGTTGAAAGATCCGCTGACATTCCCGCTCACAGATGTTGACGCTGCCGGCAAGCTCGGCAACACCAAAGGATTCTGAGAGATGACGGTCAATAAAAAGTAACATTTGCTTCATATGCTGTTCCTGTACAGAAGAAGCTTTTGCCCCGGAAACGGGGCTTATTTTTTGATTCAGAAACAGCAGGATTTTGGAAAGAGCAGTCCGGACTTCGAATTCATAGCCGGGATTCTCATTTCTGCAGGCTTCAAAAGCCAGAGAAAAATTATCATAAAAAGGAGCATCTTCTTTGCAGGGGGTAAACTGAAGGTAGGGAATCCCGCTTTCCAGCAGAGGACGGACGCAGGAGGTATCAAAAACGCTTCCGGGGGCACCACCAACAATACCGGTATCGAAAACGAAGGAATGATAAGTGCATGGTGAGGCATCGACAGGAGTAAAGGAGTGCAGAATGTCCGAATTGATAAAGCAGCCTTCCCCCTCCTTAACCAGATATTCCTGATCTTCAATGCCGATCCGAACCTGCCCTTGGGTTGAGATGAACACTTCCATTTCCTGATGCCAGTGGGCAATGATACAGTCTGTTGCATACTGGTGAATATCTCCATCATTGGCAGTCAGGTTAAAGGGACGCAGGTGCCCTGAGGGGATCTCCTTTCCCTGAAAATCAACGGTAACATAATTTCGTGTCTGAATCATAGAGATGAACCTCTTTTGCCGCTTTTGTTATAGTATACACCGCTTTTGGAAAAGCAGAAAGCCTTCTTTTTCGTTACAATGTAGAAAAAAGAAGGAAAGCAGGATTACGATGGAAAAGACAAAAGAAGCACGTGTTCTTGATATGACAGGGGGAAATTCTTTCCGGCTGTTACTGGTATTTGCTATGCCGTTGTTCATGGGAAACCTGTTACAACAGCTGTATAATCTGGCAGATACTGCCATAGCAGGGCATCTGCTTGGAGATAGTGCCCTGGCTCAGATAGGAGTTACCTCCGCACTGTACAGTTTGCTGACCAACTTTGCATTTGGAATGAATAACGGGCTGGCACTTTCTGTCAGCAGAAGTTTTGGGGCAGGAAATCAGAAAAGACTCAGACAGTCGGTATGCTGGATGACAATACTGTCCACGAGCTTTGCTTTTCTTATGATGATTTTGTTTTTGCTGCTTCGAAGTCCCATTCTTGTGGCCATGCAGGTGCCTGAGGATACGCTGCAGCCTGCGCTTCAGTACTTTACGATCATACTTCTTGGTATACCATTTACTATGGCTTATAATATGGAATCAGCCATGCTGCAGTCGGTAGGAAACAGTATTGCACCACTTTTCTTTTTACTGGCAAGCAGTATTCTGAATGTGATATTGGATATTTTGTTTATGGGACCTTTTCATTTTGGAATCCGGGGAGCTGCAGCAGCGACCATATTGTCGCAGGCAGTCAGTGCACTGCTGGCATTTATCCTGATTCTGAAAAGGTATCCACAGCTTCACTTTTCTGCTAAGGATAGGCATACGGGAAAGGACTTTGTAGCAGGCATGCTTGGAGCCGGGATGAGTATGGCGCTGATGAGTGCTATTTATAATATAGGAAGTGTTGTGCTTCAGGGCAGTATCAATGCTCTTGGAAATCTGTATATTACAGCCCAGGTAGGCGGCAGAAAGCTGGCAGAGCTATTTTATATTCCCGGGATTGCGCTTGGAACCAGCACAGCCACGTATGTCAGTCAGAATGTGGGAGCCGGGAAGAGAAGCCGGATCGGCAGGGGCATGCTTTCTGCAATTGCTCTGTACGGAGCATGGTGGATCATAGCGCTTTTGTTTACAATCTTTGGGGCAGAGGATGCGGTCAGGATGATCACGGGAAGTGATAACAGTGAGGTGATCCGGAATGGAGCGCTGTATCTGCAGATCAGTATTCCCATGATACCGCCCATGGCAGTGCTTGTGATCGTCAGAAACGGCCTGCAGGGGATGGGACATTCCGTATCACCGCTGATCTGCAGCAGCCTGGAGCTGATCGGCAAGGTGGTATTTGCACTTTTTGTAGTTCCAGTGTATGGTTATTTCGCAGTGTGTATCTGCGAACCGGTGACCTGGGTTGTATGCTGTATATTTATTCTGGTGTTCCTTTTTCTGACACGGAGGGAACTGAAGGATACCACAGAGGGAGATTATATAAATGAAACCATATAAGATGATCGCCTTTGATATGGATGGAACGCTGCTGAACAGTCAGAAGGAAATTTCAGAAAAGACTGTTGCTGCAATGAAAAGAGCCATGGATCATGGATTTACTGTAATGCTGAATACCGGACGCTGTATGGCAGAGCTGTATAAGTATTTTGATGTTGTCGATATTCCCTATGTAAATTCTGTCAGCGGTGCACTGGTGCTTGACAGGCGGCAGAACAGGGCTGTTTTTGAAAAAGGGCTTACACCGGAGCTGGCAGAGCAGGTGCTGGCGATCGCAGCCAAAGAAGATGTGATGATTCATATTCTGACTGAAAAATCTATTGTACAGAAGGATGCCATAGCTAAGATGGACTATTATCAGATGGGCATTTACAGAGGTATGTTTGAAAAGGTGACAGACCAGTGGGAGTCCCTGATAGAGACCTATCTGACAGATCCTTTTCCTGTAGCAAAAATAAATCTTTATCATCCGTCTACAGAAGCAAGAGAGAAAACAAGAGCGCTGATCTGTGAAGCAGGTCTGCCGGTAGAACTGGCAAATTCTGAGATCGCATCTTTGGAAATTTCTGCGGAGGGAATCCATAAGGGGATTGGTCTGCAGGGGCTTTGTGATTATCTGAAGATCCCCATGTCCCGGACTGTTGTCGTAGGCGATGCAGACAATGATATCGGGGCACTTAAGATGGCGGGACTTTCAGTTGCCATGGGAAACGCTAGTGAGAAGATCAAGAAAATCTGTGATGTAACAGTGGCGGATAATGACCATGACGGCTGCAGGGAGGCCATTGAGAGGTTCCTGTTTCAGGAATAAGGAGGAGGGTAGATGGCTGAATTTGCTGACGGAATTTGCAGGAAAAATTTCAGTTGGGAAATTCCTGAAATGGGAGTTGACAAAGCATTTTAGGCCATGCTATAATACAATTCGTTGGTGTAAAACCACAGGCTGCTGTGGCTCAGTCGGTAGAGCGTCGCATTGGTAGTGCGGAGGTCACGGGTCCGATTCCCGTCAGCAGCTTTCTAAAACCCTTGAAGGATCAAGGGTTTTTATTTTTGCAGGAAAAAGGAGCTTACAATGGAACTCTACTTGATCCGTCATGGAGAAACCGATTATAATAAAGAAAGAAAAATCCAAGGGAGCTGCGACATCCCACTGAATGAATATGGAAGAGAGCTTGCCAGGGAAACCGCAGAAGGGCTTAAGGATATTCCCTTTGATGTGATCTTTACTTCCCCTTTATGCAGGGCAAGGGAAACCGCAGAGTGGATCGCAAGGGGAAGACAGATCCCGGTTTATGAGGATAAAAGGCTGCAGGAGATCTGCTTTGGCGAGTATGAAGGACTCTGCTGTGGCAGGAAGGGGTACAATATTCCCGATGGAGGAGCTTTTTTTGATACCTTCTTCTTTGATACAGAGAATTACCAGACACCACCAGGAGGCGAAAGCTTTGAGGATGTGATCAGCAGGACAGGGGCATTCCTGACAGAGCTGCTTCAAAAAAGAGAATATCAGGACAAAACAGTGCTTCTGTCCACCCATGGATGTGCACTGAAGGCAATATTGGCGAATATTTATCATACGCCTGTTGCAGAGTTTTGGGGTGAGGGTGTGCACAAAAACTGCGCAGTGACCCATCTTTCTGTAAAAGGTACAGAGTTTCAGATGATAGAAGAAGGAAAAATCTATTATACACCACGGAAGTAATGAGGTGATCAGATGCAAAAGGATATGACAAAGGGGAATCCGATGCCGATCATTCTGCAGTTTACATGGCCGCTCTTTTTAGGAAATGTATTCCAGCAGGTTTATAATGCGGTAGATTCCATGATCGTTGGAAGGTTTGTAGGTTCCGGTGCGCTGGCAGCTGTCGGTTCCACAGGAACGATCATGTTTCTGGTGATCGGTGCGGCAACAGGATTGTCCACAGGCTTTACTGTGCTGACCAGTCAGCGCTATGGGATCCATGATGAGGAAGGAATTAAGAAAAGTGTAGCAAATGGAATGCTGTTGTCGGCGGCCGTTATCATATTGATGACAGTATCTTCACTGCTTGGAATGAAGGGGATACTGCGTCTCCTTAACACACCGGAAAATATATTTGAGGATGCTTACACCTATATTTCCATTATCTGTGCGGGAATTATTGCCAGTGTGGCATATAATTTTTTCAGTGCATGTCTGAGGGCAATCGGGAACAGCAAAGTACCGCTGGTAACACTGATCTTTTCAGCCTGCCTGAACGTAGTGCTGGATCTTGCACTGATCGTAGGGTTAAAAATGGGAGTGGCAGGTGCAGCACTTGCCACGATTATTTCCCAGGGAGTATCAGCACTGATGTGTTTTCTTTATATCTGGAAAAAGGAAACCATGCTGCGGCCGGAATGGGAACAGATGCGTTTTTTCCCGGAGGATACGAAAAAACAGCTTGGTGTTGGTGTACCTATGGCACTTCAGTTTGCAATCACAGCCTCCGGAACTATGGTGATGCAGGCAGCCATTAATCTGTTTGGTGCCCTGGCAGTAGCCAGCTATACAGCGGCCAGCAAGCTTCAGAATATGCTGACGCAGGGAATGATGGCGATCGGACAGACCATGGCGACCTACAGTGGCCAGAACTACGGTGCAGGAGAGGTAGACAGGATCAAAAAAGGTGTCAACGCCGCATTGCTGGTAGATATCGTTTATTCTGTCATAGCAGGACTGGTAGCATATCTGGGGCTGCCTGTTCTTTTGAAATTTTTCTTCGAGAGCGGAACGGATATGACACAGATCATGTTCTATGCCAAGCGATATACGGTGCTTTGTATTCTTTTTTATATTCCGCTGTGTGTGATCTTTATTTTCAGAAATACCATGCAGGGCTGCGGTTATGGGTTCCTGCCTATGATGGGCGGTGTGGTAGAGCTGCTTGCAAGGATGCTTTGCGCAGTGATCGCCATGAGGGTGATGAGTTATTCTCTTGCTGTATTCTGTGATCCGGCAGCATGGCTTGCAGCGGGCATCTTTACTATGGTATCCTATTTCCATGTCATAAAAAAGATAGAAAAGAGAAAAGAGCTTGGAAGTACAGGTACGGCTGCAAAATAATTACATACAGGTCCTGCGGGAAGAAAACGGAGTAAAGACCTTTGGCGGAGACCAGGGATTTTTTGCAAAGACGGCGCAGGCAGACAAGAAGGAGAAGCGAAAGAGGAGCAGTGGCTGTGGGGTCATTGCTCTTTCCGATATGCTGTTTTATCTGGGAAGAAAAAGAAAGGAGCTGCAGATATGGCCTTCTTCCTTTTATGAACAGAAGGAGCTGACGGAAGCAGAGTACAGGAAATGGTTTGAAGAAAGCTACCGGATGCTGCTTGGAATCCCTTTTTCCTCAGGCGTCAGCAGTCTTTGGATGACTTTCCGGATCAACCTTTTTTTTCAAAAGAGAAAAAGTCCTTACCGGGCATTCTGGGGGTTTAGGATTTCACGGATTCATGAAAGAACCATGCAGATGTTGCAGCAGGATATCCCGGTTATCCTCTGTATCCCGGTGATGCTGCTTCCATGGGACAAAAGGGACGGGATCCGGTTTTACGGAAAAGAGGAGCTGGAAAATGGGAAAATTTCTGGCAGCAAGGCACAGGTAAGCGGACATTTTGTAGTAGTGACGGGTATTTTGTCAGAAAAAGAAGAACTGTATTATGAAATATCCTCATGGGGAAGGAAATATTATATGAAGAGAAAAGATTATGAGAAGCTTTGCAGATCTCATTTTCTCGGTAATATACTGGGCAATATCCTTGTGATCACTGCCCGGAAAGGACTTTCGCGGAATTGAGACAATACAGCATAATAAAGGATCCACATGGAGAGCCGGCAGGGAGGGCAGTCAACGGACTGTTCTCTTTTTTATATTACAGGTCAGGAAAAGCGTTTCATAAAAAAATCTGCAGGAACCATAGGATTCCTGCAGAATGAAATTTTGAAGCTGGTTATTCAGCGGCTGGTGCTTCACCCTCTGTTGTGGGAAGCGGAGCTGCGGCAGCCTGTGCTGCGGCAGAAGCGGCTGCCATTTCTCCACGCTGTTGTTCGATGATCGTCTCAATACCAGGCTGAGCCATGTATTCGGCAGTGTGGATACAGGTCTTTTGCGCTGTCTGTGGTACGGTGATCGTGGAGACAGTGCCGTCTTCATTGGTAACCTCCTGGGTTGCCATAGCCGGTGCTTCTGTGCCGCTTCCCTGCTGGAGAGACGGATCCTCTACAGGCGTCATGGTCAGGACACCTTCAACCTTGAAAGGACAGGTATCACAGGCCGGAAGGTTACTGTAAGGACAAACCATACCCTGATAATGTACATCACAGCTTTCTGTAGGAACAGTGCCTTCTGCAAAGTACTCCGTTTTCAGGGTACCATCACACAGACCGGGAATCGGAAGCTTGCCTGACTGTGAGCATACAGTTGCAGTGACGATACCACTGGGTACCTGGAAGGACTGGCTAGGCAGATCCTCGTGTACCTTACTCATAACAGCACGCCAGAGTTTTTTGGCAAGGTTTCGTTCACCGTTTCCTTTCTGGAGCTTGGCATTGTTATCATAACCGGTCCAGACGGAGGCAGTGTAATAAGGTGTATAGCCGGAGAACCAGACATCATTGTAATCAGATGTGGTACCTGTTTTGCCGGCAATCGCCATATTACCAAAGTTAACAGAGGCACCGGTACCGGAGGTAACAACGTCTACCATGGCATCTGTCAGGAGCCATGCAGTTGTTTCCTTGATCACCTGTCTTGACTGCGGAGCAGTATTGTCCAGAATAACATTGCCATCATGGTCAAGAACCTTGGTGTAAAGCTTGGGCTTGATATAGGTGCCGCCATTTGCGATCGAAGCATAGGCAGCAGTCAGCTCCTCATTAGTAACACCCTTGGTAATACCGCCAAGAGCAAGGGACTGCTGGATATCAGAGAATACCTGTGTCTTGCCGCCAACGGTGATTTCCTCTCTTTCTACAAGAGTGGTGAAACCAAAGTTCTTCAGGTAATCAAAGCCAAGCTGAGGTGTGATCTGCGTCAGTGTTTTTACAGCGATGATATTCATGGACTGTGCAATACCTGTTCGCAGAGAGTTCAGACCTCTGTATTCACTGCCCCACCAGTTGTTGACGGGACGTCCGTTTGCATAGTTGAAAGGAGCATCATTCATAACCGTAGCAAGGGTAAGGCCTGCGCTGTCAAGGGCAGGAGCGTAAACCGCTACGATCTTGAAGGTGGAGCCGGGCTGACGTTTGGAATCAGTAGCACGGTTTAAGGTACGGCTGGCTTCCTTCTGGCCTCTGCCGCCTACCATGGCAACGACGTAGCCAGTACTCTGATCTTCGATAACGATGGAAACCTGTGGCTGAGGAGTCAGGGTGATATTTTCACCATATACTTCCTCGCCGGGTTCCATAACAGCAGCCTTATACTGTTCAATCGCATCATAGGCAGCCTCCTGGCTGGAATAAAGCAGGTTAAAGGAGCTGTCCATCTCCTTGAAATACTGGCGGTACATTTCTGTACTGTAGTTTTCGAAATTGCCATTAGAATCCTGCGTGGTCAGCTCATAGCCGAGCTGCCATCTGGTACCCTCCGGATAATTCTCTTCATTGGAAAAGGCTTCATCACAGATTTCCTGTACATGGGGATCCTGCGTAGCATAGATCTTAAGACCTCCGCTGTAAAGCAGGGTATAGGCCTGGGTCTCTGTATAATTACCAGTGGCCATCAGATCCTCCATGATATCATCGGTAAGGGCATCCACAAAGTATGTATTTACGGAGTCCTCTTCAACCTCAGCATTGACGATCTGGATACGGGAGTAGACATCATCTGCCATGGCCTCATCATATTCGGTCTGAGTGATATAACCCTGCTCCAGCATATTGTTCAGTACCTTTTCGCGACGCTGGGCATTATTGTCCGGGTGGGAGATAGGGTTGAACTTGGAAGGATTCTGGGTGATACCGGCAATAACGGCACATTCCGAAAGTGTCAGAGTGTTGACAGATTTGTTGAAATAACGCAGGGATGCTGCCTGTACACCAAGAGTATTCTGTCCAAGGTTAATGGTGTTCATATAGTTGACAAGGACATCATCCTTGGACATGGTCTTGGTCAGCTCAATGGCAAGATACTGCTCCTGGATCTTACGCTTGATCTTATCCATGAAGCCATCTTCCTTGGTCCAGTTGGTAAATACGTTATTTTTCAGAAGCTGCTGGGTAATGGTACTGGCACCTTCAGTAAAGCGGAATCCGTTGCTGATACCTACATAGGCTGCACGGATGATTCCTTTGATATCAATGCCATTGTGTTGATAAAAACGTTCATCCTCGATCGCTACAAAAGCGTGGGCGAGATTCTCCGGAATCATATCCTTGGCCACAGGAATACGGTTGGAATCCTGAGCAATCAGTTTACCGATCTGGTTGCCCTCCAGATCATAAACGAAGGTGGAAAATCCGGTGGGTGTGACATCAATATTTTCAATACTGGGAGCTGTATCAATGATTCCCTTAAAAACACCGATCCCGGCACTGGCACCGATGACACCGATTGCCAGAATGCCGAGAACCATCAGGTTCATGACAGCAAGCAGTAATTTCTTGCTCCATTTATGGGATGAAGCATGGAGGGATTTCTGACGTTCCTTGATCCCTTTTTTACTATAATTCATGTAATTGCCTCCATATCAGTTTTACAACATATAGAGTATACCAAAATGTGCCAGCAAAGGAAAGGTTTTTCATACTTTATTAAGAATTGTTCACCATATGATCCCGTTTTATTCAGCCTTGACAAGAGAAGAAAGCTTCCTCATAATTTAAGAAAAGAGTGGGAAAAGAGAACACAGATGGAAGAAAAAAAAGAACAGTTTTCTCCTTATCGTATACTGGTAGAGGGAGGAAGCGGTGAGATCATAGAAAAGAAATCCCGTTTTATTGCGAATACGATGCCGGTTTCATCTGAGGAAGAGGCAGCAGCATTTATCGAGTCCATGCGGAAAAAATATTATGATGCGAAGCATAATTGTCCGGCTTATATAATAGGTAGAAACCAGGAGCTGACAAGATGCAGTGATGATAAGGAACCGGCGGGAACGGCAGGAAGACCGATCCTTGAGGTACTGTTAAAGGAAAATCTGACAGGTGCCGCCATTGTCGTGACCAGGTATTTTGGAGGAGTGCTTCTTGGAACAGGAGGCCTCGTGCGGGCTTATACAGAGGCTGCCAAGGCAGGGCTTGCAGCATCCAGAACTGCATGGATGCGCTATGGTGTGATGCTTTCCATAAAGACAAATTATACGGATCTTGGAAGGATACAGTTCCTTCTTGCAGGAAAGGGACTGGAAGCGGAGTGCATTTATACTGAGAATGTGGAGATACAGGTCAGAGTACCGGCAGAGGAGAAGGATTTTCTCTTGAAGGAGCTGACAGAAGGAACAGCGGGAAGGGCTTCGTTCCAGATCCTGGAAGAGGGGTATTACAGGGATTTTACCTGAATCTGACATAGATCTTACGGTAAAATCCGTTGACAAAAAGAGACAGGTGGTCTAAAGTAAATCTGGTGATCAAATATCCGTAAAATGGGTATAACACATAGTAGGATTCTTCGAAAGGTGGTGGTTTTTATGAGTAAAAGTTCACAGTCAGGCAATGCGGACATACCTCCTCATGAACGGAGCATAAAAATCACATATAAAGGAGATATACTATGGATATGGAAGAAATCAGGGATCTGGAAATAATCAGGGAATTACTGGAAACCAGGCAGTATACAAACCTCCGTCAGAAGGTAGCTGAGATGAATACCGCTGATGTGGCGGCTATTCTGGAGGAAATGGAGGAGGAAGAGCTTTTAAAGGTATTCCGTATATTGCCAAAGAGCATGGCAGCAGATGTGTTTTCTTATCTGGAAGTGGATCATCAGCAGATGATCATCACCAGTCTGTCCGACAAGGAAGCCGCCAACATCATTGATAATCTGATGGCAGATGATGCGACAGACCTTTTGGAAGAGATGCCTGCCAATGTAGTCAAGAAGCTTCTGGCAAATGCCAGTGCAGATACGAGGAGAGATATCAATCATCTTCTTCGCTATCCTGAAGATTCTGCTGGCAGTATCATGACTGTAGAGTATGTGGATCTGAAGGAAAATATGACAGTACAGGATGCCATTAACCGGATCAGACAGGTAGGTGTGGACAGTGAGACCATCAATATCTGTTATGTACTGGATGCCAAGCGCACGCTGGTTGGAACGGTAGCACTCCGTTATCTGCTGATCACACCACCGGATGCGATTATCGGTGAGATGATGCATGAGAATGTGGTATTTATCAATACCATGATGGATCAGGAGGAGGTTGCCAGGCAGTTCCAGAAATACGACTTTACAGCAATGCCCGTTGTAGACAATGAGAACCGTCTGGTTGGTATTATTACCGTCGATGATATCGTGGATATTCTGCAGGAAGAGGCCACAGAGGATATCGAAAAAATGGCGGCTATCGTACCTACCGACAAGCCATATATGAAGACCACGGTGTTTGAAACCTGGAAAAAGAGGATTCCGTGGCTTTTACTGCTGATGATTTCAGCGACGTTTACAGGAAGTATCATTACTTCCTTTGAGGATGCCTTAAGTGCCTGTGTGGTGCTGACTGCCTATATCCCCATGCTGATGGATACCGGTGGAAATGCGGGTGGACAGGCCAGCGTTACGATCATCCGTGGACTTTCCCTGAATGAGATTGAGTTTAAGGATGCGTTTAAGGTAGTGTGGAAGGAAGCAAGAGTAGCAGTGCTTTGCGGACTGACGCTGGCTGCAGCGAACTTTGTGAAGCTTCTGCTTTTTGACAGAGTGACGATCGCAGTTGCAGCAGTCGTGTGTCTTACACTGGTAGCAGCTGTGTTTATTGCCAAGATCATCGGATGTCTCCTTCCGATGCTTGCCAAGAAGATCGGCTTTGATCCGGCAGTTATGGCAAGTCCCTTCATTACTACGATCGTAGATGCGTTGTCACTGCTGATCTATTTCAGCATTGCTACAACGATCATGCATATATGATGACAAACAGAGACGGGTGCCGGCAGCAGGCTTCAGAGCCGGAGGCTTCTGACCCCGGTCTCATAAAATAATAAAAACAGAAATCCCGGAAGGTTATTCTTTCCGGGATTTTTTTCACGTCATTATTTATTATCTGTCTGGGCTGCCAGAGAAGCCTGACGCATGGCAGCGCGCTTTCTCATGGTAGGATCCAGGATCTTCTTACGAATACGAAGGCTCTTCGGTGTAACCTCCAGAAGCTCATCGGTATCAATGAAGTCAAGAGCCTGCTCAAGGCTTAATACCTTGGGCGGTGTCAGACGAAGCGCTTCGTCCGCACTGGAGGAACGTGTATTGGTAAGCTGTTTCTTTTTGCAGACATTCAGCTCAATATCCTCCCCACGTCCATTCTGTCCTACAACCATGCCGGAGTATACCTTTTCACCGGGACCGATGAAGAGAGTGCCGCGCTCCTGTGCATTATAAAGACCATAGGTGATGGCTTCTCCGGCTTCAAAGGCGATCAGGGAACCCTGCTTTCTGTACTGGATCTCACCCTTGAAGGGACCATAGCCGTCAAATACGGTATTCATGATACCGTTTCCCTTGGTATCTGTCATAAATTCACCACGGTAACCGATGAGACCTCTGGCAGGAATGGAGAACTCAAGACGGGTGTAGCCGCCGCTGGCACTTCCCATGCTGCGCAGTTCACCCTTTCGCTGACTCAGCTTTTCAATGATGGAGCCGGAAAATTCTTCCGGTACATCAATGTAGCAAAGCTCCATAGGCTCCAGCTTCTTGCCGTTTTCATCTGTCTTATAAAGAACCTCGGCCTTGCTGACTGCAAATTCATAGCCTTCACGGCGCATATTTTCGATAAGGACAGACAGATGCAGCTCACCACGTCCGGACACCTTGAAGGATTCTGTGGTATCGGTTTCTTCTACACGCAGGGAAACATCGGTATTCAGCTCACGGAACAGTCTGTCACGGAGATGACGGCTTGTAACGTATTTACCTTCCTGACCGGCAAGAGGAGAATCATTGACAATGAAATGCATGGCAATAGTAGGTTCTGAGATCTTCTGGAAAGGGATGGGAGCCGGATTATCTACGGAGCAGAGAGTATCTCCGATATGGATGTCTGCAATGCCGGAAATAGCAACGATGGAACCGATGCCGGCTTCCTGGATCTCTACCTTATTTAATCCGTCAAATTCATAAAGCTTACTGATCTTGACCTTCTTCATCTTATCAGGTTCATGGTGGTTTACGATCATCACTTCCTGATTGACCTTTACGGAGCCATTGTCTACCTTGCCGACACCGATACGACCCACATATTCATTATAATCAATAGTACTGATCAGAACCTGGGTACCAGCATCAGGATCACCCTCCGGTGCCGGGATATAATCCAGGATCGTTTCAAATAAAGGAACCATATTAGTACCTGGCTCATCCATATCAAGAGAAGCTGTACCGGCCTTTGCTGAAGCAAAGACAAAGGGACAGTCAAGCTGTTCTTCACTGGCTTCCAGATCGATAAACAGCTCCAGAACTTCGTCGATCACTTCATCAGGTCTTGCTTCCGGGCGGTCGATCTTATTGATGCAGACGATAACAGGAAGCTTTAATTCCAGAGCCTTGCGGAGAACGAATTTGGTCTGGGGCATGGCACCTTCAAAAGCATCTACTACAAGAATAACGCCGTTTACCATCTTAAGGACACGTTCTACTTCGCCGCCGAAGTCCGCATGCCCGGGAGTATCGATAATATTGATCTTTGTATTTTTGTAAGTTACCGCAGTATTTTTGGAAAGGATTGTAATACCACGTTCCCGTTCGATATCATTGGAGTCCATCACTCTTTCGGCTACTTCCTGATTCTCACGGAAGACACCGCTTTGTTTCAAAAGCTCGTCAACCAAGGTGGTTTTGCCATGATCAACATGGGCAATAATGGCAACGTTTCTGATATCTTCTCTTTTCTGTTTCATAATCTCCTCCATCTGACATAAACACTATTTCGTAGTATAACACCGGTAAATAAGGCTTGTAAAGTGTCAGAATGTCGATTTTATGCGGTAAATAAAGGTTCTTCTTTGGCAAAAGAGATGATATATATTTATTACATACAGGGAAAAACCAAAGTGTAAAAGGAGAAGAGCAATGACAGATAAGGTAATTGAAAACAACCAGGTGGTAATCATGGGAGAAATTGTCAGTGATTTCTCATTCAGCCATGAAATTTTCGGGGAAGGATTTTACATGGTAGAAGTAAAAGTGGAAAGACTGAGCGATTCCAGTGACATTATCCCGCTGATGGTCTCGGAGAGGCTGATCGATGTAAAAGCTGACTACAGGGGACAGCTGATCATGGTCACAGGACAGTTCCGTTCCTACAACCGCCATGAGGAAAGAAAGAACAGGCTGGTTCTTTCTGTATTTGCCAGAGAAATTGAATTTGTTGATGAGATTGAAGAAAGTGCAAAGACCAATCAGATCTATCTGGATGGCTATATCTGCAAGGAGCCTGTTTACCGGAAGACGCCGCTTGGGAGGGAGATCGCAGATCTTCTGCTTGCGGTAAACAGACCCTATGGAAAGAGTGATTATATTCCCTGTATCTGCTGGGGAAGAAATGCCAGATACGCCAATCATTTCCATGTGGGGACCAGATGTGAGATCTTTGGGAGGATCCAGAGCAGGGAATATATGAAGAAGCTGTCAGAGGAACAGGCAGAAAAGAGAATCGCCTATGAAGTTTCTGTCAGTAAGCTGGAGCTTCTGGAGGAGCCGGAGGATACGCCTCTTCATGCATGATTTTTTTCAAAAAATCCAGGAAAAGCAGCGAAAAGTTGCTTTTCTTATCTGACTGTGATATGATGAGCCGTAAGTTTCTATAGAATTTTCATATGAGGTGTGTTTATGAAACAGGGGCTGATACATATATACAGCGGAGATGGACATGGCAAGAGTCCGGCAGCACTTGGCAAGGCGGTGATGGCGGCAGCGGCCGGTGAAAGAGTTGTGATTATCCAGTTTTTGAAGGGCAGAGGTCTGCAGGACACTGAGTTTATCAGGAGACTTGAGCCGGAGATCAAGATTTTCCGTTTTGAAAAGAGTGAGACCGATTTTGTGGCACTTTCTGAAGATAAGAAGCAGGAAGAAATTGTCAACATTAAAAACGGATTGAACTTTGCCAAGAAAGTGCTTACCACGGGAGAATGTGATCTGCTGATCCTGGATGAGGTACTTGGACTCATTGACAATGAGATCATTACCGTGGAAGATCTGAAAAATCTACTGGAAGCAAGGGACGGTGAAACTGACATTATCATGACAGGGATTTCACTGAATGATGATCTGTGTCTGGTCGCCGATGAGGTTTCCAGGATAGAAACATTGAAATTTAAACGCTGGTAAGACAAAAGCATTTTTTGCAATAGCAAGAGCAGGATATCATAGCATCTGCGCATTGACAGGAGTCAGGCGAGGTGCTATGATTTGTTTATAACAAAACAGCAGTTCAGTCTGCGACAGCAGATGGCTGCATGAACAACTTGATAGATGAGATAGAGGTTGCGTATTTTAAGAGTAATTTTTTGGATGTGGCAGGCACAGAGGAAGGAAAATGAAAGGAAAACACGCCGAAAGAATTCGGAGGCACTGCATATGGATTCTTGGGGATACAGTTAAGAGCTGTATGACTGTCATCAGATTCTGATGGGGCGCTATCCGATGAAAGAGATAAAAGTCGGCGCCATTTGTGCCGGCTGTTTTTTTACATAATAATATTCAAGGAGGCAGTTAATATGGCAGTTTTTACAGGCGCAGGAGTAGCAATCGTTACACCCTTTAAGGATAACGGTGAGGTGGATTACGAGAAATTTGCAGAAATGGTAGAGTATCAGATCGAGAATGGTACGGATGCGATCATCGTCTGTGGTACTACCGGAGAATCTTCCACACTGACACATGAGGAGCATCTGGATGTGATCCGCTACTGTGTGGAGAAGGTAAATGGCAGGATCCCGGTCATTGCAGGAACGGGCTCCAACTGTACAGATACAGCGATCTATCTTTCTACAGAGGCCGAAAAATACGGTGTGGACGGACTTCTTCTGGTAACTCCTTATTACAATAAAGCAACCCAGAAGGGCTTATACCAGCACTTCAAGGCAGTGGCAGATTCTGTTAAGGTTCCAGTTATTCTTTATAATGTGCCGAGCCGTACAGGCTGCAATATCGCACCGGAAACTGTTGTGAAGCTCTGCACGGAGGTAGAGAATATCGTAGGTGTCAAGGAAGCAAGCGGAAACTTAAGCCAGGTCGTGAAGCTGATGTCTTTGGCAGATGGTAAGGTAGATCTGTATTCTGGTAATGACGATCAGATCACTCCTCTTCTTGCACTTGGCGGTAAGGGTGTGATCTCTGTTCTTTCCAATGTGGCACCCAGACAGACACACGAGATCTGTGCGAAGTTCTTTGCAGGAGATGTGGCAGGAAGCTGTGCAGAACAGCTTCGTGCGATTCCGCTCTGCAATGCATTGTTCTGTGAGGTAAATCCGATCCCTGTGAAGAAGGCACTGAACCTGCAGGGAAGGGGAGCTGGTATCCTTCGTATGCCGCTCTGCGAGATGGAAGAAGAAAATGCGGTAAAGCTTGAAAAGGCAATGAAGGATTACGGTATTTTATAAGAGCCATATTAATAGGAAAGAATGAGGAACAGAAAATGGTAAATGTGATCATGCATGGCTGCAATGGAAAGATGGGACGCAATATCGCTGCCCTGATTGCAGATGATCCGGAAATTACGCTGGCAGCAGGTGTAGATGCTTTTGATGAGGGAAAGAATCCCTTTCCTGTTTTTAAAGATATCAGGGACTGT
Source organism: Lachnospiraceae bacterium OM04-12BH (assembly GCA_003490145.1). GTDB lineage: Bacteria > Bacillota > Clostridia > Lachnospirales > Lachnospiraceae > Suilimivivens > Suilimivivens aceti. Next base: position 46,302 of record QULQ01000019.1, read on the forward strand.
GACACGGAGGCGGATGTTATCATTGATTTCAGTGCAGCACCTGCAGTAGATAACCTGCTTACTTACTGCGAGGAAAAAAAGGTGCCCTGTGTGCTTTGCACCACCGGTCTTTCTGAGGAGCAGCTTCAGAGAGTAGAAGAGGTTTCAAAGAAGGTAGCGATCCTGAAGTCTGCCAACATGTCCCTTGGCATCAATATGCTGTTAAAGCTTTTGAAGGAAGCAGCAAAAACACTGGTACCGGCAGGATATGATATCGAGATCGTAGAGAAGCATCATAATCTGAAAAAGGATGCACCGAGTGGTACTGCGCTGGCACTTGGTGATACGATCAACGAAGAGTTTGACAATGAATTTGACTACGTGTTTGACAGAAGCACCAGAAGAGAAGTAAGACCGAAGAAGGAGATCGGATTTGCATCCGTCAGAGGCGGTACTATCGTAGGAGATCATGATGTGATCTTTGCGGGAACAGATGAGGTGATCACTTTTTCCCACAGTGCCTATTCCAAGGCTGTTTTTGCAAAAGGGGCGGTCCAGGCTGCAAAATATTTAAAAGGTAAGCCTGCAGGTCTTTACAATATGAGTAATGTGATAGATAATAAATAGTAAGAGAAAAGGAATGGTTTTATGAAGAAATGGCCATTCCTTTTTTAATCTGAACGGGGGAAGGGTCATAAGGTGACCTACGGAAAAATGAATGAACTGGAATTAAAGTATTTAAAGAGCCTTGCACATCAGTATCCTAATATTGCGGCAGCTTCTACAGAGATCATCAATCTGCAGGCAATTCTTAACCTGCCGAAGGGAACCGAGCATTTCCTGACGGATATCCATGGGGAGTATGAGCAGTTTAACCATGTACTGAAGAATGGCTCCGGTGCTGTGAAAAGGAAGATTGATGAGGTGTTCGGAAATACCTTAAGCAGCAGGGACAAGAAAGCACTTGCCACGCTGATCTATTATCCGGCAGAGAAGCTGGATCTTGTGATGCAGGAGGAAGACAATATTGAAGACTGGTATAAGATCACACTGCACAGGCTGGTACAGGTAACCAAGCGTGTGGCTTCCAAGTATACCAGATCCAAGGTAAGAAAGGCTCTGCCGAAGGATTTCGCTTATATCATCGAAGAGCTGATCACAGAAAAGGCAGAGGTTTCCGATAAGGAAGGCTATTACAATGAGATCATCCATACTATTATCAGGATTGGGCGGGCACCTGACTTTATCATTGCCCTGAGCAACCTGATCCAGAGGCTGGTTATCGATCATCTGCATATTGTAGGGGATATTTATGACAGAGGTCCTGGTCCCCATATTATCATGGATACGCTGATGAAGTATCATTCGGTGGATATCCAGTGGGGAAATCATGATATCGTGTGGATGGGGGCTGCCTGCGGACATCTTGCCTGTATTGCGACAGTCATCCGTATCGCAGCACGATATGGCAGCCTGGATACCCTGGAGGACGGCTACGGTATCAATCTGATCCCGCTTGCCACCTTTGCTATGGAGACTTATAAGGATGTAAACTGCGATACCTTTGCCATTAAGTTTAATACAGACTATGACACCAAGGATCTGAGTCTTGACATGAAGATCCATAAGGCAATTTCCATTATGCAGTTCAAGCTGGAAGGCCAGGTGATCAAAAAGCATCCGGAATTTCAGATGGATGACAGACTGCTTCTTGACAAAATTGATTATGATAAGAAGACTGTGCGGATCGGTGATAAGGAATACGCCATGTCAGACGTGGAATTCCCGACCGTGGACAGGAATGATCCCTATAACCTGACTCCGGAAGAAGAGCAGGTTATGGCAAGACTGCGTCAGGCCTTCCTGAAATGTGAGAAGCTTCAGAGGCACATCCGTTTTCTTTATACCAACGGAAGTCTGTACAAGGTGCATAATTCCAATCTTCTGTATCATGGCTGTGTGCCGGTGGATGAGAAAGGCGATTTTAAATCTGCCAATGTAGAGGGCAGGGAGTATAAAGGCAAGGCGCTGTATGATGTGCTTGACAATTGTGCAAGAAAAGGCTACTACGCCAAGAATGAGCCGATCGAGATGTACCGGGCGCAGGATCTGATCTGGTATATATGGGCAGGACCTAATTCCCCGGTCTTTGGCAAGGATAAGATGGCTACCTTTGAACGGTATTTCATAGCAGACAAGGAGACTCACAAGGAAGTAAAGAACAGCTATTATTCACTGCTTGGCAATGAAGAGTTTCTGAATAAAATACTGGCAGAGTTTGGCCTCAGCACCAGAAATTCCCATATCATCAATGGACATGTGCCGGTAGAACTAAAAAAGGGAGAATCACCGATCAAGTGTGATGGCAAGCTGCTCATTATCGATGGTGGCTTCTCCAAGGCTTATCAGAGCAAGACCGGAATTGCGGGCTATACACTGGTGGCCAATTCCCATGGTATGCGTCTGGTTGCCCATGAGCCCTTCGAATCTACAGAAGCAGCGATCCTGCATGAATCAGATATTTTCTCTGATACTACGATCGTGGAAACCTCCTATGACAGGATCCTGGTTGCGGATACTGATATTGGACGGGAGCTGCGGGAAAGCATCACTCAACTGGAACTGCTGCTTGATGCTTACCGGGATGGTACGATTATTGAAAAATAAATTCCAAAAAAGAGCTGTCATTGTCTGACAGCTCTTTTTCTGCCAATATAAGAATAAAATCTGGCAGTAATTACTTCTTTACAGGTGAAGCCGAGGGGGATGCAGAAGCTCGTGTATTACTATTAGCCGGACTGCCTGTGTTACTGCTTCCTGTAACGGAATCTGTCATATCATCAATGCCGTCTGTAACTCCGTTTACAACATCATCGACACCATCGGTAATACCATCGATTGCATCTCCAACCGCATTGCCTGCGTCTTCGAGGAGAGAACCATCATCACCAGCAGTCACATCGTTGACTGCATCATTGACATCATCTGTGATATTGTCATTGCCATTCACTGCACCATTCTCGGTGCCTGCAGCATTATTTTCCGGGGAGCTTGTGACAGTTCCCTGATTGTTTCCGGTTGCAGCATTCCCTGCCATATCATTTGCAGAGTTGTTATTTTTGCTGCTTCCACAGGCAGCAAGTGCCAATGTCATAGAAAGCAGCATAGCTGCAACTAACAGCTTTTTCGATCCTTTCATCATAATACCTCCTGTCTAAGGCTGAAAGATGCCTTTCTTAAGAACTGCAAACTGTCAGTTCTGTTGCTATTATGTGCATTCTGTATTAAAATAATTCGTGTGAAAAGGAGCGGAGAATGAAATTCAGACCATGTATTGATATCCACAATGGAAAAGTAAAACAGATTGTAGGTGGAAGCCTGAAGGATGCAGGAGATCAGGCAGAGGAAAATTTTGTTTCAGAGCAGGATGCGGCCTTTTTTGCCAGATTATATCAGAATAAAAAGCTTTCAGGCGGACATATTATACTTTTAAACCCACCCTCTTCAGAATTTTATGAACAGACGAAAAGACAGGCTCTCAGTGCACTGCGAGCCTATCCGGGAGGACTGCAGATCGGTGGCGGGATCACACCGGAGAATGCAGGGGAATATCTGGAGGCAGGTGCAAGCCATGTGATCGTAACCTCTTATGTGTTCAAAGATGGAAAGCTTCATTATGACCGCCTGCAGGAAATGGTAAGGGCTGTTTCAAAGAACAGACTTGTGTTGGATTTAAGCTGCCGGAAACGGGAAGGAAGCTATTATATTGTAACCGACAGGTGGCAGAAGTATACAGATGTTGTGTTAAATGAGGAAACGCTGCATAAGCTGGCAGGATTCTGTGATGAATTTCTGGTGCATGCAGTAGATGTGGAAGGAAAGGCAAATGGTATAGAAGCGGAGGTAGCTGCCCTTCTTGGAAATTCCTGTGAAATTCCATCTACCTATGCAGGCGGGGTACATTCCTATGAGGATTTGGAAAAGCTGAAGCTTCTTGGGAGGAACCGGGTTGATGTGACGATCGGCAGCGCCCTTGATCTGTTTGGGGGGAGGATGAACTTTGAGACGGTAGTACTGCTTTCCCACAAAAAGCCAGACGGACAGATCAACGTAAAAGTTGAGTTTGGCGAGGGTGAGGGAAAAGTTCCACTTGATAATATTGCTAAAAGAGCCGAGGAAGCATCCGACAGCGGAGAAAGTGGAAGCCATAAAGGATGCGTTGAGTGTGTGAAGAAAACTCTGTAAATACGTAGATCTTCTATGATAATGAATGGCGGAA
>QULQ01000002.1:0-3005 GCA_003490145.1 Lachnospiraceae bacterium OM04-12BH
TGGTTAAGCTAAAAAGAGCGCAGGGCGGATGCCTTGGCACTGAGAGCCGATGAAAGACGTGATAAGCTGCGAAAAGCTGCGGGGAGTGGCAAATACACATTGATCCGCAGATATCTGAATGGGGGAACCCACATAAGGAAACCTTATGTACCGTTTACTGAACAGGCGTAAGCTGAATAGGTAAACGGAGGGAACCCGGTGAACTGAAACATCTAAGTAGCCGGAGGAAAAGAAAGAAAAATCGATTCTGTGAGTAGCGGCGAGCGAAAGCGGAGGAGCCTAAACCGATGTGCGTGCATGTCGGGGTTTTGGACTGCAGAAGTGACATCAGAATCTAGCAGAACGGTCCTGGGAAGACCGGCCAGAGAGGGTGAAAGCCCCGTAAGCGAAAGAAGATGGTGCATGGCAGGATCCGGAGTACTACGAGACACGAGAAACCTTGTAGGAAGAAGCGGGGACCACCCCGCAAGGCTGAATACTCCTCAGTGACCGATAGCGTATAGTACTGTGAAGGAAAGGTGAAAAGGACCCCGGGAGGGGAGTGAAAGAGAACCTGAAACCCTGTGTTTACAAGCTGTGGAAGCACCCTATGAGTGCAACCGCGTACTTTTTGTAGAACGGTCCGGCGAGTTACCGTATCCGGCGAGGTTAAGCCATGAAGTGGCGGAGCCGAAGTGAAAGCGAGTGTTAAGAGCACGACAAAGTCAGATACGGTAGACCCGAAACCGGGTGATCTATCCATGTCCAGGCTGAAGTTGTCGTAAAAGACAATGGAGGGCCGTACCCACATCCGTTGAAAAGGGTGGGGATGAGGTGTGGATAGGGGAGAAATTCCAATCGAACCCGGAGATAGCTGGTTCTCCTCGAAATAGCTTTAGGGCTAGCCTCGTATTAACCTTTTGGAGGTAGAGCACTGAATTTCCTAGGGGGCGTCAAAGTCTACCGAAGAATATCAAACTCCGAATGCCAGTAAGGTGATGTACGGGAGTCAGACTGCACGAGATAAGTTGGGCAGTCAAAAGGGAAAGAGCCCAGACCTGCAGCTAAGGTCCCAAAGTGCGTGTTAAGTGGAAAAGGATGTGGGATTTCAAAGACAACTAGGATGTTGGCTCAGAAGCAGCCACACATTCAAAGAGTGCGTAATAGCTCACTAGTCGAGAGGTCCTGCGCCGAAAATGTCCGGGGCTGAAACACGACACCGAAGCTCAGGAATCGTCGAAAGACGATTGGTAGAGGAGCATTGTTAATGCGGCGAAGCTGTACCGGAAGGAGCAGTGGAGCATTAAGAAGAGAGAATGCCGGAATGAGTAGCGAGATGGAGGTGGGAATCCTCCAGGCCGAATATCCAAGGATTCCGGGGTAAAGCTGATCTGCCCCGGGTAAGTCGGGGCCTAAGGCGAGGCAGAGATGCGTAGCCGATGGAAAACAGGTGGAGATTCCTGTACTGCGTAGTAACAGAACTGTGGGGACGCATGTGTGAAATCCAAGCCGGGAAAGGAGAGCCCGGCCCAAGCATGGGAGGAGTCATGAAGGAAAAACCGCATGGCAATCCAAACATGTGACGGGGACCGAACTAAAGTAGGGAAGAGGATGAGACATGTGCCAAGAAAAGCCGCTATTGTTTGCTGCGTACCCGTACCGTAAACCGACACAGGTGGATGAGGAGAGAATCCTAAGGCCGGCGGGAGAAGCATTGTTAAGGAACTCGGCAAAATGACCCCGTAACTTCGGGAGAAGGGGTGCCTGCGAGAGCAGGCCGCAGAGAATAGGCTCAAGCAACTGTTTAGCAAAAACACAGGTCTATGCAAAACCGAAAGGTGAGGTATATGGGCTGACGCCTGCCCGGTGCTGGAAGGTTAAGAGGAGGAGTCAGGAAACGAAGCTCCGAATTCAAGCCCCAGTAAACGGCGGCCGTAACTATAACGGTCCTAAGGTAGCGAAATTCCTTGTCGGGTAAGTTCCGACCCGCACGAAAGGCGTAATGATTTGAGCGCTGTCTCGACAATGCACCCGGTGAAATTGAAGTACCAGTGAAGATGCTGGTTACCTGCGCCAGGACGGAAAGACCCCATGGAGCTTTACTCCAGCTTGATACTGGGATTCGATGCTGAATGTACAGGATAGGTGGGAGGCTAAGAAGCAGTGACGCCAGTTGCTGCGGAGCCGCTGTTGGGATACCACCCTTTGAGTATTGGATTTCTAACCTGCGCCAGTGAAACCTGGCGGGGGACAATGTCTGGCGGGGAGTTTGACTGGGGCGGTCGCCTCCGAAAGGGTATCGGAGGCGCTCAAAGGTTCCCTCAGAATGGTTGGAAACCATTCGAAGAGTGCAAAGGCAGAAGGGAGCTTGACTGCGACACCGACGGGTGGAGCAGGTAGGAAACTAGGACTTAGTGATCCGGTGGTATTAAGTGGGAATGCCATCGCTCAACGGATAAAAGCTACCCTGGGGATAACAGGCTGATCACTCCCAAGAGTTCACATCGACGGAGTGGTTTGGCACCTCGATGTCGGCTCATCGCATCCTGGGGCTGTAGCAGGTCCCAAGGGTTGGGCTGTTCGCCCATTAAAGCGGTACGCGAGCTGGGTTCAGAACGTCGTGAGACAGTTCGGTCCCTATCCGGCGCAGGCGGAGGATATTTAAGAGGAGCTGTCCTTAGTACGAGAGGACCGGGATGGACGGACCGCTGGTGTACCTGTTGGCTTGCCAGAGCCATGGCAGGGTAGCCAAGTCCGGCAGGGATAAACGCTGAAGGCATCTAAGCGTGAAGCCCCCCTCAAGATGAGATATCCCATGACGCAAGTCAGTAAGACCCCTTAGAGAGTATGAGGTAGATAGGCTTAAGGTGTAAGTGCAGTAATGCATTCAGCTGATAAGTACTAATCGGTCGAGGGCTTATCCAGGAATTGCGGAAAGATATGAGATTTGATGTTCGGTTTTGAAGGTATGAAAACCTTTTAGAGTAATCCTCGATAGCTCAATGGTAGAGCACTCGGCTGTTAAC
>QULQ01000002.1:3015-337825 GCA_003490145.1 Lachnospiraceae bacterium OM04-12BH
CTGGTTAGAGCGCCGCCCTGTCACGGCGGAGGTCGTGGGTTCGAACCCCATCCGGGTCGTTTACAGAGGATTTTTCCTCAGTATTATATATATGGGATCTTAGCTCAGCTGGGAGAGCATCTGCCTTACAAGCAGAGGGTCATAGGTTCGAGCCCTATAGGTCCCATTTATATGCCGATGTGGCTCAATTGGCAGAGCAGCTGATTTGTAATCAGCAGGTTATCGGTTCGAGTCCGATCATCGGCTTGTGATGTGAATTTCATATCATAATGGGTGGATTCCCGAGTGGCCAAAGGGGACAGACTGTAAATCTGCTGCAATTTGCTTCGGTGGTTCGAATCCACCTCCACCCATTAGCCGAAAGGCATCAACTAAATATCGCGGGGTGGAGCAGTCTGGAAGCTCGTCGGGCTCATAACCCGAAGGTCATAGGTTCAAATCCTGTCCCCGCTACTTGACTTATTAAGTATTAAGTCTATGCCCAGATAGCTCAGTTGGTAGAGCAGAGGACTGAAAATCCTCGTGTCACTGGTTCGATTCCGGTTCTGGGCATTTTTAATGTTTAAAAATTCATAGTTATATTCTTCATTTCAGTGGTTCGTAAGAATCGCTTTTTTTATATCTGGAACAAAAAACAACAAATCATTTCGGAAAATTAGAAAAATCCACACATATCAGTAAAATAAAAATCCCACAATATCAGGAAAACAGAACATATACGGAAGGTAAATCTGTAAGGGAAAATCAGCATTTTAAAGATGAAAATAGTGAATTTGCACAAAAACAGACGATTCTATTTATTGAATATGTTCAGTTGACACAAAAATTCTTCTGTGATATATAATATATAAACACGAGTAAATAAACAACAACAGGAGTCGAAATGGTTACCAGAAATGAAGTTGCCGAAAGGGCAGGCGTATCCCCATCAGTAGTTTCATATGTACTTAACAATTCGAATTATGTCAGTGAGGAGAAGAGGAAGGCGGTGCTCAAGGCAGTAGAGGAGCTTCACTATCATCCGAATTACATTGGCAGGAGCCTTAAGACAAAAAAGACAAATATACTTGGTCTTGTTTGTGATGACATCCGAAGTGAATTGTTTGCAGAGATCACTTATTTCAGTGAGAAATACGCATATGACAAGGGCTATAATCTTTTCCTTTGTACCAGCCATCAGGAGGATGCATTCTTAAGTCAGCTTGTTGACCACAGACTGGATGGAATTTTTCTGGCAACAAGTATTTACAGTACAGAACAGATCAATAAGATCGCAAAGAGTGGTATTCCTGTTGCGCTTTACGGCGCACGTCATTATGGAGAGCTAGAAAGCCGTGTAAGGTGTCTCCGTGTTGATTATGTGAAAGCTGCTTATCTGCTGACAGAGAGACTGATCCAGAGAGGGTTTGAAAGAATCGCCTTTTTCCCTCCCTACAAGTCAAAGGTTCATCAGTTCAGCAGAAAAGATTACCGCTATCGTGGGTACGAGGATGCGCTGCTTGCTTATAATTATCAGGTGGATGAAAGCCTGATCAGCTACGAAAATGATCGTTATGATGATATCCTGAACAGAGCTGTACAGATCTGTGGTGATAATCTTGAGAAATATGGGAAGGTGGGAATTGTTGCCGGTAATGATTATCTGGCAGTGCTTATCATGAACCATCTTAAGAAAGCTGGGTTATATGATCCGGAAAAGATAGCGATTACAGGGATGGATGACACAGCGTCCTCCAAGATTGTAGATCCGAGGCTTACAACAGTCGGGTTTTCCAAAAAGGATATCGCCAGATATGTGGTTGATTTTCTGGTAGAGGATGGGAACAATGATGGACAGCAGGTCAAGGATATCCCAGTATATCTGGTGGAAGGGAAAAGCGGTTAATTTATTATTTTTGCAAAATATTTACACGAGTTTACAAAGAGAGGAGTGATGGAAGATTGGAATGCAGAAAGAATGAGTTAGTCAAGGATGTGCCTGGATTATATGCAGTTGCAGATGTCACACTGGATGGCAAAGAGTATTATGCAGCAGCATCTGAAAACCGTGGCGGTAGAGTATATCTGGTAGATCCGGTCACGCAAAAGGCTACAGAGCTGTTTGGAGGACAGGGCGGCGTCATGGCGATCCTGGATGTAAAAGGCGAAAATGCAGTGCTTTTCATCGAAGAGTTCTATCCGGTATTTGATTCTGCAACAGCCAAGGTGATCAAGGCTGATCTGGAGAAGAAGGATGACGGATATGAGGTCAGCAAAAGAACCGTACTTGCAGAGATTCCTTACGTTCACAGAATTTCACTGCTGCAGGAAAAGGATGGTGTTTATCTGGCAGCCGGAAAACTTTGCAAGAGCAAGACAGATCAGGATGACTGGTCAACATCAGGAACTATGGAGATTGGAAAGTATGATCTCACAAAAGACAAGGTAGAGATGGAGCAGATCTATGATGGTGTAACAAAGCACCATGCTATGTTTGTAGCAAGGAACAAAGAGGGCTTCGATGATCTTTACTTTGGAGGAACGGAAGGTGTTTTCCGGGCAACCTGTAAAGACGGTGAATGGAATGTAGAGCATCTGCTGAGTGTTCCTACCAGTGATATCGTTTATATGGATCTGGACGGGGATGGCAAAGAAGAACTTGCAATCATCGAAGAGTTCCATGGAAACAAAGCCGTAGTATTCAAGAAGCTGGGCGCAGGAATGGAAAGAATGGTTGAGATTCCCTTAAGCTTCGGACATGTGCTCTGGGGCGGACAGTTCTTTGGAAGGCCTGCACTGATCACAGGAAGCAGAGCCGGGGACAAGACCTTACGGAAGTTCACCTTTACCTGTGATGGCGAAGGCAGAACACAGATCAAAGAAGAAACAGTCCTGGACGAGGGACAGGCTCCTGCACAGATCTTTGTGACAGGGGATGCGAAGGAAAGCATCGTAGTAGCTGCCAATCATGGTGTTGCCACCATGGCAGAGTACAGATGCACAGAAGCTTGAAAAACAGTAAATGATCTGCACAGGAGCAGATAATAATAACAAAATACAAACTAAGAGAAAAGAGAGGTAAAGGTATGAAAAAGAGAGATTTTAGAAGAATTTTAGCAGAAGCAATGGCAGGGGTTATGATGCTTGGTCTTACAGCCTGCGGATCATCAAATGAAAGTGCAGCATTTCCTTCAGACACAGTAAATATCGTATGCCATGCAAAAGAAGGCGGCGGAAGTGATGCTCTTGCAAGAGAAGTAGCGCAGGTTATGCAGGACAAGCTTGGCTGGTCTGTAACAGTTGAAAATAAGACAGGTGGCTCCGGATCCGTTGGTATGCAGTATGTACAGAACTCCAAGCCGGACGGGTACACCATTGGTACCGCACCTGTAGAGCTTTCCATGATCCAGGCACTTGGTTATGCAGAGTTGAATCCTGACAGTGTAAGCCTTCTTGGATGTGGAATGTCCTGGTCAGCGGCATTATATGTTCCCAAGGATGCCCCTTATGAAAATATGGAGGATTTCATCAATTACTGTAAAGAGAACCCTGATGTAGTGAAGGTTGCCAACTCTGGTATTGGTTCTATCTGGCACATTGCAGCCTGCGCAATGGCTGATAAGGCTGGTATTTCCTTAAATCATGTTCCTTATGATGGAGCTACAGGCGCCCTTACCGCTCTTCTTGGAAGCGAGGTCGATGCAGCAGTTGTTGGTACATGCGAAGGCTATTCCTATGTTGATTCCGGTGATCTGAAGTGCCTTGGTGTATTCGGCGAAGACAGAAGTTCAACAATGCCTGATGTTCCTACCGCAAAAGAGCAGGGCTATGATCTGAACGTTGTATGCTGGGTTGGCTTCCTTGCACCTAAGGATGTTGATGAAGCTACACTGACAACTCTTCAGGATTCCTTAAAGACAGTATTTGAGACAGATGAGTACAAGTCCTTCTGTGAGACAAGAGGATGCGACAGCACATACTATAGTGCGGAAGAGTTCAAGAAGATGGCAGACAGCGACTTCACGTATTACTCAGAGCTGATCAGCAGCCTTGGTATCGTAGCACAGTAGTCATTATAAGAAACGAGGGTCTTCTATGTTGAAAAAATTATCAGGAAATACAGTGATCGGACTTTTGTTCATCATTATTTCCGGAATTACACTCTATATAGCAAACACAACACTGCCGGCGACAGCGCCGGCAGGAGACCCGGGATCAAGAATTTTTCCTTCAGCAATTTGCATTATCATCATGATCCTGGGAATCATCCTGATCGTTCAGTCTGTCAGGAAACCGGAAAAGGCATTTGCAGGAACCTTTGCAAGTGAGGACAGTAAGCAGAGCTGCATCAGAGCGGTTCTGATCTTTGCAGACCTGGCACTGTTCCTGGTTCTCTGGAAATTTGTTCCCTTTCTTATTGCAGGTATGATCTTCATGTTCCTGCAGTGCATGATCTTTAAAGAAAAGCTTTTATTCTCTGTTATTTATTCTGCGGCAGTAACCGGTGTGCTGTATGTGATGTTCTCCATATTCCTGAAGGTAAATCTGACAATCCACTGATGGAGGACATTTACGGATCAAACCGTTTAGCTTATGAAAATATAACAGGCAGAGAGGTATTAATATGGATTATTTATCAGCAATACAAAGCGTCATGAATCCGATGTGCTTACTGTGCATATTGCTTGGCGTTGCAGTAGGAATGGTAGTTGGAACTCTGCCGGGATTAACTTCTGTTATGGCAATTTCACTGATCACTCCCCTGACCTTTAAACTGAATCCGACTTATGGTTTTGCAATGCTTCTTGGTGTATATAATTCCGCTATCTTTTCCGGTGGTATTTCGGCGATCGCGATCAACACGCCTGGAACACCTGCATCAATAGCAACAACCTTTGACGGATATAAAATTTCACAGAGAGGTCGTGCAGGCTTCGCCCTTGGTGTCAACACCATCTACTCCGTGATCGGTGGTCTGTTCTCCACCATCGCACTGATGGTTGCCTGTGCACCACTTGCCAGACTGGCACTGAACTTTGGTTCACCTGAATATTTCTGGCTGGCACTTTTTGGACTTTCCATGATGATCAGTGTTTCCCACGCATCACTTGCCAAGGGGCTTGTTACAGGATTTGTAGGAATGCTTCTTGCAACTGTAGGACTGGATCCACTTCTTGGAAGCAAGCGTTTTGTAGGAAATAATATTTCCCTGATGGATGGTATCGCATTCATTCCCGTGATGATCGGTCTGTTCGGTGTAGGAGAGATGCTGTTCCAGATTTTCGAACATAAAAAAGAAGATGATAACAAGAAAGACATTGTCGATCTGAAAGATAAAGAGAGAGTTCTTCCTACGAAGGAGGAGCATAAGCGTATGACAATTCCCGGACTGATCGGTTCTGTGATCGGTGTCCTGGTAGGTATCGTGCCCGGTACCGGCGGAGATATTTCTGCACTGATCTCCTGGGATATATGTAAAAGAGTATCCAAGCATCCCGAAGAGTTTGGAGATGGCTCTGTGGAAGGGCTTGCTACCACCTGTGCCTCCAATAACGCATCTATCGGTGGTGCCCTGACAACGGCACTGGCACTCGGTATTCCGGGAGATGGAAACACAGCAGTATTGCTTGGTGCACTGACCATGTATGGAATGGTTACAGGACCTACCCTTCTTTCCAACAGTGCTCCCTTCGTTTGCAGGCTGTACATCATCATGATCATTGCAAACCTGATCATCCTGCCTCTTGGGCTGCTCAGTGCAAAGGCATGTATCAGGCTTCTGTCCATCAAGAGCCAGTACATTCAGATGGCAGTTCTTCTGATCTGCTGTGTAGGTGCATACTCCATGAACAGAAACTATACCGATGTGATCGTTATGTTCATTGCCGGAATCTGCGGATTCTTCTTCCGTAAGTATGATTATCCTCTTGGACCGATGATCCTGGGACTTCTGCTTGGGGATATGTGCGAGACAAACCTCCGTCGTACACTGATGCTTTCCAACGGAAGCTACCTACAGCTGTTTACAGGTCCGATTTCCATCGGTCTGATCGTACTGATCCTTCTGGCAATCGGATGGCCTTTTATCAGCAATCTGTTCCAGAAGAAAAAGAATAAGAAAGTTGAGGGTTAATCAATGAAACAATTGGCACCGTCATTACATATGCTTGAGATCTTCATGCCGGCGGTAACGGATGAGAACTTCTTTGTACAGAAGATCCTTCCTGATGTGGCAAAGATTCCCTTTTATACAGGAATTGAGCTGCCGGTTATCTTCAAAAAAGAGAACCAGAAGCTGGTAAGAAGGATCGTAAAAGATCGTGACTATCAGCTTACCATCTGGGCTTCTCCCAATATTAATGAAAAGGGAGACAATTTATCTGCACTTGACCCGGAGGAAAGAAGGCGTGCAGTCGCTTATGTCAAAGAGCTGCTTGCCGAGGCGGCAGAGAGTGGAGCCTATCATGTAGGCCTGCCCTCTGGTCCGGATGTATCGCCGGAGAAAAGAGAGGACGCCAAGAAGGCACTCTTTGAATCCTTCTGTGAAATTTCGCAGGAAGCATCCAAATATCAGGACATGCATCTGACGCTGGAGCCGCTTGACAGATACGTACACAAGAAGCAGCTTATGGGTCCGATCCATGAGGTTATCGACTGGTTTGAGGGACTGAAGAAGGAATGTCCCAATTTCTATATTCACTGGGACAGCGCCCATGAAGCTTTGGCAGAAATTGATCTGGAGGAGTCCATGAAGAGAGCACTTCCTTACATGGCACAGTTCCATATCTGCAACTGTGTGACTGATCCGTCCAATCCCTGCTATGGTGACTGGCATATGGAGCTTGGCAATGCACCGGAATACAAGAACTGGGGTTACCTGGATCTTCAGGGCGCGGCAAAGATGCTCCGTGTGGCAGCAGAGGCTGAGACACCGGCCGGGATCAGGGATGTACATGTTGGAGTAGAAGTAAGAACCCATATGGGAGATGACCTATGGAAGAGAGAGGGCGAGATCCGTTCCTTCCTGCAGGCAGCCTTCGATGAAGCAGGTCTTATTTATAACAAGTAATTATACAAGGAGAAGAGATATGATACTGGATTATTACAAGAATTATAAAACCTATGTAGACGCTGTTCCCGGACTTGAGGAAGGCATGAAATTTGTAGAAACACTGTTAGACAAGCCTGTTGGAACCTATCGTACAGACAGCGAAATGTATGCTATGGTACAGGAAGGTGAGACTTCCGATATCAGCGGTGACAAGATGGAAACACATAAGAAATTCCTGGATGTACAGTTTGTATTCTCCGGACAGGAGATCTTTGAGTGGGAAGAAGCTACCCAGCTTGAGGTCAGAGAAGAGTATGATGAGAAGACGGATTTCCGTTTTTACTATGGCGGAGGCAAGAGATATCTGGCAACTGCGGGCATGTTCTACATTCTGTTTCCTCAGGATGCACACCGCTGCAGAGGCAAGGTCAACGAGACAGGCGATGCTTACAGAAAGATCGTTTTAAAGCTTCCTGTTAAATAAGAAGAAACAGGAGAATGGATGCAGGAAGGAAGGGAAGAACCATGTTTTTGTATGAAGGAATAGAAAAAGCAGACAAAAAAGTGCGTGCCGTTCTGATCGGATGTGGCGAACAGGCCACCAATATGATTCACAATGCCATTTCCTATATTGATGAGATTGAGGTTGTTGGTGTCTGTGATATGAATAAGGATCGTGCAGATTTTGCTGCAAGACGGTTTGGTCTTTCAAGATCATGGCAGGATATGGATGAAATGCTAAAGAATGTGGAAGCTGACTGTGCCTTTGTTATTACGATCGCAAAGCTGCAGGCACCTTTGGCGCTGAAGTGTGTGGAAGCCGGACTGCATGTATTTACTGAAAAACCGCTTGGAACAGAGAAAGAAGATATTAAGAAGCTGATCGAAGCAGCAAAGAAGAATAATAAGAAGATCGGTGTATCCTTCAATAAGCGTTTCAACCTGGCTTATCATGATATGAAGGGGGCGATCGATTCTGAAGGCTTTGGGGCACCTTCCGGATTCTCAGCAAAGTTTATCGGCGGCTATCGTACCAACGAAACAGATCTGCTCCGTGTAGGTTCCTGCCATTTCTTTGATCTGGCAAGGTACCTGATCGGTGAAGTGGATGAGGTATTTGCCTATCGTTATGAGAAGCAGCCGGGTCAGCATACCTTTGCCGTGACCATGCAGTTTGAGAACGGCTGTGTGGGGACTATGATGCTGGGATCTCTGGGATCCTGGGTATGTGGCTATGGCATGGAGAGCGTAGAAGTACGTGGTGACAGAAATATGGTCAGTGCAGACAACGGAAGAGATTTTATGTGGCAGAAGCCGTCCATTATCTGCAATTCTGATACAGGACTTGCCAATAAGGGAACCCAGGCGGTAACCGAGCAGGCAGTACCGGTAGAAATTTTAAGACCCAATTATTCCAACCTTGGAAAGCTGGCACTGAAGGATTTCTACATTAATGGTAACTATCAGTCAGTCAAGGCCTTTGCACAGGCGATCCTAAATGATACAGAGCCGGTTGTTGGCTGGAAGGATGGTCTGATGGCACTGAATCTTGCTCTGGCAGTAGAAAAGAGCGTCAGTGAAAAGCGTGCTGTTAAGATTTCGGAAGTGATGTAAAAAGGAATGGACAACATATGAAAAAATTGAGTGGTATTGTAGTTCCGGTTGTAACGCCTTTGACAGAGGATGATCAGGTAGATACAGTTTCCCTGGAAAACCTGGTTGAGCACTGCATCAAAGGCGGTCTGCAGGCAATATATCCCTGCGGGACTACCGGAGAAATGATGTATCTTACCGTGGAAGAGCGGAAGATCGTAGCAGAGACGGTGATCAGAAAGACAGCCGGAAGGGTTCCCGTGTACGTTCATGTAGGCGGATGGAATCTGAAGGATACCGTAGAGCTGGCAAAGCATGCGGTAGAGGCAGGTGCTGATGGCATTGCCGTAGTAACCCCTTCCTTCTTTAAGATCAGTGAAAATGGTCTTGTGGATTTTTTTGTCAGTGTGGCAAAGAATGTACCCGAAGATTTCCCGGTATATTTATATGCGATCCCGCAGTATGCCATGAATGATATTTCTGTAGCAGCTGCAGAAAAGGCGGCAGCACAGTGCCCTAATATCATCGGTATCAAATACAGCTATCCGGATATGACAAGGATCCAGCAGATGATGCGGATCAGTGATGGCACCTTCAGTGTACTGGCGGGTCCGGATCAGCTCCTGACAGCAGTGGTTTCCATGGGCGGTGACGGTGTTGTCTCCGGAAGCTCCCAGGTAATCCCCGAGTACTATGAAGCTGTGTGGGAGGCACTGGAAAAGAATGATTACAAGCTGGCAGCAGAAAGACAGCAGCTTACCAACAGGCTGAATGAGGCACTGTGCAGTGTGAATAACATTGCAGCTTATAAAGCTGTGCTTGCTTATCAGGGAATCATCAAGACCAAAAAGACCAGAAAGCCACTGGAAGAATATACAGAACAGCAGACAAGAGAGCTGTTTAGGGTATTAAAGGAAATCGTAAAGGAAAAATAACTGTACTAAAAAGAATATCTCAGGTATGTATGAGTGAAAAAGGAATCTGCAGGTTTGCACCATAAGGGCAGCCGGCAGGTTCTTTTTGTTGTCATTGAATTTATTACAGGCTATAATGAGCGTTAACAGACTGCAATGGAAAGTGAATGGAGGAAAAGGGGATAGCGATGTATTATGTATTTCAGATAGTGGATGTCATAGCATTTGTCATGATGTTTTTTATGCTGGCAGTGATCATTAACCAGCAGCCTTCCAGGGCACAGCTGGCATTTATCCTGTATGATGTGGGAACGATCGTATTTGTTGTAGGGATCCATCTGGAGCTGACCCATGCTGATACGGTAGAAGCGGCACTTTCGGGACTCTGTGTCCAGTATTTTGGACAGGCAGCCTTTTTGATGGCACTTTTATGGTTTGTATCGGAATTTGTCAAGCTGCACATACCAAAATGGATCTATATTGTACAATTGACCGTAAATATTATTACACTTGCCGGAGCGTTCACTGCAGAGTATCACACATACTTTTATAAAACAATGGAGATCCTCCAGGATGGTATGTATAACAGGATAGTAGTGACAGGTGGGATTATCTGGTATTTGCACTATGTACATCTGGCAGCAGTATTTCTTGGACTTTTTATCATGTGTGCAGTGCGGTATCCGGGAAGCACAAGCCTGCAGAAAAAAAGGATTCGTTATGTGATTACAGGAATCGGAACCATGTGCATTGAACTGATCATGAAGGGACTTGGTGTATTTGGCAGCTATAATCCTGTTGTTTTTGTCGTAACGGTCACAATGTTCTGTATGATGATCGCCATGCTCCGATATGGATATTTCGGTTCGCTCCAGGCAGCGGCAGATAATGCTTTTAACTATGGGGATGAGGGTCTTCTTGTTCTTGATAAAGATAATATCATTATTTATATCAATCAGAGAATGAATATGATCTGTCCGGGACTTAAGGAAGGAGATCAGATCTATCGTCAGAAGGAAATCCTGGATGCTCTTTTTGAAGGCAGCCATATCCTGAAGAGAGGGAATGTGACCTTTGAGATCCGGCCGGAGGATATTATCGAAAACGGAGAAAAGGATGGCTGTATGCTCTGGTTTATTGATCAGACAGAGCATTTGAAGACAATGGAACAGCTTCGTGAGGCGAATGAGTCAAAAACCAGATTTATGATGAAGATGAGTCATGAACTGCGGACACCTATGAATACGATCATGGGCATGAGTGAGATGATCCTGCAGGAAAGCAAGGATGAACAGATCAGGGATTATGCACTTGAGGTCGAGACTGCAGGGAATACCATGATATCCATGGTAGAGGAGATTCTGGAAATGTCCAGAATCGAAAATGAAAATCAGGAACTGGCCATAGAACCCTATGATCTGTCTGAAATGCTCGTCCAGGCTGAAAAGGTAGGGAGACACCAGGCAGAAGGAAAGGGACTGTGTTTTCAGGCAGAGAACAAAATTCCGGGAAGTGACAGTATCTGGCTTATGGGGGATGAGAGAAGACTTTTACAGATTCTCATCAATCTTTTGTCAAATGCTGTCCAGTATACAGACAAGGGCACTGTTTCACTGACCGTAGAGAAGGTTTATGAAGAAGAAAATGCTTTTCTGCAATTTGTGGTAAGTGATACCGGAATGGGGATCGCAGAAGCTGACAGGAGCAGGATATTTGAAGCGTTTGAAAGAGGAAGGAGTGCCCAGAATATCAGAAAAGAAGGCCTTGGTCTTGGTCTGGCTATTGTTATGCAGCTTGTGGATGCGATGGATGGAACATTAAAGCTGTACAGTGAAATAGGGAAGGGCACAACATTCATTGTAAGGATCCCATATCTTGAGGCAGACCCGGAAAAGGTAGAAGAGAGCAATAACAGACAAAAACAGAAGGAAGAGATTGCACTTAAGGGAATACGGATCCTTGCTGTGGATGACAATGAAAAGAATCTGATGGTATTCCGGCAGCTGATGAAGAAGACAGAGGCGGATATTACCGCAGTTTCCAGTGGAAAAGAAGCCATAATCTGCTGCAGGGAGCATACATATGACCTGATCTTTCTGGATCACATGATGCCGGAGTTAGATGGTATTGAAACGATTCACCGGATAAAGGCAGATGAAAATGGGGAAAATAAGAAAACGCCGGTGATTGCACTGACAGCAAATGCAACACAGGGAGCAAGAGAGCTGTATCAGGGGGAAGGATTTTCTGACTATCTTGCGAAGCCTTTTACATCAGAATCATTGTATCGGGTGATAAGGAAAGGCCTGTTTTTTGCAGGCTATATGCAGGCACTTGGGAATGCAGGAATTGATACGGAAAAAGGATTAAAATATGCGGACAGTGACAGAAAATTTTATTATGGATTGCTGGATCTGTTTGCAGGTCAGAGAGAAGAACAGGAGAAGAAATTAGAAGAAGTCAGAGATTTCAGGCAGTTTACTGTTATTGTACACGCACTGAAGGGTGAAGCAAGAGGGATTGGTGCGGATGCCCTCGGAGAAATGTTTGCTGCACTGGAACAGGCGGGAAAAGAGGAGGATCAGGAAAGGATCAGGGAGATGCTTCCGGAAACGCAGAAAGAGTGGAAAAAGGTGACCGGAGTGATCGAAAGTAAAAAGAATGTTAAATTTTTTACAGAATAGAAGCATTTTTCACACTTCATCCGTTATCTATGGTAAAATAACTAATTAGGTGTAATGGGCAACCGTTCAGATAGAAGGAGAGCAGCATTGGAAAGTTTAAAAGAAGGACACCAGAGAAGAATGGAAAAGTACAGGAAGCAGTATGAGCAAAGACGAAAATTCTACCGGCTGCTCAAAGAAAATGCTTCCGATATTCTGCATTCTGAGAATTTTCAGAAGACAAGACATCATATCCAGCATGGAACCATGCCGGTTTACAGACATTGCCTCGATGTAGCAAAACAGAGCATCCAGATCAACAAAGCACTTGGCCTTGGATGCAGTGAGAGGGATCTGATCCGCGGAGCATTACTTCATGATTATTTCCTGTATGACTGGCATGATAAGAACAGAGAGAATTACCAGAAGCTGCATGGCTTCTATCATCCGGGTATTGCACTTAAAAATGCCAGAAAGGAATATCATCTGACGAGAAGGGAAGAGGATATCATCAAGAAACATATGTGGCCGCTGACGGTAGTACCGCCGCTCTGCAGGGAGGCATGGGTTGTCACTGCGGCAGACAAATACTGTTCCCTTCTGGAAACCCTGAAGATCCGGAAAAGGCCTGGCAGAGTCAGAGTGGGAGTTGCCAAATGAACCTGCTTGCAGAGGAACTGAAGCGTTACGGAGAGAGTGATTTTTATCCGTTTCATATGCCGGGACACAAACGAAAAGAAATGGGATCACCGGTATCCAGGGTATACCCTCTTGATATTACAGAGATTGACGGCTTTGATAACCTTCATCATGCGGAGGGGATCCTGAAGGAAGCACAGGAGAGAGCAGGAAAACTGTATCATTCCGAAAAGACATATTTTCTGGTAAATGGGAGTACCTGTGGCCTGCTTACTGCGATTTCTGCTGTAGCAGGACGAGGCAGCAGGATCCTTGTGGCGAGAAACTGCCATAAGGCAGTATATCACGGGATCATGCTGAACCATCTGCAGCCGGAGTATCTTTTTCCGGAACTGATAGAAGCTTATGGGATTTCGGGTGGCATTTCTGCAAAGCAGGTGGAAAGAAGCCTGCAGGAGCTGGTTCAGAGGGAGAATATACCGGAAAAAGAAATTTCTTCCATGGTATGTGCTGTTCTCGTCACATCACCATCCTATGACGGGATTCTGTCTGATGTCAGAGGAATCTGTGAAGCGGCTCATCACTATGGAATCCCAGTGATCGTGGATCAGGCACATGGAGCACATTTCGGCTTTCACAGAAGGCTGCCAGAAAGCGCTGTGACAGAGGGAGCTGATCTGGTGATCCACAGTGTACACAAGATGCTTCCGGCACCGACACAGACGGCGCTGCTTCATGTGAATGGAAAACTGGTGGATCCTGAACTGGTTCAGAAATATCTGGCTGTTTATGAAACAAGCAGTCCTTCTTATCTGCTGATGGCAGGGATCGATTCCTGTATGGCTTATCTGGAGAAGGAAGGGGAAGCACCCTTTGAAAGGATCCTGAAGTACCGGCAGAGGCTTACAGAACGCTGCAGGGATCTGAAACATATCAGGATCTATCCTGCAGATATGACAGAGCATTCTGTGGAAGGAGAGGCCGGGCTTGTGATGGATGAGGCGGTTTGCAGGAGGCAGGAGCCCTTCCGGTTTCTGATCTCTGTCAGGGGAAGCGGCTGTGGCGGCAGTTTTCTTATGGAGCAGCTTCGAAGGAAGTATCATCTTGAACTGGAAATGGCTGCGTACGATTACGTGATCGCCCTGCTGTCTGTGATGGATGACAGGGAAGGATTTGAAAGGCTGGCGGATGCCCTGCGGGAGATCGACCTGGAAATAGAGCGGCAGATGCAGGAGCCAGGAAAGAATCCGGCAAAAGAAAAACCGGCATCAGTCAGTATTTTTTATCAGCAATATAAACCGAAGCAGAGCTACAGAATGGAAGAGGTCTTCCGGGCTGAGACAGAAGAAGTTTTGCTTGGAGATTCAGACAGAAGAACGGCAGCTGATTTCGTAATGCTATATCCACCGGGGATTCCTGTGCTGGTACCCGGTGAGGAAATAGATAAAACTCTGATCCGTATGATCAGGGAGTATTTAGAGCAGGGCTTTGACCTGCAGGGAATTACTCATCAAAATGACATGGAAAATGACGGGAATCATTACAAGATCCGTTGTGTAAAAGAAGAAAGCAGGAGGAGTTAAAATGAGAAAAACAAAAATTATCTGCACGATCGGTCCCGCAAGCGAGAGCGAGGAGAGATTAAGGGAGCTGATGCTGGCAGGAATGAATGTAGCCAGATTTAATTTTTCACACGGAAGCCATGAGGAGCACAAGGCAAAATTTGATCGTGTGATCAAAGTCAGCAGTGAATTAAAGCTGCCAGTTGCCACGCTTCTTGATACCAAGGGACCGGAGATCCGCCTGAAGGACATTGAAGGAGGAAAGACTGAGCTTGTATCCGGACAGAAGTTTATCCTGACCACAGAAGAGATCCTCGGAAATAATGAAAAAGTAACAATTACTTATAAGGGACTGAAGGATGATATCAACGTAGGAACAACGATCCTGATCGATGATGGTCTGATCGAGATGGTGGTAGATGAGATCAATGAGACAGATATCATCTGCAGCGTAGTAAACGGTGGCCCCATTTCCAACCACAAGGGTGTAAATATACCGGGAGCAGCCCTTTCCATGCCCTATATCAGTGATGTGGACCGCAGTGATATCATGTTTGGCTGTGACATGGATTTTGATTTTCTGGCGGCATCCTTTGTCAGATGTAAAGAGGATATCCTGGAGGTACGTAAGATCATTGAAGAGCATGGAAGCCACATGAAGATCATTGCAAAGATTGAGAATACGCAGGGCATAAGAAACCTGGATGAGATCCTGGAGGCAGCAGATGGTATTATGGTAGCGAGAGGCGACATGGGTGTGGAGATCCCTATGGAGGAGGTGCCGATCGTCCAGAAGCAGATGATCAAGAAGGCAGAAGCACTAGGAAAGCATGTTATCACGGCAACCCAGATGCTGGAGTCCATGATCAAGAATCCAAGACCGACACGTGCTGAGGCTACGGATATTGCCAATGCGATCTATGACGGAACTACAGCGATCATGCTTTCGGGAGAAAGTGCAGCAGGACTTTATCCGGTAGAAGCGGTAAAGACTATGGCAAAGATCGCCGAAAGAACCGAACAGGATATTGACTATAACAGCCGTTTGAGAAGAAGAAAAGATATTGATAATATTGATACGACAACTGCGATTTCCCATGCAACCTGTACGACAGCCATGGATCTGAAGGCAGCAGCGATCATTACCGTAACGATCTCTGGATTTACTGCAGGTATGATCGCAAGATATAAGCCTTCCTGTCCGATCATTGCCTGCTCTGTGAGCCCTAGAACCTGCAGACAGCTGAATCTGGCATGGGGTGTTACACCGATCTGGATCGCAAGGGAGAGCACGGCAGAGGATCTGTTTGATGAGGCTGTCCATGCTGCAGAGAAGGAGGGATATATCAAAAAAGGGGATAAGGTTGTATTGACGGCAGGTGTGCCTCTTGGTGTATCCGGAAGAACAAATATGATACGTGTTGTAGAGGTTTAATTTACATGGGAAAAATGGTATACTTAATGGGGAAAAGCTCTACGGGAAAGGATACCATCTACAGGGAGCTGCTAAAAAGCAGCTCCCTGCAGCTTAAGAAGATAGTTCCGTATACGACAAGACCCATGCGTGCCGGCGAAAAAGAGGGAAGAGAATACTTTTTTACAGACGAGGCAGGTTTTTTAAAGCTTCAGGATGAAGGCAGGGTTGTAGAGGCAAGAGCTTATCATACCTGTTATGGATTGTGGCGCTATTTTACTGTGGATGATGGTCATATAGACCTTGAGAATGAAAATTATCTGATCATAGGGACACTGGAATCCTACATAAAAACAGCAGGATATTTTGGAAAAGAAAAGGTGATACCGGTTCTTCTTGAAGTAGATGATGGTGTCAGGCTGCAGAGGGCACTTGACAGGGAACGGAGACAGGAAACCCCGAAATATGAGGAGCTGTGCCGGAGATATCTGTCTGATGCGGAAGATTTTTCTGAGGAAAAGATTCGGGAAGCCGGGGTTAGGAAGCGGTTTTCCAACGAGAATCTGGAACATTGTCTTGCAGAAATAGAGGAATATATTTCAGGGTAGAGCAGGCGAAGCTGACAAAGCATGAGGCTGAGCATGGGAAGGAGGAAGCAGAATGGACATAAAAGTGAATCAGGTCAGCCAGGCTGCCAGGCCGGAAGCACCTCAGAAAGTGCAGGAGACGGATGATGCCTTCCGCTTCACCCTTGTGAGCCATATTGAGGAAAAGGAGCTGCAGGCAAGACTGACTACGCTGATGGAAGAGATCACCATGCAGGGAAATAAGCTTGCCAGGAAGAGGGATGTCCGGGATATGAAGAAATACCGGGGATTGATCAAGGATTTTATGAATGAGATCATCAACAGATCCCATTCCTTCAGCAGGGAAAACTTTCTGGACAGGAAGGGACGTCACAGGGTATATGGTATTATCCGGCTGGTGGATGAGAATCTGGATGAGCTGGCGCAGGAGCTGATGAAGGAAGAACAGGATCATCTGGCAATCCTTTCTAGGATTGGGGAGATCAGAGGTCTTTTGCTTGATATACTGACATAGGGGGGAACAGGCTATGAGAAGATTTGAGGATATTGTAGGACAGGAGCAGCTGAGAGATCACCTGGAAAATGCGGTAAAGCTCGGAAAAGTTTCCCATGCCTATCTGATTAACGGAGAGAGAAGCTCTGGCAAGGAATTCATTGCAAAAATCTTTGCACAGGCACTGCAGTGTGAAAACAGACAGGGAGCAGATCCGTGCGGCGAATGTCATTCCTGTGTGCAGGCAGAGAGTGGTAATCATCCCGATATTATTTTTCTGACTCATGAAAAGCCCAATGTGATCAGCGTAGAGGATATCCGTACCCAGATCAACAATGATATGGCGATCAAGCCCTACAGCGGCAAATGGAAGATCTATATTGTCAATGAAGCGGAAAAGATGACAGTACAGGCACAGAATGCCCTGCTGAAAACACTGGAGGAGCCGCCAGAATATGGTGTGATCCTGCTTCTTGTCAGTAATGTAAATGCATTGCTTCCCACGATCCTGAGCAGATGTGTACAGCTTAATATGAAGCCTGTCAGAGATGCACAGGTCAAGGATTATCTGATGAAGACCATGCAGATCCCGGACTATAAGGCAGATATCTGTGTTGCTTTTGCCAGGGGAAATGTGGGAAAAGCAAAGCTGCTTGCTTCCAGTGAAGAATTTGACAAGGTAAAGGAAGAGGCAGTTTCCCTTCTTCGGAATATCCAGGATATGGAGATTCATGAGATCGTGACTGCTATCAAAAAGATCACGGAATACAAGCTGGATATCAATGATTACCTGGATATTCTGTCCATCTGGTATCGTGATGTGCTGCTCTTTAAGGCTACACATGATGCAAATCACTTGATTTTCCGGGAAGAGATACAGTATATTAGAAAAGTAGCAGATACCAGTACCTACGAAGGGATTGAAACCATCATAGAAGAACTGGAAAAGTCCAAGCAGAGACTGAATGCCAATGTAAACTTTGATCTGACCATGGAGCTTCTGCTGCTTACCATTAAAGAGAATTAGTGAGGTTGATAGATTTATGAAAAAAGTAATCGGTGTAAGATTCCGGACAGCAGGCAAGATCTATTTTTTTGATCCCGGCAAGCTGTCTGTTAAAAGAAATGATCATGTGATTGTAGAAACTGCAAGGGGGATTGAATACGGAACTGTAGTAGGAAATCCCAGAGAAGTAGATGATGACAAGGTAGTACAGCCTTTGAAGCCGGTACTGCGTATTGCCACAGAACGGGATGATGAGCAGGAGGCTGGTAATAAGCTTAAAGAAAAAGAGGCCTTTAAGATCTGCCTTGAGAAGATCAAAAAACATGGTCTTGAAATGAAGCTGATCGATGCAGAATATACCTTTGACAATAATAAGGTACTTTTTTATTTTACAGCAGATGGAAGAATTGATTTCAGAGAGCTGGTTAAGGATCTGGCATCTGTTTTCAAGACGAGGATCGAGCTTCGCCAGATCGGTGTCAGGGATGAGACCAAGATTCTTGGCGGGATCGGTATCTGCGGCAGGGAGCTGTGCTGTCATGCACATCTGTCAGAGTTTGTTCCGGTTTCCATCAAGATGGCCAAGGAGCAGAATCTTTCTTTAAATCCTACCAAGATCTCCGGCGTATGCGGCAGACTGATGTGCTGCTTAAAGCATGAGGAGGAAACCTATGAGGAGCTGAACCGGAGATTGCCGAATGTGGGTGATCATGTTACTACAGATGACGGACTGAAGGGAGAAGTAGCAAGTGTCAATGTGCTGCGCCAGCTTGTCAAGGTAATCGTAGATGTAGGTGACGAGAAGGAGATCCAGGAATATAAGGTAGAACAGCTGCGGTTTAAGAGAAAGCGCAGAAACAATAAGGTGGATGTGCAGGATGAAGAGCTGAAGACACTGGAGAAGCTGGAAAAACAGGAAGGAAAATCAAAGCTTGATGACAACTGATGAGCTTTTGAAGGAAAATGAGAGAGTGGATGATCTGCAGAGAAATGGCTATAAGATCATCCAGGATCCGGGTCGGTTCTGTTTTGGGATGGATGCGGTTCTGCTTTCCGGTTTTGCCCATGCCAGAGAAGGTGCCAGGGTGATCGATCTTGGCACAGGAACAGGGATCATACCGATCCTGATGGAGGCCAAGACAAAGGCTGCCCACCTGACAGGACTTGAGATTCAGGAAGAAAGTGCAGATATGGCAAGACGCAGTGTACAGCTCAATGGTCTTGCTGACAAGATTACAATCGTAACCGGAGATTTAAAAGAAGCAGTGAGTCTTTTTGGCGCTGCTTCCTTTGATGTTGTGACCTGTAATCCCCCTTATATGACAGAGCATCACGGGCTTACCAATCCGGGTGAACCAAAGGCGGTCGCAAGGCATGAGCTGCTCTGTAATCTGGAGGATGTGATCTCACAGGCAGCAGGGCTGCTTAAGAGCGGCGGTAATTTTTATCTGGTGCACAGACCCTTCCGGCTGGTGGATATCATGGTACTGATGCGGAAGTACAGGCTGGAGCCAAAGCGGATGAAGCTGGTGTATCCTTTTGCAGATAAGGAGCCCAATATGGTCCTGATCGAAGCAAACCGGGGCGGAAGGGCGAGACTGACCGTAGAAAAGCCATTGATCGTTTATGAGAAGCCTGGGGTTTACACAGAGGAGATCTACACAGTTTACGGATATTAAGGAGAGTGACCATGAGCGGAACCCTGTATTTGTGTGCAACACCTATCGGAAATCTGCAGGACATGACAGAGCGGGTGTTATTGACATTAAAAGAGGTAGATCTGATCGCAGCAGAGGATACCAGAAACAGTATCCGTCTGCTGAATCATTTTGAGATCAGAACTCCCATGACCAGCTATCATGAATACAATAAAGTAGAAAAGGCTCATTATCTGGTGGATCAGCTTCTTACAGGCAAAAATATCGCACTGATCACAGATGCAGGGACACCTGCGATCTCTGATCCCGGGGAGGTGCTTGTAGCAGAGTGCCAGAAGGCAGGTGTGCCGGTGACATCCCTTCCCGGGTGCTGTGCCTGCATTACAGCACTGACACTGTCCGGACTTCCCACAAGGCGGTTCTGCTTTGAGGGCTTTCTGCCCACGGATAAAAAGGAAAAGGCATTTGTGCTGGAGGAGCTTGCCAGAGAGACACGGACCATGATCCTGTATGAAGCTCCCCATCATCTGAAGAGGACACTGTCTGAGCTTCTGGAAACGCTGGGGGAGCGCCGGATCACGCTTTGCCGGGAGCTGACCAAGAAATTTGAGACCATTATGCCAACAACTCTCGAAGGGGCTGCAGACTATTATGAGGAAAATGAACCCAAAGGGGAATATGTCCTTGTGATTGAAGGAAAGAGCCGGAAGGAGATCGAGGAGGAGCAGCAGAAAAGCTGGGAATCCATGAGCATAGAGGAGCACATGGCTTTTTATGAAAAGCAGGGTATAGACAGAAAGAGCGCCATGAAAAAGGTGGCGGCGGACAGAGGCGTAGGAAAAAGAGAGATTTACCAGGCACTCCTGAAGGATGAATAAGGACTGGAAGGTTATGCGGTATAAAGGAGACAGAAGATGAATGAGCTGGAACAGGCAATGAGAGAAGTAGTGCAGCAGAATGCCTATATGCAGCACCTTGGCATTGAGGTGGAAAGCTTATCGGCAGATTATGTCTGTACGAAAATGCCTTATAAGGAGGAACTGACCAATCCCTACGGGATGTTTCATGGAGGATGCCTTTATTCCCTCTGCGATATCACAGCAGGACTCGGAGCGTGTATGGGTGGATATTTTGCGACCACAGTCAATGGCTCCCTGAATTTTATGCTGCCGGCAGATCATCTGTCTTATGTGGTATGTCAGGCCAGAAGGCTGCGGATGGGAAAGCATCTGGCTGTTTATGAGGTACGGATCCTGAATGATCAGGAGCAGCTTCTGGACAGTGGGGAATTTACTTTTTTCCTGACAGATCACAGGGTGATTCCACAAGGTTAAGAAAAAATAAGTAGTACGGCGGCAGGATATTTGCTATAATTGCACATATAGTATGCCAAAA
Source organism: Lachnospiraceae bacterium OM04-12BH (assembly GCA_003490145.1). Taxonomy (GTDB): domain Bacteria; phylum Bacillota; class Clostridia; order Lachnospirales; family Lachnospiraceae; genus Suilimivivens; species Suilimivivens aceti. The sequence goes on from QULQ01000002.1 coordinate 23,970, forward strand.
GGAGAAAAAATATGGCTTTTCAGATTATTACAGACTCAGCTTCCGATATTCCGGAAAGTGTCATTACCAAGTACAATTTATATGTAATGCCTACACCGGTCACGATTGAGGGAACTGATTACTTTGATGGCAAAACCATTTTCCCGGAGGAGTTTTATGAGATCCAGGCTTCCGGTAAGGATATTAAAACCTATCATATCAACCAGTATATGTTCCATGAGCATTTCCTGCCCTATGCAAAGCGTGGGGATGAGGTTCTGTATATCTGCTTTTCCACAGGAATAGCAGGAACCTTTAATGCAGCAAATCTTGCCTATGATGAAGTAAAGGAGGAATATCCGGATTTTAAGCTGACGATCATTGATTCAAGGTGTGCTTCAGTAGGCTATGGACTTGTTGTGACAAAGCTCCTGCAGATGCAGAAAAACGGGGCGCCGAAGGAGCTGATCATTGAGGCGGCACACTTCTTCTGTGAGCATATGGAGCACGCAGTCACAGTGATGCAGCTTGATTATCTGTTTAAGGGAGGACGGCTCAGCAGAACATCCTTCCTTGCAGGAACTGTACTAGATATCAAGCCTATCATTATTGTAGATGAAAATGGTTCCCTGAGTGCTGTAGAAAAGGTCCGTGGCTGGAAGAAGGCTCAGAAGAGGATCCTTGATATGGTTGGAGAGAAGGGCAAAAACCTGGAGAACCAGATGGTAGCCGTTGTCTACGGAAAGGACAGGGAATCCGCTGATTTCGTAGAAGAACAGCTCAGGGAGCGTTATCATGTAAAGGATATTCTGGAATCCCAGATCGGCTGTGCGATCGGTGCCCATACAGGTCCCGGTATCGTAGCGGTCACATTCCTGAATGATACCAATGAAAAATATGACGCATATCTGGACTAAAAAAGGAAGAAAGAAATTGAAAAAGCTGCTTGTCTATCTTAAAGATTATAAAAAAGAAAGTATTCTAGGGCCTCTGTTTAAACTGCTGGAGGCCTCTTTTGAACTTATTGTACCGCTTGTTGTGGCATCCATGATCGATGTGGGAATTGCGCAGGGAGATAAGGGCTATGTAGGAAGAATGTGCCTGATCATGGCAGCACTTGGTCTGATCGGTCTTGTCTGTTCCATTACGGCACAGTATTTTGCAGCGAAAGCGGCTGTTGGATTTGCTACAAAGCTCCGTCATGGTGTATTTGAACACATTCAGAAGCTGTCCTTTTCCCAGCTTGACAGGGAGGGAACTGCCACGCTGATCACAAGGATCACTAGTGATATCAATCAGGTGCAGTCAGGTGTAAACCTTGTACTGCGCCTGTTTCTGCGTTCGCCATTCATTGTATTTGGTGCCATGGTCATGGCCTTTACAGTTGATGTAAAGGCTGCCCTGATTTTCGTAGTTGTGATCCCGGTACTGTCCGTGATCGTATTTGGCATCATGCTGGTAAGTATTCCGCTGTACAAAAGAGTACAGAGCGGACTTGACAGGGTGCTTGGAACTACAAGAGAGAATCTCACCGGTGTCCGTGTGATCCGTGCTTTTGGACAGGAACCGGCAGAGATCGGTAAGTTTGACGGTGAGAATGATGCACTAAAGAAGATCCAGACTACAGCAGGACGGATCTCGGCGCTGATGAATCCGTTGACCTATGTGGTGATCAATGCAGGTCTGATCGCCCTGATCTATACAGGTGCCCTGCAGGTGGATGCAGGTGTGCTGTCAAAGGGTGAAGTGGTAGCGCTGATCAATTATATGTCACAGATCCTGGTAGAGCTGGTGAAGCTGGCAAACCTGATCATCACTATGACCAAGGCAGTTGCTTGTGGAAACAGGATTGAAGTTGTATTGGCAATGCCTGCAGGACTGAAGGAGTATTCCACAGAGGAACCGGACGAAGCAGCTTCAGTATATGCCGGCAGTGAAGAAGAAACGGGCAGCGTTGTCTTCGAGCATGTAGGACTTCGTTATTATGAGGGCGGCGAGGAAGCTCTGACAGATATTAGCTTCAGAGCCGGAAGGGGAGACACCATTGGCATCATTGGCGGTACCGGTTCTGGTAAGTCTTCCCTGGTGAACCTGATCCCCCGTTTTTATGATGTGACAAGCGGCAGTGTGAGAGTGGATGGCAGAGATGTGAGAAGCTATGATACCGTTACCCTCCGGAATAAGATCGGTGTTGTCATGCAGAAAGCCGTGCTGTTCCAGGGAACAATCCGGGATAATCTGAAGTGGGGTAATGAAGCGGCTACAGATGAAGAGATCTATGAAGCACTCCGGACAGCACAGGCAGAAGAGATCGTACGGCAGAAGAAGGACGGTCTTGATGAAATGATCGAGCAGGAAGGACGGAACCTTTCCGGTGGACAGAAGCAGCGTCTTTCCATTGCCAGGGCACTGGTAAGGAAGCCGGAGATCCTGATCCTTGATGACAGTGCATCCGCACTGGATTATGCAACGGATGCAGCACTCCGCAGGGCACTGAAGGAAATGCCGGGAGACACTACCGTATTTATTGTTTCCCAGAGAGCTTCTTCCCTGATGCACGCGGATATGATCATCGTTCTAGATGACGGCAGGGCAGTAGGAATGGGAACCCATGAAGAGCTGCTTAAGAGCTGCGAGGTATATCAGGAAATCTATTACAGTCAGTTTGAAAAGAAGGCAGGTCAGGGCGAGTAATATGAAAAAGACAGAAAAAAATGAAAAACAGAAGGAGACCCTGATCAAGGTCTTAAAATATATGAAGCCATACCGGTGGCTGGTCGTTCTTACGATCCTGATGGCTGCAGCTTCTGTAGCACTTACCTTATATCTGCCGGTACTGGCAGGAAATGCGGTTGACTGGCTGACCAGCCTCATCAGCCCGGCAGAGGGGACAGGAAGTCCGTGGCCGGCTCTGTTTGCTATTCTGAGAAAGATGGCAGTGGTAGTTGTTCTTACTGCGCTGGCACAGTGGCTGATGGGAATCTGCAATAACAAGATCGTTTACAGTATGATCCAGGATATCAGGGAAAAGGCATTTTGCAGGATCCAGGAGCTTCCTCTGAAATATCTGGATGGTCATTCACAGGGAGATATTGTCAGCCGCGTTGTTGCTGATGTAGACCAGTTTGCAGATGGTCTGCTGATCGGATTTACCCAGCTGTTTACCGGTGTTGTAACGATCATCGGTACCTTATTCTTTATGCTTTCCGTGAATGTGGGGATCACAGTAGTTGTTGTCGTGATCACACCGGTTTCCCTGTTTGTGGCTAGTTTTATCGCAAAGAAGACTTTCAGTATGTTCAAGCTGCAGTCAGAAACAAGAGGAGAACAGACCAACCTGATCAATGAAATGATCGGTAACCAGAAGGTGGTCCAGGCTTTTAACAGAGAGGATGAAACACTGGAAGCTTTTGATGAAATCAACGGAAGACTGGAAAAGTATTCCCTGCGGGCAATCTTCTTTTCTTCCATTACCAACCCCAGCACGAGATTTGTCAACAGTCTGGTTTATATGGGAGTTGGACTGACGGGCGCCATGGCGGCGATCTCCGGCAGACTGACAGTAGGACAGCTTACCTGCCTGCTTTCTTATGCAAACCAGTATACCAAGCCTTTTAACGAAATATCCGGTGTCGTGACAGAGCTGCAGGGAGCACTTGCCTGTGCGGCACGTATTTTTGAACTGATCGAGGAAGAGCCTCAGACCGCAGATGCTGCAGATGCCAGGGTACTGACGGATGCAAAGGGAGCTATTGACCTTAGCCATGTGGCATTTTCTTATACACCGGACAGGAAGCTGATCGAGGATCTGAATCTTCAGGTAGAGCCGGGGCAGAGGATCGCTATCGTAGGGCCTACGGGCTGCGGCAAGACGACCCTGATCAATCTGCTGATGCGTTTCTATGATGTAAATGAAGGAAGTATTTCTGTGGATGGTACGGATATCCGGGATATTACAAGGAAATCCCTGCGCACCTCCTTTGGTATGGTGCTGCAGGATACGTGGCTTAAGAGAGGAACGATCCGGGAGAATATCACAGTAGGAAGACCGGATGCCACAGATGAGGAGATCATTGCAGCAGCAAAGGCTTCCCATGCGGACAGCTTTATCAGAAGGCTGCCGGATGGCTATGATACCGTGATCGGAGAGGATGGCGGCAGCCTGTCAGGAGGGCAGAAACAGCTCCTTTGTATCACCAGAGTGATGCTTTCCCTGCCTCCTATGCTGATATTGGATGAGGCAACCTCTTCTATTGATACAAGAACAGAACAGAAGATCCAGAAAGCATTTGCAACGATGATGGAGGGCAGGACAAGCTTTATTGTAGCCCACAGATTATCGACGATCCAGAATGCAGATGTGATACTGGTTATGAAAGACGGTCATATTATCGAGCAGGGAAATCATGAAGAACTGCTCGCAGAAGGTGGTTTTTATGCAAAACTGTACAACAGTCAGTTCGCGATCGCATAATAGATTATTCAGCAATCGCGCCCTGTGGGCGCTGCTGGTTCCCCTGATGGTGGAACAGCTTTTAAATTCTCTGATGGGAACAGCAGATACCATCATGGTCAGTAATGTGGGAGCCGCTGCCATGTCGGCGGTTTCCCTGGTGGATTCTATCAATGTATTGGTAATCCAGGCCTTCTCCGCACTTGCGGCAGGAGGTTGTATCATTTGTTCCCAGTATATCGGGAAGGAAAAGCCAAAGGAAGCGGAAAGGGCGGCTAAGCAGGTGCTGCTTGTTGTGTTTTTTATCTCTGCAGTGATCACGGTACTTTGCATGATCAGTAACCGGGAGCTTCTGCACCTTGTCTTTGGACAGGTAGAAGCGGATGTTATGGATGCTGCTGTGATCTACTTTTATTATACGGCATTGTCTTTTCCTTTTATTGGGCTGTATGATGCCGGTGCAGCCATTTACCGGGCACAGGGAAACAGCAGACTGCCCATGACAGTTTCTGTGATCTCCAATTTCCTGAATATCATCGGAAATGCTGTCTTTATCTGGGGCTTCCATATGGGGGTGTCCGGAGCGGCACTGTCGACACTTCTTTCACGTGTATTCTGTGCGGTGGTAGTACTAGCCTTTCTTCACAGGGAGGGGCAGACGATCACAGTGAATCATTATGTTAAGATCAGACCGCAATGGCAGCTGATCTTAAGTATTCTGGCCATCGGAATTCCTTCCGGTGTAGAGAACAGTATGTTCCAGTTCGGTAAGCTGGCGATCCAGTCCAGCGTTTCCACCATGGGAACCACAGCAATTGCAGCACAGGCTATGGCTAATATTATGGAGAACCTGAATGGGATAGCGCCTATGGGGATGGGAATCGGGCTGATGACAGTAGTAGGCCAGTGCATCGGTGCAGGACGTAAGGATGAAGCGGTATATTATATCAGAAAGGTATGCGTATGGGCTGAGATCTGTCTGATCATCAGCTGTGTGCTGGTATATCTGGCAGCAAGGCCGGTCACAGTGATCGCAGCCATGGAGCCAGAGAGCGCAGCACTGTGTGTTTATATGGTAGGATGGATCACGGTCTGCAAACCTATTTTCTGGGTAGGATCCTTTATCCCCGGATATGGAATGAGGGCAGCAGGAGATGTGAAATTCAGTATGATTGTATCGACCATTACTATGTGGCTTTGCCGTGTGAGCCTGTGTATCTTTCTGGTCAGGGCATTACACTTTGGACCAATGGCGGTGTGGATTGGTATGTTTACAGACTGGGGTGTCAGAAGCATCATATTCTTTGGAAGATTTCACAGCAGGAAATGGCTGGAGCATAGGGTGGTAACATAAGATGAAACCTATAAGTGCAAAATTACTTTTAACGGCAGTATTTGTTGCCAGAGGAACGTCATTTCTTTTTTCAAAAATATTGATGAATACCATGTCACCCATGAATATTCTGGCAGTCAGGTTTATTCTGGCATTTCTGGTGCTGGCGGTCATCTTCCATAAGAAGCTGTTTGCCTGCAGTAAAAACAGCCTGAAAGGCGGACTGATCCTGGGTGTATTGTATACGGTCTGCATGATATTTGAAATGTATGGCCTGCGGCTTATTGATTCTGGTGTCAGTTCCCTGATCGAAAACATGGCGATCGTAATGGTTCCGATCTATGCAGCGATCCTGACAAGAACTCTGCCAAAGAAGAAAACCATGCTGTGCGCCCTGCTCGCAGTTATCGGTGTTGGATGTTTGTCTCTGACACAAAGCAGCTGTTCTGGCGGAGGTCTTGGCATCGTGCTGATGATACTTGCAGCACTGACATACGCAGCCTGTATCATGGCGACAGAAAAAGTAACACAGAATGCAGATCCTGTGACAGTAGGTATGCTGCAGCTTGGTGTGATGGGGCTTCTCAGCCTGATCGTAGCTCTGTCTTCCGGAGATTTCAGCCTGCCGCAGGGCAGTCAGCAGTTTGGAATGTTACTGCTTCTGGTGCTTTTGTGCAGTTGCTTTGGATTTACCTTCCAGCCAGTGGGACAGAAATATCTGCCCGCAGAAACAGCAGCAGTATTCACGGTAGTGAATCCCCTGACAGCCAGTGTGATGGGGATTGCGGTCGGTGGAGAAGGTATGAGTTTTTTGAAGTTGGTTGGGTATGTGCTGATCCTGCTGGCATTGCTGCTTTATAATCTGAAAACCAATGCATCAGACGGGGCATAGAGAGAAAAAGAAGCTGTGGTGCCCCGCAGAGGTTGAAAAAACGAGAAGAAAAGAAATGGGAAGTCATCAGACTTCCCATTTCTTTTTAAAATATTCGGTCAGGATTGCTGCAGCCCGTTCATGGGAGGCAGGACCCGGGTGTGCATGTGCACCGAGGTTGTCCGGTGTGGAATCCGGAAGCTGCAGGAAAGCAACATTGGAATCACCGGTTTCATTACGGTAGGTATTCATGGCTTCTGTGATAGCAAGAGTCAGATCATAACCAAGCATGCCGTAAGCCCATACGATATGCGAAGATTCATTGTGCTTTCTGAGCATCTTCAGAAAATCAATGACAGCCTGTTCAAACTTCAGAAGGTCTTCCCTGTTATAGGTACCGTCTGGATTCTTGCGTTGCTTGCAGACTTCACCGGTTTCAGGAATGGTGAAAGGAGGCTGTTCAAAAGCAGAGGCATCATTGGTACCAAGATTTACCACAATAGCGTCTGGCACCCAGCTACGGAAATCGTAGGGTTTGAATACACCGAGGGATTCGTTGAATTCTCCGCCGCACAGACCACACAGGGCTTCATAGCGGGAAGGGATATTGTGCCTTGTATCATTGTCCCAGCCGCAGTAAACTCCCCAGCCACCCTGGGAAAAGAGATGATAGTCAGCATTCAGGGCATTGGCAGTCATGACGGCATAATTCCGGCTGCTGCTCATATACATGGCAAGCCAGTCCGTATCCTCTTTGGCACCATAGGTACCTTCACCGGAGGTGATGCTGTCTCCGATAAATTCTATTTTATAACGCTTTTCAGAGGTTGGAAGGAAAAAGCCATCTGTCTGAAAGCCTTTTACAAGAATGTGGCAGTCATCGTCTTCTGTCATGGACTGCAGCTCACGCATGAATTTCATGTTTTTGACACTGTCCGGACTCATATTGCGGAACAGACAGATGGAATAGGAACCGGGCAGAAGCATCTGGCGGCTCATAAAGGAATTATTCAGTGCTGTATAGATCCAGGGCTCGTGGAAATCACAGTCTACCTCTAGATCGATCCAAAGTTCAGAACCGGTTACATTGACCTCAATACCGCTTCCGTTAAAAAACAGGGGAAGAGGACACTGACCGGAAATATTTCTTCCGTGTACCTTATAATATTCTATTTCATTCAAAGAAAGGCTTTTCAGATTCTCATTTTTTTTCACAGGTATACCTCCTATTTAATAATCAAAAATTCAGCCAGCCTTCACAATGCTTACAGTCAGAACTCCGTTGTCTGAAGAAGTCTGCAGCATAATGGGATAGCTGTAAGGATTGATAAAGGACAGATCCTTGTATCCCTCTACGATCGCAGCATCCAGTCCTCTTGGAACATAGTCAACAGGAAGGGAATGCAGATAATGGGAAGCAGCCGGGATATCAGCAACTACCATGGCTGCATACAGAGTAGAGGATACCTGACAGATACCTCCGCCTACACTGGTAACCACTCTGCCGCTGGCAAAGGAAGGCGCTTCCACATAACCGTTTGCAGTGGTTCTCGTACCTACGGAAGTGCTGTAGGAGAAACGTCCGCCTGCAGGGATCACAAGTCCATTAATACGGGAAGCGGACAGGATCACATTGGTGGCGCGGGCCTCTGTGGTATCAAAGATTGTGGTATAGCTTCCAAGAACACCTTCTGCTAAGCCTTTACCGGCATCAAAAACAGCCTTTCTGTTTTCTGCTTTGCCATTTGTGATGTAATGACGGTAATAAGAGGGAAGATCTGTACCGTAAACGGCCATCAGATCAGGGTTCTGACACATATAAGCCTTCAGATTGAATTGGGCATTGCCGTTCCGTCCTTCTGCCATCCCGGTCTTGATGAAATGGGAAAGCAAAGCGGCAGGGTCATTGCCGATAGAAGTCTGCAGATCCGGATAGGTCTGATAGTAATAATCAGCGTCAAACACAGCGGAATAGTCTGTAATCTGAGAAACCGCACCGGCAGATATTGTCTGCGCAGCAGGCGCTGCGTTTACCGGAAGCAGAGGAGCGGCTGACAGAGAAAGAACTGCAGCGCCTGTCAGGACAGGCAGGGTAACACGTAAATTATGTTTCATAGGAATGCTTCCTTTCTTTTGGATGGTGCAGAGTAAACAAATGCGCCAGGAGCGCCATGAATACCTGCTGGATGTATATGGGTATCAGGATAAAAAAGTGCATGCAAAGAGCGGGTGATGGGAATCGAACCCACGTATCCAGCTTGGAAGGCTGGTGTTCTACCATTGAACTACACCCGCATATCAGATATGTTATTACAATTCTCACGAACAGATGTTATCATACCACAGAAGAACCTGAAAGTCAACGAAAAAATTGAATAAAAGATTGTAGATTGTAGGAAAAAGGTGCAGAAAAATTGACATATGGGTACGATGTTCTTACAATAGAGATAACTAAAATTTCAAAGGGGATGGGTTAAAAATGAGTTTAAAAGAAAAGCATGCATTCAGTGAGAAGCAGCTTGTAAATCAGAGGTTTCTGGTATGTTACGGATCCGTGATCGGCATTCTGCTTCTGGCGTATATCGGGGAGTACATCAAGGGTAACAGGACACCTGGTTATCTGGCGGTATTCTGTACCATTATGATGATCCCGTTTCTTGCATGCATGATCCTGTATTTTGTGAAGAATAAGGAAAGTGCAGCGATCAAATACATAGGAATGGGCGGCTTTCTGATCCTGTATGCCTATGTAATGTTTACATCAGACAGTATCATCGCATTTGTTTACATTCTTCCCATGCTGACGGCGATCACGCTTTTCCAGAATGGAAAGTTCAGTCTTGGAGCCGGATCACTGGCAGTTGCTATCAATGTATTTTATATTGTGGAAGAAGTGGGAAACGGCAGGGCAGACAGCAGTTCCATCATCAATTATGAAATTGCCCTGGCAGCAGTGCTTCTTGTGGATGTGTTCTGTATCGTATCCTCCAGAAATCTGGAGAGGATCAGCAATTTCAGGATGGCGCAGATTTCTGAGGAAAAAGAGCATACCGGGGAGATCCTGGAGAATATGACTTCCACCACCGGTGAGCTGATCGAAAAGATCACTGCTATTGATGCGCAGTCCAAGGATATGGAGTCCCAGGGTGAAAACAGCAAAAATGCGATCGAAGAGATCGTGACCGGAGCCAATGACCTGGCACAGACGATCCAGAAGCAGCTTGAAATGACAGAAAATATCGGTGTGCAGACGGACAATGCAGTACAGATTTCGGACAGGATCAGTGAGAAATTCCAGACCACACTGAAGATCACGGAAGAAGGCAATCAGGATATCGGACAGCTCCGGGCAGCGTCAGCTCAGACAGAGAGTGCGGGCGGCGAAGTCAGTGCGACCATGAACACATTGCTTGAACAGATCGAGGAAGCCAATAAGATCCTGCAGATGATCGCCGGTATCACGACACAGACCACGCTTCTTGCGCTCAACGCAAGTATAGAGGCTGCACATGCAGGCGAAGCTGGCAAGGGCTTTGCGGTAGTTGCAGATGAGATCAAGAATCTGGCAGCAGGCACAGAGCAGGCAACCCAGCAGATCAAGGACATTCTGGCACAGCTTACAGAGCAGGCAGATGCTGCCGGAAGAAGTGTAGGCAGCCTTGTGGAGACGAATAAGGCGCAGGCAGAGCTTGTGGAGAAGACAGGTGAGGCCTTTGCAAGGATCAAAAAGGACATTGACCAGGTTTCAGCTGACATGGCAGAACAGACTACTGGTATGGGTCAGGTCAAGGACAGCAACCATGAGATCGTACAGTACGTGGAGAACTTAAGTGCATTCAGTGAAGAGCTGCTGGCAAATATCGAGAATACAAGAACCCTGACAGATGGTATGATCCAGGGAACCAAGCAGATCAGCGACATGCTGGATGAGACCAAGAAAGAAGTAGAACTATTGAAGACCATGGTGTAGTGGAGGACAGCAGAAGAAACAGGCGGTGTCAGAGTCCGGCCACGGATGAAGAGGCATAAGCTGCAGATAAAAAGGAAACCGGTCAGACGGTGATGCTGCCGGTTTCGGAATCATAGGCCAGATAAAGGTGGACACCATCTTCAGTGTAGGTTTCCACAGGAAGCTCGATATCGTAGGTAACCCCTTCTGTGGTTTCCAGTGTAAGCATCCAGGGTGTGTTTTCTGCATTTCGTTTGATCTGGAGTCCTGTCAGGGACTGGGTCGGAGAAAGACTTTCAAGTCCGGAGAGGATATTGATACGGGCTCCTGCACTGTCCTTCTGATAGAGGGAGATCAGATCGAAGGAAAAAGAAGTATTATTGGTCAGAGAAAGAGGAATAGCTGTCAGTTCGGCGGCATCCTCTTCTTTTTTTGTATTTCCAAGCTGTGCAAGATAATCCTGATAGGATGCGATCAGCGTATCCATTGTGGACATCAGCAGGGTGATCTCCTCCTCTGACATGTCTTTCAGGTTATAGGACTGTATGGTATTCAGGTCATCCTGCAGGACGGAAAGCGCTTCGTCATAGGAATCATCCTCTACCTCACGATGAGCCTCTACCACCTCGTTGTGGATCTTTACAAGCTCGGCATACTTGCCCTGCGCGGCGGACAGCACTTCATCAGAGGGGCTGCAGCCTGCGAGAAGGATAAGAAGGCATGAAAGGATTAGAAGGGATGGAAGGGTATGCTTATAAAAATGTATCATAGTTGTTCTGTTAATCTCCTGAAAAGCTTTTTAATCTTTGATACCTATAATAATTTGGTCGCAACAGCGGCGCTGGTTTTAATGCGGGAGATATTTACCAGCTCACGATTGTCAAGTGAATACCGGAGGATCAAGGCTTCAGCAACAAAGAGTTCGGCAACCTTGATCGGAATGCTGCCGCCATCAAGGGGGGCTTCCAGTGCACCGCATAACAGAACCACATCCGCAAGAGCGGTTCCGGGTGCATCTGCGTAGTGAGTGATCAAAATGATCTTTGCGCCGGTTTTCCTCGCAATAGAAAGCGTATCCATCATATCACGGGTTGCACCGGAATAGGAAACAAATAATATCACATCTTCAGAACTCATCAGACTTGCGGTCAAAACCTGCAGGTGATTGTCTCCGCAGGTGTGAAATTTGTTTGAGATCGTAGAGAGCCTTGCCCAAATGTCGTGAGCGAGGATCAGGCTTCCACCCTGTCCCATACAATACACATTTCTAGCACGCTGTAAAAGCAGGGCGGCCTGATCTACCGCTTCCGGACTTAGAAGACTCAGCGTGCTTGCGATGGCAGACTGAAAGGACAGATTTATGTTTTCACACAAAGCAGCGGTATCTGTTGAAAAATCCAAATCATATGAAACGGAAGCCGAAATTGGAGCAGCATTTGCCTGAGCCAATGCGATCTTCATTTCATTATAGCCCTCAAAGCCAAGCTGCTTGCAGAAACGATAGATCGTTGCTTCTGCCATGTTGCAATTTCTGGCAAGCGAAGAAATAGACAGAAATTGTGCTTCCTCTGGGTGCTGTATCAGATACTCGGCAATGATGATACCAGATTTTGTAAGAGATAACTGCTTTTCGTGCAGCAGATCCCAAAAGTTTTTATGTGCCATGATAGTCATCCTTTGATTTTGGTTGAGTATATATCAACATCATTATATAAGAAAAGAAAACACAAGACAATAGTGAAATTCTTACTTTTGAAAATAATTTTCATTCTGAAATGAAACAAAAACCAGCAAGATATACAAAACATACAAAAACACAAATAGATAATCAGGTAATTAGTAAAAATATATATAAATAATAATGGTAATTGTGAAAATTGCATATGGACAAAATGAAAATTATTTTCTAAAATGAAATAAAGATGAAACACTTGTTATGTTGACAATGAAAAGAAGAAAAGGAGAGGTAAGAGCTATGAAAAAGAAATTGATTTCTACCATTATGGTAGGTGCAATGGTTGCCGGCCTTATGGCTGGATGCGGAGTAGAGGCAACGGGTGAAAAGCCTGCCAATACTCCTGATAAGCAGGAAGCAGAAGCTGCTCCTGACAAGCAGGAGACAGAAGATACTGCTAAAGAGGAGACCGGCGATTCAGTAAGTGCAGATATCACTTTGTGGACTTATCCGATCGGTAACTGGGGAAATTCAGCAACTGTTGATACCATGCTGGCTGATTTCAATAAAGAGTATCCGGACATTCATGTATCTGTTGAGTATCTGGATTATGCAAATGGTGATGATCAGGTCAATACAGCGATTGAAGGTGGACAGGCACCGGATCTTATTATGGAAGGACCGGAACGTCTTGTGGCAAATTGGGGTGCAAAGGGTCTGATGGTAGATCTTTCAGACATTTTAGATGACGCAGGTAAATCGGAGATTTACGCATCTGTATTGTCAGCCTGCCAGACATCTGATGGAAAGCTCTTTGAGTATCCCCTGTGTATGACAGCTCATTGTATGGCGATCAACAAAACTGTATTTGAGAAAGCTGGTGCAATGCAGTATGTAGATGAGGAAACTCATACATGGACAACAGAAAACTTCTTAAAAGCCATTCAGGCTGTATATGACTACACAGGACAGACAGTTGGTGCTGTTTTCTGTGGAGGACAAGGTGGAGACCAGGGTACAAGAGCTTTGATCAACAACCTCTATGGTGGAACATTTACAGATGCCGGCCATACAAAATACACAGCAGATGATGAAGCAAACGTAAAGGCTATCGAAACACTTGCAAATACAAAGGGACTGAATTTTGATGCATCACTTCAGGGTGGTGACGAGATCAATCTGTTCCGTCAGGGACAGTTAAATGTAGCATTTTGCTGGAATATCGCTATGCAGCTTTATTCCGATGAAAGCAACGATGCCGGATTCACCAATAACGGTGATGAGGTTCTGTTTATGGCATTCCCTTCAGAGAAGGCTACCGATACGAAGCTTTGCGGTGGTATTTGGGGATTTGGAGTATTTGACAATGGAGATGCTGACAAGATTGCAGCTTCTAAGATCTTTATCCAGTACATGGCTGACAGCGCAGAAGGAACACCTTCAGCAGTGCTTTCTTCTACATACTTCCCGGTACGTGATGCTGTAGCCGGTTCTGATCTAACAAACCTTTACGGCGATGTTCCGACTATGAGCGCTTATAGCACATTGATGCAGTATCTTGGTGATTACTATCAGGTAACACCGGGCTGGGCAGAGGCTCGTACTGCTTGGTGGAATATGTTACAGCAGGTAGGCTCTGGTGCGGATGTTAAGGCAGCTGTAGATGAGTTTGTTGCAACAGCAAATGCGGCCGCTGCCAAGTAAGGCAGGTTCGTGTAATCGTATTTGACACGAATCCCCCTTCTCAAAGGAATTCCAGAGGAGGGGGATTTTTCGAGAAAAAGTTGAAAGGATGGTGCTTTTCATGAAATCAGAGGTGAAACCATCAAAACGCAGTCGTGCACTGGTGCGAAAGGAAACGGCCGATGCATATCTGTTTTTACTTCCAAGCCTGATTTTCTTCCTCGGCTTTGTGATTTTCCCGATTGTATTATGTGTATGGACAAGCTTTTTTGATTCTACGATGAACGCAAAGGATGTGTTCATTGGCCTGTCAAATTACAGGGAGCTGTTTCAGGATAAAATCTTTTTAGGCGCATTAAAAAATACCTTTATTATTGTAGTGGTTTCCGTGCCATTTACCTGCATCTTTTCTTTGTGGGTAGCGTCCGTGATTGTTGAATTAAAGGGATGGGCAACTTCATTATTTAGAATAGTATTCTATCTTCCTGTTGTTACCGGTTCTGTTGCTGTAACAGTTGTATGGAAGTGGATGTTTAATAATTATTATGGGATCTTTAACTATCTGGGTAATAAAATGGGACTTATTGACCAGAATATTAACTGGCTTGGAGATGCCAGATATGCTCTGGGCTGTATTATCCTGATCCTTCTTACTACATCTGTGGGGCAGCCGATCGTGCTGTATGTTTCTGCGCTCGGCAACGTAGATGCATCTCTGATAGAGTCTGCAAATGTGGATGGGGCAACACATCTGCAGGCCTTCTGGAAGATCAAATGGCCACAGATTATGCCGACAACACTGTATATTGTGGTTATCACAACCATCAACAGTTTCCAGTGCTTTGCATTGATCCAGCTGTTGACCTCCGGTGGACCAAACCACAGTACAGATACGATCATGTACTACATTTATTATTCTGCATTTAAGCTTTATCGTTATGGGTATGGCGACGCGATGGGTGTTGTGCTTGCGATTATCATCGCTATCTTGTCAGCCATTCAGTTTAAGATGGGCAGCAGCAATGATTAGGAAGGAGGATATCGGAGATGGAAAATGGAAAAAATTTAAAGCGTCCTTCAGCCTATAAAGTGATCAGTGTGCTTATAATCATCATTTTGGCAATATTATTTACATTCCCCTTATATTGGATCATTACCGGCTCATTTAAAACAAGTGCGGCAATCAATTCAACGACACCGATCTGGTGGCCAAGGGAGTGGACTCTGGCTAATTACCAGAAGCTATTCAGCCGTCAGACGGCACCGGTATTTCAGGTCAACATTCCTTTTAGCCGTCTTTTTGCAGGACAGCAGCTTTGTATTGTCGGACCGGTTGCGCCGGCTGCGATCCGCTGGCTGTTGAACACAGTGTTCATGGCGGTTGTATCTATGGTATTAACCTGTATCACTTCTGCAATGGCAGGATATGCACTTGCAAAAAAAAGATTCATAGGACGTGGATTCTTATTTACACTGATCGTGTGTGCAATGGCGCTTCCGAAACAGGTGATTCTGATCCCGCTGCTCCGGGAGATGTCCAGCTTAAAGCTGTATAATACTTTATGGGCAGCAATATTCCCGATCGTAGGATGGCCGTTTGGTGTATTCCTGATGAAACAGTTCTCGGAAGGAATTCCCACGGAGATGCTGGAGGCAGCCAGAATTGATGGAGCATCTGAGGCAAAGACCTTCCTGTCCATTGTATTCCCGATGGTTAAACCGGGTGTCGGTGCGCTTGCGATCTTTACATTTATCAACAGCTGGAATGATTACTTTATGCAGCTGATCATGCTGTCAAGTACGCAGAATCTGACCATTTCACTTGGTATTGCAAAGCTGCAGGCAGAGAACATGACTGATTTTGGTTTGATCATGGCTGGAGCATCTTTGGCTGCTGTGCCGATCATTATTGTATTCCTGCTGTTCCAAAAATACTTTACAAAGGGAATTACGATGGGCGCTGTAAAAGGTTGATCGATTATATTTTTAGTATTCAATAGAGGTGACAAAAATGAGGGACATTAGAAAATATCAGAATGTCATTCCGGCATTCTATGCCTGCTATGACAAACATGGAGAAGTTTCAACTGACGGCATTCGCGCACTGACGCGTCATCTTATTTCCAAAGGGATAAAGGGCGTTTACGTGGGCGGCTCATCAGGTGAATGCATCTACCAGCATGTGGATGAGAGAAAAAAAGTGTTGGAAGCTGTTATGGATGAAGCAAAAGGGGAACTGACAGTGATCGTACATGTTGGCTGCAACAATACAGCGGACAGTGTAGAACTGGCAGCGCACGCACAGCGCGTGGGAGCGGATGCAATCGCATCCATTCCGCCAATTTATTTCCATTTGCCTGAATATGCGATCGCAGATTATTGGAATGCAATGAGTCAGGCGGCACCGGAGCTTGATTTTGTCATTTATAATATTCCCCAGCTTGCGGGAACGGCGCTGACGATGAGTCTGTTTCAGGAGATGCTGAAAAATCCAAATGTAATTGCTGTTAAGAATTCGTCTATGCCAACTGTAGATATCCATCAGTTTAAAGCTGCTGGGATAAAGGCGCGCGGCGAGAACGGCTTTGTTGTATTCAATGGACCGGATGAACAGTTTGTATCCGGACGCGCGATCGGCGCTGATGGAGGGATTGGTGGAACTTATGCGGTGATGCCGGAGCTATACTTAAAAATGGATGAGCTGATCCGCGCCAATAACATTTCAGATGCGCTGACGATCCAGAATAAAGCAAATGCGATTATTTTCAAGATGTGCGAAGCAAAGGGTAATCTTTATGCAGTGCAAAAGGAGATTCTTCGCAGAATGTATGGACTGGAGCTTGGAAGCGTACGTCTTCCGCTGGCATCACTGGCACCGGCGGATGAAGCAGTGGTTGCGCAGGCGCAGTCCATGATCGAGGCTGCTATAAATGACTTAAATTAACCGGGGAAAAAGCATGATTACAGATTCAATTCTGCGTTTGGGGCAATATCGTGGGTTATACAAAAATCTTGATACAGCGATCGACTTTCTGGCGGGCTGTAATCTCAATGAGCTTCCGGATGGAACGACACAGATAGATGGATCACGCGTGTTTGTCAATGTGATGGAAGCAGACCTGCGGGAGGCTGAAGGTGCTGTTTATGAATATCATAAACGGTATGCGGATCTTCAGATCAATATAACAGGAAGTGAATATTGGGAACTGACCATGGAAGGCAGACCGGCGGCGGAGTTTGATGAGGCTGCGGATATTGGTTTTGTATCCGGCCAGGCGCATAGCATGGGTATTCTGGGGAATGGCAGATTTGCATTATTTCTTCCGTATGAATTTCATAAACCAAGCTGTATAAGCAGTGTGAGTTCACATGTGCGTAAGGCAGTCGTAAAAATAGAGATATCCTAAGGCATATGCCTTAGGTTTTCTCTGATTAAGGAGAGAGGTATTAAAATGGACAAACAGGCAGTTTTTAGTCAGATAAAGGGAGGATTGATCGTATCCTGCCAGGCATTGGAGCATGAGCCGCTTTACACGAAGGAGGGCGGCGTGATGCCGTTAATGGCGAAGGCGGCAGCAGAGGCTGGTGCAGTTGGTATCCGTGCGAATACGGTGAGGGATATCATGCAGATCAAGGAAGCAGTAGATCTTCCGGTTATTGGGATCATCAAAAAAGATTACGAGGGAACACCCATGTATATCACGGTGACGATGAAGGAGGTCGATGAGCTGGCGGCATGTGGTGTAGATATTATTGCAGTACAGGGTACATCTGCTTTAAGACCTGATGGCAGCACAGCGGCTCAGTTTATAGAGGCAATTAAAGAGAAATATCCGGAGCAGCTGGTGATGGCAGACTGCGCAACGATCGAAGAGGGTATCGCATGTGCCCTGGCTGGAGCGGATTTTATTGGTACAACGATGCGTGGCTATACGCCGGAGACGCAGGGCTGTAATGATATTGATTACAATTTTATTGCGCAGCTGGTAGAAAAATGCCCGGCAAGAATCATTGCAGAGGGACATATCCATTATCCGGAGCAGGCGAAGAAAGCCCTGGACGCGGGCGCCTTTGCGCTTGTTGTAGGCGGAGCGATCACAAGACCGGCAGAGATCACAGCGAGATTTATCTCTGCGATCCAATAGGAGAAGCTGCATGAATATATTGGCGATAGATATTGGTGGAACCTCTATTAAATCAGGGCTTTGGAACGGAAGCAGTCTGGAGCAGACGAAGGAAACGGATACACAGGCAGCGCTGGGAGCGGTGCATATGATGGAACGTGTCAGGGAGTTGATCCGTTCTTATCATGATTATGCAGCGATAGGAATCAGTACTGCCGGAGAAGTAAATACGGATGACGGAAGCATTTATTATGCGAACAGTAATATTCCGGGATATACCGGTATGCAGGTCAAACGGATGCTGGAGGAGGAATTTTTGGTTCCGGTAGCTGTTGAGAATGATGTGAATGCCGCTGCACTGGGGGAGCTATGGAAGGGTGCGGCAAAGGGCAATCCGGATTTCCTCTGCCTTACCTATGGAACCGGTGTTGGCGGGAGCATCGTGATTGCCGGCAGCGTCTATGCGGGAAGCTCTTTTTCAGCGGGCAGCTTTGGAGGTATTGTCATTCATCCTGAGCTTACAACTGCAGATGATCTGCTGGCAGGCTGTTATGAGCGTTGTGCATCCACAACAGGATTGGTCAAACGGGTAAAGCTGATTGACGGGACATTGGATAACGGCAGGAAGATTTTTGCCAATCTGCATCGGACAGAGATCAGGAGCCAGGTGGATCTGTGGATTGACGATATCTGTACAGGTCTGGTGACATTGATCAGTATCTTTAATCCAATGAGGATTATTCTGGGAGGCGGTGTTATGGCGCAGGACTATGTGATTACAGAAGTCCGTCGGAAAACACTTGAACGTGTGGCACCGGGGCTTCGCGGCGTGCAAATCGTTCCGGCAATGCTTTCTAACAGTGCAGGTATGATCGGTGCGGTTTCTCTGGCGTCAAAGCTCGTATAAAAAGATGGAGGACAGGACTATGGAGCAAAAAAATATTTTATGTTTTGGGGATTCTAATACACATGGATATAATTCAAAGACAGGAGGACGTTTTACAAGGCAGGAGCGATGGACATCACTGCTGCAAAAACAGCTGGGCGATGCGTATTATGTGATTGAAGAAGGACTGAGTGGCAGAACGACCAGCTTTGAAGATCCTGTATTTGAAGGATTATGTGGTCTCAATGCAATTTACCCCTGTATGATGACGCATGAACCGCTGGATCTTTTGATGATCATGCTTGGAACAAACGATACCAAGGATCGTTTCAATGCAAACGCATTTATTATTGCCAAAGGAATGGAACGTCTGGCGCAGAAGGCAATCGATACGCATGCTGCATGGAGAGGGGAGCCACGAGTACTGATCATTGCTCCGCCGCCGATCCATCCGGGGTATGCAGACACAATGGTTGCGGGAGAGATGGGGACACACTGTGTCGAGAGATCCCTGCATATTGCAGATGAATATCGTGAAGTGGCGGAACGGCTGCATTGCAGCTTTTTGGATGCCGGAAGCATTCCGGGAATGGAAATGTATCCGTACGATTATATGCATCTGAGTCTTGAGAGTCATAAAATATTAGCAGACTATCTGACCAGCTATATACCAACATTGGTATAAATGGTAAAACGTCATATGAGACACGGCGAAGAGGTTATGCCGATGGAGAGAGGATATCTATGGGCAATGATGAAAAACGATTGAAAAAAGGAAAAGCATTACAGCAGACTGGTAAAAATAAGACGGTAGGAGTGCATAGCATAGCGGTCCGGCTGATCGTGATCCTTCTGTTGATGGTATTTGCGGCAGCCGCAACCAACCTGATCAATTTCCGGGCGATGAAGCGGATGAATCATTCTATTGAGGTGATTACCGACAGTAAAGTTCCTGCTATGCAGCAGATGTACAGTATCCAGCAGATGCTTGAGACAGTACAGAAGGATTTTTACCGTTTCATGGCAACGATGCCGGGCTCTAAGAGCCATGAAGAGTCACAGGATGACTATACAGTAAACCGTGAAGAGATCATCAGTCAGATACAAAAGCTTTCGTCTGTCAGCAACGACACGAAGCTGGTTTCTGATGTATCAGATGGTGTCAATGGTATTTTAGCCAGCATGGATGATACCATGGCAAATTATGATAAGGGAAAAGCCGTAGAGGTAACACTTCAGATTAATGCGATCCGTGTCAGGATGGATGATGTAAAGGCAGATATTGCGGTGCTGCGTGAAGAAAGTATGCAGGAGATGGAGGAGGCTACCGGTACCGCACGCGGAATTTATGAGTCAGCATCTACGATCTGCAGGACAATGACGATATTGTCCATGTTTGTTGGGATTGCCGGTATCCTGATCATTATGATTGGCATTGTCCACCCGATGAGGACAGCAACGAAGGAGCTGCTAGTCATGATTGAGGAAATCGACCAGGGGAAAGGTGATCTGACAAGGAATATCCGTGTGCGCAGCAGTGATGAGGTTGGGCAGATGGTGCAAAGCTTCAATCAGTTTATCAATGTGCTAAAGAAGCTGATTAATAAGATGAAGGATGGATCTGAGGATCTGGAGCGTATGGCTGCGTATGTAGATGATGGCGTCCGTGCAGCCGGAGATAAGATCACGAATACTTCTGAGACTATGCAGCAGCTGGCAGAAAGCATGGCAACAGTATCTGCCACGGTTTCTGATATTACGGAGAACATTGACAGTATCCGTGGAAATATCTCGGTTATGGCAGATAAGACAGGAGAAGGACTGGAGCGTGTAGACAGCATCCGTAAGAGGGCGGATGCTATGAAGGAAAGTGCAGCTGCCAGTGAGGATTCTGCAAATGATATTATACTGCGTATATCGGATGAGCTTACGATCGCGATTGAGCAAAGTAAGCAGGCAGAGAAAATCAAGGAACTTACAAATGAGATTCTTTCGATTTCTGCGCAGACAAACCTGCTGGCATTGAATGCCTCCATTGAGGCTGCCAGAGCTGGCGAGGCAGGCAAGGGGTTTGCTGTTGTTGCGGACGAAATCCGGAAGCTGGCAGATGACAGCAGGAATACGGCTAATGATATTCAGAATATCAGCAGGTTTGTGACGGATTCTGTACAAAATCTATCAGATCAGGCAGGGAAAATGCTGAATTTTGTACATGAGGATGTTTTGCAGGCATATTGTGGTATGGTAGAATCAGGAAAGAATTATAGTGAGGATGCAAGCCAGATGAACGAAATGATGGTGGAGCTGCAGCAGGTTGCTGAGAATCTGCTGCATGCTGCCAATGGAATTGCATCTGCGGCAGACAGTGTGTCGGATGCGGTGACACAGAGTGCCCACAGGGTGGAGAATGCTACAGAATATACCGCAGAGCTGGCAGGTCATATGGGCAATATCAACGAATCGGTAGAAAAGAACGTAAGCGTTGCAGAAACACTGAGAAAAGAAGTATCAGGATTTATCTGTGAGTAGCAGATTTCAGGCTGTTTTCTGCACTGTGTCAGCATCAGGTATGGAGGAGAGCGTATAGTCCATACCAAGCTGCTCTCATTTGGAGCCGTCAGTGGAGTGACAGGGCATGATCTCAGTGTATAATCAGTGTATAATTTTGTTATGCTGTATGACAGGTTCTGCTACATGTGTCTCGCGGCAAAATCCTTTGGTGTGCAGTGATAAATAGAATGAAATACATTATAAAAATGACTCAGGTTATTAAAGCCGCACTGATAGCAGATCTCAGTGATGCTGTATTTGTTGGAGAGGATCAGCTCACAGGCATATACCATACGCTTACTGTTGATATACTCTGTGGGAGACATCTTGTAATACTTCTGAAAGGAGCGGATCACGTGGGCCTGGGAATAGTTGCATAATTCCATGAGCCTTGGAAGACCCAGAATATAATTGTGACGTTTGCTCATTTCAATATCCAGCTTATAGAGCCAGTCCGGGATCAGTTGGGTTCTTGTATGGACAAATTCTGTTTCCGTACCAAGCAGGGAATAGTAAAGCTCAGAAGCAAAGGAACGGAAAAGAGGGCGGCATTTCCTGCTGGGGTACAGAGAAGCAAGTTCTAAAAGCATGCTGCACAGATGGTCGAATTGTTTTCCTTCTATTTTAAGGTGAATAGGAAGCAGAGGAGAGTCAATGACAGAAGGGGAAATGCCAAGATATGAAAGAACGGGGGCGATTTCACTTATATAATATCCGATGTTAATGATCTTGAAATCAAAATAGTTAATGGCAGCATAGCTGTGAACATCATTAGGGCGTATAAAAACAAGGCTTCCCTGGGACAGGAGCTGCTGGGAATGATTGATGCTGTGAACGGCTTTGCCATAAGTTACCAGGAAGACCTCATAAAAATCATGATAGTGATCCGGAAAAGTATCAGAAACACTTGTCTGGTACAAAGCACGGGAACCAAAATCGTATTCTTCTTTTGTCAGCTTCAGAAAGATAGGTAGCATAAATTATACTCTCCTTTATATAAAAAGATTACCTATAAAATACGTATTCACTCAAAAAAATTCAATAGGAAATTCGAAAAAAGAGGAGATCAATATACCATAAAACATGGTCAACATGAAAGAGGAAAAAGTGGCTGATATGATGTTTAATAAAATCAATCCAAATAAAAATGAATAAAGGCAGGATATCATAATGAAGAAAAAATGGATTGCAGGATTTAGGAGAATGAACAGAAATATCAGCGAAAACAGACCATGGATGGATACCGGAAAAAGCGCGGAGGAACGTGCAGACCTGCTGCTTGCAGAAATGACACTGAAAGAAAAAGCAGGACAGCTGAATCTATATGCGCTGTACCGTTCCGATCCCTGGTCTGAAAGAAATTATGAAAATGGACTTTGTGGAGAAATGGCAGTCAGGCTGTATAATGAAATACAGAAATATGTCATGGAGCATTCAAGGCTTCATATTCCGGTCATGATGAGCTCGGAGTGTCCCCATGGACACTAGGCACTGGACGGATATCTTCTTCCGGTCAATCTGGCTGCCGGTGCAGCCTTTCATCCGGAGCTTTTGCAGAGGGCATACCGTGTCTGCGGCAGTCAGGTGAAAAGCATGGGTGTCCATCTTGCGCTTTCCTCCATGCTGGATATACTCCGGGATCCAAGATGGGGCAGATCCGAGGAATGCTATGGAGAGCATGAGCTCCGGGAGATCCATCTGCCGGCCATGCAGGGTGCAGTAAAAGCCGGTGTAAGGGGTGTCATGGCTGCCTATAATGAGATCGATGGTATCTACTGTCATGCAAACAGGAAGCTGCTGACAGAGCTGCTGAGGGGTGAATTTAAATTTGACGGCATTGTTATGGCAGATGCGCTGGCGGTCGATCAGCTGAATAAAATGACGGGCGATGGAACAGCTTCGGCAGATCTGGCACTACGGGCCGGTGTAGACGTTGGACTTCTGGATGAAGCCTACAGTCATTTGGAAGAGGCAGTAGAAAAAGGGCTGATCACAGAGGATGAGATCAATCAGGCAGTACACCGCGTGTCCTGAAGCTGAAATTTGAAGCAGGTATCTTTGAGCACCCCCCTCATTGAAGAAAAGCAGGTGCCTGAGTTTTCTTATGAAGAGTATCCGGAAGCCCTTGAGCTAGCCAGAGAATCTGTAATCCTGCTGAAAAACAGGGAAAACATTCTGCCCCTTGAAAATGTCGGAAGTATTCTTGTCACAGGACCAAATGCAGACGATATTTACAGCCAGCTGGGAGATTATACCCCTCCTGTCAGGGAATATACAGTAACTACTGTTTATCAGGGAATCCATAAACAGTATCCGGATGCAGAGATCCTCTTTGCGAAAGGAAGTGACCTGACAGAAACTACAGAGGAAATGCTTCTGGAAGCAGAAGAAAAGACGGAAAAATGTGATGTAAGCATAGTGGTTCTGGGTTCTTCATCCAGCAGGTTTACAGAAGCTGATTTTGACGATAATGGTGCAGCCAGACTTTCTGAGCATTTATATATGGATTGTGGAGAGGGAATGGACAGGTCTGATCTTAATGTTCCTGAGGCGCAGCTGGAGCTGTTTCGGACGGTGAGAGCTAAGAGCAGGAAGGTCGTTACTGTAGTGATTGCAGGCCGGCCTATGATCCTGAATGAGGTAGAAAAGGAATCTGATGCGTTATTGCTGTCTTTTTATCCGGGTCCCTGTGGCGGACAGGCGATTGCGGAGATCATTCGCGGCATTGTGAACCCGCCCGGCAGGCTTCCGGTATCGCTGCCAAGGGCTAATGGACAACTGCCGGTTTACTATAATTATAAGAGCTCCTATCTTGCCATGCATTATCTGGATGAAGGGCATACGCCGCTGTTTTACTTTGGTTATGGTCTTGATTATACAGAATATATTTACACGGAAATAAGGCTGATCCAGAGTGAAATAACAACAGAACAGCTTCAGAAAACAGGAGTAGAACTGCAGTTTAAGGTAAAAAATACAGGGGACAGGGAAGGCTTCTGTGTTCCACAGCTGTATATCACGGATCTGCAGACTTCCGTAGCAAGACGTGTTCGTGAACTGAAGGGATATACCAAGATCCGTCTGAAGGCAGGCGAAGAAAAAGAGATCGGGATTCGGATTGCCTTTGATGAGCCTGCACTGTATAATTGTAATATAAATAAACAGAAGGGTTGCCAAGAGAAAGGAGACATATGAGTAAGATTATTGGAAAATCACTGCCAAATATTCCATGGCAGGACAAGCCGGAAGGATATACCATGCCGGTATGGCGCTACAGCGAAAATCCGATCATCGGAAGAAACGGAAATAAGGTTTCCAACAGTGTTTTTAACAGTGCGGTAGTTCCGTTTGAGGATGGCTTTGCAGGGGTATTCCGCTGTGACAGCAGATCTATCAGTATGGATATTTTTGCAGGAAGAAGCAGGGATGGCATTCACTGGGAGATCGAGGATGAGCCGATCCATTTCGAGGGAGCGGATGAGGAGATCCTTCACAGGGAATACCGTTATGATCCGAGGGTCTGCTTCCTGGAGGACAGATATTATATCACATGGTGCAACGGCTATCATGGACCGACGATCGGCGTAGCCTATACCTATGATTTCAAAAAATTCGTACAGCTTGAAAACGCATTTCTTCCCTATAACAGGAATGGTGTGTTGTTCCCGGAGAAGATCAATGGTATGTACGCACTGCTCTCGAGACCCAGTGATACAGGACATACTCCTTTTGGTGATATTTTCGTCAGCTTCAGTAAGGACATGGAATTCTGGGGACATCACAGACATATCATGGGGCCTATCCCCGGAGATGAGTCTGCATGGCAATGCACTAAGGTAGGGCCGGGACCTATCCCGATCAAGACTGATGAGGGCTGGCTTCTGATCTATCATGGAGTTATCACGACCTGCAATGGCTTTGTTTATCGTATGGGTGTGGCACTTCTGGATCTGGAGAAGCCATGGAAGGTATTGGCGAGATCCAAAGAATATATTCTGGCACCTCACGAATATTATGAGTGTGTGGGCGATGTGCCGAACGTAACCTTCCCCTGTGCAGCACTGACAGATGCAGATACAGGAAGGATTGCGATATATTACGGATGTGCGGATACTGTGACTGGTATGGCATTTACGACTGTGGATGAGCTTCTGGCGGCAGCAAGAAGATAACAGGGAAGCAGAACAGAATGAGGGATGCAGAAAGGAGCCGGGTGTGGAAAAAGCATATCAGCGTGAGTTCACCGGAGAAAAAAGCGGAAGCTTATATGTGAATTGCTGCGGATTGTCAAGGACAGAGCCACTTCACAGCTTTGGTCCGGCCTTAAAGCCCCATTATCTGATCCACTATATCGTTAGTGGCAGGGGAAGGCTTCAGCTTGGCGGCAAGGAATATCCGCTGGAGCAGGGCTACGGCTTTCTGATCCCACCAGAGGAGCTTGCTTTTTACCAGGCGGATGAAGCAGATCCCTGGACGTACGTGTGGGTGGGATTCTATGGCTCTCTGGCACAGGATGTGCTGAATTCCATGGGACTGTCCCTGACAAGCCCGGTATTTAAGACAGATAAAGGGAAAGAGATTTATCAGTCTGTGAAGGATATGCTGGAGCACAATACCTTTGGAGTATCCAATGAGCTCCGGAGAAATGGACAGCTTCAGCTATTCCTTTCCCTGATTGCAGAGAGTGCACCGGTTGAAGAAAGGGGAGAGGATGACAAGGCAGATACCTATGTGAAACGGGCTGTTGCTTTTATTGTCGGGAATTACTGCAACCCCATCAAGATCACGGATGTTGCCGATTACGTCTGTATTAACAGGAGCTATCTCTATACATTATTTAAGAAAGCCATGGGAATGTCACCCCAGCAGTTCCTTTCGGTATTCCGCCTGACCAAGGCGGCGGAGCTTCTGCAGGTAACGGCACTTCCGGTAGAAAGTATCGCTCTTTCCTGCGGCTATACGGATCCGCTGGTATTTTCCAAGGCATTCCGGCAGTTAAATCAGATGTCACCCTCAGCATACCGTAAGGAGATGCAGAGGGGGGAAACCAGGAAGAATCAGGAATATCTGAAGCAGATTGAGGATTTTATCAATCAGGTCAATAAAATAAACGGTTAACATTTTGACAGGTTTGTATAACAAACCTGTCTGTTTTTTTTATTGGTATTAATTTACCATAAGGGTACAAAGGTGAATGGAGGGTTGGCAATGAAAGAAACAGTTTTAAAGGAATTTGGAAAAGTATTTGGGGATACAGATGGCGTGAAGGTGTTTTTTGCACCGGGACGTGTAAATCTGATTGGAGAACATACAGACTATAACGGAGGTCATGTTTTTCCCTGTGCACTGACGATCGGAACCTATGCCGCTGCCAGGGTGAGAAATGACAGAAGACTCCGTTTCTATTCTATGAATTTTGAACAGCTTGGTGTGATCGAGTCTTCCCTTGACGGTCTGAAGCCGGAGAAGGAGGCAGACTGGACCAACTATCCGAAGGGTGTTATGTGGGCATTCGGGGAGAGAGGCTTTGAGATCCCGCAGGGGATGGACATTCTGTTAAATGGTAATATTCCCAATGGATCCGGACTTTCTTCCTCTGCATCCGTAGAGGTGCTGACAGGAGCAATCCTGCGTGATTTCTTCGGTTTCCAGGTAAGCAATCAGGATCTGGCACTGATCGGCCAGTTCTCTGAGAATAAATTCAACGGTGTCAACTGCGGCATCATGGATCAGTTTGCTATCGCCATGGGTAAGAAGGAGCATGCGATCTTCCTTGATACAGATGATCTTTCCTATGCCTATGTGCCGGTGAAATTACAGAATGCGAAGATCGTGATCGCCTGCAGCAACAAGAAGAGAGGACTTGGGGATTCCAAGTACAATGAAAGAAGAAGCGAGTGCGAAACAGCACTGGCAGAGCTGCAGAAGGTAGTAGATATCAAGAGCCTTGGCGAGCTGAGTGAAGAGCAGTTTGAAGAATATAAGTCTGCGATCAAGGACGAAACAAGGGTCAGAAGGGCAAAGCACGCAGTTTATGAGAACCAGAGAACGCTGAAGGCAGTAAAGGCACTGGAGGCCAATGATATCGCACAGTTTGGACAGCTTATGAATGCTTCTCATGTTTCTCTTCGTGATGACTATGAGGTAACCGGTATCGAGCTTGATGCGCTGGTTGAGGAAGCATGGAAGGTGCCCGGTGTGATCGGATCCCGTATGACCGGTGCAGGATTTGGCGGCTGTACTGTAAGTATCGTAGAGGATGATGCGATCGATACCTTTAAGAAACAGGTCGGTGATGCCTATCTTGCAAAGATCGGCTATGCGGCAGACTTTTATGTAGTAGAGATCGGAGACGGTCCGGTAATTTTATAAGGCAGGGGAGATAAGAAATGGAACAGAAAAAGATTTTTGACAATATCAGAAAGCTGACAGCATATGGGATCCTGACCGGACTTGTGCCGGAGGAGGACAAAATCTATACCATCAACAGACTGTTAGAGCTTTTTCAGCTGCAGGAGATCGATGACAGTGAGGAAGAGGTATGTGTTTCTGTAGAAGATCTGGAGGGGATCCTTGCCGAAATGCTGGATTATGCATATGAAGCAGGATTGATGGAAGAAAACAGTGTGGTTTACCGGGATCTGTTTGATACGAAGATCATGGGTATGCTGGTCGCAAGACCGAGTGAAGTGATCCGCACCTTCCGCGCACTCTATGCAGAGAACCCGAAGAAGGCTACCGAATATTATTACAAATTCAGCTGTGATACGGACTATATCCGCAGATACCGTATCAGGAAAGATAAAAAGTGGATCGCCTCTACAGAATATGGAGATCTGGATATTACGATCAACCTCTCCAAGCCGGAGAAGGATCCAAGGGCTATTGCAGCAGCCAGGAATGCGAAGCAGTCAAGCTATCCGAAGTGTCAGCTCTGCCGCGAAAATGAAGGCTATGCAGGCAGACTGAACCATCCGGCCAGACAGAACCACAGGATCATCCCGATCACTATTCAGGGAAGTGAGTGGGGATTCCAGTATTCTCCTTATGTATATTACAATGAGCACTGCATCGTGTTTAACGGACAGCATGTGCCGATGAAGATCGATCACAATACCTTCTGCAAGCTGTTTGATTTTGTAAAGCAGTTCCCGCATTATATCCTTGGCTCCAACGCGGATCTGCCGATCGTGGGAGGCTCTATTTTAAGCCATGACCATTTCCAGGGCGGTCATTATGAGTTTGCCATGGCAAGAGCTGGTGTGGAGAGAAGCTTTACCGTTCCTGGCTTTGAGGATGTGGCAGCAGGCGTTGTGAAGTGGCCCATGTCCGTGATCCGCCTTTCCGGAGAGGATACAGAGAGGATCATTGCACTGGCAGATAAGATCCTGGATGCCTGGAGAGGCTACAGCGATGAGGCAGCCTTTATCTTTGCAGAGACAGACGGAGAGAAGCACAATACGATCACACCCATTGCCAGAAAGAGAGATGACAGATATGAGCTGGATCTGGTACTCCGCAATAACATTACCACAGAGGAGCATCCTCTTGGTGTGTATCATCCCCATGCAAAGCTGCATCACATCAAGAAGGAAAATATCGGTCTGATCGAGGTGATGGGAGTTGCCGTACTTCCGGCAAGGCTGAAGGGTGAGATGGAAGCCTTAAAGGAAGCTATGCTGACAGGAAAGGACATCCGTAAGGATGAGGTTCTTGCAAAACATGCAGACTGGGTAGAGGAATTTTCTGCAAAGTATGATAAGATAGATGAGGAAAACATCGATACTGTCATAGAAAAGGAGATCGGTCTGGTGTTCATGCAGGTTCTTGAGGATGCAGGCGTTTATAAAAGGACTGCAGAAGGACAGGAGGCATTCGACCGGTTTATCAAGAGTCTGTAATATGAAATTTTTACTGGTTGGAATTAATTCCAAATATATCCATTCCAATCCTGCGATCCATTATCTGAAGCTGTATGCAGGGAAGGAATATCAAAATACCGTTGAACTGGCGGAGTATACGATCAATCATCTGAAGGAGCAGATCCTTTCCGATATTTACAGGAGAAGGCCGGATGCAATCGGCATCTCCTGCTATATCTGGAATTTCAGGATGGTGCAGGAGCTTTTACCGGAGATCCACAAGGTACTGCCCGGCCGGGATATCTGGCTTGGAGGACCGGAGGTTTCCTTTGAAGGAGATGAAGTGCTTGCGCAGTTTCCTTATGTGACAGGGATCATGACAGGAGAAGGAGAAGAAACCTTCCGTGAGCTGCTTTCCTGCTACGGAGATGAGAAGGATTATCATGGAGTAAAGGGATTACTTCTGCCAGACGGGTTTACAGGAAGCAGAAGGGAGCTGTCTATGGATGAGCTTCCTTTTTTGTATACCGATCTGCAGGAATATGAGAACAGGATCCTGTATTATGAAACCTCAAGAGGCTGTCCGTTCCAGTGTACCTACTGTCTTTCTTCCATAGAAAGAAAGGTGCGCCTTAGGAGTCATGAAAAAGTGGAGCAGGAGCTTTCTTATTTTCTTGCAAAGAAGGTACCGCAGGTAAAGTTTGTGGACAGAACCTTTAACTGCAACAGGGAGCATGCCCTTTTCATCTGGAATTATATCAGGGAACATGACAATGGTGTCACAAATTTCCACTTTGAGGTGGCTGCAGATATCATGAATGAAGAGCAGCTTGCAGCACTTGCTGCGATGCGGCCAGGGCTTGTGCAGCTTGAGATCGGTATTCAGACGACTAATGATAAGACACTTCATGAGATCAACAGGTATGCGGATACGAGACATATCGCCGGAGTGGTCGCAAGGCTCCGGGAGCCTGGCAATATCCATATCCATCTGGATCTGATCGCCGGACTGCCCTATGAAGATTATGAAAGCTTTGGACGCTCTTTTGATGAGGTCTATGCCATGAAGCCGGAGCAGCTTCAGCTTGGATTCCTGAAGGTGCTGAAGGGCTCGCCCATGTATCACATGACGGAGCAGTACGGGATCGTCTATCAGAGTACACCGCCTTATGAGGTGCTTTATACGAAGTGGCTCAGCTTTGACGAGATCCTGCGGCTCAAACGGATCGAGGAAATGGTAGAGCTTTATTACAATTCCAATCAGTTCCGGAAAACACTGTTTATGCTGGAACAGGCTTTTTCCGGGCCTTTTCAGATGTATTCCAGGCTCGCAGATTACTACGAGGAAAAGGGCTATTTTATTAATACACCGGCAAGGAGCTACCGCTATCAGGTGCTTCTTGATTTTGCCATGGAAAGGGAGCCGGAAAAAGCAGACCTTTATACAGAGCTTCTGACCTGTGATTATTATCTTCGGGAAAATGCCAAGAGCAGGCCCTCCTTTGCGGCTGATCAGACCTGTTATTACAGGGAAATGGCGGATTTCTATGAAAAGGAAGAGAAGGAGCCGGAGATCCTTACGGAATATGAGGGCTATCATGCTAAACAGGTGATGAAAATGACCCATATGGAAGCTTTCTTTTATCCGGTGTGGGAGAACTGTCCGGAGAAGATCTGCGAAAGGTGGGAGAAGCCGGGCTTCCTGCTGTTTGATTATGAGAAACGAAATCCGCTCACCGGAGATGCCAGAACGGTGCTGATCTGAAGGAACCCGGCATATACTGATAAGGAATCAGCCTATCAGGAGCCTTTATATGGCATTTGTGCTTACCAATCTGTCGAATATGATCATCCCGGCGCTGGTCTTTTATATTATTGCTTACGGACTTGCCAGTCACTGTAAGATATATGAGGATTTTGTAAAAGGGGCGAAGGAAGGGCTGAAAACCGTGGTG
This sequence comes from Lachnospiraceae bacterium OM04-12BH, assembly GCA_003490145.1. Taxonomy (GTDB): domain Bacteria; phylum Bacillota; class Clostridia; order Lachnospirales; family Lachnospiraceae; genus Suilimivivens; species Suilimivivens aceti. The sequence goes on from QULQ01000002.1 coordinate 55,290, forward strand.
GGGATCATGCCGACACTGGTGGCACTGATGATCGCAGTGGGAGTACTCCGGTCTTCCGGCTTTCTTGATTTCCTGGAGGAGCTGTTCCTGCCGGTCTCAGAATATCTGCACTTTCCGGCGCAGCTCCTGCCGCTTTCCTTTATCAGGATGTTTTCTTCTTCGGCTGCTACCGGGCTGGTGCTGGATATTTTCAAGAATTACGGGACAGATTCCTATATCGGGCTGGTCACTTCGATCATGATGAGCTGTACGGAAACGATTTTTTATACAATGAGCGTTTATTTCCTGGCGGCGAAGGTCACGAAGACCAGATATACGCTGCCGGGAGCACTGCTTGCCACGATTTCCGGGATTATAGCCAGTGTGGTGATCGCAGGGGTGATCAGTGGATGATAAAGGCTTTGTTCGGGATTATAACCGTAATTGTTTTTTGAAACCTTAATAGCGTATTCAAACTTATTATGGCTTGAAAATTTTTCAAGAGAGTTAAGCGTGCCCCGGCCTTTTTTTACATCAAGCGGATATCATATAATATATGTATTGTATCATAATTTACACCAATTATTAAGTAAAATGGAAAGTTATTTGCACCTAGACAACATTAAAAATCATAGATAAATGCACATGGATCCGAAATTTAATAAAACATAAAGTAGTAAAAGAGGAACCATCTTGTTATAATATAATTAATAAAAAGATTGGTAAAAGCAGAAAGGAGGCTCTGTTATGCCCGATGTTATGAGCAATCTGTTGGAACGCTATATTGGAGAAGTGAAAAACCTTTTTGGCGGCAGTCTGCGTCAGGTTATTTTATATGGCTCCTATGCAAGGGGAGATTACCGGGAAGATTCTGATGTGGATGTGATGATACTGGTAGATCTTACAGATATGGAAATCAAGGAATATCAGAGAAAACTTTCTGATCTGACTTTTGACTTTAACATGGATAATGATCTGGATATAAAGCCTATCGTAAAGAATGAAGGTCACTTTCTGAAGTGGATACAGAATTATCCTTTTTACTCCAATGTGAAAAGGGAAGGAGTGGTATTGTTTGGAGCAGCATGATAATGGAACCAGAAAAGATCTGGTAAAATATCGGATCAGATCAGCAAAAGAAGATCTGAAATCGGCACAGATATTACTGGAAGCCGGTAGTCTGAAAGCGGCAAATAACAGGGCATATTATGCAGTATTTCATGCAATTAATGCCATACATGCATTACATGGAGCTGGGTATAAACGTCATAAGGATGCAATAGCAAATTTTAATAAAGAGTATGTAAAAACAGAAATTTTTCCAAGAGAAATTGGAAGGAGAATTTCAGAAGCAGAGGAAATCAGGCATGCCAGTGATTATGACGACTTTTACATCGCAACCGTTGATGAGGCAAAAAGGCAGATAGAAACAGCAGATATGTTTCTGACGCTGGTAGAAACATATTGTCAGGAGCAACTTGGAGATTAGATCAGCCCCAAACTCTTGATGAGATACAGAAACAGTGTCAGGGTCACGGAGCCGAAAAAGGTTGTGGTGACCACTACACTGGAGGTCAGGACTCCCTCATGTCCCATATTTTTGGACATGATGTAGCAGCTTACGGTAGTGGGGGAGCCGAGCATCACGAGGATACCCACAAGCTTCTCACTGGTGAAGCCCATATAGGCGGCGATCGGAAGAAAGATGATCGGCCAGAGTAATAATTTCATAGCAGAACAGATCAGCGTTGGCTTAATTTCAGCCAGCGCTTTTTTGCCCTCAAAGCCGGCACCAAGGCCGATCAGGGCAAGCGGTGTTGCCAGAACAGCGATATTATTTACGGTCTTTTCTGCGATCACTGGCATGGAGATGGGAAGCAGGGAAAAGATCATGCCGGCGGCAATGCCGAGGATAATGGGATTTGTCAGGATGCCCTTCAGTGACTTCTTCAGGGCGGCAGGGGATAAGCCGCCATTTCCTTCTGCAGTCAGGGAAAGAATGATAACGGCAGCTACATTATAAAGAGGCACCGTGCCGATGATCATAAGTGGAGCCATTTTGGCATCTCCATAGATATTCTGGATAAAGGCGATTCCAAGGACAGCGGCACTGCTCCGGTAGGAAGCCTGTACAAATTCTCCAACCAAGTCCTTTCTATGGGACAGGCAAGCTGTTATAATCCAGGTAAAGGCAATACAGAATAAGGTGGCGAAGAAGCAGAACAGGACATAACGGGTATCCCAGACCTCAGAGAAATCCGAGGAAGCGATATCGCGGAAGAGCAGGAAAGGAAGCGTTACCTTGAAGTTGAAGGAGTTTAAGGTCTTTACGAAGGAGGCATCCAGAAAGTGGATCTGCTGCAGGATGTAGCCGAAGACCATAAGCAGAAAAATTGGGATAGTTGCATTCAGACTGAAGATCAGATTTTCCATAAGCACTCCTTTATATTGCTTCTTTGCGCAGCTGTATTGTCGAAGCTGAAACGATTGTAAGGCGGTTTGGAAGTTTTGTCAATTGGAGGAAAGGATGTGAATAACATGGTGACGATAAATGAAATGCTGTGGATAGCAGGAGCGGGAGCCGGGATCATATTATTGATCGTGCTTCTGGTGGTTTTTGTGAAAAGAAAGAAAAAGTCCCCGGATGTCTTTGAGGACATGGAGGGACATGAATTTGAATATTTCTGCGCGGATCTTCTGACTGACAGAGGCTTTACAGAGGTTGAGGTGACGAAGGGGAGCGGAGATTATGGCATTGATATTCTGGCGCAGAAGGACGGGGTGACCTATGCCATCCAGTGCAAGCGTTATACGGCACCGGTAGGGGTTAAGGCCATCCAGGAGGCCTATGCGGGAAGAGATTATTATGACCGGATGGTCGGGGCAGTCATGACCAATCAGTACTTCACGACACCGGCGGTAGAGGCGGCGAAGAAGCTGAAGATCCTGCTCTGGGATGGCGGTTATATCGAAGGTATGCTGGAGGAAAACTGAGTCCGGCAGCCTGCACCGTGCAGCTGCAGCCATATGCGGCGTGGTGACTTTTTTGCAAAAGTCAGGAGGCAGCATACAGGGGCAGCATCTCCCTCAGTGACTGGAAGTCTGCAGGCCCCTTTTCCAACAGGAACTGGTGGAACCGGTACAGGGAGAAGTCCTTTTCCCACAGCACCATGGCTTCTTCCTTCAGCTTCAGGATTTCCAGATAGCCCACATAGTATTTGGGATAGCTGCAGGGCTCCTCTGTCAGATAAGCATAAACGGAATCTACAGAAGAAGGATCAGTGATGCCGATGGTCTTAAGGATCCCGGCAACCTGCTCTTTCGAAGCTCCATCGTAATGGATAGCGATATCAAGAAGCGAGTAGAGTCCGAGGTGGAGATTACGGTTTAACCGGCAGGCCTCGTAGTAAGCGGCAGCATGGGGATTGTGCACAGCCATTTCCCTGGCATAGTCATAAGAGAGATTTTCCGCATAGTAGGCCCAGCCCTCGGTGTAGCCGCCGTAGTGGAGAAGATACCGGAGAGCCGGTGTTTCCATTTTTTCAAGATACTGTCTGCTGTAAATAGTCTGGTAGAGATGCCCGGGATAGCCTTCATGGGCCAGGGTGGTGTAAAGGGACAGGTTATCATGGAAATTGCTTCTGTTCAGACAGATCGTCTGAGTGCTCCAGTCATCAATCGGGGAGATCAGGTAGTAGGCAGGGCTGGTGTATTCCTCCATGGAGGAAGGAACCGTTTTTAGTACGACAGATACAGGAGAGAGTGGATCGGAAGCACAGGGGACAGGAAAATCCTTCTGGATCCGTTCATGGAGCTGCTTTAGGGCACCGGAGGCGGAGGACAGGGAAAGATCCAGGGAAGCGGTCAGCTCACTGTCACCGATCTCAGGATATTTTGTAAGGAGTGAAATCAGGGCATTATAATTATTCTCATAGTCTTCGTAGAGAAGAAGCTTGGTTTCGGATATGGGGCGGTTACTGCCTGTAGTGGCAGAAAGAAGATACTCATAGTAAGCTTTTCCGTCAGGAAGGCTGGACAGTCCGGCTGATGTGTGGCCATATTTCCGGAAGGAAGTAAAGGTGTCAGCCATTCTCGCGTAGGTGGGGGCAAGGACGGACTGGAGCAGGCTGTCATTTCTGGCACAGAACACTTTCCCGTCTTCTTCACTTATACTGCCATCTTTTACGAGAAGGGAAATCTTTTCTTCAAATGTCTTCTGAAGAAAATGAGAGCCATCGAGGGCATCTTCCGGAAGAATGGTACTGCACTGCTTTATGACCTTATCTGCGGCTGCATGTGACATGAACAGACCGGCTTCTGCTTTCTCCTTTTCATAGAGAAGGAGACCGTCAAGGTAATCACCGGACTGTTCCAGCAGGGAAAGATAATCCTCCACATCCTTTCTGCTGCGGAAGGCATAGTCGGCAAGAAGGGAAGGAAAACTGTTCTGGATCCCGCTTCCAGGGGAAAAGGGCTCCGGATAATAAGGGAAGGCGGTGGCTTTCAGCTGGGACTGCAGATAGCGTTCTGTCAGCAGACAGGTATAGGCATCCTCGGAAGAGAGGTGGTCCGTTGAGATCCTGGAAAGCACGGACAGTGCATTTTTCAGGGAGGCAGTCTCCTTTTCCCGGTCTTCTTCTGCGCCGGTGTAAACAGGAAGAACGGGATCTTCATTAAAACCATAGGTGGAAGGATCAGCGATCAGGTAATGAAGCGTAAGAGTGTTGCCGGACAGCTCCGTATGAAACAGCTTTGATGAATACAGACGGAAAAGAAGGGAATCACTGCGGAAAACCAAAAAGCTGCCGGCAAGGAGTACGAGCAGGAGGAGCATAACGGGAACAAGATATTTTTTTTGACGGAAGAAATGATATTTCAAGGAAAACTCCCTAAAGAGGACTTCTATCCATTATATGCGGTGCGATAAGGGAAAATGCTGTAAAAATGCCCTGTTAATGGGAAAATCAGAGCAACAATTAACGTAGACGGAAGTATGGCAATATGATAGAATAAAAAAGGTTAAAAAAATGTTTTTTCGGGTAAACGGAGGTAAGCATGAATAATCTGGAGCTAAAGAAAATGGCCAATGAAGTGCGTAAGGGCATCGTAACGGCTGTCCACAGCGCAAAGGCAGGTCATCCTGGTGGATCCCTGTCTGCAGCAGATATTTTTACGTATCTGTATTTTGAAGAAATGAATATTGATCCTGCTGATCCGGGGAAAGCAGACAGAGACCGGTTTGTACTGTCCAAGGGACATACAGCCCCCGGACTTTACTCTGCACTGGCGCACAGAGGATATTTCCCAGTTGAGGATCTCAAGACCCTGAGAAAGCTGGGTTCCTATCTGCAGGGACATCCCTGTATGCAGCATATTCCCGGTGTGGATATGTCAAGCGGATCTCTTGGGCAGGGTATTTCCGCAGCAACAGGAATGGCACTTGGTGCCAAGCTGGATCAGAGTGATGTCAGAGTATATACACTCCTTGGAGATGGTGAGATCCAGGAGGGACAGGTATGGGAGGCATCCATGTTTGCCGGATTCCGTAAGCTGGACAACCTGGTAGTGATCGTAGATAATAACGGACTGCAGATCGACGGAGCAGTAGATCAGGTATGCTCTCCTTATCCAATCGATGAAAAGTTCAAGGCTTTCAACTTCCATGTGATCAATGTGGATGCTCACGATTTTGATGCCCTTCGCGCGGCCTTCAAGGAAGCAAGAGAGACCAAGGGTATGCCAACAGCAATCATTGCTCACAGCATCAAGGGCAAGGGCGTTTCCTTCATGGAAGGACAGGCAGGCTGGCATGGCAAGGCACCTAACGATGAAGAGTATGCTATCGCAATGGCAGATCTTGAGAAGATCAGCGAAGAGCTGAAGAAGGAGGAAGCATAATGGCAGAGGTAAAGAAGATCGCGACCAGAGAAAGCTACGGCAATGCGCTGGTAGAGCTGGGAGCAGAATATCCGGAACTTGTTGTGCTTGACGCAGATCTTGCAGCAGCGACCAAGACAGGTGTATTTAAGAAAGCGTATCCGGACAGGCATATTGATTGTGGTATTGCAGAATGTAATATGATGGGAATTGCAGCGGGACTGGCTACCATGGGTAAGATCCCCTTCGCCAGCAGCTTTGCTATGTTTGCAGCAGGCAGAGCCTTTGAGCAGGTAAGAAATTCTATCGGCTATCCTCATCTGAATGTAAAGATCGGTGCAACCCATGCAGGAATCACCGTAGGAGAGGATGGTGCGACTCATCAGTGTAATGAGGATATCGCCCTGATGAGAACCATTCCCGGAATGGTAGTTATGTGCCCGGCAGATGATATTGAAGCCAAGGCAGCAGTAAGGGCAGCTGTTGAGCATGAAGGTCCTGTTTATCTCCGCTTTGGACGTGCAGCATGTCCGGTGATCAATGACAGGCCTGATTACAAATTCGAGATCGGCAAGGGAACCGTAGTCAGAGAAGGAAGTGACCTGACCATCGTTGCAACTGGTATCTGTGTAGGTAATGCACTGGAAGCAGCAGAGATGCTGGCAGCTGATGGCATCAGCGCAGAGGTCATCAATATCTGCACGATCAAGCCTCTTGACGAGGAACTGATCATCAGATCTGCAAAGAAGACCGGCAAGGTTGTGACTGCGGAAGAGCATTCTGTGATCGGCGGACTTGGCAGCGCTGTCTGTGATGCACTCTGCAAGAGCTATCCAGTACCGGTAATGAAGATTGGTATGCAGGATTGCTTTGGTGAGTCAGGATCTGCTTCTGCACTGCTTGAGAAGTACAAGCTGGATGGCAAGGGCATTTATGGGCAGATCAGTGATTTTCTGAAATAAAGGGATAAAGAATCTGGAGATAGAATAATTATGTACATTTTGGCACCATCCCTGCTTGCAGCGGATTTTACAATACTGGGAGAACAGATCAGGGAGATACAGAAAGCAGGTGTGAATTATCTGCATATTGATGTTATGGACGGTATGTTTGTACCTAGTATTTCCTTTGGTATGCCGCTGATTGCTTCAATCAGGAGTGCAACCACCCAGTTTTTTGATGTACATCTGATGATTACAGATCCTATTCGTTATATTAAAGACTTTGCGGAATGTGGTGCGGATGGCATCACATTCCATTTAGAGGCGGCAGACCATGTGGATGAGGTCATTGACAGGATCCATTCCCTGGGACTGAAGGCGGGACTTTCTATAAAACCCTCCACGCCACTGGAAGAGGTGTATCCTTATCTGCCAAAGCTGGATACTGTCCTCATTATGAGTGTAGAGCCGGGATTTGGCGGACAGGCCTTTATGGATGAGGCCTATGGGCGTATTGCAGAGCTTCGTAAATATATTAACAGCCACTGCCTTCCGGTGAAAATAGAGGTAGATGGCGGTATCGGCAAGAAAAATGTACGGGAAGTTCTGAGGGCAGGAGCCGATATCTGTGTAGCAGGATCAGCAGTATTCAAGAAGAGAAGCATCAGTGAGAATATCGCACACTTCATGGAGGCATTCCATGAATGTGAAGAAGAGGCCGGAAAGCCGGTTGCTGAATAAGGCCTGTTAGAAGGCCTGGAACCGAGGATATATGGAAAAACTGGGAAGAAATGACATGTGCTGGTGCGGCAGCGGTAAGAAGTACAAGAACTGTCACATGGCACTTGATGAAAAGATCCATCATTACGCATTGCAGGGGCATATCGTCCCGACACACGATATCCTGAAAACACCGGAACAGATCCAGGGAATCCGTGACAGCAGTGTGATCAATATTGCAGTACTGGATGAAGTGGCGAAGATGATAAAGCCGGGTGTCAGCACAGAAGAGATCGACAGACTGGTTTATGATGTGACAACAAGGATGGGCGGTATTCCCGCACCTTTGAACTATGAAGGCTTTCCGAAGAGTGTCTGCACATCTATTGATGAAGTGGTATGTCACGGAATCCCTTCCCCTGAAAGGATCCTGAAGGAGGGGGAGATCGTCAACGTAGATGTTTCTACCATATATAAAGGTTACTTCTCCGATTCCTCCAGAATGTTCTGCATTGGAGAGGTCAGTGAGGAAAAGAAAAAGCTGGTGCAGGTAACGAAGGAGTGCGTGGAGCTTGGCCTTGAACAGGTAAAGCCCTGGAACTTCCTTGGAGACATGGCTCAGGTGATCAATGACCATGCGAAGGCAAATGGCTACAGCGTGGTGGTAGACATCGGTGGACATGGCGTTGGACTTGAATTCCATGAGGAGCCCTTTGTCAGCTATGTTACCAGGAAGGGTACAGAAATGCTGATGGTTCCCGGTATGGTATTTACCATTGAGCCTATGGTCAATATGGGAACCTGTGAGGTCTATATAGATGATGAAGATGGCTGGACTGTTTATACAGAAGACGGCAAGCCGTCAGCCCAGTGGGAGATTACGGTTGCTGTTACAGAAACTGGGCATGAAGTACTAACCTATTAATTGAAATCCGCTTGCCAACCCCTGTGAAAACGTGATACTATAAATATAGTAACGGACTGCGCAACTGGCGGAAGACAGGAGTCAAAAACTGTTGTGAGAGTACTCACGGGAAGCGTGGTAATAAATAAAATGCCGACCGCCTGGGCGAACACTTTTGAAGTGCCGCTCAGGCGGTTCTTTCATTACCATGCATGTGAAAATGATCATGCAGACCATTTGAAACTCAAAACAAGGAGGATAACCATGAAACAACTGTCACTGAAGGAAGAATTACAGAACAATGCATATCCCGGCAGAGGCATCGTGATCGGGAAATCAGCCAACGGCAGATATGCAGTCACAGCCTATTTTATCATGGGAAGAAGCACGAACAGCAGGAACAGGGTTTTTGTTGAGGATGGAGAAGGCATCCGTACACAAGCATTTGACCCATCCAAGCTGGAGGATCCCAGTCTGATCATCTATGCGCCAGTCAGAGTACTCGGGAATAAGACGATCGTAACAAACGGAGACCAGACAGATACCATTTATGAAGGAATGGATAAGCAGCTTACCTTTGAGCAGTCCTTAAGGAGCAGGGAATTCGAGCCGGACGATCCTAATTATACCCCTCGTATTTCCGGCATCATTCACATTGAGAACGGCGGCTACAACTATGCGATGTCCATTTTGAAGAGCAACAACGGTAATCCGGACAGCTGTAACAGATATACTTTTGCCTATGAGAATCCGGCAGCAGGAGAGGGACATTTTATCCATACCTATATGCATGACGGCAATCCCCTTCCCAGCTTTGAAGGAGAACCAAAGCTGGTAGCAATCCCGGATGATATGGATGCTTTCACAGATATGCTATGGGAGAGCCTGAATGAGGACAACAAGGTATCCCTGTTTGTCCGTTATATCGAGATTGAAACCGGCAGATATACCACCAGAATCATGAACAAAAATAAATAGAGAGCTGTCTTACGAAGGGAGAAATACGATGAAAGAAATTCAGTTAAAATATGGATGCAACCCGAATCAGAAGCCGTCCCGTATCTTCATGGAGGATGGCAGTGAGCTTCCGGTTACCGTTTTAAACGGCAGACCCGGCTACATCAACTTTCTGGATGCCTTTAACGGCTGGCAGCTTGTAAAGGAACTGAAGGCAGCCACAGGACTTCCGGCAGCTACTTCCTTTAAGCATGTATCTCCTGCAGGGGCAGCAGTGGGACTTCCACTGTCAGAAACGCTTGCAAAGATCTACTGGGTGGATGACCTTGGAGAGCTTTCTCCCCTTGCCTGTGCATATGCGAGAGCAAGAGGTGCAGACCGTATGAGCTCCTTTGGTGATTTCATCGCACTGTCAGATGTCTGTGATGTGGACACGGCAAGACTGATTAAGAGAGAGGTATCAGACGGTGTGATCGCACCGGGATATACAGAGGAAGCACTGGAGCTGTTAAAGGCCAAGAAAAAGGGTGCTTACAATGTGATCCAGATCGATGAATCCTATGTGCCTGCGCCGATCGAGCGAAAGCAGGTATATGGTATCACCTTTGAACAGGGCAGAAATGAACTGGTAATCAACGAAGAGCTGTTCTCCAATATCGTAACGAAGAATAAAGAGCTTCCTGAGCAGGCAGTGATTGATATGAAGATCGCTCTGATCACGCTGAAGTATACGCAGTCCAACTCTGTATGCTATGTAAAGGACGGACAGGCCATTGGCATCGGTGCGGGACAGCAGTCCAGGATCCATTGTACCAGGCTGGCAGGCCAGAAGGCAGACAACTGGTTCCTGCGTCAGTCGCCCCAGGTTATGAACCTTAAGTTTGTGGACGGCCTTGGCAGGGCAGACAGGGATAATGCGATTGATGTTTACATGGGTGATGAATGTATGGATGTCCTTGCAGAAGGCGCATGGCAGCGTGTATTCAAGGAGAAGCCTGAAGAGTTTACCAGAGAGGAAAAGAGAGCATGGCTTGACAGTCTCACCGGTGTAACGGTTGGCTCAGATGCATTCTTTCCTTTCTCTGACAATGTGGAGCGTGCCCATAAGAGCGGCGTGAAATACATTGTACAGCCTGGCGGCTCCGTCAGGGATGATGCAGTGATCGAATGCTGCGACAAGTATGATATGGTGATGGCATTTACCGGTATCCGCCTGTTCCACCATTAAAATATAAAATGTATTGGGAAAGGGGTTTCCTTATGCTTGATGTAGTAATTATCGGTGCGGGCGTCAGCGGCTGCGCCATTGCAAGAGAGCTTTCCAGAGAAAGGCTGCAGATCGCAGTGCTGGAAAAGAGTACAGATGTATGCGAAGGTACTTCCAAGGCGAACAGTGGTATCGCCCATGCCGGCTTTGATGCTAAGCCGGGAACACTGATGGCAAGGCTTAACCTTAAGGGAAGCGAAATGATGGAAAAGCTCTCCAAGGAGCTGGATTTTCCTTATAAGAAAAACGGATCTCTTGTTCTTTGCTTTAATGAAAAAGATATGGATAAGCTGGAGGAGCTGAAAGAGCGTGGAGAAAAGAACGGGGTGCGCGAGATCTCCATTCTGAATCAGGAAGAGCTCCGGAAGCTGGAGCCGGAGGTGGGAGAGAGTGCTGTGGCAGCGTTGTATGCGCCTACAGGTGCGATCATCTGTCCCTTTGGCCTTACTATTGCGCTGGCGGAGAATGCGGCGGTGAACGGTGCAGAGTTCCATTTCGGAGCAGAAGTAACAGGAATCAAAAAGACAGAAAACGGTTACCTTGTCAGCACCACAAAGGGCGGTTTTGAGACAAAGACAGTTATCAATGCCGCCGGTGTATATGCTGACAGGATTCATAATATGGTCTGCTCCGAAGAGGACAGACTTACGATCACACCGAGAAAGGGTGAGTACCAGCTTTTCGATAAGAAGGTAGGAAATCTGGTATCCCATACGCTGTTCCAGCTCCCTACAGTGCTTGGCAAGGGTGTTCTCGTAACCCCTACAGTACACGGCAATCTTCTGATCGGTCCTACTGCAGAGGATATTCCTGATAAGGACGGAACGGACACGACAGCGGAAGGACTTTCTGATATCATGCAGAAGGCATCCTTAAGTGTGAAAAAGATCCCGGCAGGAGCTGTGATCACATCCTTTGCAGGACTTCGTGCCCATGGGGATCGGGGTGACTTTATTATCGGTGAAGTGAAGGGAGCAGAAGGCTTCTTTGATGTGGCTGGTATGGAATCACCGGGACTTACCTGTGCACCGGCAGTCGGCGAATATGTGGCAGCACTTGTGAAGGATAAGCTGCATCCGGAGAAAAAGGAGCATTTTATCAGTACCAGAAAGGGAATTCCCAGTATGGCACTGACAGATGAATCAAGGAAAGAGAAGCTGATCCGTCAGAATCCGGCTTATGCCAATGTGATCTGCCGCTGTGAAATGGTGACAGAGGGTGAAATCCTGGATGCAATCCACAGACCTCTTGGCGCTACCACCACAGATGGCATCAAGAGAAGAACAAGGGCAGGCATGGGAAGGTGCCAGGCAGGCTTCTGTCTGCCAAAGACCATAGAGATCCTGGCAAGAGAGCTTCAGGTGCCTGTCAGCGAGATCCTGAAGAATGAGGCAGGCTCTTCCTATCTGCTTCCGGATGAAGAGACAGAGAAAGGCACAGATGCCGGAAAGGGAGGCTGCAGATGAAGAAGGATTTACTGATCATCGGGGGCGGCCCGGCAGGTATGGCTGCTGCTGTTGCCGCATATGACAAGGGCATTACGGATATCCTGATCCTGGAGAGAGACAGGGAGCTTGGTGGTATTCTAAATCAGTGCATCCACAATGGATTTGGGCTTCATACCTTTTCGGAAGAGCTGACAGGACCGGAGTATGCGGCGCGGTATGAAGAGATGGTATATGAAAGAAGGATTCCTTACCTGCTTGATACCATGGTAGTGGATGTGCAGGGCGGAGATCCCTGCCGGGTAACTGCCATGAACAGCATACAGGGACTGTTTACACTGGAAGCGAAGGCTGTGGTACTTGCCATGGGCTGCCGAGAGAGACCGAGGGGTGCCATGAACATACCGGGTTACCGTCCTTCCGGCATTTATTCCGCAGGAACAGCGCAGCGCTTTGTGAACCGGGAAGGCAGACTTCCGGGCAGGGAAGTCGTGATCCTGGGATCCGGTGATATCGGCCTTATCATGGCGAGAAGAATGCATCTGCAGGGTGCCAAGGTAAAGCTGGTCGCAGAGATCATGCCATATTCCGGAGGACTTAGGAGAAATATCGTGCAGTGTCTGGACGATTTTGGCATTCCGTTAATGCTCAGCCATACAGTAACGGAGATCCATGGAAAAGAAAGAGTGACTGGTGTTACGGTATCCAAAGTAGATGAAAATTTAAAACCCATTCCGGGCAGTGAAGAATATGTTTCCTGCGATACTGTCCTCCTTTCCTGCGGTCTGATCCCTGAGAATGAGCTGTCAGAGGGAGCAGGGGCGGAAATGGATCCTGTGACAAAGGGACCTGTGGTCAATGCCGGTCTGATGACGACAGCAGAGGGTATTTTTGCCTGCGGCAATGTACTGCATGTGCATGATCTGGTGGATAACGTATCCAAAGAGGCAGAGCAGGCAGGATTTCATGCGGCAGAATATATCCGGAATAAGCCGGAGGGCTTTGGCAGGGCAGTCCGGCCGAAGATCCCTGAGAAGTCGAAGAGTGTGATCCCGGAGGGAAGAGATGCCAGTAAGACACTGATCTGTATCGGCTGTCCGAAGGGATGCATGATCACAGTAGACAAGGAGAAAGACGGCAGTCTTGTCATTACGGGAAACAGCTGCAGGATCGGTGAAAACTACGCCAGAAATGAAATGACCGCACCGAAGAGGAGTCTGACCAGCATGATTCGGGTAGAGAAGGGATGTGACCCGGTGGTACCGGTGAAGACCAGGGATGAAATCCCTAAAGATAAGATCGAAGACTGCATGGAGATCATAAGAAATACTACGGTTACGGCACCTGTGAAGCTCGGAGAGGTTCTGATCAGGAATGCTGCAGGTACGGGGGTAGATATTGTAGCGACCGCAACCGTTATAGACAGATAAAAGAGAGGGTATGCTTATGGAGAAATATATCATGGCACTGGATCAGGGTACAACCAGCTCAAGATGTATCCTGTTCGACAAGGGGGGAAACATCTGCAGCATGGCGCAGAAGGAGTTTACCCAGATTTATCCAAAGCCCGGCTGGGTAGAGCATAATCCGGTAGAAATCTGGTCTTCGCAGCTCGCTGTCCTGACAGAAGCCATGGCGATGGCAGGGGCAGATGGGGAGGATATCTGCGGAATTGGTATCACCAACCAGAGAGAAACGACGATCGTCTGGGATAAGGAGACGGGAGAGCCGGTTTACAATGCTATTGTCTGGCAGTGCCGGAGGACAGCACCAAAGATCGATGAACTGGTGGCGGCAGGCTATGGAGAGATGATCAGGGAACGCACAGGTCTTGTACCGGATGCTTATTTCAGCGGCACGAAGATTGCCTGGATCCTGGACAATGTACCGGGTGCAAGAGAAAGAGCCGAAAAGGGAGAGCTTCTTTTTGGAACGGTGGATTCCTGGTTGATCTACAATCTGACCAAGGGTAAGGTGCATGTGACCGATTACACCAACGCATCAAGAACCATGATCTTTGATATACATAAGCTGTGCTGGGATCAGGAGCTGCTTTCCTTATTGAAGATACCGGAATGTATGCTTCCGGAGGTGAAGCCCTCCAGCTATATCTATGGGTATACGGACGCATCCGTGACCGGCAGTGAGATCCCGATTGGCGGAATTGCAGGAGATCAGCAGGCTGCATTATTCGGTCAGTGCTGCTTTGAAGCAGGACAGGTGAAGAATACCTACGGAACAGGCTGCTTTCTTCTGATGAATACGGGAGAACAGGCGATCGCTTCCGGGCATGGGCTTCTGACAACCATAGCAGCAAGCTGCACAGAAAAAGTGGAATATGCCCTTGAAGGCAGCGTGTTTGTGGCGGGCGCTGCGATCCAGTGGCTGAGGGATGGCATGCGTATGGTGAAAAGTGCATCCCAGACCAGTGAATATGCAGAAAGAGTACCGGATACCACCGGTGTTTATATTGTTCCTGCCTTTGCGGGGATGGGGGCGCCCTACTGGGATCCCTATGCCAGAGGAACGATCGTTGGCATTACCAGGGGCTGTGAAAAGGAGCACTTTATCCGTGCGGCGCTGGAATCCATTGCCTACCAGACGGTGGATGTGCTCCGGGCGATGGAGGAGGATGCTCAGGTAAATATTAAAGGACTTAAGGTAGACGGTGGTGCCAGTGCCAATGATTTTCTGATGCAGTTTCAGGCAGATATTCTTGGCGGCAAGGTTTACAGACCTGAGTGCATCGAAACTACAGCACTTGGTGCGGCATATCTTGCTGGCCTTGCCACAGGCTATTATAAGAGCCGGGAGGAGATCAGCGAAAACTGGAGGCTTTCCAGAGAGTTTGGCAGCGAAATGACAGAAGCTGACAGAGAAAAACTTCTGAAAGGGTGGAAAAGGGCAGTCCGGTGTGCCCTTGCCTTTGCAGCGGAGGAATCCAGATAATCAGGGAGGGATCATTTTTTGGAAATACAGGAAATTAAGGAAGAACTAAAAGACTCATTACAGAAGATACTGGCATATGCAGACTGTGATAAAAAGCTGGAGGAGGCATTTGCCAAAAGCCTTATCAGCTATAAGAGACTTTCACAGAAGAGCAGCAGTGATGATGCTGCCAGGATACTGCGGCATGAACTGACGGGATTGTTTTACAAGCTGTACGAAAAGGTGTTTGGGACTTTCGTAAAGACAGGAAAGCTTCCTGTCGTGATCCGGATGTTCCTGGAATTCGGATATGTGGATGAAGAGCTGGCAGGGATGGAAAATGCAGTTTATCTTTATCAGCTTGTAGAACAGCTTCCGACGAATCCGGGAGAGGGCGTATATTCTCTGTTTCAGTGGCTGGTAGCAGTTTATGCCGGCAAGAAGGAGCCAAGCCGGAATGAGCTGGATATGGATTACCGGGAATATTTAAGAGAAGAGAAAAGGATGAGACGGATTTCTCCGGAGGAGGAAGAAGCACTTCTGAAAAACAATCTGTCCCGTGTGAATTTTGAGATCAGAAATATGTTCATATCAGTGAATAAGATCACCTTCGGACAGCCGACTACCTTCTGTCCTGTATTTTCGAAGCATACGGTATTGAAGAGCTTAAGCAGCAGCCTGGTGACAGCTGAAAAGGTAAAAGCAATACTCGATAAGATAAGAAGTATTGATTTCGGCGTATTTTACAGGGACTCACTTTACAGCAACCCGGATCGTGGACTGAATGGTCTTATGATCAAAACAGAGGTGCTGCCGGATGTGATCCTTCTTCCCAATGTAGGAAGCCGTGGTGTTATGTGGCAGGAGATCGAGGGAAGAAAGAGAGATACACCGGGACGTTTGATGTGTTCTATGTTCCATGTGGAAGATCTGGAAAAGACATTTATGGAGCTTGCGGGCGATTTCAGGTGGGAAATGTGCAAGCGTATTCAGGGGGGAAGATGGAATGACCTTTCAGAACCTTCCCTTACCAGTGAATATTGTGATTATGTGCAGTTCTTTAAAAGGAACCGGGAGCTGTCCAGTGATACGAAGGAAAAGATCAAAATGCAGATGGGGCGTGCCAGAAATAATTACCGGCAGATGTTTGTAGGTGATTATGTACAGTGGATCCGATATGAGAGTACCGGCTCACCGAGATTGAATAAAGTAGTACGTCAGATCCTTGCGGTATATTGTCCATTCAGTGCAGCTGTCAGGAATAAGGTGGCAGTGAATCCTCTTTTTAAAGAGCCGATTGAAAAATATACGATCATTCATTCCAAAGAGGTTCATAAGATTACACTTCTTTGCAAAAAGATGGAAACAACAGGAGGTGTTCCTGCAGAACTGGCAGAATATCTGCGGTATCTGGAGGGCTGACAGGATATCTGCATTTCCTGGAGCGATGGGAGAATGCTATGAAAGAGAAATTTACGGCTGTCAGGAAGCTGACAGATAACAGATTCCTGAATTTATATGAAATGGATGCACTTGATCAGAAGGGACAGCCTTTTTCCTATTATTTCGCATCCAGGAACCCGGAGGATCAGCTTCCGCTAAAGACAGGAGAGGTTCCGAAAAACGGGATTGTGATCTATGCACTTCTGAAGGAGGATCCGTCAAGGCTTGTAATGATCAGACAGTACCGGTATCCACTGAATGATTATCTATATGAACTTCCGGCAGGTCTGATCGATCCAGGGGAAACACCAGGGGAAGCGGCTGCAAGAGAAATGAAAGAGGAAACAGGGCTTAGCTTTATGCCGGCAGAAGGTGTCGATCCCGGATTTACAAAACCGTATTTTCTTGGAGCCGGACTTACGGATGAAACAAGTACATCTGTATTTGGCTATGCAGATGGGGGCATTTCCACGGCTTTTGCGGAAAGTACGGAAACGATAGAAGTTCTGACAGTTGATAAGAAAGAAGCTGTGCGGATCCTGAGGGAAGAGAAGGTTTCCCTCAGGGCAGCCTTTCTGCTGATCATGTTTTTACAGCAGGGGGAAGAAGATCCTTTTGCTTCCCTGAAAAATGTCACAGGATGATAACATATCGCCTGCGGCATTTTTGTTATAAACAGCAATTTTTCTGTTCTGCCTGCGGGAAATGACGTTTCTGCAGCGTGCCTTAAAGTGTCTTAAAAGTGGGAAATTTAACGTTGAAAAGACATTGATCTGATTGACATTACTAAAAATTACCTTATAATTTAGTTAAATGGTTTTTGCATAAAATGAAATTTGGAGGTTTTATGGCAGCAGTTTTTTTGAAAGAAGAAAAGATATTTAAGCTTGATACGAGAAATACAACTTATGTTATTGCAGCAGTAGATGATGAGCAGTTTTTAGGACATGTTTATTACGGAAAGAAACTGAAGGAAGTCCATTTAGACGGTCTGCTCCGTATCCATGAGAACCCTTTTGTCCCTTCAAGGAACAACAGGGACAGGGTATCCTTCCTTGACAGCTTTCCGATGGAATACCCGGCACACGGACTTGGAGATTACAGAGAAAGCTGTATCAGTATCCGCACAGAGAAAGGAAATGTGGGACTTGCCCTTTCTTATGTATCACATAAGATCACGGAGGGAAAAGATGGACTTGAAGGTCTGCCGGCATCCTTTGGAAAAGCAGGAGAGTGTGAGACGCTGGAGATTCTTTGCGAGGATAAGGTAACAGGACTTCAGGTGATTCTGCAGTATGGCATTTTTGATGAAGCAGATGTAATCACAAGAAGTGTAAAGGTAGTGAACACAGGTAAGGAGGATCTTTATCTGACCAAGGTATATTCTGCATGCCTTGATATGGATAATAAAGATTTTGAAGCGATTTCCCTGCATGGTTCCTGGGCAAGAGAGAGACAGATAGGGACAGTTCCGGTAAGTCATGGCAAATACAGTGTGGAATCTATCCGTGGAGAGTCCAGCCATCAGGATCATCCGTTCCTTGCACTGAAGACGAAGAATGCTGATCAGGAAAATGGCGAAGTATATGCCATGCATTTCGTATATTCCGGCAATTTCAAGGCACAGGTACAGTCTGATCAGTTTGATCAGGTGCGTATGACCGTGGGAATCCATCCGGAAGATTTTACCTGGAAGCTGAAAGAAGGAGAATACTTCCAGGCACCGGAGACCGTGCTTGTTTATTCTGCGCAGGGACTTGGACAGATGACGAGGATCTTCCATGATTTCTACAGAAATCATCTGATCCGCAGTGAGTATAAGAATCAGAAGAGACCGATTCTGATCAACAACTGGGAAGCTACTTATTTTGACTTTGATACAGAAAAGCTGATCGCTATTGCAAAGCAGGCGTCAGCCCTTGGCATTGAGATGCTTGTTATGGATGATGGATGGTTTGGAAACCGCTATGATGATAACAGAGCGCTTGGTGACTGGTTTGTCAATGAAGAGAAGCTGAAGGGAGGACTGAAATATCTGGTTGACGAGGTCAATAAGCTTGGCATGAAGTTCGGTATCTGGTTTGAGCCTGAAATGATTTCTCCGGATTCTGACCTTTATCGTGCACATCCTGATTATGCCATTGCGATCCCAGGCAGGGAGCCCAGCCTCTGCAGAAATCAGTATGTGCTGGATCTGACCAGAAAGGAAGTCAGGGATTATGCTTATGAGTGCGTAGCGAAGATCCTTCGCAGCGCCAATATTGAATATGTAAAGTGGGATATGAACAGACAGCTTTCAGACATCGGTTCCCTTGAGCTTCCAGCAGATCAGATGGGTGAGCTGTATCACCGTTATGTACTGGCTGTTTACGAAATGCAGGAGAGAATGATGACAGAGTTCCCACACCTTCTTCTGGAGAACTGCTCCGGCGGCGGTGCAAGATTTGATCCGGGTATGCTGTATTACAGCCCGCAGATCTGGTGTTCTGATGATACCGATGCGATTGAAAGACTGAAGATCCAGGAAGGTACGGCACTGATCTATCCATTGTCAACAATGGGAGCACATGTTTCTGACTGCCCGAACCATACAGTAGGCAGAGTGACTCCTTTTGAAACAAGAGGGTATGTGGCACTGGCAGGAACCTTTGGCTATGAACTGGATGTAACGAAAATCCCGGAGAGCGACAGGGAGCAGATCCCCGCACAGGTTGCCATGTATCATAAATATAATGATCTGGTAAGGGAAGGAGATTATTACAGGATCGCTTCCTATGCGGAGAATCATTATTTTGACTGCTATGGCGTTGTCAGCAAGAATAAGAAAGAAGCACTGTATACCTATGTACAGGTACTGAATCGTCCCAACTATCACAGCAGAAGGATCTATCTGAAGGGACTGGCAGCAGAGAAGTACTATGCGATTGAAGGAGAAGATGGGACATGGTCAGGAGAACAGCTGATGAATGCCGGACTTCTGGTGCAGAATCCCTTTGGTGACTTTAAAGGAAAATTAATTCACCTGACAGAGGTGTAAACATAGAACAAACGGAAAGGAACAGGTAAAAGATGGCATCAGAATATATCAATCAGTGGGTCAGGATAGAGGAAGACGGGATCTATCTGGTATTTGGAGTGACAAAGGAAAATCAGCTGAAGTTATTTCATTTTTCAGCAAAGCCTCTTTCTGAACAGGAAGAAAAGAAACTGACAGAGAATGAAACATTTCTGCAGGAAGGTTTCCAGCTGGTACAGGTCAACTTCTCAGGCTATAACAGACCTTATGAAAAGCATGGCAACAAGCATATCGTAACAGCACCTGGTTATATGCTCACTTTCGTGGATATGAAAGATGAGCGCAACGAGACAGGAA
Source organism: Lachnospiraceae bacterium OM04-12BH (assembly GCA_003490145.1). Classification (GTDB taxonomy): domain Bacteria; phylum Bacillota; class Clostridia; order Lachnospirales; family Lachnospiraceae; genus Suilimivivens; species Suilimivivens aceti. The sequence continues at coordinate 75,124 of QULQ01000002.1, forward strand.
GAGTGCTGACATTTATCCAGAAGGATGAGGAAACCGGAGCCAGGGTAGTGACAACCTGGCAGTTTTATCAGGGAACCACTACGATCAGGATGCAGAGTGAGGTGACCAATGAAGGAACTGAGGTGCAGACGCTGGAGTACATTTCGTCTTTCTATTATCTTGGCATCGAAAAAGAGGGAGAGATGAGCTCCGATGACAAGATGCAGCTCACCTTTGCCCATAACGGCTGGCAGAAGGAAATGAATTTCCATACTTACAGCTTTCCGGCACTGGGGCTTCCACAGACTCAGCCTACGGTATATCAGAGGACGTCAAAGACGATCGAACTGACCAATACAGGAAACTGGTCGACTAAGGAATATCTTCCAATGGGCTATCTGTCCAATGAGGAAGCAGATACTGCCATTTACTGGCAGATCGAGCATAATGGTTCCTGGCATGCAGAGATCAGTGATCAGAATGATCATTTTTATCTGGCGCTGAGCGGTCCGACCGAGGTACAGTCCCACTGGTTCCAGAATTTAAAGCCTGGTGAAAGCTTTACGACCGTGCCGGTGGCAGTTGGTGTATCAGATGCTGATTTTGCGAAGGCCATGGGGCAGCTTACGAAGTATCGCCGTATGATCCGCAGAGTAAATAAGGATGATGAAAATCTGCCTGTTATCTTTAATGATTATATGAACTGCCTTTTCGGAGATCCGACCACAGAAAAGGAGCTGCCTCTGATTGATGCGGCAGCAGAGGCGGGTTGTGAGTATTATGTTATTGATGCCGGCTGGTATGCACCGGGACTTTGGTGGGACAGCGTTGGCGAATGGCAGGAATCCAGAGAACGTTTCCCGGGCGGAATCAAAGAAGTGACTGATTATATCCGCGGCAAGGGAATGGTTCCTGGTGTCTGGCTTGAGCTGGAGGTTATGGGTATCAACTGCGAGAAGGCAAAGAATGCTCCCGATGACTGGTTCTTCATCCGTCATGGAAAGAGAGTCTTTGACAGAAGCAGGTATCAGCTCGATTTCCGTAACCCTGCTGTCATTGATCATGTCAATGAAGTAATAGACAGGGTTGTCAATGAGTACGGAGTGGGGTATATTAAAATGGATTACAATATCGAGCCCGGTATTGGTTCAGAGCTTGACGCGGATAGTGTGGGAGCAGGACTCCTTGCCCATGAAAGAGCATATCTTGCCTGGCTTGACAGTGTATTTAAGAAATACCCTGATCTCGTGATTGAAAACTGTTCCAGCGGTGGTCTGCGTATTGACTATGCGCTGCTGTCCAGATACAGCATCCAGTCCACAAGCGATCAGGAGGACTATCAGAACTATGCTTCCATTGCAGTCAATGCACCGGCTGGTCTGACACCGGAGCAGGCGGCGGTATGGTCTTATCCGCAGAGAAATGGCGACAAAGAAGAAACCATTTTCAACATGGTCAATGCCATGCTTCTGCGTATCCACCAGAGCGGCCATCTGGCGGAGCTTTCTCCGGAGAGAGTGGCACTGGTGAAGGAAGGAATTTCCTATTACAAGGAAATCCGCAGTGATATTAAAAAAGCACTTCCTGACTGGCCGATCGGTCTTGCTGATACAAGAGCTACTTTCCTGTGCGGTGCACTGAAGACAGAGAACAAGGCTTACCTTGCTGTATTCAGAAGAGATAAGGACGAAGAGGATGACAGAACCATGGTAAGAATTCCTCTGGCACATCTGTTTGAAGGCGAAAAGAAGCTCAGTGTAAAGCTGGCTTATCCACAGGAAGCCATGAAAGAAAATGTGGAGTATACTTATGAAGCCGACAGAAAGGTTCTGGCAGTTGACTTTAAGAAGAAAGTAATGGCCAGGATATTTGAAGTAACGGCCGAATAAAACGTGTAAGAATCCGGAAAGTCTTACATATATGTGGAGGGGAACATGGCGAAGGCAGTAAGACTTGCCGATATAGCAAAGATTTTAAATGTAAGTACAGTAACCGTCTCCAAGGCGCTTTCTGATCAGAAAGGCGTCAGCGAGGAGATGAGAGATAAGATCAAGCAGCTGGCGGAGGAAATGGGATATCAGTCTCCGTCAGAAGCAAGAAGAATGAAGGAACGCAAAAGCTACAATATCGGAATCATTATTTCTGACAGATATCTTGACCAGTATGAATCCTTTTACTGGAAAATGTACCGCGCAGTAGCGACCAAAGCAATCAGTAAAGAGTGCTTTACCATGCTGGAGGTACTCAGTGCGGAGGCAGAACAGGAGCACAGGGAGCTCCCAAGACTTCTTCAGGAGAACAAAGTGCAGGGAGTGATCATCATTGGTCTTCTGAAAGAGGATTATCTGAATATGTTGATCCGTGACGCACAGGTTCCTATGCTTTTTCTGGATTTTTATGATAAGGGACATGACTGTGACTGCGTGGTGACAGATAATTTTTACGGAATGTACAAGGTGACGGATTATCTGTTTGAGATGGGGCATAAGGATATTGCCTATGTGGGAACGCTTCTTTATACGGGAAGCATCACAGACCGCTATTTTGGTTATGCAAAAGCACTTCTTGAGCATGGACAGCAGGTGAGAGAGGACTGGGTGATCGAGGACAGGAATCTTTCTGATGGACAGAGAGGTGATGATTTTGAGTTCAGACTTCCAGAGCAGATGCCGACAGCATTTGTCTGCAACTGTGATCTGACAGCGGGGATTCTGATCAATGTGCTTGAGAAAAAAGGCTACCGGGTACCGGAGGATATTTCCGTTGCGGGATTTGATAATTTTATCCATCCAGGGATCTGCAATGTGGAGATCACGTCCTATGAAGTAGATATCAAGGAGATGGCAAGAAAAGCGATCAATACCCTGATCAAAAAGATGAACGGGGAAAGCTATAAGCAGGGGATCACTGTAGTAGACGGACATATGGTGGTCAAAAGCAGTGTCAAAAGAATTTAAGGTATCATGCCGGTCTGACGATAAACAAGAGGAGTCAGACCAGTATATTTTTTGAAAAGAGAAATAAAGTGGTTTGTGTTGTCAATACCGACAGCACTTCCAACTTCGTGGATTTTTAAAGAGGTGGTGAGCAGCAGATGCTTTGCCACCTTTATTCGTTTCTGATTCAGATACTGGAGGGGAGTCTTGCCAAAGGCAGTACCAAATTCACGGCAAAAGCGGTATTTACTTACATGAAAGCGCATGGCAAGCTCATCGAGGGAATAATTCTCCTCAAAATGATGATCAAACAGTATCCTGGCTTCCGTAAGATAGGAAGGCAGCAGAGGCTGGGGATCCTGATTGGCATGTCTAATAATACCTGCGACCAGAATATCTGTCAGCAAAGCATGGGAAAGCAGAGAACTCTGGTCAGAGGAAATAGCTGATGGAAGCTTCTGCAGATGCAGGGCAGTGTCTGAAAAGGGAGGTACATCCATGACAACAGGCTCCTGATCCTTTGACAGCAGTCCTGCGTAGCTTTTCAGGGAAGAGCCGGAAATCAGATACAGGGAAAATGCCCAGGGAGACAGGGCAGCATCCAGACGGAAACGTTTTTCGCAGCTGCAGAAGACCATTGTGTTTTTAGTCAGGGTAAATACCTGGCTGCCAAACAGGAGCTTGCCACAGCCCTTACTGGTATAGAGCAGAAGATAACAGGAAAGAGGGGCTGCTTCATGGAACCAGGGAGCGTTGGCCTGACAGCTGCCGCTAGACAGAACATGCAGGAAAGGATTCTGCATTTCGACAGTGGAAGCGGCGGCAGCTATGGCATCTTTAAAAACGGAGGTTATCATTTCCATGGTTCTGTTCCTTTCTAAAGCCTGTGTCGGCTTTTCTTTGCATGATCCTGAGTGTAGCTGAGGTAATTTCATTGTATTATATTTTCGGAAAAGCTGCAAATAACAATCACACGCAATGAGTCTGAAAACAAGACAATTAAGTTAACATAAATTTACCTAAAAAATAAGCTAATAAATAAAATTTAAGCAATAATAAATCCACTTCAACGAAAATGTTTTCGTGAAAATAGATAAAAATACTAGGTTAAATTTGGTAAAAAAGAAGAAATGAACAATGTGTGCAATAATATAATATAAAAAACAACAATGAGTGATGATTAAAAAGTTAAATTAAATATAATTAAAATTAACCTACAAAATTAAGTTAAATGTTAAATCTGAATAACTTATAAGAAAAGGTTTATAAAAAAGGAGGATATTTTATTATGAAGCTGAGAAAAGCATTAGCACTCGGACTTGCAGCAGCCATGACTGTTTCCATGATCGGCTGCGGAAGCACAGCAGACACATCAACTGATACTGCTGACACAACAGAAGCTGCCGAAGAAACGACAGAAGCTGCTGATACTACAGAAGAAAGCACAGAAAGTGCAGACGCAACAACAGATGGCGTTCCCGGATATCTGGACATCAATCTTGATGATTACACAGATCTGACCGCTTCCATCAAGTTCCTTCACTGCAGAACTGACCGTGAGGAAGATGGTTCCATGGCAGAGATGATCGCTAAGTTTAATGAGAAGTTCCCTAACATTGAAGTTAAGACTGAGGGTGTTACAGATTATGCTGAGGATGCACTTCTTCGTCTGTCCCAGGGTAACTGGGGTGATGTTATGTGGATCCCTGCAGTTGATAAGAAGGATCTTGGCTCCTACTTCATGCCTCTTGGTTCAACAGAAGAAATGAGCAAGTCCCTGAACTTTGTTGATTCATGGTCATACGATGGAATTTCCTATGGTATTCCTGTATGGGGAAATGCACAGGGTGTTGTTTACAATAAGGCAGTATTTGAAGCAGCTGGCATTACAGAGCTTCCTACAACTCCTACAGAGTTCCTTGAAGACCTTCAGCTGATCAAAGACAATACAGATGCTATTCCGCTGTATACCAACTATGCAGCAGGATGGACAATGGGTGCATGGGATGCTTACATCGGTGTTGTTTCTAACGGAGACGCTACATATATGAACCAGAAGTTTGTTCATACAGCAAATCCCTTTGATGATCCTGGTGATGATACCGGTATCTACAACCTGTACAGAATTCTCTATGATGCAGTTGCTAATGGCCTGATCGAAGATGATTATACAACAACTGACTGGGAAGGCTGCAAGGGTATGATCAACAATGGTCAGATCGGTGCTATGGTTCTTGGCTCATGGGCATATTCACAGATGGTTGAAGCTGGTGATCACGGTGATGACATCGGTTACATGCCCTTCCCTATGACTGTTGGAGGAACACAGTACGCACTTGCTGGCGGTGATTATAATTACGCAGTAAATATCAACTCTTCCGATGAGAACAAGACCGCTTCTCTCGTATTCATCAAGTGGATGCTTGAGGAATCCGGATGGTCTGTAAGGGAAGGCTGCTACTCAACAGTGATCGGTGGCGAGAACCCTGATATGTACTCTGCATTTGATGGCTGCGAGATGCTTTCTGATGAAGCTGCTATTGCAGGTGAAGAGGATTTCTTAAATGAAATGAATGCTGAATCCGAGCTGTCCTTCAATGCAGGTGGTAACGCTAAGGTTCAGAGCATTGTAGAAGCAGCAGCAACCGGCAGCAAGTCTCTTGACGATATCATGGCTGACTGGACAACTGCATGGAACGATGCACAGGATGAACTGGAGATCGAAGTTTTATACTAATCAGAAGTCCTGAAAGAAATTAAGTGATATTGTGAGCCGGGGAGGGAGTTTCTCCCTGGCTCTAAATGCGTCAGAGGACGTGCATTATCGTCGGGAGGAAATTTATATGGCAATGTCAAAGACGGTTGTCCCTGGAAAGAAAAGAACCTTTTTAGAATGGGCAAGAAGCAGAGATGGACAGAAGGTTTTTGTTATGATCGCATTTATGGTCATTCCGCTTGTTCTTCTGTTTACCTTTACCTACCTGCCTTTTGCAGAAATGTTTGGCTTCAGCTTTTACAAGATGAAGTATGTAGGTGAAAGAAAATTTGTAGGATTAAAGAATTATATTAAAGTGTTTGAGAGAGACGATTGTTTCGGAGCGTTAAAGCTGAGCCTTTATTATATGGCCGGTTCAATCGTGCAGCTGGCACTTTCCCTTTATCTGGCTACCGTACTCAGTTTTAAGGTAAAGGGCGGGAATATCTTCAAGGGATTCATGTTTTTCCCTTATTTGATCAATGGTATTGCAGTAGGCTTTATTTTTAAGTTTTTCTACACCAGAGGCTTTGTGTTCGATACTGTGCTTCAGTGGTGTGGCTTTCAGCTTGACAATCTTCCGTATTGGTTAAAAGACCAGAGGATCAATAATATTTCTCTGGTGGCTACTTCTGTATGGCGTTATTTCGGACAGAACATGGTGCTCTTTATCGGTGCGATCATGTCTGTGGATTCTGAGCTTTATGAAGCGGCAATGCTGGACGGTGCAAATAAATTCCAACAGTTCATTTATATTATCTTACCAAGTATCAAGACGATCATTACCTTAAATGTGATCCTGTCCATTACCGGATCCTTAAGTGCATTTGAGCCGCCTTATGTTATCACAGACGGTGCCAACGGAACGGGAACCTATTTTGTGGTCATGCACGAGATCGCGCATACCCAGCAGAAGGTAGGTCTGGCATCTGCCATGGCGATCATCCTGCTATTGATCATTTTCGCAGCAACGATCCTGCAGAAGCTGTTCTTTAAGTATGTATTTAAGAATGCAGAGGACGAGGATATCAATGCAGCGGTAAGAAGAGAAAAGAAGCTGGCAAGGGCTGCAGCTAGAAAGGCAGGTAGATAAGCATGAGCTTTCGCAAAATTATACTTCATGTTCTGACAGCATTAAAGTATTTATCACTGGTATTCTTTTCCTTTGTTGCGATACTGCCGATCATATCCTGTGTTGTCACTGCTTTTAAGACAGATGCAGAGTACCAGAGCACCAATGTTATGACCATGCCGGAAAGCTGGCTCTATTTTAAGAATTTCGTTTATGCATTCGAAAATGCACATATGGGTAAGGCATTTATCAATTCTACTATTATCCTGGTCTGTGTGCTGATAGTGTCTACGCTGGTGGGTACACAGCTTGCTTATGTGCTGAACCGTTTCAAGTTTCCGGGCAATAACCTGATCCGTAATCTGTTCCTGTTTGCCACACTGCTTCCCGGTGTTGCGATGCAGATCTCGGTTTATGAAATAATGACGAAATTAGGCTTTATTAATTCCCTGCTTGGTTATATCATTATGATGTGTGGTACTGATGTTATTTCCATTTATATTTACATCCAGTTTTTTGAAAATATTGATTATTCACTGGATGAATCAGGAATTATGGACGGAGCATCCTATTTCACAATTTTCTACAGGATACTGCTTCCTCTTTTAAAGCCAGCAATTGTAACCTCCTGTATTCTGAAGGGTGTTGGTACTTATAATGAATATTACAATGCCAATCTTTACCTGCAGGACAAGAAGCTGCTGCCAACTGTGGCAACCTCCCTGTATACCTTTGTAGGACCTCAGGGAAGTAAGTACAATCTGATCTGTGCGGGAGTTATCATTTCCCTGCTTCCGGCACTTCTGGTATTTATCACCTGCCAGAAGCAGATCTACAGCGGACTGACGGCAGGTGCAGTCAAGGGCTAAGCAGACAGAATCAGTTCCACAAAATGGTAAAGGAGAAGGAACAAAATGATGATGTTAGAAGAAGTAAAAGCACATTTACTGAATGATATCATTCCTTTTTGGAAAAATCTGAGGGACGATGAATTTGGCGGTTATTATGGTTATATGGATTATGACCTGAAGGTGGATAAAAAGGCAGTGAAGGGCTGTATTTTAAACAGCAGAATCACATGGTTTTTTGCCAATGCCTACACGCTTCTTAAGGATGAGAGCCTTCTTGAGGAAGCAAAGCATGGATTTGCCTTTATGAAGGAGCACTGTATGGATAAGGAAAACGGCGGTATTTTCTGGTCCATGAAGTATGACGGCACACCGGAGGATACAACCAAGCATACCTACAATCAGGCATTCTCTATTTATGCACTTTCCTCTTATTATGAGGCAACCCATGATGAGGAAGCTCTTGCCATGGCAAAGGAGCTGTTCCATATCATTGAGACGAAGTGCACTGATGAAATCGGTTATAAGGAAGCTTTTGACAAGGAATTCCATGAAGTGGAAAATGATAAGCTTTCTGAAAACGGTGTTATCGCTGAGAAGACCATGAATACCCTGCTTCATGTATTTGAAGCCTATACAGAGCTTTACCGGGTAGCAAAGCTCCCTGAGGTAAAGGAAAGACTTGAGTGGATCATGGATACCTTTGCTGATAAGGTATATAATCCAAAGCTCCACAGACAGGAAGTATTCTTTGACAGGAACATGAACACCATTCTGGATCTGCATTCCTATGGTCATGATATCGAGACGGCATGGCTGATGGATCGTGGAGTTGAAGTTCTTGGTGAGAAGAAATATGAAGAGAAAATGACACCTATTACCAAGGATCTGACAGCAGAGATCTATAAGGTAGCCTTTGACGGACATTCCCTTGCAAATGAATGTGAGAAAGGTGTTGTAAATGTACATCGTATCTGGTGGGTGCAGGCAGAGACCGTGATCGGTTTCCTGAATGGCTGGCAGAAGGATCCTTCCAGGACAGAGTATCTGGATGCAGCAAAGTCTGAATGGCAGTTCATCAAGGATCATGTGATGGACAAGAGACAGGGATCTGAGTGGTTCTGGGAGGTAGACCAAAGCGGAAAGCCTTACGAGGGAAGACCTATCGTAGAGCCCTGGAAATGTCCGTATCACAATGGAAGAATGTGCTTTGAGGTAATCAGAAGATTAGAAGGAAAAGAGATCTGAGAAAGGAGAAAGTGAGCATGTTACATCAGAAGTATGAAGAAGAATTAAAGAAATACGAAGCACTTATTAACAGGAAAAATGAAGTAGATCCTGATTTTTACAACGGGATATATGACCGCTATGTGAATCCGGTACTGACCAGAGAGCATATTCCGCTTACCTGGCAGTATGATTTAAACCCGGAAACCAATCCGTATTTTATGAAGAGACTGGGAATCAATGCAGTTATGAATTCCGGTGCGATCGAACTGAATGGAAAGTATTATCTGGTAGCCAGAATTGAAGGAGATGACAGAAAGTCCTTCTTTGGCGTAGCAGAAAGTGACAATGGAATCGATGGATTCCGTTTCTGGGATTACCCAATCCTGCTTCCGGATACCTGCAAGGAAGAGACAAACGTATATGATATGCGTCTCACCAAGCATGAGGATGGCTACATCTATGGCGTATTCTGTTCAGAGAGCAAGGATACCACAGTCAATGACCTTTCTGCGGCAGTTGCAGCAGCAGGTATTGTAAGAACCAAGGATCTGAAGACATGGGAGAGACTGCCTAACCTGGTAACCTTAAACTCTCCTCAGCAGAGAAACGTAGTACTGCATCCTGAATTTGTAAACGGCAAGTATGCATTCTATACAAGACCGATGGATGACTTCATTGAGACAGGATCAGGCGGCGGTATCGGATTCGGACTCTGTGATGATATTACCCATGCTGTTATCGACGAAGAGAAGATGACAAGCCTTCGTAAGTATCATACCATTACTGAGGCAAAGAACGGCGCCGGTGCAGTGCCGATCAAGACAGAAAAGGGCTGGATCCATATTGCACACGGTGTAAGAAATACAGCAGCCGGACTCAGATATGTAATTTACGCATTTGCAACTGACTTAAATGATCCTTCCAAGGTGATCGCAGAGCCTTCAGGTCTGCTGATCGGACCAAGGGGCGGCGAGAGAGTCGGTGACGTATCCAACGTTGTATTTACCAACGGTGCGATCGCAAATGAAAAGGGCGAGGTATTTATTTACTACGCATCCAGTGATACAAGAATGCATGTTGCAACTACAACTGTTGACAAGCTGATCGATTATGTATTCAATACACCGAAGGATCCCGGCAGAAGCGTAGAGTGCGTAGCACAGAGATGTGAACTGATCAAAAAGAACCTGGAATTTCTTTCCAAATAAGACAAAAAGCCTTTGAGGCGTAAAGGAGATAATATGAGCGAAATTAAAATGATTGCCCCTCCGGTAAAGAATGTTCCCTGGCAGGAGAAGCCGGAAGGACTGACCGGAGCGCCTATCTGGAGATATACAGAGAACCCGATCATCGGACGTAATCCTGTAGAAGGCGTTGCCAGAATTTTCAACAGTGCCGTAATGCCTTATGGTGATGAGTTTATCGGCGTATTCCGTGGCGAGCAGACAAACGGCATCCCTTATATCTATATGGGAAGAAGCAAGGATGCGATCCACTGGGATTTTGATAAGGAGAAGATTCCTTTCGTGGATGAAGGAGGAAAGCCTTTCATGCCGAAGTATGCTTATGACCCCAGACTGGTAAAGGTAGAAGATACCTATTATATCATCTGGTGCCAGGACTTTTATGGTGCATCCATCGGTATGGCAAAGACAACTGATTTCAAGACCTTTACAAGGCTTGAGAACCCTTTTATTCCTTACAACAGAAACGCAGTTCTGTTCCCCAGAAAGATTCATGGAAACTACATGCTGTTGAGCCGCCCTTCTGACAGCGGTCATACACCCTTCGGTGATATCTTTGTCAGCGAGAGCCCTGACCTTGTTTACTGGGGAAAACACAGACACGTTATGGGCAAAGGCAGCGAATGGTGGGAGTCCGTTAAGATCGGCGGAGGTGCAGCTCCTATCGAGACAAGTGAAGGATGGCTGCTGTTCTATCACGGCGTAAGCGGAACCTGCAACGGCTTTGTATATTCCATCGGAGGTGCGATCCTGGATCTTGAGAATCCTTCTATCGTGAAGTACAGATGTGAGACCTTCCTGCTGACACCCGAAGAGTGGTATGAGGAGAGAGGATTCGTTCCCAACGTATGCTTCCCCTGCGCTACCATTCATGATCCTGAAAGCGGAAAGATCGCTATTTACTATGGATGTGCAGACAGCTATGTAGGTCTTGCATTTACCAAATTTGATGAGATCGTAGCATATATCAAAGAGCACAGTGTAGTAACAGAGGCTGATACAGAGATCGGTATCAGATAAGAAAAGGAACAGTGAAATAGTTTTAAAAAGGGCTTGTTAGATTCGTCAGCAGGCCCTTTCTTAATATTTCATGATTATAAAAAGCAAAAAGGAGCAAAACGATTATGGAATATCAGGTTAAGCTTGATCAGGGAATGATCAACAGAGGAAACTGGAAAAAAATCAAGGAATGTATGAAAAAGGCAGAGAGAGGAGAGGGCATTACCACAGGTTTTCTTGGCGGTTCCATTACTCAGGGAAGTCTTTCTTCTACACCGCAGACCTGTTATGCCTATCTGGTATATGAGTGGTGGAAAAAGAAATTCCCGGAATCAGAGATCACCTTTGTCAATGCGGGAATTGGCGGAACCACATCCCAGTTTGGCGTTTCCAGAGTAAAGGAGCATCTGCTTTCCTATCAGCCGGATTTCGTGCTGATCGAGTTTGCGGTGAATGATGAAAATACGGAATTCTTTGAGGAAACGTATGAGGGTCTTGTAAGAACCACACTGTCAGATGCCTGCAGACCGGCTGTTATGCTGATGAACAATGTCAGGTATGACGACGGACTGAATGCAGAGGAAATGCATCTGAAGGTAGCAAAGGCCTATGCACTTCCCATGGTCAGCATGAAGGAAACAATCTGGCCGGAGATTGAGTCCGGAAGGATCAAAAACAGAGAGATCACGCCGGATGACCTTCATCCCAATGATGCAGGCCATGCACTGGTAGCTAAAGTGATCACTACCTTCCTTGAGAAGGTATATGAGGACAGAAATAACGAGGAAGAAGCTGCTTATGCAGAAGGAACCCTTCCTGCACCGATTACAGAGAATGCTTATGAGAATTCTGTCAGATATCAGAATCATAATTCAGAGCCTGTTCTGGCAGGATTTGTGGCTGATCTAGAGCCTCAGTACAATATTCTTGAGATCTTCAGAAGAGGATGGACAGGAAGCCATGTGGGCGATAAGATTACCTTTGAGATCGAGGGAACCGGCATTGCAGTGCAGTACCGTAAGAGTGTCAGGCAGCCCACTCCCATTGCAAAGGTTACAGTAGATGGCAGAGAAGATACGGCTATGGTATTAGATGGAAACTTTAAGGAGACATGGGGAGACTGTCTGTATATTGATACGGTGACAAGACATATGGAACCCGGTATACATAAGGTAAAGATCGAGATCGTGGAAGCAACAGAGCAGGATGCAGTTCCGTTTTACCTGGTATCCGTCATTGGATCCTGCTGACAGGGCAATTCAGAATAAAAGGAGATAAAACTATGTTTCGTGATGATTTTGTGTGGGGCGTTGCCAGCAGCGCTTATCAGGTAGAGGGAAGAGATCCGGAGGATGGATGCGGTAAGAACATCTGGGATACCTTTGCCGAAGAGGGAAGGATCCTGGATGGCAAGGATGCGTATACCGCCTGTGACCACATGCACAGATATAAAGAGGATTATAAGCTGATGAAGCTGCTTGGGATCAAAGCGTACCGCTTTTCCATGAGCTGGGCGAGGATCCTGCCGGAAGGTACGGGAAAGGTGAATGAAAAGGCCATTGCCATGTACCGGGACATGATCCTTTCCATGAAGGAGAACGGGATCGAGCCGTATATCACCATGTATCACTGGGAATTTCCACAGGCGCTGCAGGACAAGGGCGGCTGGCTGAATGAGGATGTGATACAGTGGTTCGGAGAATATGCGAAGGTAGTGGCAGAGAATTTCTCTGATATCTGCGAATATTTCATTACCTTAAATGAGCCGGAATGCTTTGTGGGACTTGGACACCTGTCGGGAGTGCATGCGCCGGGGCTAAAGCTTCCTTATAAGGATGTATTTAAGATCGCCCACAATGCACTTCGTGCCCATGGCCAGGCAGTTATCAATCTCCGGAAATATGCCAGCAGACCGATCAAGGTAGGCTATGCGCCGACCTGTGGCATGGCATATCCTGCTACTGACTCCCCAGAGGATATCGAGGCAGCAAGAAAGACGCTGTTTGGCTTCCACCAGCCCATGGACAACTGGACCTGGAATGTGGCATGGTTCAATGATCCGGTATTTCTTGGAAAATATCCGGAAGAGGGACTTAAGAAATTTGCTGAGTATCTGCCGGAAATTACAGATGAGGATATGAAACTTATTTCCCAGCCACTTGATTTTATGGGACAAAACATTTATAACGGATATATGATGAGACAGGGCGAGGACGGAGAGCCGGAGTATGTGGACAGGGAAGCAGGCGCTGCCAAGACAGCAGCAGGCTGGCCGGTTACACCGGAGTGCTTCTACTATGGCGTGAAGTTCCTGTATGAGCGGTATCATTTACCTCTTTACATTACAGAGAACGGCATGTCCTGTCATGATGATGTGTCACTGGATGGCCGTGTACATGATCCAAACAGACAGAATTTCCTGGATCTGTATATTTCTGCACTGCAGAGAGCAAATGATGACGGTGCTGATGTGCGGGGCTATTTCCTGTGGACCTTCCTTGATAATTTTGAATGGGACAAGGGATATACCGAGCGTTTTGGTATTGTATATGTAGATTTTAAGACACAGAAAAGAATCGTGAAGGATTCTGCATTCTGGTATCAGAAAATCATAGAATCCAACGGAAGGGAGTTAACTGTGAACAAGAAGACAAGGCCGATTTTGTTTTTGAATCCTGTGTTTAAGGAAATGATCTGGGGCGGCAATCAGCTTGCCGAGAAGTTTGGCTATGAGATCCCCAGTGACAAGACAGGTGAGTGCTGGGCAGTCAGCGCACATCCAAACGGAGACTGCACCGTAAGAGAAGGGGAATATGCAGGCAGAAAGCTTTCCGAGCTGTTCAAAGAGGAGCCGGAGCTGTTTGGAAACCTTCCTCTTGACCGGTTCCCTCTGCTGATCAAGATCATTGATGCCAAGGCAGATTTAAGTATCCAGGTACATCCTGATGATGCCTATGCCAAGGTACATGAGAACGGATCTCTTGGAAAGACAGAGTGCTGGTATATTCTGGACTGCCCTGAGGATGCGACACTGGTGGTTGGCCACAATGCAGGCAGCAGAGAAGAGCTGAAGGAAATGATCAATCAGAAGAGATGGTCAGAGCTGATCCGTGAAGTACCGGTGAAGAAGGGGGACTTTATCCAGATCAATCCCGGAACTGTCCACGCGATCAAGGGCGGCCTGATGATCCTGGAAACTCAGCAGAACAGCGATATTACCTATCGTGTGTATGACTATGACAGACTTTCCAATGGAAAGCCCCGTGAGCTTCATGTACAGCAGAGTATCGATGTGATCACTGTACCGGCACCTTCTGCAGAGGACAGTGTAAGCCACGCAGCAGATCTGCCGGCAAACACTATGAATGAGCTGATCGCCTGTGATTATTACAAGGTATACAAATTAACCGTAACAGAGCCGGTTTCCTTTGAGCAGGAGCATCCTTTCCTGATCATGAGCGTGATAGAGGGAGAAGGTCTTGTTAATGGACAGATGATCAGAAAGGGAGATCACTTTATCCTTCCTTCAGGCTTTGGCAAGGTGGAACTGCAGGGAGATATGACACTGATCGCATCTTCTGTAAAATAAAGAAAGCAGGAAAGACTAACTATGATCAATGAACAGTACAAAAACATGCTTGGAGGAAAATCCGTAATCAGGGAGTTTTCCGAATTCGCCGCAGCGAGAGGAAAAGAGATCGGATATGAAAATGTATTCGATTACAGTCTGGGAAATCCGTCTGTACCGGTGCCGGACGATTATACAAAGGAGATGGAAGAGCTCCTTAAGACAAAGACTTCCATGGAGCTGCACGGCTACAGTCCAAGTCTTGGACTTCCCGTATTCAAGGAAAGCGTGGCTGCGTCCCTGAACCGGAGATTTGGCATGAACTATACACCGGAATATATTTTCCCGACATCCGGTGCTGCAGGCGCTCTGGCACATGCCCTGCGCTGTGTGACAAAGCCGGGGGATGAGGTACTGACCTTTGCACCCTATTTCCCGGAATATGGTCCCTATGTCAATCTGACAGGAGCTGTTTTGAAGGTGGTTCCTGCTGATACGGAGAGCTTCCAGATCAATTTTGAGAAGCTTGCTGAAATGCTGAACGAAAATACGGCAGCAGTGCTCATCAATACCCCGAACAATCCGTCCGGAGCTGTTTACAGCGCAGAAACACTGGAAAAGCTGGCAAAGCTTCTGACGGAAAAGCAGCAGGAATATGGACACGAGATCTTTATCATTTCCGATGAACCTTACAGGGAGATCGTTTTTGACGGGGCAGAGCTTCCTTATGTTTCAAGGTTTTATGCAAATACTCTGTCCTGCTATTCCTATTCCAAGTCCCTGTCCCTTCCCGGTGAGCGTATCGGATATGTGGCAGTGAATCCGGCATGCAAAGACGCAGAGCTTCTGGTACCCATGATGGGACAGATCTCAAGAGGGATCGGACATAACTGCCCGTCCTCCAGTATCCAGCTTGCGGTAGCAAAGGTAGTAGATGAAACAGCGGATATGAAGGTATATGAGACCAATATGAAGCTGCTTTATCAGGCACTGACAGATCTTGGCTTTTCCTGTGTCAGACCGGGAGGCACCTTCTACATTTTCCCGAAGGCACTGGAAGAGGATGCAGTAGCATTCTGTAAGAAAGCGCTGCAGTATGACCTGATTCTGGTTCCCTCTGACAGCTTTGGAGTTAAGGGATATTTCCGTATGGCGTACTGTATTGATACGGAGAAGGTGGAAAGATCCCTGGAAGCCCTCCGCAGATTCGTGAAAGAGAATTATTAGGCGCGGATAGCTTTAAAGACTGCCACGGGCAGCAGAAAAGGAGTGAGCGTATGTACCAGGCAGGACTTGTTTTGGAAGGCGGTGGTATGAAGGGTGTGTATTCATCCGGCGTACTGGACTTTTTCCTGGATAAAGGGCTGGAATTTTCTTCCTGCTACGGCGTGTCTGCAGGAGCCTGTTCCCTGTGCAGCTTTCTGTCAAAGCAGCGGGGCAGGGCTTATCATGTGAATGTGGATTATCTGGATGATAAGAATTACTGCAGTGTATACAGTCTGCTGAAAACGGGGGATCTGTTTGGGGCAGAGATGTGCTATCACAGGATTCCGGATGAACTGAATCTGTACGATTATGATACTTTCAACCGGTATCCGGGCACCTTTTACAGTGTAGTTACAAACATAGAAACAGGACTTGCCGAATATATTCCTATTAAAGATATGAAGAAGGATATTGAAGTGGTCAGGGCATCGGCCTCACTACCTCTTGTAGCCAATATCATCAGCTGGAACGGCAGAAAATATCTGGATGGCGGAATTTCTGATGCTATCCCGATCCGGAGATCCATAGAGGATGGCAATCAGAAAAATGTGGTGATCCTGACAAAGGAAGCAGGGTACCGCAGAAAGCCGACCAAGGTGGCAGGACTGGTTAAAATGAAGTACCGGAAATATCCAAAGCTTTATGAACTGATGAAAAACAGATATCTTACCTACAACGCCACACTGGATTATCTGGAGGAACAGGAAAAGAAAGGCAGGGCTTTTGTTTTAAGACCACAGCTTCCAAGTGGTGTGGGAAGGATTGAGAAGGACAGAGGAAAACTGCAGAAGCTGTATGAGACCGGCTATGCAGATGCAGAAAAGAACTATGACAGGCTGATGGAATATCTGAAGGGAGAAACAAAATGTTAGAGATCATAAAGGCAATCGTCTACGGAATCGTGGAAGGCATCACGGAATGGCTGCCGATCAGCAGTACCGGACACCTGATCCTGGTAGAAAGGCTGATCCCGTTTCAGGAGACCGGTGATGGATTTTTCCAGATGTTTGATGTGGTCATCCAGCTTGGAGCCATTCTGGCAGTTGTGGTTCTGTTCTGGAATAAAATCTGGCCTTTCTACAGCAAAAAGAATCTCCGCTCCAGAAAGGGTGGCATCGTGAAGAGCGCCAAGGATCCGGCAGCGGGAAATGTGGCGCTGAGCATGGATGCCTTCTGGATGTGGGTCAAGATCGTAGTGGCCTGTATCCCGGCAGTGATCTACGGACTTCTTTTTGATGATATGGTCAGTGCTGCTTTTGAAAAGGAGATCGGAGAAAGCGGTGTGACTGTACAGGTGATCGTGGTCGCTGTGATGCTGGTCCTTGTAGGTATTCTGTTTATCGTGATCGAGAACTGGAATAAGAACCGGACACCGGTGACAACAAAGCTAACCCAGCTAACCTACAGGGATGCGTTGATCATTGGTCTGTGCCAGCTTGTGGCAGCAGCGCTTCCAGGCACATCCAGATCCGGAGCTACTATCCTTGGTGCGATCATGATCGGTATTTCCAGAACGGTAGCGGCAGAGTTTACCTTTTTCTTGGCGATCCCGGTCATGTTTGGTGCAAGCCTTCTGAAGGTAGTAAAATTTGGCTTTGACTTCAGTGGTATGGAAATGGCATGCCTGCTCACCGGCACGGTGGTATCGTTTATTGTCTCCTTGTTTGTACTGCGGTTTCTGATGGGCTATATCAAGAAGCATGACTTTAAGGTTTTTGGCTGGTATCGTATTGTTTTAGGTATCCTGGTACTTCTGTATTTTGGCTTATCTGCCTGAAAGTTGACAGGATTTCAATTATGGAGTACACTTTCATCATGATATAGATACTAGTTCATGCAGGTGATAAGCCTTACGTATGCTGCGTATCTGCTTTCACCGGCTGATTGACATGAGAGATCTGCTCTTGTGTGAAAGGAGTCATTGTTATGGAAGAAGTTAAGAAGGCAACAGCAAAGGTAGTCGCCAAGGCAGCACCAGCAGTCAAGGCAGCAGAAGAGAAGAAGCCTGAGGTCAAGGCAGCAGCACCTGTTAAAGAGGTTGAAGCAAAGAAGGCTGAAGTAAAGAAGGCAGCGCCGGCAGCCAAGGCAGAAAAGAAAGCGCCTGCCAAGAAGGCACCTGCTAAGAAAGCTGAAGTAAAGAAGGCAGCAGCACCTGCAGCTAAGACAGCAGAGAAGAAAGCACCTGTTAAGAAGGCGGCTGAAGTAGAAGAAACCGTAAACTTTCAGTTCAGCGGCAAGTCCTATACACCGGATGATCTGATGAAGATCTTCAGGGATGTATGGAAATATGACATGAACGGAAGAGAAGAAGATATCAGGAATGTAGAGCTTTATGTAAAGCCTGAAGAGAATACTACATACTTCGTTGTAAACGGCAGTATTACAGGAAGCTTCTTTATCTAAAGTAAGATATCGTACAGCGAAAGAAGATCCGGCGACTGATTTTAAAGACCGGAATATAAGAGAAAAATTAGAAATCCTGCAGGATTTTCCTGCAGGGTTTTTCTTTATAATCTTTAGAATTTTTTAATAAATATTTTCGTTATATCTGTTGACAATACCCATAGTAAGTGATAGTTTATGTTATGTAGATATTAGCACTCTAATGAGTTGAGTGCTAACAACCATAAAAGAAAGAGTTGGAAAGGGGATGACGGATATGCAGCTGGATGACAGAAAGATTAAGATCATGCAGGCTATTATCCGTAATTACCTGGAAACCGGGGAACCGGTGGGAAGCAGGACCATTTCCAAATATACAGATCTGAATCTTAGTTCGGCAACGATACGGAACGAGATGGCTGATCTGGAAGAGATGGGTTATATTTTACAGCCCCATACCTCCGCAGGAAGAATTCCTTCTGATAAGGGATACCGCTTATATGTGGATACCATGATGGAGAAGAAGGATAAGGAGCTGGAAGAACTGAAGGAGCTCATTCTGGAGAAGGAAGATAAGATGGATAATCTGCTGAAGCAGGTAGCAAAGCTTCTGGCGGTGAATACCAACTATGCCTCCATGATCTCGGCACCGGCAGTTCATAAGAACAAGATCAAATTCCTGCAGCTTTCCAGAGTAGATAAGAATCAGCTGCTTGCTGTGATCGTTATGGAAGGTAACATGATCAAGAACAATATCCTTCCCGTAGCAGAGGAGCTGGATGATGAAACACTTCTGAAGCTGAACATCCTGCTGAATACACATTTAAGCGGGCTGGCACCGGAGGAGATCAATCTTCCGATGATCACAAGGATGAAGCAGCAGGCAGGCATACACAGTACCATCGTTGGAGACGTGGTAGATGCGCTTGCAGAAGGGATTAAAGAGGAAGAGGATCTTGAGATCTATACAAGCGGAGCCAATAATATTTTCAGGTATCCTGAATTGGCAGACCAGCAGAAGGCGAGTGAGCTGATCAATACCTTCGAAGAGAAGGAGAAGCTGACAGAGCTTGTACAGGACAGCCTTTCTGATAATAATGAAACAGGCATTCAGGTTTATATCGGAAACGAGACTCAGATCCAGTCCATGCAGGACTGCAGTGTGGTAACTGCCACCTATGAACTGGGAGAAGGCATGAGAGGTACGATAGGAATTATCGGACCAAAGCGTATGGACTACGATAAGGTAATTGGAACTCTGAAGACCATTACGCATCAGCTTGATGAGCTTTACAATAAAAAGACGTAGCAAGGAGAGGAATGAAGCAGATGGCAGATGAAAAGGATATTAAGAAAGAAATTGAAATAGAAACACCGGAAGAGGAACTGGAGACACCCGCAGAGGAAACAGAAGCAGAAGTGGAAGAAGCTTCTGAAGAGACAGAAAAAGTGCAGGAAGAGGAAGCCAAAGAAGATAAGAAGGCTTTCAAGAAGAAACAGAAGGCAGACAAGAAGCAGGATGTCATGAAGGAGAAGATCGAGGAGCTGGAGGATAAGGTCAGACGCCAGATGGCTGAATTTGATAACTTCCGTAAGCGTACCGATAAGGAAAAGACAGCAATGTTTGAAACCGGTGCGAAAAGTGTAATCGAGAAGATCCTTCCCGTGGTAGATAACTTCGAAAGAGGTTTGGCCACGATCCCGGAAGAGGAGAAGGGTACTCCTTTTGCAGAAGGTATGGAGATGATCTACAGACAGCTCATGACAGAGCTTGACAAGATGGAGGTAAAGGTCATACCGGCAGTGGGAGAGGAATTTGACCCGGCACTGCACAATGCAGTGATGCAGGTAGAAAGCGATGAGTATGAGTCCGGCGTGATCGCTCAGGAGCTTTTAAAGGGCTATACTTACAGAGATGCTGTAGTAAGGCACAGTATGGTAGCAGTAGTTGCTTAATAAAGGAATCACAGTTATTTTTCAATGTAACAGAACAATAAAAGAGATTAAACTTTCAGGAGGAGAGAATTATGAGTAAGATCATTGGTATTGACTTAGGTACAACAAACAGCTGCGTAGCAGTTATGGAAGGTGGTAAGCCCACCGTTATCGCCAACGCAGAAGGCGCAAGAACAACTCCCTCTGTCGTAGCATTCACAAAGACAGGAGAGAGACTGATCGGTGAGCCTGCAAAGCGTCAGGCAGTTACTAATGCAGAGAACACCATTTCTTCTATTAAGAGAGATATGGGTACTGACAGAGGACGTACAATTAATGGTAAGAAGTATTCTCCTCAGCAGATTTCAGCTATGATCCTTCAGAAGCTGAAAGCAGATGCTGAGAGCTACCTTGGTGAGAAGGTAACAGAGGCAGTTATCACTGTTCCCGCGTACTTCAATGATGCACAGCGTCAGGCAACCAAGGATGCAGGTAAGATCGCTGGCCTTGATGTAAAGCGTATCATCAACGAGCCTACAGCAGCAGCACTGGCTTATGGACTTGATAATGAAAAAGAGCAGAAGATCATGGTTTATGACCTTGGTGGTGGTACCTTCGATGTTTCCATCATTGAGATCGGTGACGGTGTCATCGAAGTTCTTGCTACAAACGGTGATACACACCTTGGCGGTGATGACTTTGATAACAGACTGACACAGTGGATGATCGATGAGTTCAAGAAAGCAGAGGGTGTGGATCTGTCAAATGACAAGATGGCACTTCAGAGATTAAAGGAAGCTGCAGAGAAGGCAAAGAAGGAGTTGTCTTCCGCAACAACAACCAATATCAACCTGCCGTTCATCACAGCAACTGCTGAAGGACCGAAGCACTTTGATATGAACCTTACAAGAGCTAAGTTTGATGAACTGACACATGAGCTTGTAGAGAGAACAGCAATCCCTGTTCAGAACGCTATGAAGGATGCTGGAATTACCAATGCAGATTTAGGTCAGGTATTACTGGTAGGTGGTTCCACACGTATTCCTGCTGTACAGGATAAGGTAAGACAGTTAACAGGCAAAGAACCCAGCAAGAGCCTGAACCCTGATGAGTGTGTAGCACTTGGTGCTTCTATCCAGGGCGGTAAGCTGGCAGGCGATGCCGGTGCAGGTGAGATCCTGCTTCTGGATGTAACACCCCTTTCTCTTTCCATTGAGACCATGGGAGGTATCGCAACAAGGCTGATTGAGAGAAATACAACAATTCCTACCAAGAAGAGCCAGATCTTCTCTACCGCAGCAGATAACCAGACAGCCGTTGATATCAACGTTGTACAGGGTGAAAGACAGTTTGCAAGAGATAACAAGTCTCTTGGACAGTTCAGACTGGATGGTATCCCTCCGGCAATGAGAGGTGTTCCGCAGATCGAGGTTACCTTTGATATCGATGCAAACGGTATTGTAAATGTATCTGCAAAGGATCTTGGTACAGGTAAGGAACAGCACATTACCATTACAGCAGGCTCCAACATGTCAGATGCTGAAATTGATAAGGCTGTTAAGGAAGCCGCTGAGTTTGAAGCACAGGATAAGAAGAGAAAGGAAGCCATTGATACACGTAACGAGGCAGATTCCTTCGTATTCCAGACAGAAAAGGCTCTCAGCGAGGTGGGAGACAAGATCGATGCTTCTGAGAAGGCTTCTGTTGAGGCAGATCTTAAAGCGGTCAAGGATATCCTCGAGAGAACCAAGGATCAGGAAATGAGTGACAATGACATTGATGAGCTGAAGGCAGCCAAGGAAAAGCTGACAACCAGTGCACAGCAGCTGTTCACAAAGATGTATGAGAACATGCAGCAGGCACAGGGCGGTCAGGCAGGACCTGATATGAGTGGCATGGGCGGCCAGGGTGCAGCTGATGCCGGGGCAGGTGCAGGATCTGCAGATGATGTAGTTGACGGTGACTACAGAGAGGTGTAAGATAGATTAGATTCTATCTGAAATGATCAGAAATGAATGGCGGGGTATATAGTAATATATACCTCGCTATAGAAGTGTTTGAGGATTGATTAGATGGCAGAACAGAAAAGGGATTATTACGAAGTCCTTGGTGTAGATAAGAATGCTGATGATGCAGCATTAAAAAAAGCATACAGAGTACTTGCTAAGAAATATCATCCAGATATGAACCCGGGTGATGCAGAAGCGGAGAAGAAATTTAAAGAGGCGTCCGAAGCCTATGCAGTGCTGAGTGATCCTGAAAAGAGAAGACAATACGATCAGTTTGGTCATGCAGCCTTTGATGGAGGAGCCGGTGGCGGTGGCTTTGGCGGCTTTGATTTTAATTCTGCAGATTTTGGTGATATTTTCGGTGACATCTTTGGGGATTTCTTTGGAGGACGCAGAAGCGCCAGAGGAAATAATGGTCCCATGAAGGGTGCCAATATCCGTACCAGTGTGCGGATCACCTTTGAAGAAGCTGTTTTTGGCGTGGATAAGGAAATAGAATTGACACTGAAGGATGAGTGCAAGACATGCCATGGTAGCGGAGCCAAGGCAGGAACCACACCGGAAACCTGTCAGAAGTGTGGTGGCAAGGGACAGGTGGTCTTTACCCAGCAGTCCTTCTTTGGAACAGTCAGAAATGTCCAGACCTGCCCGGATTGTAATGGAACCGGTAAGGTGATCAAGGAGAAATGTCCGGATTGTCATGGGAGTGGATATATTGCCAGCAGAAAGAAGATCCAGGTTTCCATTCCTGCAGGTATTGATAACGGACAGAGCGTCCGGATCAGGGAGAAGGGTGAACCGGGTACTAACGGCGGACCAAGAGGTGATCTGCTGGTAGAAGTGATTGTAGGACGTCATCCCATTTTCCAGAGACAGGATTATGATATTTATTCCAATGTTCCTGTATCTTATGCGGTCGCAGCACTTGGCGGTGAGGTAGTCGTAGATACTGTGGATGGTAAAGTGATTTACGAAGTGAAGCCCGGAACCCAGACAGATACCAGAGTGCGTCTGAAGGGAAAGGGGGTTCCGACTCTCCGGAACAAAGAGGTCAGGGGAGATCATTATGTAACACTGGTGGTCCAGACACCGGAGAAGCTGTCCCATGAGGCGAAGGAACTCCTGAGGCAGTTTGATGCACTGACAGGAGACAGCCTGAATGCTGCGCAGAAGGCACAGACAGACAAGACAGCAGATTCTAAGGATACCAAGAAGAAAAAGTTCTGGAAATAGATAAATTTGTGAAAATAAAAAGCGTATTGGAGTACCAATACGCTTTTTCGCACTAAATGTAAGAAAGAGGAAATACAAAATGGCACGGACAAGTGAAAAGGTACAGAAGATTCTGGACAGACTGGATGAGGAATATGGAACGGATTATAAATGTTATCTGAACCATGAAAATGCATGGCAGCTTCTGATCGCAACCATGCTGAGTGCTCAGTGTACAGATGCGAGAGTAAATATCGTGACAGAGGATCTGTTTAAAAAGTACCCGTCCGTGGATGCCTTTGCGAATGCAGATCTGAAAGAGCTGGAAAGGGATATTCATTCCACGGGCTTTTACCATAATAAGGCGAAGAATATCATTGCCTGCTGTCAGGCGCTGTCGGAGAAATATGGCGGTGAGGTGCCTCAGGATATCGAAGCTCTGACAGCGCTCGCAGGAGTAGGACGAAAGACGGCCAATGTGATCCGGGGAAATATATACCATATTCCCAGTATTGTTGTGGATACTCACGTGAAGCGAATCTCTGGAAAGCTTGGTATTACGAAGGAAACAGATCCCGTGAAGGTGGAGCTGGATCTAATGAAAAAGCTGCCGGAGGATCACTGGATTCTATGGAATATCCATATCATCCGTCTTGGAAGGACAATCTGTAAGGCACCTACGCCCAAATGTGAGGAGTGTTTCCTGAAGGATCTGTGTCCCTCTTATGAGAAGGAGCAGAAAAAGGCAGAAAAGAGGAAGGAAAAGTAGGATGCTGCGGGATTTTACAGCACTGGACCTGGAAACGACAGGTTTAAATCCAAAGACAGACAAGATCATAGAGATCGGTGCGATAAGGATCCGGGATGGAAAGGAAGCGGACAGATGGGAAAGTCTTGTGAACCCGGGCTGTCAGATCAGTAATTTTACAGAGGGACTGACAGGAATCCGGAATGAAGATCTCATGAGCGCACCTGTGATAGAAGAAGTGCTTCCAGCGCTAATGGATTTTTTGATGGACGATGTACTTGTGGGACATCAGATCCTGTTTGATTATTCTTTTCTGAAAAAGGCGGCGGTGAATCAGGGAATTCCCTTCGATAAGAAAGGGATTGATACGCTGAAGCTTGCAAGAAAGTTCCTGCCGCAGCTTCCAAGCAGAAGGCTGTCAGATCTGTGCTGTTACTATGGAATTGAGACAACCTCCCACAGGGCGGGCAGTGATGCCCTTTCAGCAGCCATGCTTTATGAAAGACTGGTACAGGATTTCCCGGATGAAGAGGCATATCGGCCGTCAGAGCTGGTCTTTCATGTGAAAAGAGAATCACCGGCCTCCAAAAAACAGAAAGAAAGGTTATATTGTCTGCTTGAGTGGCATAAAATAATACCAGACTATGATGTGGAAAGGCTGACCAGAAATGAAGCAAGCCGGATTACGGACAAGATCATTCTGGCATATGGCCGTCTGCCGCATCCTTAAGGTAAGAAACGATATGGGGAGCCATGGGCGAATTCAGACCTTCAGCAACCGGGATCAGGTCATTGATCTTTTCAGGGGTGCCGAGCTCCTTATAAATGCTGGCAAGAAGACGGTAGGAAGCACTGACATCGGTTCTGGTGGAAACGGCAAAGGTAAGGATCGCTTCGGCATCTTTGATACAGCCTCCCTGGTATAAAAGTGCTGCAAGCTTTTGCAGGGTTCTGGCAAGGACGGTATAGCGCTGGTCATACTGTGTGAGAAGACCGATATTGGGGGCACCATACATAAGCTTCAGGTCGGTGTTGCTGATACCTGTAAGGTTTACAATAGGTCCTTCCGATAAGCTGTGCAGGGTGTCATGGCAATCTGCTATTTCAGGGTCATCCTTCATGGTATCCATGGGAAGGGTGTCAAAGGGAATGGTAATGTAGGCAAGATCATCAAGGGGCTTGCGTCTTGTCCGGTTGGCTTCTGACTCTCTCTCCCAGAAGGCATCTGCAGACTGCTCTTCCTTTCGTCTGCTTTTGTGTATCTCATAGGTGAGCCATAGACAGAAAACGATAAAACTTGCAAAAAAGGGGAACTTCATATATAATATCCTTTCAACAGAGACTATGATTTTTTTGGAAGAGGCATATCATGTTTAATTTTAATAACAGTAAAAATAAGCGTATTATTTCATCCATTATTATTATCTTGCTGATAGTCGCTATGGTAGTTCCCACTTTAGCATATTTAATTCAGTAACGCAACACGAGGAGCCGTTATGAAAAAAATTGTGAGGAATATACTCAGCCTGTGTGGGATGCTGATTCTTACGGGCATATTTGGAATAAATGCAGAAGCCAGGGAAGGAACTACTATCCTGCCCGGCATATATCTTCAGAATATGGATCTTTCCGGAAAAACGGAGGAAGAGGCCGAGGCTGTGGCAGAGGATTATGTTGAGGGTCTTTTGCAGAAAAATATTACCCTGAATATGGTGAATGATAATTCAGTAACTATTACACCGGGGGATATTGGGTTTTACTGGAGCAATCCGGAGGTCATTGAAGAGGCGGCATCCATTGGAAGAAAAGGAAATATTATTGAAAGATATAAGGTCAAAAAGGATCTGCAGTCGGAGAGAAGGATTCTGCCGCTTTCTTTTGGAGTAGACCAGGATCTGATCCGTCATGTACTGGAGGATCAGTGTGCTGTCTATAATATAGAAGCAGAGAATGCAACCCTGTCCATAGAAAATGGAGAGTTTGTGATCCATCAGGGGCAGACTGGCATGGTTGTGGATGAAGATGCTTCCTTTCAGCAGCTATGCAGTTTTTTCACAGATGGAACCTGGAATGGAGAGGAAACCAGTATTGATCTTGTAGTGGAAGTGGAGGAGCCTAAGGGATCTGCAGAGGAGCTTTCAAAAGTAAAGGATGTTCTTGGCAGCTTCCAGACCAGCTTTAAAACCTCCGGAGCATCCAGAAGTGCGAATGTACGTAATGGGGCCAGCCTGATCAATGGAACTACGTTGTATCCGGGAGAAGAATTTTCTACTTATGAAGCAGTAGCGCCCTTTTCTGAGGCAAACGGTTATTATATGGCAGGCTCTTACCTGAATGGACAGGTGGTAGACAGTCTTGGCGGTGGTATCTGTCAGGTATCTACGACCCTTTATAATGCAGTGCTTCTTTCTGAGCTGGAGGTAACAGAGCGCCATAATCATTCCATGATCGTAACTTACGTGGATCCTTCTGCGGATGCAGCAATCTCTGAGTCAGCAGGAAAGGACTTCCGTTTTGTGAACAATACTGATGCGCCCATTTATATTGAAGGCTATACCACAGAAGACAAGATGATCGGGTTCACGATTTACGGACATGAAACAAGGGACAGTGGTCATAAGGTGGTTTACGAAAGTGAAGTAGTCAGCAAGACTTATCCGGACACAGAGGTGATCTATCCGGATGGAGGCTCACCGGTTGGCATGGTTTCTGTACAGTCAGCACATATTGGGTATAAAGCCAACCTCTGGAAGGTTGTTTACGAAAACGGAACAGAGACCAGCAGGGAAATGGTAAATTCCAGTACTTATAAGATGGCACCACGGTCAGCAACGGTTGGTGTTGCAACAGCGGATCCGAATGCGTATAATGAAATCATGGCGGCGATTGCCACAGGCAGTATCGATCATGTGAAGGGTGTAGCGGCGGCGCTTAAGGCAGCGGCGGCTCCTGCAGAAGCGGCAGGAGAGGGAGCAGCGGCTCCTGCAGCAGAAGCACCAGTGGCAGAGGTTCCGGCGGAGTAAGTCCGGCAGCCTCGGGATAAAGTGAGGCAGCTATGAAGACAGGGAAGATTTCAGAAAGCATATTAAAGCGTTCTGTTTTGAAATATTGTAAAACAAAAAGAGAAGAAGTAGTAAAAGGTGCAGCACCAGGGGTGGACTGCGCCTTTTTCACATATCCTGACAGGCAGGGAAGGGATGCCGGCAGTCAGCTGTCCGACTGTCAGGACAAAGTATTCTGTGCAGCCACACAGACAGTAAGTCTTCCCGTGATACGAGCAGGCTGTTACGCTGTTTATGCGGCGGTAAATGCGGTCGCAGCCGGAGGAGGAATCCCCTTTGCCATGCAGATGGCACTGACACTGCCGGAGGGGACAGAGGAATCAGAATTAAAGAGGATCATGCAGCTGACAGAAGAAGCTGCCGGTATATGTAAGGTGCAGATTGCCGGTGGACATACCGAGGTGACAGGTGCAGTAAAGTATCCCGTGATCTCAGTAACGGCTTTTGGATACCGGCTGGAGGCTGCAGAAAGAGTATCAAGGGGATTACCTGCAGCAGGACAGGCGGTCGTGATGACCAAGTGGATGGGACTGGAAGGAACCGCGGTACTGGCACAGGAGAGGGAAGCAGAGCTTCTGGAAAGATACCCGTTTTCTATTACAACAGCGGCGAAGGGCTTTGAAAAATATCTGCCGGTCTTACCGGAGGCTGCTACCGCCCTTAAGTCCGGCGCCACAGCAATGCACGATATGAGAAATGGTGGTGTATTTGGCGGCCTGTATGAACTGGCTGGAAGGCTTGGCGTTGGACTTTCCATAGACTTAAAAAAGATACCGGTTAAGCAGGAAACCATAGAAATCTGTGAGTTTTTTGATCTGAATCCCTATGGTCTGTTATCTGGGGGAAGCCTTCTGATCGTAGCAGAGGATGGAGATGGTATGGTGAAGGCGTTGCAGGAGGCAGGGATTCCCGCAGCTGTCATCGGGAGAACTACGGATAACAATGATAAAGTACTGCATAACGGAGAAGAAATCCGTTTTCTGGAACCGGCAAGGCCGGATGAAATCGGAAAAGTAATAGCTTAACAAGGAGGACTCTGAAAGTGAGAGAGCAGATTTTAGTAATTATTGAAAAAAACAGCCGTATTGATATTAAGGAGCTGGCAGTGATTCTGGGGGCGGAAGAAATTGATGTAGCCAATGAGCTGAAGGCAATGGAAGAAGAAGGGATCATCTGTGGTTATCATACCATGATCGACTGGGAGAAAACCTCTATTGAGAAGGTGACTGCACTGATCGAAGTACGGATCACACCCCAGAGAGGAAAGGGATATGACAATATAGCAGAGAGGATCTACAAATATCCGGACGTAAACAGTGTATACCTGATCTCAGGCGGATATGATCTGCTTGTTACCGTAGACGGCAAGACACTGAAATCCGTTTCCAGCTTTGTGAATGAAAAGCTGGCTACCATAGAGGGGGTTTTAAGTACAGCAACCCATTTTATACTGAAAAAATACAAGGATCATGGAACGATCCTTACCAAAAAATATGAAGATACAAGAGAGAAGGTTACACCATGAGAAATCCGTTAGCAGATAAAATTGTGGATATCAAGCCCTCCGGTATCCGTAAATTTTTTGATATTGTAAATGAAATGGAGGACGCTATTTCCCTTGGCGTTGGAGAACCCGACTTCGATACACCATGGCATATCAGAGATGAGGGCATTTACTCCCTGGAAAAGGGAAGAACCTTTTATACCTCCAATGCAGGCCTGAAGGAGCTGCGAAAGGAAATCAGCAATTATGTAGAGAGAAGCCAGGGAGTCCATTATGATGAAATGCATGAGGTCCTGGTAACGGTTGGTGGTTCTGAAGCGATTGATCTGGCACTCAGGGCAATGATCAATCCGGGAGAGGAGGTACTGATCCCACAGCCCAGCTATGTATCCTATGAACCCTGTGCGGTTCTTGCAGATGCAGTGCCAGTGATTATTGAACTGAAGGAAGAAAATGAATTCCGCCTGACAGCACAGGAACTGCGGGATGCGATCACAGACAAGACGAAGATACTGATCCTGCCATTTCCCAATAATCCGACAGGTGCGATCATGGAAAAGAAGGACCTGGAGGAGATTGCGGAAATTATCCGGGAAAAGGATATCTTTGTGATCACAGATGAGATCTATGCAGAGCTCAGTTACAAGGAAAAGCATGTTTCTATCATCAGTCTGCCGGGAATGAGAGAAAGAACCGTATATATCAATGGATTTTCCAAGGCATATGCGATGACAGGCTGGAGGCTTGGTTATGCCTGTGCACCAGCACAGATTATGGAGCAGATGGTAAAGATCCATCAGTTTGCGATCATGTGTGCGCCTACTACAAGTCAGTATGCGGCGGTAGAAGCACTCCGGAATGGAGATGAAGATGTTGCACAGATGCGGGAGGCCTATAATCAGAGAAGAAGATTTCTGATGAATGCTTTTCATGAGATGGGGCTGCAGTGCTTTGAGCCCTATGGAGCCTTTTATGTATTTCCCTGTATTAAGGAGTTTGGCATGACCAGCGATGAGTTTGCAACAAGGCTTCTTATGGAAGAAAAAGTAGCTGTAGTGCCAGGAACTGCATTTGGCGGCTGTGGAGAGGGATTTCTCAGAATTTCCTATGCTTATTCACTGGACAGCCTGAAGACCGCAATGGGAAAGATCGCTCACTTCGTAGGAAAGCTCCGAGAGGAGTCAAAAGAGAAAAGGGATTAGAGCAGAGAGGCAATAAATATGTTTTCATTGAGGGATAAAGAGGTAAATGTAGGGCGGCAGAGGGAGCTTGATCTGGTAAAGGGCTTCCTGATGATCATGATCGTATTTATACATTCTTTTCAGACGCTGGCAGGCATGGAAGCAGCAACATCAAATGTATATGAGATCATGTTTGCGCTGTTTATGCCGACAGGTGCCTGTCTGTATCTGTTTACAATGGGGTTTGGAAGTGTTTTCACAAGGCATTCTGAGCCCGGGGATATGGTTAAAAATGGCGTAAAGCTGCTGCTGTATCAGGGACTGAGTAATTTATGCTATGCGGCAGCAATAGTGGTCAGCTTCTTCATCAGAAATCTGATCACGGGAGAGGTGGCAGGCAGCAGGGAAATATACCATGAAAACCTGTACGCTGTGCTCACCTTTGTCAATATTTTCTTTATATCCGGTATGTGTTATCTTGTACTTGCGTTATACAGAAAATTAGGTGTCAAGCTGAGCGGATATATCATCAGTGCTGTAATTGTGGGAATCGTGTCACCATTTACGAAACAGCTTGTTACTGATAATGCAGCACTGAACTGGATCCTGGACATGACCTTTGGCGGCAAAGGAGAAACGAGCTTCTGCTTTTTCCCGTATCTGAGTTATGTATTCCTGGGATATGTTTTTGGAAAGGTAATCCGGAGAATACCTGAAAACGAAAAGGGAAATTTTTATAAAAAGAGCGGGATAATATGTGGAGTGACAGCGGCAGTATGGTTTGCAGGCTGTATCATAATGCACCCGGGTGTAGAAGAGTTTTTTAATTATATGCTTGAGCAATACAGAACACCAGGGCTTATGAAGGTTATAGGCAGCTTCTGCACGATAATGTTTGTATTTGCACTTTCGTTCTTTATCATGCCGGTCGTGGAAAAATGGAAATTTGGATATAACAAATTGTGCTATTATTCCAAACAGATTTCCAAGATGTATGCCGTACATATAGGGGTATATTTTGCGATTGCCGGATTTGCTGCTTTCTATGAATTCAGTGTAAAGGAATGCCTGATATGGTCAGTGGCAGTTCTGGTCATAACGGATCTGCTTGTACATGGGTACATTATCATTGAAGATAAGATTAAAAACAGAAAATAATTTATGGCCAAAAGGGCTGCCACAATCAGATAGACTGATGTGGCAGCTTTTTTCTTGCAGACACATATGGTATAGTGTCTCAGTATCGGCTTATACATTGGCGTTTTGTGACTGTAAAGAAGCGATAAGAGCATCCTTTTTGGCAATGATAGCATCTTTCTCGGCAATCACCGCATTCTTTTCTTCAAGAAGAGCCTTTTGTGTATCCACTTCCTTCTGCAGTTCGTCGATCATATATCTGACAGTATTCCTGTCCATTTCCCGTAATTCTTCAGAAAAGAAACCCATAACATTCTCCACATTCCGACACATCTGGTATAGTGTCTCATACATCGGTTTAAACTGTGGGAAGTCTGTGATAAGCTTGATGATCTCTTCCGGGTCATCTGTAGAGAAAAAAGTCATCCATGCTTCCAACAGTGTGGTTACCTTTTTATTGTGCATTTTTGAACGAAAAATGTCAAGGCTAATAAAAATATAGTCCTGTAAAAGATCCATGGAAAGTCCGGTGCCAAAAATAGTCTTGGAACGGTGGATCCAGTGGTCAGGGCACTGTTTTAATTCGGCCGGGCTGTTTTCATACAGAACGATAAGGTAGACCTTGCTGATGCAGCGGTAGGAGAAGGTGTCCTTGCCGGTAACCGGATCTATGGAGCGCTGCCTTGCCCGTTTATACTGACGTAGGAGCATGTCCGAGGAATAGCAGGCACACCTTGCCCCGGGGAAAGCATAACCGATCTTCTGGACTTCAATGTTGGCAAGGGTGCCGTCCTCCAGTTCAACGATAATATCTGTGATCAGCAGGGAGCTTTCGTCAGAAAGCCTGGTGGAATCATTGGGAAGTACCTCTTTGATCCTGACCTTACGGTTTAGCAGGGTGGTCAGGAAGGATTCCAGCCTGGCAGGGTCATATTCCGGGTTCATAACCTCTTTGAAGAAGGAGTCGTACAGTACCTTGATGCCTTTGGCACCGGAGCAG
Organism: Lachnospiraceae bacterium OM04-12BH; assembly: GCA_003490145.1. GTDB lineage: Bacteria > Bacillota > Clostridia > Lachnospirales > Lachnospiraceae > Suilimivivens > Suilimivivens aceti. The sequence continues at coordinate 107,191 of QULQ01000002.1, forward strand.
AAATCGAGGAATTCTTTCTGCTGCAGGACAGTCCAGCTTTCAAAAAGCTGCTGTAGCTTTGGGTTAGAATAGATTCTGACAAGGATTTCCTCCCTGCTCTGGATCATAGGAAAATAAGACTTCAGTAGATTTGTGGACATAGGTAGCCCTCCTTTGAATAAAGATGTGAGTTTCCGGATGTCGGGACAACATCAAAAAACAAAAGTGAATAGTTACATCATGCAGACCTGTTCTGAAAACATCCGGCGAAATGCCAAAAGATAAAAATAAAAGAATCAACATGATCTTCCCGGAATCCCGGAAATGGGTGGGAATGAAGTGAGTGTATCATAAATACATTTATTATGCAACCATAAAATAAAGACACAGCAGATACTGTTTTCGGGGATAAGGGCAAAAGAGTATAACAATCACAAAAAAGTATAATACGAAAAAGAGAAAAACTATAAGGAACAGAAAATCCTCTTATATCTGTGAAACGGATAAAATCCTACAATTATCTTACAAAGAAACAGTTCAAAACGATAAGGGAGGGTTATTCATGCAGAGTCAGAAAATTTATGTGGAACCTGAAAAAAAACTGCCTGTCAGCTATGATGTGGATGTGCTGGTATGCGGTGGTGGACCTTCAGGGATTGCAGCGGCAGTCAGCGCTGCCAAAAATGGCGCAGAGGTTCTGTTGATCGAAAGGTTTAACTGCCTTGGCGGACAGGGAACCGTAGGACTTGTCACATCCTTTATGTCCATGTCAGCCTATACCGGAGGCAGACAGGTGATCAAGGGAGTGTTTGAGGAATTTACAAATCTTCTGGAGGAGATGGGAGGCTGTATCAAGCCACCACACCTGGCAGAAGAAAGACCTTACTTTTCGGTCAACCGTCATGAGCCAGACACGGCGATCTGCCCGTTTGATCCGGAAATGTATAAGATCGCGGCTGACAGACTGGTAGAAAAATATGGCATAAAGGTATTATTCCATACCTACATCACGGCAGCTATCATGGAAGGAAAGACGATCCGAGGTGTCATCATTGAAAACAAATCCGGCAGACAGGCAGTATATGCAAAACGTGTGATCGACTGTACCGGAGATGGAGATGTCATTGCCTACACAGGAGCACCATTTGAAACAGGCGTAGGAGAAAAGGATGGAGAAGAAGTAAAGAGTCCGGTATCTACCATGTTCTGTATGGATGGTCTTGCGCCGGATACAGTAACCTGGAAGGTAGATAAGTCCCTTGCCTATGGAGCAGTCAATCTGTTCCCGCTGATGAAGGAAGATGAATTCCGGGCAGAAATGACCAGAGTGACAGGTATCAATCCCTGCTCTGCAGAGGATATCACAAAGGGTGAAATTGCATGCAGAAAGCAGATACTGGAGGTTCTTGACTGGCTTCATCATAATTATAAAGGGACAGAGCATGCAAGACTGACCAAGGTTGCCAATATGATGGGTATGATGGTATCCAGAAGAATCGTGGCAGAGTATAAAGTGACCAGAGATGATATCCTGAATTATACTATATTCGATGATGCGATTTCCATGAATGCCTATGGTGTGGATATCCATAATCCGAATGGAGGAGGCTGTGAACTGTACTGGCTGATTCCCGGACACGCTTACAGCATTCCTTACAGGGCATTACTTCCACTGGAAGTAGAAAATATTATTGCAGCGGGACGCTGCATTGCCCATGATGGAATTGCTGTTATGGCCACCTGCTATGGAACTGGGGAAGCTGCAGGAGCAGCGGCGGCACTGAGCATCAAAGAGGACGTTCCTTTCAGAAAGCTTTCTGTGAAAAAGCTGCAGGATCAGCTGAAGAAGCAGGGCGTATATCTTGGGGATCAGGAACCGGAGAAGCCGGAACCCAGATATATTCATATTTCAACAATATAGAAAAGAGGAAAAAGACTATGAAGAAAAAGATAATTGCACTTATTTTGGCGGCTGTAACAGCAATCTCCCTGATGGGATGCGGAAATACAAACACAAATACACAGGAGGCAGCAGAGACACAGGGTCAAACAGCTGCAGAGGGATCAGCAGAAGCAGATACCGGTGCAGAAGAAACGGCAAATGGAGAAAATACCTATCATTATACCTTTGTTTCACCTCTTGTCAGTCATGAGTATTGGATAGATGTAGAGGAAGGAATTCAGGCAGGTGCCAAGGAGCAGGGCGTGGATGTGGCAGTGCTTGGAGATACCAAGGTTGATGTGGATGCCATGGTGAAATATATTGATACGGCAATCGCATCCAAGGTGGATGGTATCATTACAATGGCGCTCTCCCCGGCGGCGATCGGACCGGCCATTGACCGTGCAGTAGATGCGGGAATTCCCGTTGTACTGGTAGATACTGATGCACCGGAAAGCAAGCGGGCAGCTTATGTTGGAACCTCTAACTATGATGCGGGTTATGAGGCTGGCAAGGCAATGATCGAAGCAACCGGTGGTAAGGCAAAGATTGGAATCATCAGAGGTACCATTGGACAGGAAACAGACAATGACCGTATTAAGGGCTTTGAGGATGCGATTAAGGATGAACCGGATATGGAGATCCTGACAACAGAAGCCTGCAACTCTGATATGCTGACAGGAACCCAGAAGGCACAGGATATGTTGAAGGCTTATCCGGAGATGACAGCAATCTTCGGCAGTGAAGGAACCGGTGCAGTGGCAGCAGGAAAGGTACTGGAGGAGCAGGGACTTTCCGGAACCATTACTGTGATTGGATGGGATGATACAGATGAATGCCTTGACTTTATCCGTACAGGTGTAGTAAAGGGAACTATTGTGCAGAAGCCTGATTTTATGGGAAGAAAGGCAGTAGAACTCCTGACTAGGATCAACAATGGAGAAGAACTGACAGAGACAGTTATTGATTCCGGTGTTACTTTTGTGACGGCTGAAAATGTAGATACTTACAAAGATGCCCAGTAATCAGATAAGGTGGTGTGCTTATGAAAAAGAAGATAAGCATGAACGGTCTGATCAAGATCGTTCCGCTGGCAATATTATGTATCGTAACTGGTATGATCAACCCAGTGTTTTTTGCTGGATCCAATCTGATCGATCTGGCAAGATCCGTTTCTTTTCTGCTGATCGTCAGTGTTGGAGTTACTTATGTACTGCTGGGGGCCAGCCTGGATATGTCGATTGGCTCTGTTATGGGGCTTGGGGGCGCAATCTGCGGATTGTGCCTCGTAAACAGCCTTCCTGTCTGGTTCTCCATTCTTATGGGACTTCTGGCATCAGCTGTGGTTGGCATAGTAAATGCGGTATTGATCGTCAATTGCAGGATCCCGGCACTGATTGCCACCTTGGGAACCATGTATGTGGCAAGGGGAATCGTGAATGTACTGACGAAGGGAGAACCGTATTATCCGCTGCCGGATGAATTCAAGGTTCTGGGACAGGGAACTCTGGCAGGAATCCCATATTCTGTTTTCATTGCAGCTGCTATTGTACTGATCGCTCATTTTGTGATCAAAAAGACATCATATGGAAGAAGTCTCATGGCAGTTGGTGGAAACAGAGAGGCTTCCAGGGTATCCGGTATTAATGTAAAAAGAGTTCTCTTTTCTGCACATGTACTGGTTTCTCTGCTGGCTGGCTTTGTGGGGATCATCATGGCAGCAAGATTAAGCTCTGCGCAGCCTAATGCAGGAGATGGCTGGGAAATGACAGCTGTTGCCGCTGTTATTATCGGTGGAACAAGTATGTATGGTGGTTATGGATCAGTGCTTGGCACGATTCTTGGCTGCGCACTGATGGAAACTATTTCAAATGCTATGGTACTGCTCCATGTTTCTGTATACTGGCAGAAGATCACCATTGGGATCATTATGGTAGCAGCAGTCGGCATGGATACATTCCGGCTAAAGAAAATTGCATCGAAATAGCAGAAGGAGGGTGAGGGTATGGCTAAAATGGTATTGGAAATGCAGCATATTACCAAGACCTTTCCGGGTGTGAAGGCGCTGGATGATGTTTCTCTGCAGGCATATGAAGGGGAGATCCTTTCTATTGTAGGAGAGAACGGTGCCGGGAAAAGCACACTGATGAAAATCCTAAGTGGTTCCTATTCCTGCGACAGCTATGCAGGCAACATTCTGGTAGAAGGAAAAACGATGCAGTTTCACAACACCAGACAGTCTGAGGAAGCAGGGATTGCCATGATTTATCAAGAGCTGAATATGCATCTTGACCTGAGTGTGGCGGAGAATATTTTCCTCGGAGGCTGGAAGCAGTTTGGAAACGTGATCAAGTGGAATAAGCTATATCAGGCGGCAACAGAGTATCTGGGTCAGCTTCAGCTTGATGTGGAGCCGACAGAAATTTTAAGAAATCTGAATGCCAGCAAACAGCAGCTTGTTTCGATCGCAAGGGCACTTTCCCATAAGCCAAGGATCCTGATCCTGGACGAGCCGACGGCATCCCTGACAGAAACAGAATCAGCAACACTTTTTCAGATCATGCTGAATTTGAAGAGGCAGGGATATACCTGTGTGCTTATTTCCCATAAGTTGGACGAGGTATTCGCTTATTCAGACAGGATCGTTGTCATGCGGGATGGAAAAGTGATCAACAATCATAACAGAGAGGAATTTGACCAGAGCAGGATCATTGCAGAAATGGTGGGAAGAAAAATGGACAATCTGTATCCAAAATGCAAAGTTCCTGTGGGAGAAGTTGTCATGGAGGCCAGAGATTTCTCGGTTCCACATCCGCAGAATGCCAAAAAGAAAATTGTGGAAGACGTCAGTTTCACTGTCAGGAAGGGAGAAATTCTTGGAATCGGCGGTCTGGTAGGAGCCGGCAGAAGTGAGCTGGTGAATGCAGTTTTTGGTATTATCGGGAAACAATCAGGAGCAGTAATGATCGATGGCAGAGAGGTACAGATCAGAAAACCGGAGGATGCGATCCGGGAAGGACTTGCACTTGTAACAGAAGACCGTAAGCTGGACGGATTTGTAGGTGGAATGTCCATAGAAGAGAACATCACACTGGCTTCGTTGAAAGCAATCTGCAGATATGGTATCATTAATCACAAAAAAGAGCAGCTGTCTGCCAAAAAATATTTTGATGAACTGAAGATCAAGGCAGCTGATATGACGGTCCATATGGAAACACTGTCCGGTGGAAATCAGCAGAAGGCAGTTCTCAGCAAATGGCTTATGACCAAACCGAGAGTCCTGATCATGGATGAACCTACCAGGGGAATCGATGTGGGAACTAAGTATGAGATTTATAAGATCATGGTGGAACTGGCAAGACAGGGTATTGCAATTATCATGATATCTTCTGAGCTGCCGGAATTGATTTCCATGTCAGACAGGATCATTGTTCTTTCGGGAGGCAAGGTATCAGGAGAATTGCAGCAGGAAGATGCAAGTCAGGAAAAGGTAATGGAGCTTGCGACCAGAATGGTTGTATAGGATGAATTATGAAAAAACTTTCTCTTAAAGGAAAATTTTCATTCTGTATGTTTGTAGTTATGGCAATCTTTTTTGCAACAGAGGTGATATTGCTTGGTATGCAGTATTATACCAAAGACAGGCTGGGTGACCTGATTGATAAGAGTAACCGGGTCTATGAACTGAAAACAACGGTCAGTGAGGTATTGTCGGCATATAAATATTATTCTGTTTCGCAGAAGAAGGATGACAGAGAAGCAGCAAAAGAGGCACTTGAGAGACTACGGTCCGACAGTGCCTCTTTAAGGCATGTTATTTTTGAAGACAGCTATATCAGAGAAATAGATGATCTTTGCCATATGGCAGACAGCCTGTATGAACAGATCGAACCGGAGATTGCAGCCACTGTGCACGGTACAAGAGAGGAAAGGCTGCAGGCATATGATGAGGCAGCTTATACTGTGCAGCTGATTGAGAAATATTATGATTATGTATATCCGGCTATGGAACAGTATTCCAATGAAGCCCAGAATGAGCTGAACAGGGAAATGAAGGTGATTTCGGGGATCTGCATTTTGGCAGTTATTGTATTTTCTCTTGGAATCCTCGGAATGGTCCTCTGGTTTTCCAGAGATGTGATCAGTCCCATATCGGCACTGTCCTATAAGGCGGCAACCTACCGCTCAGAAAGAGAAGGTTATCAGAAGCAAAACAGGGATGAGGTGGGACAGCTGACAGAGCTGTTCGAGGAGATGCTTTCCCGTATTGAGGATCAGATGGGACAGATGGAACTGAATATGAAGCTTCAGCTTCTGCTGGAGCAGCAGAGGCTGGAGAAGGTGAAAATGGAAAAGCTGCTGCAGGAAAGCGAGATCAAGGCACTTCAGGCGAGGATAAACCCTCACTTTATGTTTAATACACTGAACAGTATTGCACAGATGGCATATCTGGAGGAAGCACCTTCCACAGAGCAGATGATCGAAGCGGTATCGGATTACTTCCGGTATAATCTGAAGGATATCCATCATGTGGCTACGGTAGCAGATGAGGTGAAAAACTGCAGGGATTATATCTATATCCAGCAGATCCGTTTTGGCAAAAGAATCCGGTTTGATCTGCAGTATGATGAAACAGCGGCAGAAGGCAGGATACCGGCACTTACCCTGCAGCCTGTTATAGAGAATGCTATCGTCCATGGACTGGCGATCCGGGGCGGGGAAATACTCATACGGATCCACAGAAAAGATGGGAAGATAGATATAACCATCCGGGATAACGGAAGCGGCATGGAAGAAGAAAAGCGGAGACTGATCCAAAGTTATATAGAGGGGACAGACCAGACGGGGATCCATTCTGACAGTATCGGTCTGAAAAATGTAATCGACAGAATGAAGGCATTTTTTAAAGACGGGTTTGCGATGGAAATTATATCCACACCGGAAGAGGGAACGGAGATCAGAATAAGGATCCCGTATGAGGAGAGCTTATGTATCGGATATTGATTGCTGATGATGAAGAACTGGAGCTTAAGGCAATGCATTTTTTCCTGGAAAGGAATTATCCGGAAGCAGTGCTTCTGCCGGATGCACAGGATGGCACCCAGGTAGTAGAAACCGTGACAAAGGAAAATCCGGAGCTGCTGATCCTGGATATAGAGATGCCGGGACTGAACGGACTGCAGGCACTTACCATTCTCAGGGAACGGGGATATGAGGGACATGTGATCGTCAAAACTGCGTATGGTAAATTTACCTATGCAAAGGATGCGCTGCACCTTCATGTGGATGCCTATCTGTTAAAGCCTGTCAGGAAAAGTGAATTAAAGGAACAGATGGATGAAGTCCTTTCAAAGATCGAAGCAGAGAGAAAGCAGGATACGGGCAGGGAAAAAAAGGGAGAATTTACCAGTGGTTTTATTCTCTCCCTGTGCTTTGCCAAAGAAGACAGCCAGTGTCTTTCTGATGCAGGAAAAATAAAAAGATTATCACAGGAAGCAGCAGGAAAGCTATCTCTTTTCTGTGATTTTACCATTTGTCCGGCAGAAGGAAATGTGCTGCCTATACTGATCTATACCTCATCAGCCATGGATGAAGAGGGATACCGGAAGCTGTCTGGGGATGTGGAAGAGATGATGAGCCAGATCTGTCGGACAGTATTTGGCATGGCTCCGGAAATGAAGGCAGGATTCCTGATCGCAGATATTGAGGAAAGACTTCCAAGGCAGCTCCAGCTGCAGGGACAGGGAGCTGACAAAGCAGGGGAACAGGGCAATGCAGCGAGTGGCAGCCTGCATCTACAGAGAGCAGTTCAATATATAGGAGAGCATTATATAGAAAATATATCCCTGGAGGATATCGCAGAACATACAAAACTCAGTACCAGCTATCTGAGCCATCTTTTCAGGCAGGAGCTGCATAAGAATTTCGTGGATTATCTGACGGAGGTGCGAATGGAGCAGGCCAGGCGGCTGATCGATCAGGGGATTGACAATGTCAATGTGCTGGCAGAAAAGGTGGGATATCAGTACGCATCTTATTTCTGCAGGCAGTTTAAGAAATATACTGGTATGACAGTAGGAGAATATAAGAGAAGAAAATAACAGATGCGTTTTCAGAAAAAGATGTTTCTGCGGGGAAAAACGGATTGCAGCATTCTTTTTTGGGGATTTTTTCAGTAAAATATGCTATACTGAAATCGTTGTAAACAGGGCAGCGGGAGACAGAAGCATATGGTAAACAGGAAAGTACTGGAAACATTAGAATATACAAAGGTCAGGGCAAGACTTACAGAAAAGGCCACCTCCGATCCCGGAAGAAGGCTGTGTGCAGAGCTGGAGCCGATGACAGAGACCGCACAGATCGAAGAAGCGCAGACACAGACGGCAGATGCCCTTACCATGCTTTTTCAGAAGGGATCCACCTCCTTTGGAGGCAATAAGGACCTGACCATGGCGCTCAGATCCCTAGAGATAGGCAGTACGCTGTCAGCCTCAGAGCTTCTGAAGGTAGCAGGACAGCTGGAAAACGTAAACAGGATCAAGGCCTATGGAAGAAAGCAGAGAGAAAATACAGAACGGGACGGAGAAGAGAGCGGAGACTTTCAGGTGAGCTCCCTTGCCGGACATTTTGAAAGACTGGAGCCGCTGACACAGCTTTCGGCAGAGATCGGCAGATGTATTCTGTCAGAGGAAGAGATTGCGGATGATGCCAGCGTAAATCTCAAGCATATCCGGAGAAACATTGCTGTGACAGGAGAACGGATCCACAGCCATCTGCTGTCTATGGTAAATGGCTCCTGCCGCAGTTATCTGCAGGATGCAGTGATCACCATGAGGGATAACAGATACTGTATTCCCGTAAAGGCGGAATACAAGAGTCAGGTGCCTGGTATGGTGCATGACCAGTCCTCTACGGGTTCCACCTTCTTTATTGAGCCTACAGCAGTGGTAGAGCTGAACAATAAGCTGAAGGAGCTGGCTGCAGCAGAAAAAGAAGAGATCGAAGTGATCCTGGCAGACTTAAGCAGCCAGGTTGCAGAGCATACAGAAGAGATCCTTGAAAATCAGAAGATCATGACATTCCTTGATTTTACCTTTGCCAAGGCGGCACTGGCATTGGAGCAGAATGCCACAAGACCGGTGTTTAACAGGGAGCATGCCATTCATATCAGAAAGGGCAGACATCCCCTGCTTCACCCGAAAAAGGTTGTCCCCATCGATATTTATCTTGGCAGGGACTTTGACCAGCTGATCATTACAGGACCAAATACAGGCGGAAAAACGGTATCTCTGAAGACCGTTGGACTGTTTACGCTGATGGGACAGGCAGGACTGCATATCCCGGCACTGGATCGTTCGGAGCTTTCGGTTTTTCAGGATGTGTTTGCGGATATCGGGGATGAACAGAGTATTGAGCAGAGTCTCAGTACCTTTTCCTCCCATATGACAAGGATCGTATCCATTCTGAAGCATGCCGATCAGGATTCCCTGTGTCTGTTCGATGAGCTCTGCGCAGGAACAGATCCGACAGAGGGTGCTGCTCTTGCGATCGCTATTCTGGAAAGACTTCATAATCGGAAGATCAGAACTATGGCAACGACCCATTACAGCGAACTGAAGGTCTATGCCCTGACCACGCCGGAGGTGGAAAATGCCTGCTGTGAGTTCAACGTGGAGACACTTTCACCGACCTACCGGCTGCTGATCGGTATTCCCGGTAAGAGTAATGCCTTTGCCATTTCCAGAAAGCTGGGACTTTCCGACGAGATCATTGAAGAAGCAGGAAAGCAGCTCAGCAGTGATGACAGAAGCTTTGAGGATCTGCTGGCAGATCTGGAGCAGAGCAGGGTGACTATAGAGAGAGAACGTCTTGAGATCGCTTCCTACAAGGAGGAGATCGGGACACTGAAGAAGCGTCTGCAGGAAAAGAATGAAAAGATCGACAGTGCCAGAGACAGGATCCTCAGGGAGGCCAACGAAGAGGCAAGGGATATTCTGCAGAATGCCAAGGACGTGGCAGATGAAACAATCCGGGTATTCCAGAAGGCAGGACCGGGTGCATCCTTAAAGGATCTTGAAAAATCCAGGGAAAAGATCCGAGGAAAGATCAATGAGAAAAACGACAAGCTTGTCATAAAGAGCCAACCAAAGGAAAAATCCGGCAGGCTGACGGCTGACAAGATCAAAAAGGGAGATACGGTAAAGATCCTGTCCATGGGAATGACAGGAACGGTTACATCGCTACCCGATCATAAAGGAAATGTATTTGTACAGTGCGGTGTGATCCGCTCCCAGGTCAATATTAACGATCTTGTGTATGCAAAGGAAAAAGAAGCAGAAGAAAGGAAGCCGTTGCTGCAGCGCACCCGTACTGGTACAAGCGGTATCAAGATGTCCAAGTCCTTAAGTGTTTCCGGCGAGATCAATCTCCTTGGAAAAACCGTGGATGAGGCACTGCCGGAGCTTGACAAATATCTGGATGATGCCTATCTGGCACATCTGCCCTCTGTAAGGGTAGTGCATGGCAAGGGAACCGGTGCTCTCCGGAATGCCGTACAAAACCATTTAAAGAGAGTCAAATATGTGAAGAGCTACCGGTTGGGAGAATACGGAGAAGGTGACGCAGGTGTCACAATTGTTACATTTAAGGATTAAACAGGGAGGATGCTATGGCAGGAAAACAGAAAATTCTCATCGTTGATGATGACAGTAATATAGCAGAGCTGATTTCATTATATCTGACAAAGGAGTGCTTTGACACCATGATCGCACCGGATGGAGAAACAGCACTGATGCTGGCGGATTCCTTTGGGCCGAATCTGATCCTTCTGGATCTGATGCTGCCGGGAATTGACGGATATCAGGTATGCCGGGAGATCCGTGCCAAGTCTTCGGTACCTATTATCATGCTCTCTGCCAAGGGAGAGATCTTTGACAAGGTGCTGGGTCTTGAGCTTGGTGCAGACGACTATATGGAAAAGCCCTTTGATTCCAAGGAACTGGTAGCTAGGGTAAAGGCAGTCCTCAGGCGTTACAAGCCGGTGGTGGCTGCGCCTGCAGAGCCGGATGTAAAATGTGTGGAATACCCGGATCTTGTGATCAACCAGACCAATTATTCTGTCCTTTATATGGGAAAAACGGTGGAAATGCCGCCCAAGGAGCTGGAGCTTTTGTACTTCCTTGCGTCCTCTCCCAATCATGTGTTTACCAGAGAGCAGCTTCTGGATCAGATCTGGGGATATGAATATATCGGAGATACCAGAACGGTGGATGTCCATATCAAGAGACTGAGAGAAAAAATCAATGACCATGCACACTGGAGGATTGCAACGATCTGGGGCATCGGCTATAAATTTGAGGTAAGATAATGCGAAAGACGCTGTATTTAAAATTTCTGCTGGCCTATCTGATCTTTGGCTTTTTCGGATTTATGGTCGTAGCGACTTTTGTAAATAATATGACGATGGAGCATCTGAAGCGGGAGAAGGCAGATGCCCTGTATAAAGAAGCAACGCTGATCGCCAATACCTATGCCTCTGATCTGTACAACAATACTACATCCCTGGACACAGTGAAAAAGCAGATCGATGCTCTGGATACGTATCTGGGAGCAAGGCTTTGGATCATCAATCCATCAGGACGTATGGTTCTGGATTCACGTACACCGGTAGATGTGGAAAACGAGACTGTGATCACTGGGTTTGATCCGACGGTGACAGGCTCCAGCTACTATACAGTAGGGAACTTTTTTGACAGCTTTACAGAGGAACAGCTCAGCGTATTCGCACCGATTACTTCGGCCTACAAGGTAAGGGGCTATGTGGTGATCCATTATCCCATGCAGAATATCGCAGCATCCTGTAACAGCCTTTTGAACATTTCCTATCTGATGCTGGTGATCCTGTTCCTGCTGTCCCTGATCATCCTGATCTTCTTTACAGAAATGGTGTATCTGCCGCTTCGTAAGATCACAGAAGCAACAGAGCAGTATGCGGCAGGAAACATGCACTATGAGTTTCAGGTTGACAGTGAAGATGAGATGGGTTATCTGGCAGCCTCACTGAATTATATGGCCAGTGAGATCGCCAGAAGCGAGGACAACCAGAAAAAGTTTGTGGCAAATGTTTCCCACGATTTCCGGTCACCCCTGACTTCCATCAAGGGCTATCTGGAGGCCATGCTGGATGGAACGATCCCGGCAGAACTTCATGAGAAGTACCTGAGGATCGTCCTGAATGAGACAGAAAGACTGACCAAGCTGACGGGAAGTCTCCTGACACTGAATAACCTGAATACAAAGGGTATGATGCTGAACCGGAGTCTGTTTGATATCAATCAGGTGATCCGGAATACGGCAGCATCCTTTGAAGGTACCTGTAAGCAGAAGACCATAGCGATTGAACTGACGCTGACAGGGGATCAGCTGTTTGTCAATGGGGATGTTGATAAGATCCAGCAGGTGTTATATAATCTGCTGGACAATGCGATCAAATTCAGCCATCAGGATTCAGTCATTAAAATAGAGACCACAGAAAGGAAGAACAAGATCTTTGTTTCGATAAAGGACAGTGGTATCGGGATCCCCAAGGATGACCTGAAAATGATCTTTGACCGTTTCTACAAGTCAGATCTGTCAAGGGGCAAGGATAAGAAGGGAACCGGACTTGGGCTTTCTATCGTAAAGGAGATCATCAGTGCCCACGGTGAGCATATTAATGTGATCAGCACGGAGGGGGTTGGCTCTGAATTCATTTTTTCTCTGCCGGTCGCAGAGAATGGAGAGGAAGAATTATAATGCACATCATTTTACATCAGCCGGAGATCCCGGCAAATACGGGAAACATAGGAAGAACCTGTGTTGCTACGGGAACAGATCTGCACCTGATCGAGCCGCTTGGCTTCCGGCTGACAGAGAAGGAAATCAAACGTGCCGGTATGGATTACTGGGAGCATCTGAATGTGACCCGTTATATGAACTTTGAAGAGTTTCAGAGTCTGCATCCGGGAGCCAGGATCTGGATGGCAACGACCAAGGCAAAGCATGTTTATTCGGATGTGTCCTTTGCCCCGGATGATTATATCATGTTTGGAAAAGAGAGCGCAGGGATTCCAGAGGAGATCCTTGTAGCGCATGAGGAAACCTGTATCCGTATACCGATGGAGCCGGCGATCCGCTCCTTAAATCTGTCCAACTCTGTGGCGATCGTTCTCTATGAAGCACTGCGGCAGCAGCAATTTGCAAGCATGCAGCTTACCGGGGAGCTGCATAGACTGAGCTGGAAAACAGAGGAATAAAATAAAGAAAACAGAGCAGAAAACGCAGGCATTATTTAAATGCCTGCGTTCCTTTTTTGAGCTGTGCTTCAACGAAATCCTTAATATATGAGTTATCCTCCGGCATCTGACAGCCTACGATATAAACTCCGTTGTTATTGGAGCAGCGGATGATGTGCCCCTCCAGTGTGGAATGGGAGGGAAGAGCGAAATTTTCGATCGTGACAGAGATATCAGTACCCTTGCCTTCTGCAAAGACCGGTTCCTTGGAAAGGAAGGCAAAGCCATTTGCACTGATATTATTCAGTCTGGCATGATACTGCAGACCGGTTTCCTTAATGGTTACGGTACAATAATTGGAAATGTCAATTCTTGGGTATTTCCGGCGGTTCAGGATCTGGGGTCTTGAACCTAAGTGGACCTGATAATCAGCGGAAGCGCTGTCCTTTTGTAGCTGTGCATCTTCCCAGCAGTAAATGATATTGCCAACAGTGATCTGCAGCCTGCAGGAAACAGGCTTGGAGATAGCGGGCTTCTTCTCCAGGGAGATAAGAATACCGTTCGCTGCCTGCTTTACAAATTCTCCGTGATATTCGCAAGGCTTTCCGTCCATAAGAGCCTGGATACTTACTTTCATGCCGGGCCCAACATCGGAAATTCCCATGAAGCCACCAATACCGAGTTCACACATAAGAGCCTGGATAACGTCTTCAATCTGGTTGATATTGCTTGCACTCTCATCATATTTGCTGAGCATCTGCTCACTGATCTCACTGGAACTGCGGATATTGTCCGTTATTGTTTTCACAATGGAGGATACCTGTTCCATATTGTCTACCAGCTGGAGATTTGAATTTTCAACCTCCTTCATGGAGGAATCGATCGTCTTTATATGCTCGCCGATCTGGGTGGAATCCCTGGTGATCATACTTACATTCTGGCCGGTCAGCGTTACCTTTTCAAGGGTCAGCTGGATCAGTCTGATGGTTTCCTCCATAGAATCCGTCATTTTATTGGAAATATCATCCAGACGGATCAGCGCATCACGGATCTGGGCAGAGGAATCCTTGGTTTCTGTACTGAGCGTCCGAATCTGATCTGCGACAACAGCGAATCCTTTTCCTGCTTCGCCTGCTCTTGCAGCCTCAATAGAAGCATTCAGGGCAAGAAGGTTTGTCTGGCTGGAAATATTGTCGATCTTTCCGGTTTCCTGCTTCACAGTTGAAAACTCTTCTTTAAAGCTCTGTAGGATCTGTTCTACCTTTGAAGAAAGCTCTGCCATGGTTCCAGCAGTTTTTACGAGTCCGTCAAGATCTGTGGAGCTGGTAAGTGCGTGCTTTTCGGATTCTGTCGTAAGTGCTACCATTTCCTCGATCATATCAGTGACATGCTGTACCTGGGTACTGATGCCGGAGGTCATGCTCTTTGAAGATTCTGTGCGATCCTTTAACATGTTGTTATTCTGTGTCAGTTCATTCATGCCAAGCATGACTACATCAGATCCGTGCTTGTTTTCGGCGGCCAGCTCCCTGACAACGGTTATGCCATCCATAACAGCATTGCTGGAGGTTTTGACCTTCTCTACTGTTGTGATGACACGCTGCAGATCGGCTTTGATGCTGTCTGTCAGTGCACCGTCAGATTCGTTCAGATGACGGATGGACATAATGTAGCAGATATAGCATAAAAGGATACAGGATACCTGCAGCTGATAATTTTTCATATCGGATGCGGAAGTGCAGCCAAGGACAGCTGCCCGGTATACTGCACTCAGGATGACACTGAAGGAATTGGCTATGCCGCAGCCAACCATAAAGCGTTTATTCTTATACAGTACAAGCAGGCTGGTTACGGGAAGGATATAAGTGAAGGCAATGGGAGAAGCCGTCGTACAGAGAACGAAGGTATAGAAGATCCCATAGCCGATCACGAGATCCAGCCGGTAAAGATCGGAGGCCTTCCCCTTGACCTTCAGGATAATATCGCCGACAAAGAAGGGAACCCAGCAAAGGATCAGAAAGATCACATACTGGTTCATAGGGTACAGGTGTCCTGCTGCATCTGAGCCGTAATTGGCAGAAAGCAGGAGGGCAAAGACGAGCCAGATACGTCTGGCCTTTTTGTTGGCTTTCTCTTTAAAGAGGTTTTCATCGTAGTTCATTTGTAAATTCTTCCTTTCTGGCAGGACTGCAGGAACTGCAGCATGTCATTGATCAGTGCTTCGCTTTCCGGCAGGGAAGGATCAAAGACACTGAAGGCATGGGTAAGCCTTCGGTCTGCTGGAAGGTTCAGAAGCTTATAGGGTACATGGTACCGGCGCAGTGCCCTGGCAAAGGAAACTGTATAGTCTCTCAGGTTATCATTATGACTTGTGGTCAGAAAACAGGGAGGCAGACCGGAAACGATATCTTCGTGCTCCGGGTTTACATAAGGAGCAAAAGCCTCTTTTTTATAATGCTTTCCATATAAATAGGAAGGAAGGAACAGACCAATCTTGTCTTTTCTTGTGGTATAAAACATGCCACTGATCAGCCCGATCGCCACCGGCTTTAATGCAGAGGGAGTAACCCCTGCAGCTTCTGCCAGCCTTTTACAATTCTGCATGGCAGCAGTGTAGGTGAGAAGGCAGGCTCCACCGCTGTCCCCGGAAGCATAAACCTGATCCGGATCACCCTGGTAATGTGCGAGGTTTTCTTTTATAAAATCAAAGGCCAGAAATATATCCTGAAACTGGTCAAAAATGGTGCAGTCCGGTACAAGACGATAGTTTATACCGAATACCAGAAAGCCCTTTCTGGCGATCCTTTCACAGAAGGGTCTGTTGAATTCCTTGCTGCCCAGTAAAAGACCGCCGCCATGGATGTTGATCATGACGGGAAGAGGTGCATCCTGTCTTTCCTCCGGATAGTAAATGTCCAGACGGTGGGCAGGGAGAGCATCCCCGGCATAGGGGATATCGGACAGACATACGATCCCCGGTAAAGGCGGAAGCTGTTGATCACGGCCGGCATAGGTCTTCTGGAAGTCCTTCCGCTGTCTGTAAAATATGTTTGTGATCCATTGACTCATGCTTTTGTACTCCTAAACAATACTATACCCATATTAAAATTTTTATCTGCTTTTTTCAAGAGATAAATGAAAGAATAAATAGTTAAAATTTACAGGCGGGAATATAAGACAGGGAGGATTGCATTGGAGAGAGGGGTCTGATACAATGAAAAAAGATTAATCAGGATAACAGAGAGGATATTGCTTTGACAGGATTTTTTGAAAAACACAGGAAATTATTTTTTTATCTGATAGCAGGTATTGCCTTTATTACAATATATGCATATAATCTGCTGACACCATACCTGTCAGATGATTATGCTTATCTGATCGATGTCAGAAAGGCACATTCACTGACGGATCTGGTCAGACAGCAGTATGGTGAGTATTTATCCAATAGTGGAAGGATTATCGGACAGTTCAATGTAAGACTGTCCCTTTCCATAGATAAGCAGATATTTAATGTGATCAACAGTCTGATGTTCCTTCTGCTGGTATTTCTGATTTATGCTAATATTCAAAAAAGGAAAAAATATGACAGCTTTGTACTGCTTACGATTCTTTCGTTTCTCTGGCTGTTTTCTGTTGAATTCGGACAGACCATGCTGTGGATCTGTGGTGCCTGCAACTATCTGTGGGGCAGCGTGATCATTCTGCTGTTTATTACAGTATACCGGAGGCTCCTTCAGCAGCCGGACAGAAGGCATGCTGTCCTTGTGGGAGCCGGTATGTTCCTGCTTGGCGTACTGGCAGGCTGGTGCAATGAAAATACCTCCGGGGGAGGGCTGTTTCTTGTACTGCTCTACAGTCTGAATTTCTGGACTGACAGGCGGAAGGAAAAAAGAAAAACAGTATATCCCTTTATGGTTTCCGGGATTGCGGGAATGTGCTGCGGGCTTCTTGGAATGGTGATGGCGCCCGGAGTCAGGAAGCGCAGTGCGACCATGTCGGAGGGAGATGAATACACAGGTATCGTGGGTCTTTTGTCGCGCGCCTATAAGGTCATCGTGAATATGCATGAGCTTTTTCTGGTGCTTATGATCATGGCGGTGCTGATCCTTGTCCTGCTGTCCCTTCAGGGGAAGCTGAAGACCTTTGCCAGGATAAGGACGAACGATACGGTTCTGTTCATACTGGCCTTTCTGGCAACATCCTTTGTCCTTGCTTTGATCCCGACACCGGCAAACCGGGCGTTTTTCGGAGCGGGAGTATTTCTGATGATCGCCTGTGTCCAGGGGATCGTGGAGGCAAGGGAACAAAAGGAGCTGGCGGTACAGCTCCTTACCTGTGGACTTGTCAGTGCGTTGTGCATGATACTTTTCTTTACCTATGTGGAAAACCTGGTAGATCTTGCAAGAATTTACAGAGAAGAGAATGAGAGAATAGCGTTGATCGAGGCAGAGCATGGAGAGAACGAGGATGGTATTGTGGTGATCCCACAGTTCCGGGAAGAATTCAGGACTGTCTACAGTGTTGCCCATGATTCAGATCTGACGGATGATAAGGAGTACTGGATTAACCATTTTTATGAGATCTATTATGATATTGGAAATATAACGGCAATCCCGCGGGACGAGTGGGATGTACGTTATGGAAGCAGGGAGTGAGTATTATGCAGCTGCAGAAACTGACAGATGATCCCTGTAATCTTTGCAGCAGGGAATGCGGTGCAAGACGGCAACAGGGAGAGACAGGGTATTGTGTTTCACAGAGCCGGCCGGTAGTGGCAAGAGCTGCCCTGCATATGTGGGAAGAGCCCTGCATTTCCGGAGAAGCGGGAAGTGGGGCTGTTTTCTTTGCCGGCTGTAGCCTGCGCTGCATTTATTGTCAGAACTTTGAACTGGCAAGGGGAAGAAAAGGCTTTGAGGTGGGCATAGAACAGCTTGCTGATATATTCCTTGCCCTGCAGGGTAAGGGAGCAGCAAATATCAATCTGGTGACACCGGATCATTTTACACTGGCGGTTATCCCTGCAGTAAGAATGGCCAGGGAAAGAGGACTTATGCTGCCGGTGATTTATAACTGCAGCGGCTACGAAAAGGAAGAGCTGATCGAAAGCCTCCGGGGGACAGTGGACATTTTTCTGGTTGATTTTAAATATATGGAAGAGGAACTGGCACGGAAATTTTCTTTTGCGCCGGATTATCCGGAGATAGCGAAGAAGGCACTTGCCAGAATGCTCAGTCTGACAGGAGAACCGGTATTTGATGAGAAGGGGATGCTGCAGAAGGGGGTTATTGTAAGGCATCTGCTCCTGCCGGGACATAAGAGGAATGCCAGAGAGGTTATAGCGTATATACATCAGAATTACGGAGACAGGGTCATTTTAAGCCTGATGAACCAGTATACACCGTTTGAGAGACTGAAGGAAAGGGAAGACTGCAGGGAACTCTGCCGGAGGGTGACAAAAAGAGAGTATGAGGCAGTCATAGAGTATATACTTTCCCTTGGGATGGAAAATGTTTTTATCCAGGAAGGGGAGACGGCAAAGGAGAGCTTTATTCCGGAATTTGATGGGGAAGGAATTTTTGAAAAGGTACAGCCTGACAGAACCCGGTAATTTTACCAGTTAATGAAAATGTTAACTGTTGAAAAGTAACAAACTTACCTGAAATGAAGGCTAGGTGATTGACAATTCTGCTGGTAAATGGTATTTTGTAATCAAGATTAATCGATTAACTTAATGGAAAGAAATTTTTTTTACAGGTTTAGTAAATCGATTAACTAATGGAGGAATCCTCATGAACATGAAGGAAATTGCGCAATTGGCGGGTGTAACTGCCGCAACAGTTTCGAACGCGATCAACGGAACTGGGAATGTCAGTGAGAAAAAAAGAAAAGAAATAATGGAAATCATAGAAAGGGAGGGTTACAGTCCCAATCGGTTTGCCAAAAGCCTCAGAACAAAGGAGAGCAACACGATTGGAATCATGGTAGAAGATATCACAGCATTTCAGACACCTAGGATCATTAACGGGATCAATAACTACGTTGAAAAGCAGGGCTATGCGGTGATCCTGAATAATATGAGTCTTCTTGAAAAGACAGGAAATCATTATTCTGAATTGTCCAGCTATCAGTCAGCAATAAGTAAAAGTATAAAGCTTTTTAACAAAACCCAGATTGACGGACTTATCTATGTTGCGATGCATGACAGGGATGTAATGGAACTGATCCCCAAACTGAGTATACCGATTGTTCTGGTTTACTGCTATGACACATCCAAAAAGAATTATTATGTAACCTATGACAATATGGATGTTATTGCAGATGTTGCAGAGTACCTGATGAAACATGGACATGAGAAAATCGGGGTGATCAAGGGGGCAGAGGATTCCCTGCCTTCACAGAAGCGTCTGAAAAGCTTTATCACACAGCTGGAAAAGGCAGGGAAGGAATTGAAGGAAGAATATATCTTTCCGGGAGCCTGGGAATTCGGAGATGGAGTAAAGGCGTATGAAAGATTCAAACAGCTGGAAGATAAACCAACAGCGATCTTTGCCATGAATGATCTGATGGCAGCAGGCTTTATGGATGCAGCGCTGAATGACGGTGTACGGATCCCGGAAGATGTTTCTGTAATCGGATTTGACAACAGACAGGAGTGCAGATTTACCAGACCAAGATTAACAACAGTTGATATCCCGCTGGAAAAGATGGGAGAGAAGGCAGGACAGGTATTATTAGACCTGATCAGTGGCAAAACGCCTGAGGACAGGAAGGTGATACTGCCATGTGAATTCCTGGAAAAAAATTCAGTTATTTAAATCAACAGGAGGAAATATTATGCGAAAGAAAATTTTAAAGGTAATGATGTGTGCAATAACAACAATGGCTTTACTGGCAGGATGCGGAAGCAGTAATACAGGAAGCACGACCGGATCAGCCGGAGATACTGCAGCAGAGGATACAGCAGAAAGCTCTGGGGCAGACAGTACAGAGGCTGCAGCAGAAACAGCGGATTTCGCAGGAACCAAGCTTGTGATCGGTGTGGAATCCGGTGCCCCTAATATTGAGTTCTTTAAGAATAACGTAAGCGAATTTGAAAGTGCAACAGGAATCACAGTTGAATGGGTAGAAATCCCTCATGATAACATGCATGAGAGATTTGTACAGGAGGCAATCTCACAGAGTGGTGCAATCGATATTTATGATACAGACCAGCCATGGATTTCTGAATTTGCATCTAAAGGATATCTGGAGCCGCTGGGAGACAAGCTTTCAGAGGAGGATAAAAGTGATTTCTATGAAGCTGCATTAGATGCATCTTCCTATAATGGAGAATTATATTCTGTTCCTTTCTTTGTACATACACCGGTTGTATTCTACAGAACAGACCTGTTCGAAGCAGCCGGTATTACAGAATTCCCTAAAACCTGGGAAGAATATGAGGAAGCAGCAAAGAAGCTGACCAAAGACGGTGTATATGGAACAATTATTGAGGCAAAGCAGGCAGGAGAGCCGGTAACCCATCTTGTTGACTGGTTCTATCAGGCAGGCGGTTCCATTATTGACGCTGATAATAACGTAACAGTGAATTCACCTGAAAATGCGAAGGCATTTAACTTCATGCTGAAGATGATGTATGAGGATGAAAGTGTTATGCCGGGATCTATCGGATATGACAATGCAGATGTACATAATATGTTTATGCAGGGCAAGGTTGCCATGGTTAAAAACTGGCCTTATATGTTCGCTATGGCAAAGGATCCTGAACAGTCCAAGGTAAGTGACAAGTTTGCAGTAGCGGTTCAGCCTGCAGGTGAAGAGCAGTCTACAGCAGCCTGGACATGGGGCTTTGGTATTTCCAGCAGCTCTAAGAATAAGGATGCAGCATGGGAATTTATAAAGTGGGCAACATCCTCTGAGAAACTGGCACAGCTCGGAATTGCCAACTCCAATCCGGTGCCGAGAACCTCATCTCTGGAGATCGTTAATAATGACAGTACCTTAACAGAGTTTGATAAGGAAAGCATCCAGGTTATGAGTGATGCACTCCAGTATGCACATAACGCAACAGAGAACCCTAATTTCCCGACGATCCAGAATGAACTGTCTTATACATTATCAGGTATTATGACGAAGCAGGTGAGTGTGGAAGACGGATTAGCTGAAGCTGAAAAAGCAATTAAAGAAGCGATCCAGTAGGCAGACAGATCCCCATACGGTTTTTCTGTATGGGGATTTCTTAACCCGGAATATTGGTTTTATTGTAAGGAGTAGTGAAAAATAATGAGTAGAAAAACAGGAAGTATTTCTATCAGGGAGAAAAAAAGACGAAGGGCAGGGTATTCACTGATAGCACCGGCATGTCTGGTATTGCTTGTTATATTTTTTGTTCCGCTGGTCTATGCCTTTGCCATCAGTATATCAGATTCAGATGCGATCATTAATAACAGCTTCAAGTTTGTAGGATTAAAGAATTACTTTTCCGTCATGACAAACTCCAAATTCCTGGCAGCACTAGGGCATACCTGCTTCTTTGTACTTACAACGATCACCCTGGAATTTATCATTGGATTTGTTGTTGCTTTGCTGCTGTACCGTGAGGTTGCAGGATCAAGGGTGTTCCGTCTTATCTTTGCTGTACCGCTGATGGTGGCTCCTGTTGTTTCAGGACTTCAGTGGAGATGGCTGTTTGCAGATCAGTACGGTATCATTAATGCACTGATGAATAAGCTGGGACTCGAAGCACCCTTATGGTTTACCCAGGTTTCCACATCATGGGTGACCATTATTGTGGCAAACCTCTGGCTTGCTACACCATTTGTTATCCTTGTACTGCTGGCAGGTCTTGGAGGGCTGTCAGAAGAGCTGAACGAAGCAGCATCTATTGATGGTGCGAACCGTACACAGACATTTTTCCATATCATCCTTCCCCAGCTTAAGCCAACGATCCTGATCATCCTTGTAATACGTCTGACAGATGCGTTCCGGATATATGATCTTGTTTATATCCTGACAGGCGGTGGTCCTGGTGGCGGAACAGAGGTGCTGAGCACATTTATCTATAAGAGGATCTTTTCAGACTGGAAATTTGGACAGGGATCGGCCGCAGCTTTTCTGGTTATGCTGATCATCTGTGTCTTAAGCTTTCTGTGCAATAAATGGATGAGTGAGGAGGAATAGTCGTGAACAGAAGAAAAGTAATGAATAGTTTGATTTTCCTGCTGCTGGCAATATTTTCCATAGTTACCCTGTTTCCCATTATATGGACGGCGATCACATCATTAAAAACGGATGTTCAGATGTTTGCGATCCCGCCGGATCTGCTCCCGCACCCGGCAACCCTGTCACATTACAAAGAAGTACTTATGGGAAATTTCCCGGCTTATATCAGAAACAGTATGCTGGTTACATTTTTCAGCTGTGCAATATCACTGGCACTTGGTATTCCGGCAGCCTACGGCTTCGCAAAATATGCAACTGAAAAGACAAAACCGGTCTTTGCAGCTGTGACTGCAGTCAGGATGGTTCCGCCGGTTGCCATGGTAATTCCTTTTTTCCTGATCATCCGTAACATCCATCTGAGTGATACATTACTTGGACTGATCATTACCTATATCCCGTTTGAGCTGACACTGATCATATGGATGCTGAAAAACTTTTTCGGACAGATCCCAAGGGAAGTGGAAGAGGCAGCGGAGCTGGATGGACTTTCTGCATGGGGCATCCTGTTAAAGGTAGTCCTTCCGATGTCCAAATCCTCGGTAGGTGTTGCAGGACTCATGGCATTCCTGTTTTCATGGAACGAATTCATGTTTGCCCTGTCTCTTACCTCAACAAAGAGTGCGCAGACACTTACAGTCGGGATCGCCGGATATGTAACATCCTTCCAGACCTTCTGGGGAAGCATGTCAGCGACAGGGATCCTGTTTATGATTCCGGCATTTATTTTAACATTTATTTTTCAAAAGGATTTAGTGAAAGGTTTAACAGCTGGAGCTGTGAAAGGATAAAGTATGAAGATTAATGTATTGAATGAACAAATTCAACTGGAAAATCCGGAACTGGTTATTGGACGGATCGCAAAACCTGTTATCCTCGAAATCTGGAATGGCAGACAGAAGGATTCTGTGATACGCAGGGAATATCCCTACACAAAGATCACACAGACAGAGGATGGATTAAAGGCATGTGCAGAAATAGACGATGAATGGGCAGGAAAGACGGAAGTCACAGATATTTACCGCACGGAAGAGGGATCTGTTGTTCTCAGCAGACAGGTCTGCATTCTCAGGGAAAGCGGATATCCCGGAATACGCCTTCGAACAGAGATATCACTGCTTCCGGAAAGGAAAAATGCCTTTGAAGACCTGCGATATTTTGCACCGCCGGCAATCTATGACAAGAATGATCTGGATGAGGATGGATATGAGGATTATTTTCATACCAAAAAAACCATATTCCGGGATGACCGTTTTAATTATCCGATGTTTACCTGTTATTCAGAGGAAACAAAGGAGGCTGTCAGCATAGAAAGAGATCCGCTTCCGGCGTTTGACTCCAATCCGGATCGTAAAGTTTCTGAAGAAACAGGGGAAAAAGAAGCGCTTTTCCTTCAGAAAACGGATATCGGAAGCATGGGAGCAGATGGCAGTGACGGAAGCACCAGACTGACCTGCTGTTATCCTTTTTATGAGGGTGACGCAACAATTGCATTATATATTGTAAAGATGGTGCCCTTTGGAGCCTTCTGGCCGATGAAGTCCGGAGAAGAATTCTCGGTGACTTATCGTATTTCTAACCACAGATATGAGAATTATCACGATGCCTGCTGGTACGGGATCAGGGATATTATCAGAAAAACACATCCACAGGCAGAGCCGTTAAGTGTATCTCCAGAGGAGCTCATCAGGCTGAGGCTGGATGCCCTGGATCATTATTATGTAGAGAAAACAGCAGAAGAGGATCCCAACCTGCCGGCCGGCTATGTGCTGAACTGTCATCCGCAGGACGGGGTACAGCTTGAAAACATCATACAGTATGGATTTACAGGACAGAATATCCTGAATGCCTATAATGTCCTGAGATACGGATATGAGCATAATAATGAAGAATACAGAAGAAAAGCGCTGAAAACGGCAGATTTCTTTGTGAATACGATCCACATAAAGGAATCCGGCATGTTTTATAACCTGTATAATGTGGACACCAGATCTGTGAACTTCTGGTGGACGGGGCTTTTACTGCCACTTGCATATGCACAGGGAGAAGAGCTGGAGAAGCTGATGGGACCTCTGTATGAGTACCGGAAGGATGTCATTCAGAAGCTGGTAAGTCTGAAGGGGGCATATCTGCGCTGCATGAATGAGGATGTTACGGCACTGCTCCGTCTGTACTGCTATGAAAAAGAAAAAGGAACAGAGCATCCCGGATGGCTTGAGGCAATAGAAAATTATGCAGGATTTCTTTTGAGGACACAGGAGCAGGACGGAGGCTGGTACAGGGCATATGACCTTGAGGGAAAGCCGCTGCTTGAGCCTGTCAAATGGTTTGGGAATACTGTTTATGAACAGAAATCCTCGACGGGAACGTCCATTACATTCCTGACAGAACTATATGAACTGACAAAAAATGAGGCATATCTGGAGGCTGCCAGCAGAGCCGGTATGTTTGTAAAGGAATATATTATCGACAGGGTACGGTTTAACGGTGGTGTACATGACAGTATTTATGCAAAAGGCCAGCTGATCGACAATGAAAGCATCCTGTATCCCATGTTTGGCATGCTGTCGCTGTATGAAGCGACCGGGAGAAAGGATTTCCTGGATGCGGCTGTGAGAGCGGCGCATTACTACGCATCCTGGGTATGCCTGTGGGATGTACCGCTTCCGGAGGACAGTACTCTGCATAGATATGGCTTCCACAGTACAGGAATGGGAGCATGTGATACCTGTGGCTGCGGATATGTGCATCCATTCCAGCTGATGGGTGTTGCCGAGACAGCACAGATCGCAGTTTATGCAAAGGATAAGGAGCTTTTTGATATCGCCAGATTGTACTGGCTTGGCTGTAATCAGACAGTAGAAACAGAAGAACGTCCATGGGGCTATGCAATGCCGGGATTACAGGAGGAAGGCTACCTGATCAGCTGGTGGGCAGTGGATGATCCGATGTTTGCAGCAGATACCGGATTTGGTTACCGGCTGAAGGGAGAAGGAAATAAAACCTGCTTCCCATGGATCAATGCAGTCGGTGTGAAAGCATACTGGGCAATGAAGGACCGGTTTGGAAGTGTTGATTTTGAAGAAATAGAAAACAAATATTTTTGAGATACCAAAGGAGAGGTGGAGTATGAGATTAAACACTGTTCAGCTTTCCGGGATGGATATTACCGATCCGTTCTGGAAGCAGTATACTGACCTTGTTGAGGATGTGATCATTCCCTATCAGTGGGATATTATGAATGATAATGTCAAAGGAGTGGAATCCAGCCATTGCCTTGAGAATTTTAAGATTGCGGCCGGGCTGAAAAAGGGTCAGTTTTATGGTGCAGTATTTCAGGATACAGATGTAGCCAAGTGGCTGGAGGCAGTAGGGTATTCACTGGCGGAAAAGAAGAATGAAAAGCTGGAAAAGCTTGCAGATGATGCTATTGACGTGATCGTACAGGCGCAGCAGGAAGACGGATATCTGGATACCTACTTTATCATTAAAGAACCTTCACTGAGATGGAGAAATCTCTGTGAGGGACACGAGCTGTATTCAGCAGGACATATGATAGAGGCGGCAGTTGCCTATTATGAAGGAACCGGGAAAAGAAAGCTCCTTGACAGTATGATAAAGCTTGCTGATCTGATCTGCAGAACCTTCGGACCGGAGGAGGGACAGAATCATGGCTACCCGGGACATCAGGAGATAGAGCTGGCATTAGTCAGGCTCTACCGGGTAACGCAGGACAAAAAATACCTGGATCAGGCGAAGTACTTCCTGGATATCCGCGGAGTAGGGAAGAATTATTTCCTCGAGGAGGAAAAGCAGGAGAATTTCAAAAGGATTTTCCCGGAATTTGAGGATTATGATCCTGCGTATTCCCAGTCCCACGAACCGGTGAGAGAGCAGAAAACAGCTGAAGGACATGCAGTCAGGGCAGTGTATATGTATTCGGCAATGGCAGATGTGGCGGAGGAATATCAGGATAAGGAGCTGATGGAAGCATGTGTGACATTGTGGGAAAATATTACACAGAAGAGGATGTATATCACAGGAGGAATCGGGTCATCAGGCTTCCTTGAGAGATTTACGACAGATTATGACCTGCCAAATGACAGCAATTATTCAGAAACGTGTGCATCCATCGGTATGGCACTGTTCAGTCTGCGGATGGCAAATATAACACGGGATTCACGATATGCAGAGGTGATGGAGCAGGAATTGTATAATAATATCCTGGCAGGGATTGCACAGGACGGCAAGAGCTTTTTCTACGTGAATCCGCTGGAGATAAAGCCGCGCCAATGTATGCCGCATACATCAAGGGCACATGTGAAGGCAAGGCGTCAGAAATGGTTTGGCGTTGCCTGCTGTCCTCCGAATATCGCAAGGACACTGGCGTCTCTTGGACAGTACATATATGGAACTGACGGAGCCAATATTTATACGCATTTATATATAGGAAACCAGACGGACATTCCTGTCAATAATGATGTGGTAAAGATCACCATGGATTCCATGTTCCCGTGGGAAGGAAATATAAAGGTTAAGGTTCAGGGAGTAAAGGAAAAAGTCAGGCTGCATTTCCGTATTCCCGGCTATGCAGAAAATTTCCGGTTATACTGCGATGGCAAGGAGCAGGAGCTGGCAGTAAGCAAGGGCTATGCGTGTGTGGAGATCTGCAGGGACAGCGAGCTTGGCATCCAGTTTGATATGCCCGTTGAATTCCTTCATGCTAACCCGAGGGTCAGCGCAGATGTCGGCAAGGTGGCAATAAAAAGAGGCCCCATTGTTTATTGTCTGGAAGAGGTTGATAATGGTGCAGAGCTGCAGTGCATTTATCTCAGCGGTAAAGCTGCACAGAAGAAAAAATCCACTTATTTTTCAGAATGCCTTGAGCTGGAATTGCAGGGCAGGAGACTTATACCCGGGAATGGAGAACTATACAGCAGCACCGGACTGACCTATGAAGACGCAGCTGTCCGTGCGATACCGTATGCGTACTGGAATAACCGGGGCGAAGGGGAGATGCTGGTCTGGATACATGAAATGATAGGAAACTGAATTACACCTCATCGGGTATAAAAATATGTAAAATCCATATAATATACCCGATGAGGTATATTTATGCTATAAATCATTGAAATTATACCTGATATGGTATAGTATAAAATTATGAGCAGAATTGGTGATTATGTAAAACAGGAAAGAAAAAAACTGGGGTTAACGCAGGAGGAATTTGCCGTGAGAACAGGACTGGGTCTCCGGTTTGTCCGCGATCTGGAGCAGGGCAAGGAAACAGTGCGCATGGACAAGGTAAATCAGGCACTGGCACTGTTTGACTGTGAGGCAGTTCCGGGAAGAAAGGAGCGGCGGATATAAAAGCTGATCACACAAAGAACAGAAATTCTTTGCTGATCAGCCTTCATTGCCAGCTGGTAAACCGCAGCCTACAGGAACCGCTTCAGCATCTGCAGGACACCGTTCTCCCAGTAAGGAGGACAGAGCTCCTTCGCAGCTGTCCTCACTTCCTCACGGCTGTTGGAAACAGCAAAGCTTAAGCCTGCATTTTCCAGCATTTCAATATCATTCAGATTATCCCCGAAGGTACAGGTTTCCTCCGGGAGGATTCCCAGATATTCCTGCAGATGGGAAAGCGCCGTCCACTTGCTGACGCCGAGTGGATTACAGTCTACCCATTCCCTGCCAGAGGGCGCAAGGAGAGATTTGTCCTTCCATGCCGGAATGAAAAGCGGTGTACATTTTTCCTCACAGGCAGAGGGGTGATAAACTGTGAATTTGATCACATCTGCCGGGGAGTGATCGATCAGATCCTTCACGGCACAGATATTATAGCCGTAGGAATCCTTCAGCCAGCGGAACATCCGGCTGTTTTCGTTTTCTGCGTATCCTATATCCGGTGTGGAGATATAGCATTCACAATCCGGCAGATCTTCATGAACCATCTTGCACATACCCTTCCAGACATCCTCCGGCATGATGGAAACCTGAAGGATTTCCTTCGGGGTCCGGACGACAGTTCCCCCATCTGTGATATAAAGCAGCTCGTCCCGGATGGGGGCGAACAGCTTCTGTTCACTGACAAACTGCCGGCCAGAGCAGACAACGATATGGATTCCCTTTCTGATTAATTTATCAACAACTGTCATATATTCAGGGTCAATCTGCAGGGTACCGTCTTTCACAACGGTACCGTCGATATCGGTAGCAATCAATTTGATCATAATAATTTCCTCACATGTAATTTCAGTAGTTTCTGTTTGTGATTATTTTAACTATCTTTTTGACTGAAGGCAATAGATAAAACATAAATTATTTATATAGAAGTCTCTGTCTGATTTTACTGACTTTTTGGACATTATCTGCTACAATGATAGATAAATCGCAATAATGAACAGGAGTACATGGCATGGCAGGAATCCGTGATGTTGCCAGGCTGGCACATGTTTCAACCAGTACGGTATCTTTAGTATTAAATAAAAGTGGATATGTATCAGATAAAACCCGTGAAAAAGTGGAAACAGCAATGCGGGAGCTGAATTATATTCCTAATGAACTGGCAAGGAATCTATACCACAGTAAGACAAATATTGTCGGACTGATCCTGCCGGATATTGCGCATCCCTTTTTTGGTTCATTCGCCAAATATGCGGAAATGGAGCTTTATAAAGAGGGCTATAAAACCATGCTCTGCAGTACAGTTCATGAAGAGAATGGCGAGAAGGAATACATTGATATGCTGAATCGTCAAATGATGGATGGGATTATTATGGGAACACATTCCCTGGATATAGAAGATTATAATGGGGTTGTAAGGCCAATTGTCAGTCTGGATCGCTATATCAACGAATCTATCCCGATTGTCATGTCTGATCACGAAAAGGGTGGAACCCTTGCTGCAGAGGAACTACTGCGCTGCGGATGCAAAAAGGTACTGCAGATCATGGGAAGCAGAAATGTAAATACACCAGCGCATCTTCATCATTATGCTTTTGAAAAGAAGCTTCTGGAGGCAGGTGTCACGGTGTGTACAGAAGAAGCGCCATGGAACAGGTGGAGCTTTGATGAGTTTTATTCTTTTGTTCAGAAAATATATACAGCCTATCCGGATATTGATGCTGTATATGGAGCGGATCTGATTGCCGTAGCCTATCTGAAGGAAGCAGGTGCACGGGGACGCAGGATACCTGAAGAATTAAAGATCATAGGATATGATGGTACTGATGTGACCAGAATGGGAGCTGTTACAATTACCTCTGTTTATCAGGATGTTCAGCAGCTTGCAAAAGAAGCAGTAAAACTTCTTATTGAAAGAATTAATGGAATAGAAAATCCAGATGACAGAAGAATACTGGATGTCTGCCTGAGAAAAGGAGAAACTACATAAAAATAATAGTAATGGAAAATCACGAATCCTATTGACAACAGAGAAACACATGTTGTATGATATGTATATATCGAACGGGTTCGATATGAAAAAGTTAAACATATTGTTGAAAAGTGATTCTCTCTTATGAAATTTTGAATCTTAATAGTCCGGGATTTTATAAAAGGGAAATATTTTAACAGAAGAATCGAACCGGTTCGATACAGAACGAAACAGTTTATCAAAAGGCCATTTGATGAAACAAAATGATCACACAAGAAAAGAGGGAAAGTATGAAAAAGAAAATTATAAGTATGATACTTGCATCAGTAATGGTATTTACGACTCTCTGTGGATGCGGAAGCGGTCAGGGACAGAATACGGAAAGTGGAGAAACAACGGAAGTAGCAAGTGAAGCTGCATCGGGACAGGCATCCTCCGATGAGCAGATTGTTCTTTCCGTATCAGTAATGGCTAATGAAGAAGAAAAGAAAATTTTTGAAAATGCGATCAACAGATTTGAAACCAGTCATCCGAACTGTAAGGTAGATGCAAGCTATACATCCGGAAGTACATGGGGTGAATATTGTGATAAGCTTCTGATTCAGATCGGCTCCGGACAGGCACCGGATGTCATCCATGTAGCGATTGAGGGAACTCAGATGCTCGTAAAAAATAATGTGTTACTTCCTTTGGATGATCTGATTGCAGCTGATCCTGAAGGAAAGGCTATGATGGATGATTTTGTGGATTCGACAACAGATGTATTTACGATAGATGGGAACCTGTATGAGCTTCCTACTGACTGTAATGATGCAGTTGTACATGTGAATACCAAGATGTTTCAGGAGGCTGGAATTGAGATCCCGTATGATGGATGGACATGGGAAGAGTTCAGAAGCATTGCAAAGCAGTTGACAACCGGAGAAGGAGACTCCAAGGTGTATGGATTTGGCACATCACTGTCTCCGGCATGGCTTGCAGGCTGGTTTATGTCAAATGGAAGTGATTACATTAATGATGACTGGACAGATTCCAATCTTTCTGATCCTAAGGCAATGGAAACTGTTGAATTTCTTAACAGCCTTGTTAATGAGGATAAGAGTATGCCGGTTCCGGAAACAACAACAGATGCGACCAGCCTCTTTGCAGCAGGGCGTGTTGCCATGATCGCAACAGGAATTTGGCCCTTCCCGAGCTATAAGGCAAATGGATTTGAAGATGTAGATGTTGTGCCTATGCCCACAAACAGTGAAGATGCCAAAGTTGGATTTGGTGTAGGCGGTGTGGGAATTTACAGTAAATCTGAGCACCCACAGGAAGCATATGAATTAATGAAAGAGCTGACTTCAGTAGAAACAGGAAAAGAAAAGTGCGCAAGTGGCACCTGCGTTCCTGTAAGATATTCATTAAGTGAGGATGAGGGTTATTTATCCCAGTGTCCGAATGCAAAGCTGTTTTTTGAATCACTGGAGGGCGGAAAAGCACTTCCTTCTCCTATGAATTATTCTGATCTCGAAAGAATTACCAACTCCATGTTCAGTGCTGTATTCTCAGGCGCAAGTTCTGTTCAGGATGCGGTAACAAATGCAGATACAGAACTGAAGCAGTCGTTTGCGGATCTGAAGTAGTCTGATGGTCTGATTCTGAAGGATCCCGCTATGATATTTACAGAGGCGGGATCCCTCAGAGCAAAGCTGCACTGGAAATGAAAGAGGAAATTTATGAAGAAGAAAAAAGAAAATCTGACAGGGTATTTATTTATACTTCCTGCAATCATATTGTTTCTGTTTTTTGTTTTGATCCCTGTCATAGCAATGGTATGTCTGGGTTTTACGAAATATAATCTGTTTTCTGCACCACAATGGACAGGATTTTCCAATTTTGCCAAGATATTCACGGATGGAAGACTTTGGACAGTTACAAAAAACACTATTTTTCTAGCTTTTTTCTCTGTCATTTTAAATATAGTAGTAGGCCTTTTCCTGGCGCTATTGATTGCTAATAAAAGGAGTCCGGTATTTAACTATCTGGTCAGGCTGTTTTATTTTTTCCCACTCATCGTTGCACCGGTATATATTGCGGTTATCTGGTCAAATATCCTGTCTGCAGATGGTGGACTGCTTAATTACTATATTCAAAAAATCGGGTTTGAAGCTGTAGGCTGGCTGACAGATCGTAAGGTGGCTTTAAAAACAATTATTGGAATTGAGGTATGGAGGCTGACAGGATTTGCCATGCTGACCTTCATAGCGGGGATCAAGAATATATCAAAGGACTACTTCGAAGCGGCTTCCCTGGATGGAGCCGGAGTTGTACAGACAGCCTTTTATATCACGATACCGCAGTTAACCCCAACGATTCTTCTGAATCTGATCATGTATGTGATCACAGAGCTGAAAACATTTGATATTCCTATGCTCATGACAAAGGGAGAGCCAATGGATGGAACACGTACCATTGCCATGTATATTTATGAAACAGCTTTCCAAAAGCAGGATATGGGATATGCGTGTGCAATATCGCTGTTTTTTGTGGTTGGTATTATGATACTTACATGTGTTCAGTTTATAACAAGTAACAGGTGGGTGCATTATGATTAAATTGAAAAAGAAAATATCCAATTTCATAATTTCGTTACTGGTACTGCTTGGTGGAATTGTTGTATTTATTCCGTTTATGTATATGTTTTCCTCATCTATGCGCACACCGGCAGAAGCGTTCAAACTGCCACCGGCCATTTTGCCGGAACGCTTCATGATTGAGAATTATATCCAGTTGTTCAGATCAGATCTGCCGTTTGCAGGGATGTTCCTTAACAGTGCAATTGTTACGGGAGTTACGATCACAGCACAGATTATTATCTGCTCTATGGCAGCCTATGCATTTGCAAAGATCAAGTTTGCAGGCAGTAATTTCTGGTTTATGGCATTTCTGATGTCGATGATGATTCCGGTGCAGGCAACGATCATTCCCGTCTATATTATGATGAGTAAGCTGAATCTGATTAATACATTAAGCTCTGTTATTCTGATTTCTGTGTTTAATGCATTCGGAATATTTCTGATGAGACAGTCAATCGCTTCTGTTCCGGATGCAATCATTGAGGCGGCTAAGATTGATGGAGCCGGTCATTTCAGAACGTGCTGGCAGATCGTGATCCCAATGGTGAAAAGTACGATTGTTACACTGATCATTCTGAATTTTAATTCCATATGGAATGATTACTTTATTCCCTATGTATTTGTAAGCAAATGGGAAAAGATGACAGTACCGCTGGGTGTGGCGGCAATGAAGGGTTATATGGGATCCGGTAATAAATCTGTGGTACTTGCCGGGGTAACAGTAGCGTTGCTGCCTATTTTAGTTGTATTTCTGATAGGACAAAAATATATCGTTGAAGGATTGACATCATCTTCGGTGAAGGGTTAGGTGAAAAATATGTATACAAACACGATAAATCTGTGGGAAGGCAGAGAAGATGTGACATTAACTTCCTATTGCATGGAAAAGAACGATGAAATTATCGGATGTGACCGGAGACCTGCTGTAATTATCCTGCCGGGTGGTGGATATGCGGGATTTACGGAAAGAGAAGGAGAGGCGGTAGCACTTCGCTTTATGGCAGCCGGTTATCAGTCCTTTGTGCTTCATTATTCTGTCTGTGAAAAAGCTGCATTTCCCGGGGCACTTTATGATCTGGCACAGGCAATGTGCTTTCTTCATCAGAATGCAGAAAGGCTGTGTATCAATGAGAAAAGGATTGTTGTGTGCGGATTTTCCGCAGGCGGAAATCTTGCTGCATCACTTGGCGTGATGTGGAATCAGGAATTTATGAAAGAAAAGTTTCAGGTACCGGCAGAGTGGCTGAAGCCGGCTGCAATGGTCCTGGGTTATGCTGTTACGAATTTCGGCTTTGAAAATCATAGTGTGCTGAATCAGGAACAGGCTGAAATGATGATAAACTGTAACCGGTACATAACGGGAAAAGAGCAGCCAGAGAAAGAGGACTATGAAAAAATAAATCTTCTGCGGTTTGTTTCATCAGATACACCACCGGCTTTTCTGTTCCATTTATGTGCAGATCCGGTAGTGCCAGTGGATAATTCGCTGCAGTTTGCAAGCAGGCTTGCTGCCTTTGATGTCCCGTTTGTGCTGGAAATAGGTGAAGATACCTGGCATGGTGTTTCATCACTGAAAGCAGAGGATGCCAATCTTGGCTTTTTTAAAGAGGAATACGCAGGATGGTTTGACAGGGCGATCAGCTGGCTTAAGAAAAAATTATTTGTGGAGAATGCGTAGAATGAAATCTTTTATTGTTGAGAAAAAATACATTCTTTTCCCAATAAGCATGGATGCACCATGTAAAATGGTTACAGTCTGTTCAGAAGGTGAAAAGATATTTGAGTTTGATATTCCTGTTGAAAATGGCAATTCTCCATATCGGTTTCAATATTATGCGCCCTTAAACGTAGAAAAATGGAAGGGGCAGGAAATGACGATAGAAGTGGAGGATGCGCTGGATTTTCTGGAGGCGGTAGGATTTTCGGATGACAGAGTGAATACCGTGCAGCATAAACCACAGATCCATTTTTCGCCGGAATCCGGTTGGATAAATGATCCAAATGGTCTTATATATGCGAATGACCGGTACCATCTGTTTTTCCAGTACAATCCATTTCAGAATCAGTGGGGAAATTTATGCTGGGGACATGCTGTCAGCAGGGATCTGCTGCACTGGGAGCAGTTGGATACGGCTATGTTCCCTGATGAGAATGGATCTATGTTTTCCGGGTGTGGCATTATAAATGAACGGGGGCTGCTGGAGCTGCCGGATTCTGCTCTTCTGTTTTTCTACACTATGGCAGGTGGAAAAACGAAATGGAGTGAAAGGAAAAAGTTCACACAGAATCTTGCTTATAGTCTGGATGAGGGGAATACGCTGAAGAAGGTAAATCCGCCAGTCATAGAGCATATTGCTGATGAAAACCGGGATCCCAAGGTTTACTGGCATGAGAAAAGTCAGGCATATTATATGGTTCTGTTTCTGGAAGGAAACCAGTTTGGTATTTTCCGTTCTGAAAATCTGCAGAGCTGGGTGTGTACACAGACCCTGGAGCTGGATAAGGCCTGGGAATGCCCGGATCTGAGAGAGATACCTGTTGAGGGCGGTGGATCAAAGTGGGTATTCTGGAGTGCTGATGGGTTTTATTTCCTTGGTGAGTTTGATGGATTTCAGTTTATGACAGATGGAATCAGGAGAGAAGCTTATCAGACGACGGTCCCTTATGCGGCGCAGACGTTCTTTGGAACGGAGGATGTTATTACGATACCATGGCTCCGGACGCAGAATAATGGAAAGTATTACAGGGGAGTAATGGGGCTTCCGAGAAAACTGACATTAGTACAGCTTGGAGGAGAGCTGCGGCTCCGGATGATGCCGGTAGAAAGCTTCCTGAATGCGAGAAAGCTTGTTCACGTGGACAATACCTGCGAACTGAAATATACACCGGAGGACTTCCGGGCAACACAGATACAGTTATTGGGAGCCGGTGGGATAAGCTATGCAGCTGAAGTGAATGATAATGAGATTCAGTTTGATGCAGAAACAGGCATCCTGACAATAAATGGAGAACAGGCATTTATGGGTAGGAATGTACATGAAATGAGTATACTTATAGATGCTGAAATCTGTGAAGTAACAACGGAAAATGGATTATATTATGGAATATTTGAATTAAAGCCGTCCTGTAATATTCAGGAATGGAGAATCTGCTCAAAAGAAATGCTCAGTATAAAAGTGATGGAAATTTCATAGACTGCTCCCCATAATAAATGCCAGATATCCAAAATCCCATAGAAGGGATTCAAAGCTGTTTTCCAGATACTCATAAATATCCTCTTCCTCGTATCCGGTCATTCGGGTAAGGATGACAAGGGCCTTTCTTACAGATTCATAGGAAAGGGTTCCTGCGTTTTCTGGCAGATATGTCAGAAATAAAGCCTGCCGGATAGCAGCATACTGGATGGCAGTCCACTGCAGACGAATCAGCATGTGTTCGGTACTGGTGTCATCAGGCGCAAGCAGATCGGAATACATTTCATTTGCCAGAAAGCTGCGAAGCAGTGGATAAAAAGCTTCAAGCTGCAGACAGAAGGCATCCCATTTGGAAAGAAGAAGGTCTTCTGCCATTTCACTGAGCTGTTCTGCCTGTGTGATCAGCGGCTCCAGATATTCTTCATACAGTCCTTCCTCCAGGTAATTGACAGCCAGATCCTGCAGCAGTTCATTGCATTCCCAAATGGTGTCTGTCACAGAAACAGGAAGATCATAAATCGCATTTTGCAGTTCTGACAGTGTGGATGGTGTGAAGCAGTCCTCGATCACGGCGTCAGTAAGGGACTGCCCCTTTTCTTCCTTACGGTATAATTCCTGCAGGATATAGAAGCTCTGCATCAGGGGAAGAGAAGGATCAGGCAGCCGGATGGAATCTCCCTGCATCAGAGCCGTTATTTTTTCACGAAGCAGAAATGCAGGATTTAGGCTGACAGAAGAAACCTTCGGGAAGGTTAGATGTTTTTTCTGCTGCCACAGGTCGATTACAGCCGGACAGCATGGCATCAGGGAAGCTTCCCTGTGATCAGAAAAATCATGATATTCCCTTGGAAAAGTGGTACAGGTCTCAGAAAGAATATCAGCATTATAAGTAAGTACCAGGCTGCACAGCAGATTTTTCGTAAGAAAAGGGCAGCGGTGATCATCAGTCAGACGGATCACCCGTTGTCCTTCTTTTTTTTCTGTAAAGGAATTGAGATTTTTTTTATGACCGCCGGCAGATTCCGGAGGTGTAAGTGTTTTCCATTTTTCTTTTGTAATATCATCTACATAAATTTTCCATTCCTGGCAGCAGGTAAGAGGACAGTTGTCTGCTGTGCAGATGAATTCTGAATAATAATCCGGATAAAATGTTTCCATAAGAACCTCAAATCAAAGAAAAATAATTCATCACAGTAAGGATGACAGTAAATCTGGTCTGCTATGCACATTGTAGCATGTTTTCCCAGAAATGGGAAAGAAATAAGGAAAAGAATACTGGACGGCGAACTTCTTTTGACGTAAGATAAAAATGGATAAAATATTATCTAAAATTATGGATTATAAGCAAAAATGGATAAAATGTTATCTATAGGAGAAACTATGAATAGGCTGAACGAATTGGTATGGGAAACAGCAGAGGAACTGGATAAGAAATTAGCTGAAAGGATCCGCAGGATCAGAAAGAGGCGTTCTATATCCCAGCAGGAACTGGCGGTTATGAGCGGCGTAAGCTATGGCTCCATTAAGCGGTTTGAAGGAAGCGGGCAGATATCGCTGCTTTCCCTGACAAAGATTGCCATGGCACTGGAGCTGACAGATGAACTTAGGGATCTCTTTGCACAGGTACCATACAGGAGTATAGAGGAGGTTATTCATGAAGGATGACAGAAGCAGGATTCTTTCTGTAAAGTATGGGGACAGAAAGGTGGGAACATTGGCGTTGACACCAGATCATAAGGCAGCCTTTGCTTATGATGAAGCTTGGATCGAAAATGGCTTTTCCATCAGTCCTTTTTCCCTTCCTTTAAAAAAGCAGGTATTTATACCGGCCAAGGATCATTTTGATGGACTATTTGGTGTATTTGCGGACAGTCTTCCAGATGCATGGGGACAGCTGCTTTTAAACCGCATGCTGAGAAAATATGGAAAAGATCCGGGTAAAATGTCTGCACTTGATCGTCTTGCTATCGTGGGAAGTTCGGGGATGGGGGCGCTTACCTTTGAGCCGGAAAAGTACTTTCCTGCTGAAGCAGGCAGGGATAAACTGGACGATCTGGCACTGGAATGCCGTAAAATTTTAAATACAGAATATTCGGATAAACTGGACGAGCTGTACCATCTTGGAGGAACCAGCGGCGGAGCAAGACCAAAGATTCTGACAGAAATAGATGGGGAATCGTGGATCATTAAATTTCCATCCTATACAGATGGTCGGGATGCTGGGAAAATGGAATATGATTATGCCTGCTGCGCAAAAGAGTGTGAAATTGATATGAGTGAATACAGGCTGTTTCCATCAGATATCTGCAAAGGATATTTTGGAACAAAACGGTTTGACAGGAGTAGAAAGGAAACTGGTGCGAAAAAGATTCATATGCTGACGGCAGCAGCTCTTCTGGAGCTTGATTTCAAAGAACCAAGCCTTGATTATCACAGTCTGATGAAACTGACAAAAATACTGACCAGAGATCGGAAAGAGGATGTGGAGAATCTTTACCGCCGGATGTGTTTTAATGTGTTTGCCCATAACAGGGATGATCATTCCAAAAACTTTGCCTATCTCTATCAGGAGTCTGCCAGGTCGTGGAGGCTTTCACCGGCATATGATCTGACCTTCAGCAACACATATTATGGGGAACATACAACAACTGTCGATGGAAATGGAAAAGATCCGGGACTTTCAGAACTGATCGCTGTAGGAACCGGCGCGGGGATGAGCCGCCAGACCTGCAGGAGAATAGCAGAAGAAATCAGAGAGTGTGTTTATGAAAAACTGGGGGAATACCTGTAAAGGTATTCCCCCAGTGGCTTGTGCACCTGGCAGTACACGATCAATTATTATAATGTGTATCCAAAAGTGCACAGTCCATGATCAGTACATAAAATATAGTTCCAAAGTAAGTATTCTCAACAATGCGCCCATGATCCAGAACCGGATGGCAGGAGCCGTCCTTTTTGACAAAATGGAACTGGACATAATCATTGGTTCCGTTTGCTTTAGAATGGATCTGATCCCAAATGCTTTTTTCCACTAAAGCCTGTTCATCCGGACGGATCAGACCTCGGAAGCTGTGACCGGAATAGGTGAGGAATTCATCCATATCCTTACAGCCGGCGTAACGGATCAGCTCCTGGTTGGCATACAGAATGTGGTCATCCTGAGGGCCTGCCTTGTAGATCAGAAATGCACCGGGAAGGTTTTGGGAAATATCCCTGAGTGCAAAGCCGAGACGGTGGCGTTTCTGCGAATGAAACCCCTGCCGGTAGGGCAGACAGCTGTGCTTGCCGCGAAGCTTTACCTCGTAAAGAGCCATATCTGCATTTTTGAGGAGTACAGAAGGATCTGTGCTGTCCTTTGGATATCCGGCATATCCAAGGGAAATGTGGAAAGGGTGGTCGATGCCGTTATATTTGAAGGATCTTGGTATGAATGTAAAGGCTTCTATGCGGCTGGCAGAATCCTGACAGGTGGTGCCGGTAAGGATAACAGAAAATTCATCGCCGCCACTTCGGCTTAGGATGGCATTTTCAGGAAAAGCTCTCTGCAGGCTTCCTGCAAGCTCCTGCAAGGCAAGGTCACCGGCTGCGTGTCCATAAATATCATTGATAAATTTGAAGTCATCAATATCCAGCTGTATCCCGACACAAGGAGTTTCAGGATGTGCTTTCATAAAACGTGTCCATGCTTCGTCAAAGCCATGACGGTTCAGAAGCCCTGTAAGTGGATCGGTGACGGAAAGAGTTTTCAGTGTTTCATGACGTTCTCTCAGGATCAGAATGGCATATATGAGACTTGAAAGAAGCAGATTGATAAAAAAACCACATATAAAAAGGATGGGGACTTGACTGTCGCTGTTCCAGCCGTCAGAGGGCATTACCTCCAGCTTATAGGAGCAGCAGCCAACCTTAAAGCAGTAGACGGCAGGATCTGTCAGTACAGCACCGGAAGAATAAACTTCCGTATACTCCGGTGTCAGGGGTGAAACTGTTTTGGACAGACGGTATTCATAACCGAAATCTGTCAGTGCCTGGGCGGAATCGGCAAAAATATCAGGGACACGGATAATGGCTATTGTAAAACCCCAGAAATATTTTTCACCGTTGCTGTCCTTCAGATAAACCGGATTCTTGACTGCGATACCGGTACCACCCTGCAGCAGGGGAAAGGGTCCCTGCATGATCGTAAGGTCATTGTCTCTCCCATATCGGGAAATCGCCCTTGTTTTTTCGTCATTGATCAGGTCGATCGGACCGGCCTCGTTGCCTGCTTCCGGATAGATATCGGTTACAACACCGTTTGGGGCAAGCTGGATGCTCTGTAAAGAACTGGTCATAAAACTTGCAGCTACCTGATGAAAGTTACGGACATGGCCGTCTCCGCTGATCAGGATCCCCTGCAGGGAATCTGTGACAGCAATTCCCTGAGCCAGCTCACTGGTCATACGCTCTGCATAGGTCGCGGCATTCAATTCTGCCAGGGTACGGACACGAGCCTGATTGTTAACAACTTCGTTATAGAGCATGCAGGAAAGTATAATGCTGAAGATGAGAAAAACAAGAAGGGGCAATAACCAGTTCTGTGTTCTTATTTTTTTATCTGAAGGTGTCATGAGGTATCTCCTGAAAATCATTTTTAGTAAAGTAAAATTACAATCATTGTAGCAGACTCTATAACGGGAGTAAAGATATGTAAGATATCGTGTGTAAAACAATTTTAACAAAAAATAACTTGACTTCTATTCTGAACGACATATAATTGTTCAAAGATGAATAATTCAAAAATGAACAAAATTCGTCATAGGAAAAGACGGTACAGAAAGAGAGAAGAGGATGGATATCAGCATAGAATTTGTGAGAAAAATAGGAACGGCCTACAGCAGCGCCTGTAAGCCTCTTTGCCAGAGGTGGAGGATTCCTCAGACGGCATTTGATATTCTCATGTTTCTGGTAAACAACCCACAGTACAAAACAGCCAGAGATATTGTGGAGATTCGGAAGATCAAGGCGAATCTGGTCTCCGTGAATGTGGACAGGCTTGTGACGGAAGGATATCTGGAGAGAAAAGCTGTAGAGGGAGACCGGAGAAAGCTTCAGCTTGTCTGTACAAGTAAGGCAGAGCCACTGACTGAAGAGGGAAGGAAGCTGCAGCAGGACTTCTTGGAGCGTTTATTTGTCAATACAAGGGAAGAAGATAAAAAAGGCTTCCTGGCTGTCATGCAGATCATGGAGCAGAATCTTGATGATTTACTGAAGGGAGAGAAGTAAGATGGAATTATTATTAACAGTCGTTGTTACCTTTTTTGCAGGAATGGGTGCCGGTCTTGGCACAGGCTTCGCAGGAATGAGTGCGGCAGCAGTGATCAGCCCGATGCTGATCACCTTTTTGCACATGGATCCTTATATGGCGGTGGGGATCGCATTGTCCTCTGATGTACTGGCAAGTGCTGTGTCGGCTTACACCTACGGTAAAAACAAAAATCTGGATATCAAAAATGGTCTGATCATGATGGTGAGCGTTCTCATATTTACAGTAGTAGGAAGCTATATCTCCAGCCTGGTGCCTTCCACAACCATGGGAAATTTCTCTGTGTTTATGACATTTCTTCTTGGCATCAAATTCATTGTGAAGCCCGTTATGACGACTAAGGAAGCCATGCAGGGAGTAGCTGCGGGAAAGAGGGCACTGCAGTCAGTCATCTGTGGAATTGCGATTGGCTTTATCTGTGGCTTTATAGGAGCTGGCGGCGGTATGATGATGCTTCTTATCCTTACAAGTGTTCTTGGCTATGAACTGAAGACCGCAGTAGGGACGAGCGTATTTATTATGGCCTTTACCGCATTTACCGGTGCTGCTTCCCACTTTGCGATCGGCGGCATGCCTGATATCACTGTTTTTGTCCTATGTGTCATATTTACTCTGGTATGGGCAAGGATCGCAGCAGTGATCGCTAATAAGGCAGCACCGAAGACACTGAACCGGATGACAGGTGTGATCCTTGTGATGCTTGGAATCGTAGTAATGCTGTTTTCCATGCTGACGAGATAGAGCTTTGACAGGATTGGTTATTACAGGAATAAAAATGTATAATTCCCTTCGATTTCCACATACTACCCATACAGTACAAATATGGAAAGTGATTGGAAAACAGGAGGACATTTATATATGAAGGCTACAGGAATTGTCAGGCGTATCGATGATCTTGGCAGGATCGTTATCCCTAAGGAAATCAGAAGAACACTGCGGATCCGGGAAAGTGACCCGCTTGAGATATTTACCGACAGGGAAGGGGAGATCATCCTGAAGAAATATTCGCCCATCGGTGAAATGAATACCTTTGCAAGGCAGTATGCGGAAAGCCTGTGTCAGGTATCCGGACATGCAGCTGTTATTACGGACAGGGATCAGATCATAGCGGTATCTGGTGGGTTCAAAACGATTCTGGGCAAGGAGCTGAGCCGGGAGCTTGAGGATAAACTGGAGCACAGGGAAACGCTGGTGGCATCCAGAACTGAGAAAGGCTTTATCCCGCTGATCCAGGAGGATATGGAGGAATTCTGCTCAGAGGTGATCAGTCCCATTATCTGTGAG
Organism: Lachnospiraceae bacterium OM04-12BH; assembly: GCA_003490145.1. GTDB lineage: Bacteria > Bacillota > Clostridia > Lachnospirales > Lachnospiraceae > Suilimivivens > Suilimivivens aceti. The sequence continues at coordinate 149,383 of QULQ01000002.1, forward strand.
GGGGATGTGATCGGTGCTGTGATATTGATCACTGCCAATGAAAGAGTAAGGATGGGTGAAGTAGAAAGAAAACTGGTCCAGTCTGCTTCCGGCTTTCTTGGGAAGCAGATGGACCAGTAAAGCAATTCAGAAGCATTTTGAAGATCAGATGAATAAATTACCGGGCTGATGTGTTGAACATGATCAGTGCTTTCCGTTCAAGGGGGTCACCCATTTCATAGAAGCTCTTTCCTGTGCCGTTCAAACGGGAAAGGGCTACCTTACGGTTGGCCTTCTTTGGCTGGTCAAAAATAAAAGTAATTCCTTCTGTATGGTATTCGGCATCAAATTCCGGATGTCCCGGCTCCTCATAGAAGGGGTCAAACAGAAGGAGACTGTCATCCTCGATACCGGTCAGGAGTACATAGTGAGGCAGCTCCAGATAAAGGCGGAGCGCCACGGCACCACCCTTTTTCAGAGCATCCATGATGATGCTTCCTTCTGTAAGGGTGACTTCAGGACCGGAAACAGTATGGCAGGAAATCGGAAAATTCTTCGTTTGGCCAAAGCGTGTCAGCCAGTCAGCCATAAATTCGATACAGGCAGGTGATGTGCCGTGTTTACAGGGCTCACCCTGGTCATTGTAGCTGTCCATTCCATAGACCATGATCCCCTTGATCATATCCGGATAGATTTCTTCTCTTTCAAACAGATAGCGGATCCCGTTTGTAACGGAAACAGGTGCACAATCATATTCAGATGACTGATAATTTAATAAGTTTTTCATAAAAAATGCCTATGTACCTTTTCTAAGAAGTATAGTAAAATAAAAAACTGCAAACTACAGATTCTATTTTAAGCACATCTATTGACATTTGTAAAGTGCAAAAGTATAATAAAGCCACTATCTATATAAGAATACTAGGAAATAGATAGAGACAGGAGGAGAATATGAAAAAGTTTCATGTGAGATCAGGGAACAAAGTACTGGCACTGATGCTGACGGCAGCTATGGTATTAGGTATTGCAGGCTGCGGCAGTATAGAGACACCTGCCGGAGGTACAGATGCTGCGGCAGCAGAAGAGTCATCTGAAGCAGGAGCTGCAGGAGAAGCGGCTTCCGGAGAAAAGATCGTTAATATCGGAGTGACGGACTCCCTGGGAAGCATCAATCCCTTTGTTATCGATCAGACCTTTATTAATAAGTATGCAGTGGAGCTGGAGTTCCTTCCGTTAGTTGACTTCGCAGAGGATCTGAGCTTTGAGTATCTGCTGGCAGATTCGATCACCACAGAGGATAACAAAAACTTCATTGTCCATATCAATGAGGATGCTGTATGGTCAGACGGTACACCGATCACCTCTGATGATGTGACCTATTCCTTCCTTCGCCTGGCAAGTCCGCTGGTAGCCAATGCAACTCTGGTTTATGGAGTGTTTGAAGGCGTAGATTCTGAGACAGGATTTGTGGAGGAAGGAGCTACAGAGGTTTCCGGTGTGACTGCTGTTGATGAAAAGACAGTACAGTTTACAACCAAGGAGCCTATGAGCATGATCACCTTTATGAGCTCATATGCAGCATATTTCCATACAATGCCGAAGCATATCATTGAGAATATTGCTGAAGGCGAGCTGACTACAAGTGACTGGTTCAATCATCCTGATGTTGTCAGCGGTCCTTACATGGTAACCGATTATGATACTAACCATTACATTTCTTACGCGGCCAATGAAAATTACTGGAAGGGTGCACCGAAGATCGGCAGGATGAACATCAAGATCCTTGATTCCAGTCAGGTATATTCCAGCCTGCAGTCTGGTGAAATTGATGTTACAAGTCACACAATGACTAACATTCCCCAGGAGGACAATGACAGTATTGAGGCACTTGAAAATGTAGATGTTGTCTATGGCTCTCCGGTAACCAACCAGTCTGTATTTATCCAGACAAAGAATATCCCGGATGCCAGAGTACGTCAGGCTCTTGTATATGCGATCGACAGACAGAAGATCGTAGATGATCTGCTGAAGGGACATGGTGAAGTGATAGATGGATTTGTATCTTCTGCAAGTCCTTACTTCGATGACAGTATTACACCGATCTCCTATGATCCTGAAAAGGCAAAGGAGCTTCTTGCTGAAGCAGGCTGGGATGGATCACAGACACTGAGGTTCTTTGTAAACTCCGGTGATGGTACCTTCGTGAATGCAGCGCAGGTAATGGCAGCACAGTGGGCACAGGTCGGGATCAAGGTTGAGGTACAGACTGTTGACCTTGCGACTCTGATGAGCATGGCTGGCGGAACAGATTATGATCTGTTTGCAGTACAGTATACTTATTCACCAATTGATTTTTCTGTAGATATTGCATGGCTTCTTGGTGGTGATGAAAGCTGGACCGGTTACAGCAATTCCACGATCAATGATGCACTGGCAAAGGTTGGAACCACAGATGATGCAGCAGGACTTACAGATCTGTATTCTGTAATTGATAAGCAGACACAGGAGGATGTACCGATGTTCTCTGCTTATGTGATCAGTGCACTGGGTGCAGTGAATAAGAGAGTAACCAATGTACATGCCAATGTATATGGACTGTTCAATAATATCCAGGAATGGGATATTGTTGAATAAAATAGAAGGAAAGTCAGAAATGCAGATACCGCAGGCCGGGAGACCGGTCTGTGGTATTATCCATATAAAGAGAGAGGAAACATCATGTCACATTTACTGGAGGTAGAAGGACTTACTACTGTATTTACAGGAGACTACGGGGAAACGACCAGTGTAGATCATGTCAGCTTTCATGTTGATGAAGGGGAAGTGGTCTGCATTGTCGGTGAGTCTGGCTGTGGAAAAAGTGTTACCAATCTGTCTGTTATGGGACTTTTGTCACGAGGCGGCAAAGTAACAGAGGGAAAGGTACTGTTCGAGGACAGGGATCTGCTTGCCATGTCGGAAAAGGAGCTGGACAAGATACGTGGAGACCGGATGACTATGATCTTCCAGGATCCTTTAACTTCGCTGAATCCTGTATTTACAGTAGGGAATCAGATCATGGAAAGCCTTCAGATCCACAGGGGACTTTCAAGAAATGAGGCAGGAATACAGGCAGAAGAGCTTCTCTCAAGAGTTGGTATGCCGGATGCAAAGAGCACCATGAAAAAGTATCCCCATACACTGTCAGGCGGAATGCGTCAGCGTGTCATGATCGCCATGGCGCTTTCCTGTAAGCCGAAGCTCCTGATCGCAGATGAACCGACGACAGCTCTTGATGTGACGATACAGGCGCAGATTATGCAGCTTTTAAAGGAGCTGCAGAAGGAAAACAAAATGGCCATGATCCTGATCACCCATGATATCGGACTGGTAGCGCATATGGCAGACCGCGTTATCGTCATGTATGCAGGGCAGATCATTGAGGAGGCACCGGTGCGGGAGCTCTTCAGGCATCCAAAACATCCTTATACCAGAGCGCTTATGGACACGGTACCTACGATCCGGGACACGGCAGAACGACAGCTTAAGGCAATTCCCGGCATCGTACCGGAAAGCTACGACCATATTCCGGGCTGCCGTTTTGCAGACCGCTGCAGCTATCGCAGACCGGAATGTGACAAGCCACAGGAAAACTATGAATTTGGCGGCGGCCATATGGCAAGATGTATTGTAAGGAAGGAGGGAGGTATCCAGGATGAATCATAAACAAAGCGAAGAGAAGATACCTCTGCTTCGGATTGAAAATCTGAAAAAATATTATCCGATTAAAGGAGGGATCATTACCCATACCACTGGCTATGTTAAGGCAGTGGATGGTGTCAGCTTCCAGATCTGTCAGGGAGAAACGCTTGGACTTGTGGGAGAATCAGGCTGTGGAAAATCCACCATAGGAAGGCAGCTTGTGGGACTTGAAAAGCCTACAGACGGGACGGTATATTATAAGAATCACGATCTTGGAAGGATGAACCGGAAGGATGTAAAGCCTTTTCGTACCAAGCTGCAGATGGTATTTCAGGATCCTTATTCATCCTTGAACCCAAGGAAGCATATTTATGAGATTCTGGCACAGCCCATGCTGTATCATGGGATCTCAACGAAAGCCGGTGTGGAAAAGGATATCCTGAATCTGCTCGATATGGTAGGGCTGCCAAGAAGTGTCCTTGGAAGATATCCGCACGAGTTTTCGGGAGGACAGCGGCAGCGTATCGGAATAGCCAAGGCACTTTCGCTGAATCCGGAGTTTATTGTCTGTGATGAGCCAGTCAGTGCCTTGGACGTATCTATCCAGGCACAGATCCTGAACCTGCTGCGCAGCCTGCAGAAGGAGCTTGGACTGACCCTTCTGTTTGTAGGTCATGGACTTGGCGCTGTCAATTATGTCAGCGACAGGATCGCAGTCATGTATCTTGGTAAGATCGTGGAAATGGGAGAGGCTAAGGAGATTTTCAATCATCCGGTACATCCCTATACGAGAGCTCTTCTTTCTGCAGTTCCGGTACCGGATCCGGATGAAAGGGAGGATGGAAGGAAGATCCTTATGGGAGAGGTGGGAAGCAGTATTGAACCTCCCACGGGCTGCAGGTTCCATCCAAGGTGTCCCTATGCCACAGATATCTGCAGACAGAGAGAGCCGGAGATGCAGGAAACATTACCAGGCAGTGGACATATGACAGCGTGTCCTATTGCTATGACAGAAGAAGGCAGGAGGGAAGAAGCATGACCAAATATATAATCAAGCGGATTCTGATTGCTATCCCGGTGCTGATTGGAATTACCATTATAGACTATGCCATCATGTGTCTGGCAGGAAGTCCTCTTGAAATGCTGAAGGGACCGAGGGTATCGGAAGCTGCAGTAGAGGCTAAAAAGATCGCCATGGGACTGGACAAACCCTTTTATATCCAGTATTTTGTATGGCTTTCACAGCTTCTTCACGGGAATATGGGTTATTCTGTAAAATCTTATCAGCCGGTTTTGGAAATGATCAGAAGCCATCTGGGACCGACCCTCCTGCTGATGGGAGTTTCCCTGGTCGTGAGCCTGATCCTTGCAGTGCCGGCAGGTATTTACAGTGCGATCCACCAGTATTCCAAAGGGGATTATGCAGTAGTGACTGCTTCCTTCCTTGGAAGCAGCATACCGGGATTTTTCCTGTCACTGCTCCTTATTTATATTTTTACAATCAAGCTTAAGCTCCTGCCCTCGAGCGGGATGATCACACTTGGTACAAAGGGTGGCGCAGCAGATGTGGCAAAGCATATGGTAATGCCGGTGATCGTCCTTGCCACATCCATGGCAGGAAGCAATATCCGTTATATCCGAAGTGCCGTACTGGAGATCCTGCAGCAGGATTATTTAAGGACAGCAAGAGCCAAGGGAATCGGAAGGTTCCGTGTTATTTATAAGCATGCACTGAGAAATGCACTGGTGCCGATCGTAACGGTAATTGGCATGGAGATCCCCATGCTGTTTGGTGGTGCAGTTATCATAGAACAGGTATTTTCGTGGCCGGGACTTGGACTTATGACCATGAGTGCTATTATTGGAAGGGATTACCCCGTGATCATGGGTGTCTGCCTGCTTTCGGCAGTGGTTGTCCTCATCGCCAATCTGGTGACGGATATCCTGTATGCACTGGTAGATCCTACTATTTCACTGGATTAAGGAGGTAGCCATGAAAAAGAAAAAAGAAAAAAATCTGACAGAACATGGTATGCCGGAGAAGGATATAACCAGTGAAAGCTATCTGCAGACTGTCTTTCGTAGATTTAAAAAACATAAGCTCGGCATGATCAGCCTCATTGTATTTATCGTTCTTGGACTGGCTGCTCTTTTCGCTCCTGTTCTTGCCCCCTATGATCCCAATGAGATCGCGGGATCCTTCAGCGGTGCACCGTCCCGGGAGTTTCTTCTTGGAACAGATCAGATCGGAAGGGATGTCCTGAGCAGACTTCTTTATGCCATGAGAATATCGCTGCTTGTCGGGATCATGGCAACACTGATCTCTACAGTGATCGGTGTGGTACTCGGTCTGATAGCAGGATATTTTGGCGGCGCCGCAGATATGGTGATCATGCGCTTTACAGATATGGTGATGTCTTTTCCCTATATTTTGCTTGTGCTGGTAGCGGCTGCGATCTTTAAGCCGGGACTTTGGAGTATTATACTGATCCTCGGCTTTGTAGACTGGCCGGGGATCGCAAGACTGGTCAGGGGAAATGTGCTGAATCTGCGGGAAACGAATTTTATCAAGGGAAATCTGGTGGCAGGCATGTCCTTAAAGCATATTCTGTTTTCGGAGATCCTGCCAAATACAGTGGCTCCGATCCTTGTCTATGCGACCTCGGTGCTGGCGTTGTCCATGCTGGATGAAGCAGCCTTAAGCTTTCTTGGCATGGGAGTACAGCCGCCGACAGCCAGCCTTGGTAATATGTTAAACGGAGCTGAATCACTGACTGTGCTGACAAAGCAGCCATGGCTCTGGGTTCCGCCGGGACTCCTTATAGTGATCCTGGTTATGGCAATTAACTTTATTGGAGATGCTCTGCGGGATGCAGTGGATCCCAACAGCAAATAAAAATGTGATGTGAGGAAATATGCGTATGGAAGGCAAAGAACTGGAGAAGGAAGGGTTACAGCTCGGGCATGAATTACAGGAAGTCTTTTTCTGGTTTCACAGACATCCGGAGCTGTCCTATGAAGAATATCAGACAACAGAGAAGATAAGGGAGTTTTTGACAGAGCATGGGATCGGGATCATGGATTCAGAGCTGGAGACAGGACTTATCGCTGTGATCCATGGAGAGAGAGGGGGAGCTGTGCGGGCTCTTCGCTGCGATATTGATGCTCTCCCGATTCTCGAAGAAAGTGGTGTCCCTTATGCCTCTGAAATAAAGGGGAAAATGCATGCCTGTGGACATGATTTCCATATTACGGCAGGACTTGGCTGTGCTGTGCTTTTGCAGCAGAATAGGAAGGCGCTTGCCGGCACAGTAAAGATCATTTTCCAGCCGGCGGAGGAATCCGCCAGGGGAGCAGAGAAGATCACAGAAACTGATCTGATCGATGATGTGGAGCTGATCTGGGGCTTTCATGCCGATCCCACCAATCCGGTAGGAACTATTGGTATCCGGGAAGGCTATGTGGCAGCGGCTGCGGATCGTTTTCTGATTAAGATCACCGGAAAAGGATGTCACGGTGCGCATCCGGATACCGGTATTGATCCGATCCCTGCGGCTGCAGCAATGGTACAGGCGTTTCAAACAGTTGTGACAAGAAACAGTGATGCTTTTCATCCGACACTGATCAGTGTGACAAGGATAGAAGCAGGGAATACATGGAATGTGGTACCGGAAACAGCAGAATTAGAGGGGACAGTACGGACGATGAACAGGGAAGACCGGGTGCTCTTCGAAAGGAGACTTCGTGAGATCACGGAAATGACGGCGAAGGCTTATGGGGCATCAGCGGAATTTCAGTGGTATCCGGGTTCCCCGGCAGTCGTAAATGACCCGGCAATGGCCCAAGCCGCAGAAGAAACAGCAAAAAAACAGAGCCTTCTGATTGTGCCGGAAGAAAGCTCCATGGGTGGTGATGACTTCTCCTTCTATGAAGAGAAGCGGCCGGGGTGTTATATTAAGATTGGTACCGGTGTAGGAGCGGCCATCCATCAGCCGGGATTTAAGGTGGATCCGGAGATCCTCCTTCCGGCTGCAGAATATCTGATGGCGCTTTTTATGGAAAATGAGTAGGCTTTGAAGCTTTATTGTCAGCTCATCTGGTCAAGCAGCTCGATCTTGGTATCGTAGAGCTTTCTGGAAAGATCCACATAGACCTGATGAGGATTGACGAAACGCTTCGTCTCATCCCAAAGGGTATCCTGTTCCTTCATGCAATAGGAACGGATATCCATAACCCTTGGTGATTCGTAGCAGCATTTACCATCTTTGAATACAGGAACGAGCAGTTCTCTTAAAGTAAAGCTTCCGGCAGGGAGCTTTGTTTTTTTCCAGGGCTCGGAAGGATCAAAGAGAAGGAGCGGCTCATCCTCACTGAAGCTCTCATCAACAAGACAGATCAGATCTGCCTTGATCTTGCCGCTTTCCTTTTCGTAAACACGGTAAATCTTCTTGTTGCCGGGGTTGGTTACTTTTTCACTGTTTTCAGAAAGCTTGATCTTGGGGATAAAACTGCCATCCTCGCCCATAACGGCAGCCAGCTTGTAAACGCCGCCGAATGCCGGGTTATCCTTGGCGGTGATCAGATTGGTTCCAACACCCCAGGAGGTAATAGCGGCATCCTGCGCCTTCAGGGATTCGATCAGATATTCATCAAGGTCATTGGAAGCAGAGATTACAGCATCCGGGAAGCCTGCTTCGTCCAGCATCCTACGGGCTTTCTTTGAGAGATAGGCAAGATCGCCGCTGTCCAGCCGGATCCCGTAGAAGGTAAGAGGAACACCGGCAGCTCTCATTTCCTGGAAGACACGGATGGCATTTGGAACACCGGATTTTAAGGTGTCGTAGGTATCCACTAACAGGATGCAGGCAGTCGGATAGAGATCTGCATAGGTTTTAAAAGCGGTATATTCATCAGGAAAGCTCATGATCCAGCTGTGGGCATGGGTACCCTTCACAGGAACATCAAAAAGCTGCCCGCACAGAACGTTGGAGGTGCCGATACAGCCGCCGATCATGGCAGCTCTTGCACCATAAATACCAGCATCCGGACCCTGGGCACGGCGCAGACCGAATTCCATAATGCCATCGCCCTTTGCGGCATAGCAGACCCGCGCTGCCTTGGTTGCGATCAGACTTTGATGATTGATGATATTCAGGATCGCAGTTTCTACAAGCTGGGCTTCCATGATGGGAGCGATCACCTTAACAAGAGGCTCTCTCGGAAAAATGACTGTTCCCTCCGGAATGGCATAAATATCACCAGAGAAACGGAAATCTGCCAGATAGTCGAGAAAATCCGCATCGAAAATACCAAGACCAGAAAGGTAACGAATATCATGGTCGGAAAAGTGAAGATCCTTGATGTATTTTACAAGCTGCTCCAGTCCAGCGGCAATGGCATAACCGCCGTCACAGGGATTGTTGCGGTAAAAGGCATCAAAGATAACAGTTTCGTTGCGGTCCTTGTGCTTGAAGTAGCCCTGCATCATGGTGAGCTCATAAAGATCAGTGAGCAGGGTCAGATTTTGTCTGTCCATAAGCTTCTCCCTTCTGAGATATGGTTTAAAAGTAATCTGAAAAGTAGGGCTTCTCTACTGGAATCAGACGTTCCAGCCAGGTCAGCATATAATATTCTGTTTTGAGCTTTTCGTGGTCGTACAGATAGGTCGGTCTTTTGTATCCCATCATCATGGTAGTCAGGGTGTTGATGTTTAATTCTACGACATTGATGGACTGGTTATCCTCCACCTGCTCACAGCGGGTTTCCCCGTCATGCCAGGATACCATGTAGTCTCCTTCATTCCAGGGAGCCATTTCATCGTGGACCTTAAAATGGATCTTAAAGTCTTCCGGGGTTACCTGATAAGGAAAAGCTTTCAGAAAGTCCTTTACGTTGTTGATGCGTCCCATGATATAAGGGGCAATGGTTTCTGTGATTTCACTGTCCTCAAACAGATAAGCCATGGGTTCGCCGGAGAAATTGTTTCCCTTGACCTGGGTGATCATGGAAAAATGTGCACTGATATAATTCCAGAGTCCATAATTGGCTTCCAGGTTCAGATAGACCATTTCCTTAATATGGAAGATCTCGTTGGCAATATAGTAAGCAACATAGCCAAGAGGCTTATGCTCCCTGCTGTAGTAAACAGCAACGATCATATCATCATTGTCCCATCTCCAGTATTCTTCCCAGGAAAGGGCGTCACGGATCATACAGCCGTGCTGCTGAAAGGCAAAGTAGGAATGTACATTATGATAATCTTCAGAATCCAGACTGACACGTTCTACCATACCGGGAACCGGCCTTGCCTTGGGAAGCTGTACATCCTTTACGTTGAAGGTAAGCTGGTCAGAGCAGATTTCCCAGCCCATTTTCCGGTAGAAGGGAATGGAGTAGGGACAGAGAAAGGAGAGTGGCATCTGTTGTTTGTTCATATAATCAAGCACCCGGCGCATGAGGGAGTGGATCAGGCCTCTTCCGGCATATTCCGGATAGGTTGCCACACCGGTGATGCCGCCCATGTCCATAATGTTGTCATGGACATTGACCTGCATATGGTAGACAACGATCATGGAAGCCAGCCGGTCCTTATAGAACCAGCCGATGACATAGGCCTCCTCCAGGATGGGACGCTTGGCATATTTGATCTCATCCTGTGCCCAGCCGGTTTCAAACAGTTCCTTGGTTGTGACCTGGAAAGCGTACTGCAGCAGGGCATTGAACTGATCCAGATCTCCCTTGTCAAGCTCGCGCATTCGAAAGTCACCGTTTGTTTCCAGATAAATAGGGGTTTTGTTTTGATCCTGCATAATAACTATCCTTTTCTTGGCTTGCAACTTCAAACAGTTCCATTTTACAACAGGAAGAAGAAGCCGTCCATGGGATTTTTGGCTTTATGGCACAAAATGCGGTCTGCCTCTTGACAAATTCTGTTTTTATGGTGTAATTTGAAGAAGTACAGACCAAATGGCTATGACGAAGACAGTAGCTGATTTTTGAACGTAACAGAGAGCCGGGGCAGGTGTGATCCGGTATCAGTAGAAGGTCAGTGAACATCACTTCTGAGCTGCAGACTGAAATTGGACATTTACAGTAGTGAACAGTATTTTTCAAAAGTAGGTTTTGCCGGTATCCTCCGTTAAGGGAAAACATATGAAACCATGAGCAGAAAGCTCTGGCGTGTATGGTGTAACAGGTGGTTAACGTGGAAAGATCCCGTCCTTTTACAGGACGGCTTTTTTATGTCCAGGGAAATTACTTCATAATGTTCTGGTGACATAAAAAAGCCCTCTGGGCAGGATTCTTTCCTGTATTATAAACGAGGAAAGGAAAAGATCATGTATCAGAAAGTATCAAATGACTTAAATTTTGTCGACCGTGAAAAAGAAGTTGAAAAATTCTGGAAAGACAATGACATTTTCAAAAAGAGTATGGAAAACCGTAAGGAAGGACCAACGTATACCTTTTATGACGGTCCTCCAACTGCCAACGGAAAGCCCCATATCGGGCATGTGCTGACACGTGTTATCAAGGATATGATCCCCAGATACCGCACCATGAAGGGATATATGGTTCCCCGTAAGGCAGGCTGGGATACCCATGGCCTTCCGGTAGAGCTGGAGGTAGAGAAGCAGCTTGGTCTTGATGGCAAGGAGCAGATTGAAGAATACGGACTGGATCCCTTTATCCGGAAATGTAAGGAAAGTGTATGGAAATATAAGGAAATGTGGGAAGACTTTTCTGGAACCGTCGGCTTTTGGGCTGATATGGATGATCCCTATGTTACTTATCATGATGACTTTATTGAATCTGAATGGTGGGCATTGAAGCAGATCTGGGATAAGGGTCTTCTTTATAAGGGATTTAAGATCGTACCTTACTGCCCCAGATGTGGAACCCCTCTTTCCTCCCATGAGGTGGCACAGGGCTATAAAGCAGTTAAGGAACGTTCTGCAGTAGTACGTTTCAAGGTAAAGGGCGAGGATGCTTATTTCCTGGCATGGACAACAACTCCATGGACACTGCCCTCCAACGTGGCACTCTGCGTAAATCCGGATGAGACTTACTGCAAGGTAAAGGCAGCAGACGGCTATACCTATTATATGGCAGAGGCACTGCTTGACACTGTACTTGGCAGACTGGCAGAGGAAGGTAAGCCTGCTTATGAGGTACTTGAGACTTATAAAGGAAAGGATCTCGAATACAAGGAATACGAGCCGCTTTTTGCCTGTGCAGGAGAATGCGCAGAAAAGCAGCATAAGAAAGGTTTCTATGTAACCTGTGACAGCTATGTAACCATGACAGATGGTACCGGTATCGTTCATATCGCACCTGCTTTTGGTGAGGACGATGCACAGGTAGGACGTAAATATGATCTTCCTTTTGTACAGTTTGTAGACGGCAAGGGTGATCTGACAGCAGAGACTCCTTATGCAGGAATGTTTGTAAAGGATGCGGATCCCAAGGTACTCGCAGACCTTGATAAGGAAGGCAAGCTCTTCGATGCACCGAAGTTTGAACATGATTATCCGTTCTGCTGGAGATGTGATACTCCGCTGATCTATTATGCAAGAGAATCCTGGTTCATCAAGATGACAGCTGTCCGTGATGATCTGGTGCGCAATAACAAGACTGTAAACTGGATTCCGGAATCTATCGGAGAAGGACGTTTTGGCAACTGGCTTGAAAATATCCAGGACTGGGGCGTATCCCGTAACCGTTATTGGGGAACTCCTTTAAATATCTGGGAATGCGAAGGCTGCGGACATCAGGAATCCATTGGTTCCAGGGAAGAGCTGTTTAAGCTTTCCGGTAATCCTGCAGCGAAGACGGTAGAGCTTCACAGACCTTACATTGATGAGATCACCTGCACCTGTCCTGAATGCGGTAAGACCATGAAGCGTGTACCGGAAGTAATTGACTGCTGGTTTGATTCAGGAGCAATGCCCTTTGCACAGCATCATTATCCATTTGAAAATAAGGATCTGTTTGAAGCACAGTTCCCGGCACAGTTTATTTCAGAAGCAGTAGACCAGACCCGTGGATGGTTTTATTCCCTGATGGCAGAATCCACGCTGCTGTTCAATAGGGCTCCGTATGAAAATGTTATCGTTCTCGGACATGTACAGGACGAAAACGGGCAGAAGATGAGTAAGAGTAAGGGAAATGCAGTAGATCCTTTTGATGCCCTGAAGACCTACGGTGCTGATGCGATCCGCTGGTATTTCTATATCAACTCCGCACCATGGCTTCCGAACCGTTTCCATGGCAAGGCTGTTATGGAAGGACAGCGTAAATTCCTCGGAACCCTCTGGAATACCTACGCATTCTTTATCCTGTATGCAAATATTGATAACTTTGATGCTACGAAATATACTCTGGAGTATGATAAGCTCCCTGTTATGGACAAGTGGCTGCTGTCCAAGTTAAATACAGCGATCAAGGAGGTAGATGATCATCTGGATCATTACAGGATCCCTGAGGCTGCCAGAGTACTGGACAATTTTGTTGATGAGATGAGTAACTGGTATGTGCGCCGCTGCAGAGACCGTTTCTGGGCAAAGGGCATGGAACAGGATAAGATCAATGCCTACATGACACTGTATACAGCACTTGTTGAGATCTGTAAGTGTGCAGCACCTATGATCCCGTTCATGACAGAAGAGATCTATCAGAACATGGTATGCAGCATTGATAAGAACGCACCGGAAAGTATCCATCTGTGTGACTTCCCCGTGGCAGATGAGGCCATGATCGACAAGAAGCTGGAAGATAATATGGAAGAGGCTCTTGATATCGTAGTAATGGGCCGTGCCGCAAGAAATGCGGGAGCCATCAAGAACCGTCAGCCGATCGGAACCATGTATGTAAAGGCAGCTCATGAGCTGAATGATTATTTCAAGGCGATCATCGAGGATGAGCTGAATGTCAAGGAAGTAGTTTTCAAGGAAGATGTCAGTGATCTGACAAGCTACAGCTTTAAGCCTCAGCTCCGTACAGTAGGCCCTAAGTATGGCAAACAGCTTGGCAGCATCAAAAAGTATCTGGAAGAGATCGATGGAACGGAAGCCATGAAGCAGTTAAAGAGCGAGGGTGCTCTGAAGTTTACGGTAGACGGTACAGAGATTTCCCTGGCAGAAGAGGATCTGCTCATTGATGTGGCACAGAAGGAAGGCTTTGTAACCGAGGCTGACAATTATGTAACGGTTGTCCTTGATACCAACCTGACACCGGAGCTGATCGAAGAGGGATTTGTATACGAGCTGATCAGCAAGATCCAGACCATGCGTAAGGAATCCGGATTTGAAGTTATGGATCATATTCTGGTATCCTTAAATGGCAATGATAGGCTTTCTGAGATCGCAGCCAAGAATAAGGATGCGATCTGCGGCAAGGTACTGGCTGAGGATATTGTATCCGGCAGGGAACTTTCTGTTTCCAAAGAGTGGAATGTCAATGGTGAAAAGGTAACCATCAGCATTGAAAAACAGTAAATAAAAATGAAAAATGCTTCTTCTATGGAAAATCATCTATGGAAGGAGCATTTTTACATATATTTTACGGAACGGAAGAGCCAGAAACATGGGGTTTCCCTTGTGATTTACATATGATTGTAGTATAATACAGATTGTGTATGTAAAAAGGTGGAAAAGTGATTTTAGGTGGAGGAGAAGAAAATGGCAAAAAAGACGGTACCGGTATCAGTTACTTTTGATAAGGACCTGTTTAAGAGAAGTGTCCTGTACAATATCAAGACACTGTACAGAAAGACACTGGAAGAGGCAACACCTCAGCAGGTATTTCAGGCAGTGGCCTATGCGATCAAGGATGCAGTAGTAGATAACTGGATGAGAACCCAGGAGGAATACGAGAAGCAGGATCCAAAGACAGTGTATTACCTTTCAATGGAATTTCTGATGGGTCGTGCCCTTGGAAATAATATCATCAATCTTCAGGCACAGAAGGAAGTAAAAGAAGCTCTTGATGAACTGGGACTGGATCTGAATGTGATCGAAGATCAGGAGCCTGATGCAGCTCTTGGAAACGGTGGACTTGGCCGTCTGGCAGCCTGCTTTCTTGATTCACTTGCAACGCTTGGTTATGCAGCATATGGCTGTGGTATCAGATATCGTTATGGTATGTTTAAACAGGAGATCCGTGATGGCTATCAGGTAGAGGTTCCGGATAACTGGCTTGTTGATGGCAATCCTTTTGAACTGAGAAGACCGGAATATGCCAAGATCGTCAAGTTTGGCGGTTATGTAAATGTCCACATTGATGAGAATGGAAGAAGTAATTTTGTACAGGAAGGCTATCAGAGCGTAAAGGCGATCCCTTATGATCTTCCAATC
The DNA here is from genome assembly GCA_003490145.1 of Lachnospiraceae bacterium OM04-12BH. Taxonomy (GTDB): domain Bacteria; phylum Bacillota; class Clostridia; order Lachnospirales; family Lachnospiraceae; genus Suilimivivens; species Suilimivivens aceti. Next base: position 164,394 of record QULQ01000002.1, read on the forward strand.
GTTGGCTATGGTAATGGCATTGTAAATACCCTTCGTATCTGGGATGCTGAAGCAGTGGAGTGCTTCCAGCTGGATTCCTTTGACAAGGGTGATTATCAGAAGGCTGTTGAGCAGGAGAATCTGGCAAGAAACATTGTTGAGGTTCTTTATCCCAACGACAACCACTATGCTGGTAAGGAGCTTCGTCTGAAACAGCAGTATTTCTTTATTTCTGCATCTGTGCAGGAAGCAGTTTCCAAATATATGCGTAAGCACGACGATATCCGTAAGTTCTATGAAAAGGTTACCTTCCAGTTAAATGATACCCATCCTACGGTAGCGGTGGCAGAGCTGATGAGAATCCTGATGGATGAGTATTATCTGACGTGGGATGAGGCATGGGAAGTAACGACTAAGACCTGTGCTTATACCAACCATACGATCATGTCAGAAGCACTTGAGAAATGGCCCATCGAGCTGTTCTCCAGACTCCTTCCCAGAGTATATCAGATCATTGAGGAGATCAACCGCAGATTTATCCTGAAGATCCAGGAGATGTATCCCGGTAATCAGGAAAAGATCCGCAAGATGGCAATCATCTATGACGGACAGGTAAAGATGGCACATCTTGCAATTGCAGCAGGCTACTCTGTTAACGGTGTGGCAAGACTGCACACAGAGATCCTGAAGCATCAGGAGCTGAAGGATTTCTACGAAATGATGCCTGAAAAGTTTAATAATAAGACAAACGGTATCACACAGAGACGTTTCCTTCTTCATGCAAATCCGCTGCTTGCTGACTGGGTTACTGCCCATGTGGGAAATGACTGGATCACAGATCTTCCGAAGATCAACAAGCTGAAGGTTTTTGCTGACGATGAAAAGTCACAGCAGGAATTTATGAATATCAAATATCAGAACAAGGTACGTCTTGCGAAGTACATTCTGGAGCACAATGGTATCGAGGTTGATCCCCGCTCCATCTTTGATGTACAGGTAAAGAGACTGCATGAGTATAAGCGTCAGCTTCTGAATATCCTGCACGTTATGTATCTTTATAACCAGTTAAAGGATAATCCGGATATGGACTTCTATCCGAGAACCTTTATCTTTGGTGCGAAGGCAGCAGCAGGCTATTACAATGCCAAGATGACTATTAAGCTGATCAACTCTGTTGCAGATGTGGTTAACAATGATCCTGCGATCAACGGTAAGATCAAGGTAGTCTTCATTGAAAACTACAGAGTATCCAATGCGGAGATCATCTTTGCAGCAGCAGATGTATCCGAGCAGATCTCTACGGCAAGCAAGGAGGCATCCGGTACCGGTAATATGAAGTTTATGCTGAACGGAGCACTGACACTGGGAACCATGGATGGCGCCAATGTGGAGATCGTAGAAGAGGTTGGAAAGGAAAATGCCTTTATCTTCGGACTTTCTTCTGATGAAGTTATCAATTATGAAAACAATGGTGGTTATGATCCTACAGAAATCTTTAACAATGACCCTGACATCAGAAGGGTATTGATGCAGCTGATCAATGGAACCTATGCACCCGGAGATCCAGACAGATTCAGAACGCTGTATAACTCCCTGCTGAATACCTTAAGCACAGCCAAGGCAGATACTTACTTTATTCTGAAGGATTTCCGTTCTTATGCAGAAGCACAGAAGAAGGTAGAAGCAGCTTACAGAGATGAAAAGGGTTGGGCAAGAAGTGCCATCCTCAATGTAGCATGCAGTGGAAAGTTTACTTCCGACAGAACCATTCAGGAATATGTAGATGATATCTGGCATCTGGATAAGGTAGTACTTCCTAAGAAATGATCAGGACAGATAAAAAAGACATGAGCCCGGCAGAACGTACCTGCCGGGCTTGCTTGTTATGCAGAAGAGCCCATAGAGTCTGGGATCCCACATAATGAGAATTTTCAAATATATATAACGCAAAATATACAAAATGTAAATATATTTTTAACATTACTATATTATATAATGCACAAAATGTCGAAGATTGTCAAGGATATATTGTGTAAATTTTCTAAAAAGATCATTTTTTTGAATAAATATGATAGAAATTCCTACAAGCTGGACAAAACAGGTGCCTTAAGAAGGAAGATCAGAAGAATTTCCGGATTCCAGCTCCCGGATCCTGGCCTGCAGTGCAGCAATGGTGGAATCCTTTTCAGCGATGGTGGAATCCTTTTCAGTGATGGAAGCATTCATTTCAGCAATGATAGTGGCATTTTCAGCAATAGCAGCCTTCTGTAAGTCCACTTCCTTCTGCAGCTCATCGATCATATATCTGACAGTATTCCTGTCCATTTCCCGTAATTCTTCAGAAAAGAAACCCATAACATTCTCCACATTCCGACACATCTGGTATAGTGTCTCATACATCGGTTTAAACTGTGGGAAGTCTGTGATAAGCTTGATGATCTCTTCCGGGTCATCCGTAGAGAAAAAAGTCATCCATGCTTCCAACAGTGTGGTTACCTTTTTATTGTGCATTTTTGAACGAAAAATGTCAAGGCTGATAAAAATATAATCCTGTAACAGATCCATGGAAAGGCCGGTGTCAAAAATAGTTTTGGAACGGTGGATCCAGTGGTCAGGGCACTGCTTTAATTCGGCCGGGCTGTTTTCATACAGAACGATGAGATAGACCTTGCTGATGCAGCGGTAGGAGAAGGTGTCCTTGCCGGTAACCGGATCTATAGAGCGCTGCCTTGCCCGTTTATACTGGCGCAGGAGCATGTCCGAGGAATAGCAGGCACACCTTGCTCCGGGGAAAGCGTAACCGATTTTCTGGACTTCAATATTGGCCAGGGTGCCGTCCTCCAGTTCAACGATAATATCCGTGATCAGCAGGGATCTTTCATCAGAAAGCCTGGTAGAGTCATTAGGAAGCACTTCTTTAACGGTGACCTTACGCTGCAGCAATTCTGACAGAAAGGACTCCAGTCTGGAGGGATCGTACTCCGGGTTCATGACCTCTTTGAAGAAGGAGTCGTACAGTACCTTGATGCCTTTGGCACCGGAGCAGAAATCGAGGAATTCTTTCTGCTGCAGGACAGTCCAGCTTTCAAAAAGCTGCTGTAGCTTTGGGTTAGAATAGATTCTGACAAGGATTTCCTCCCTGCTCTGGATCATAGGAAAATAAGACTTCAGTAGATTTGTGGACATAGGTAGCCCTCCTTTGAATAAAGATGTGAGTTTCCGGATGTCGGGACAACATCAAAAAACAAAAGTGAATAGTTACATCATGCAGACCTGTTCTGAAAACATCCGGCGAAATGCCAAAAGATAAAAATAAAAGAATCAACATGATCTTCCTGAATTCCCGGAAACGGGTAGGAATGAAACGAGTGTAACACAGATATACAGACAACGCAAGAAAAATCTGTTCCCTCTGACATTCCCTATGGGAATCTGTCAGAAAATATGATAAAATGAAAGAAAAACGGGAGGGATTTTATGCTGAAGGATGTACAGTTTCCGGAGAGACCGGAGGAAGAAGAACTTAAGATAAGGCTGAAGGCAGCCAGAGAGAAGCTGCAGGCACAGCAGCTCCGGCTAAAAGAACATAAGACACCCGTACTTGTTCTGGTGGAAGGCTGGGGAACGGCAGGAAAGGGCAGCCTGATCGGAGAACTGATCACAAACATTGATCCCCGTTTCTTCAAGGTAGCATCCATGACAGTTCCTACAGAGGAAGAAAAAAGAAAACCGTTTTTGTGCAGGTACTTTGAGAAGATACCGGAGGCTGGTAAATTTGCATTTCTGGATTCAGGCTGGATGGACGAGATTACAGAAGGCGTTCTGAACGGAGAGCTGAATGAAAAACAGTACCAGATGAAAATTGACAGTATCAGACGTTTTGAACGTCAGCTGACAGACAATGGTTATCTGGTTATGAAATTTTTCTGCCATATCAGCAAAAAGGAGCAGAAGAAACGCATAGAAGAGCTTTGCTCTGATATAGATACCAGCTGGAGGATCAGTGATAAAGATAAATGGCAGAACAAACATTATGAGAAATGTCTTTCTGTATTTGACCGCTATATGGAGGATACCAATTCGCCCTCAGATCCCTGGTATCTTCTGGACTGTAAATCAAAGAGGTGGGCAGAGCTGCAGGCACTTGAAACTCTGACACAGGGAATTGAAATTGCCCTGCAGAATGCAAGGCTGGCAGTGCCGCTCCTGCAGAATACCTTTCCGCTGAAAAAGCTGCCAAAGCTTTCAGAAATTCCTTTGAATAAGGAACTGACGGATGAAAAATATAAAGAAGAGCTGGATCACCTGCAGGCACAGCTCAGGGAGCTTCATAACAGACTGTACCGTAAAAAGGTACCTGTAGTTATCGTATATGAGGGCTGGGATGCAGCCGGAAAAGGCGGTAATATCAAACGGATCACACAGGCACTGGATCCAAGAGGCTTTGAAGTACATCCTATTGCCAGCCCGGAGCCCCATGAAAAGGCCAGACATTATCTCTGGAGATTCTGGACAAGGCTTCCAAAGACAGGACATATTGCCATATTTGACAGAAGCTGGTATGGAAGAGTGATGGTGGAGAGACTGGAAGGCTTCTGCAGCGAAAACGACTGGAAACGTGCCTATAATGAAATGAACGAGTTTGAAAAGGAGCTGCACGATTTTGGCACGGTTATCATCAAATTCTGGGTACAGATAGACAAGGATACCCAGCTTGTACGCTTTGAAGAGAGGCAGAATACTAAAGGCAAGCAGTGGAAGATCACAGAGGAAGACTGGAGGAACCGTGAAAAATGGGATGCTTATGAGGTGGCAGTAAATGAGATGCTGCAAAAAACCAGCACTACCTATGCACCCTGGCATATTCTGGAGTCTGTGGACAAGAAGTATGCCAGGATCAAAGCACTTAAGATTGTTATTGAAGAATTGGAAAAAGTATTGAAATAAAGGAGCTTTCCTAATGAACGGTGGAACACAGAAAAAGGCTATTATCATCGGAGCCAGCGAGGAAGCACTGCATACCATAGAAAAGGCTCATGAAAATGGACTTTTTGTGACAGCACTGGACGGAAATCCGGCTGCCAGTGGATTAGCGGCGGCAGATAAGGCGCTGGTTGTGGATATTTCAGACGAAAGGGCGACTATAGAAGCGGTAAGAAAAGAAGATCCGGATTTTGTACTGACGGTGCCGATCGGCAGATATCTGACTACTATTGGAATGGTAAATGATACGCTGCAGCTCCCTGGGATCAGCAGGGAAATGGCAGAGAAATGTACAGACAAATGGCTGTTTCATGAAACACTGGTGCAAAAAGGCCTGAGAAACTGCCATTGCTACCCTGCCGGCAAGATTAAAGAGAAGCGGGATACGGGAAGTGTGACTTTCAGAGAGGAAATACCGGAAGATAAGTTGACATTCCCTGCTATTTTAAAGCCAAGATTTGGTTCCGGCAGCCGTGGGATACATATGCTTTTTTCAAAGGAAGATCTGGAGAGAGGACTTTCTGAAATTGGAGAAGAAGATTACATTCTGGAAGAATGTATAGCAGGGGAAGAGTATGGCATTGATGGAGCTGTGATCGGAGGAAAGTTCCATCTGATCCTGCTCCGTAAAAAGAAAAATACTCCGTTTCCTGCAAGACAGGCAGTTGCTTATTTTTCCATTCTGCCGGAGGATCCCTTTTACGGACAGGCAAGGGAATATATGGAAGCAGTGATTGAAGCCATGGAGCTTGATGAATGCCTTCTGCATGCCGATCTGATACAGGGAGAAAACGGACCCTTTGTCATCGAGCTTTCGGCACGGCCATCAGGACATAATCTTCACAATCTGTTCACCCCTCTCTGTACGGGGATCGATGAAGCAGAGGAATATATCCGGTATCGTATGGGAAGATCCTATTCCTTTGCCCCAAAAGAGACAAAGGCCATGATGATCCATTATTTTGATATGGAAGGAAAAGTGGACCGGATTCCTGACAGAACAGAAATGGAACAGATCCTGCAGCAGGAAGATGCGGATATTCTGCTGAAGGAATATGTCTGCCATATCCATAAGGGAGATGTGCTGCAGCCGGTATCTGATGGCCATTCTGTCATGGGACGTGGTTATTTTATCCTGGAAAACAGGGGTGGAGCTGTAAAGGAAAATATATGGAAAGAGACAGAAGAGGGAATGCAGGAGGAGAAATTCCTACGGGCTGCGGAAATTGTGAAAAGCGCATTCTTCTAAGGCTCTTGCGATACGGCAGGAACCCTTGCCGTCGATAAGTCTGCGCATGCTTTGCTGTGCAGACTTTCTTTTTGCCATATTGCCTGACATATCTGTTACAAAATGACAGACAGCAGAAAGAACACCCGGAAGTCCGTATGCACTGCCTGTGCCTTTTGAATCCGGAGAAGGCAAAACAGAACAGGATTCCGTGTCCATACGGAGATCCCCTGCATAGGGAACTGCTCCAACGTTTGCAAAGGCGAGGGAAGAGGGAAGCTGATTATCGGCAAAGGAGTAGCTGACAGCAGGTATGCCAACGGCACACAGCTCATAAAGTGTTGTTCCGGCAGCGGAAATGGCCAGATCACAGGAAGCCATCAGCGCAGCCATATCGGTAACATTTTCGTGAAGTTTCAGGAAGGGAAGCTCTTCTGCAAGCTCCATTAGAAGCCTTTTATCCTCGTTCAGGCTGCCGATCAGAACATGAAGGTGGAAATCTGGCTCTGCTATCAGGGCAGAAAGTCTTTCCTGGAAACAGGAGAGCAGATTCAGGCAGAAGTGATAAGGATCACTGCCGCCGGTGGTGATCAGAATATCCTTTACCGAAGGCCGGACAGCTGGAACCTCCATCTGGAACTGTCTGCGCAGTGGTGTATAGGAAGCACCAAGCAGCGTCTGACCAGCTCTTTTGTAGGCAGCCTGATAGGAAGGAAGCATATCCTCCGGGATGATATCATAATTAATGACCAGATCTACAGGATAATCAAAGAGCTGCAGATCATCCAGGTAAGCTACGGGGCAGATGCCGGAAACAGCCTGCAGATAAGGCTCTGTTACAAAATAGGAATCGACAAAAAGTAAAGAAGGAGCCTCGGAAAGAAGGGAAAGAAGCTCCGGCAGTTCCTTTTCCATGTCATTGTACACAGCAGAAGAAAGGATCCTTACAGGAAAAGTGCCTGCAGGATCAAACTGCTTTAAAAGAGAAGCGCTGTCCTCATCGGAAGCCAGAAAACAGACAGGCAGAGAGAGAACCTGACATGCCTGTGCTATGGACAGACACCGCATCAGATGTCCGGTAGCAATCTGTGAATTTCCATCTGTTCGAAAATAGATCAGTCGATGAGATCCCATGCAAGAGGGGTTCCTTTCTTTAAAAAGTGCTTTGCCTTTCTGCCAAGGACTTCTTCATAGTACATCGTGTGAAGTCCGCAGCCCGGCCGGATCGAGCGGATATTTTCACTGGTCAGTGCTTCGCCTGCGGCAATATCCTTTACCACGAAGAGGGAACGGGATCCGCCATGCTCCAGCTTCTGGGTATCGGTAAGGACATATTCACTGCTTCCAAGAGCCTTTTCCAGAATACGGATCTCATCCACCATCTGTTTGAACTCGGCAGGCTCCATGGAAAAAGCACTGTCGGGACCGCCGTCACTTCTCTTTAAGGTCAGATGCTTTTCGACCATTTTGGCACCAAGGGGAACCGCTCCGGCAGAAACGATAGTGCCCATAGTGTGATCGGAAATGCCGGTCAGACAGTCATAGGTTTTCTGCAGGGTAGGAATTACCCGCAGATTTACTGCTTCATAGGGAGTCGGATAGGAGGAAACACATTTTAGCAGGATCACATCCTCATTTCCTTCTTCCCTGCAGACAGAAAGTGCCCGCTCAATATCCTCCGGATAAGCAATGCCGGTAGCAAATATAATGGGCTTTTTCAACCGGGCGATCTTACGGATCATGGGAATGTCATTGATCTCGTAGGAAGCGATCTTATAGGCAGGAACGTGCATTTCTTCCAGAAAATCCACGGATGTCAGATCAAAGGGAGAAGAAAAGCATTCCATACCGAGGCGGTTTGCTTCCTCCATCAGCTTTGGCTGCCATTCCCAGGGGGTGTAGGTCTGCTGATAGAGTTTGTAAAGTGTCGTGCCGTCCCAGATGGTTCCCTCCTTGATCTGGAAGCAGTCATCATCACAGTCAAGAGTGATGGTATCTGCTGTATAGGTCTGCAGCTTGACTGCATCTGCACCGGCTTCTTTGGCGGCATGGACGATCTCAAGCGCCCGGTCATAGTCCTGATTGTGGTTGGCGGAAAGCTCGGCTACGATAAAAACCGGGGCACCTTCTCCAACCCTTCGTGTTCCAATCTGAAAGCTTTTATTCATAAAAAATCCTTTCCGGCATGATCTTTGTCAGCTGTAATAAAGTAAGTATTACCAGTGGTATTTCTGGAGATATTCATCATTTCCCCATGGCTCCCTTGCGGTAAAAATCTCCCCGTCTGTTTTTTCAATATAGACAGCCGGAAAATAGTGGATGAACAGTGGGGTCAGACAGATCGTATAGCCGCCGGCAGTATCATAAATGATCCGGTCGCCCGGAAGAAGCGCCGGTGCATCTGTCAACTCAAATAAACGGTCATATTCCATACAGGTAGAGCCGCAGACCCACTGCACAGGAAGCGCTTCCCGGCGGATCCGCTGCTTATATACGATATGGTGAGGATATACGTGCCGTGTTACCTGTGGATTTAAGTTTACCCGGCTGCCGTCCGTCACAAGATACGTGATGCCGCGGATCTGCTTCACATCCAGTATTTCTGTCTCAAAGGTGGTAGCACGGGAGATCAGGGATACACCGGGCTCCACGATCAGGGTTGTTTTTTCTCTGTCAAAGCAGGAAGAAAGCACCCGGCAGATTTCCTTCATGTACTGGGGATATCCGGGTCTGTCATCCCTGCCGCCAAAGTAGCCGCCGCCCATATCCACATAGGAAAGGGAAAGAGAAAACTCCTTTGCCAGTCTGCAGGCCATGGCAGCAAGCGCACCATATACCTCTACAGATCTTGATTTTGTGGAAGAATGAAGATGAAGCCCTGCGATCGTGACATTGGGGAGAACGTCAAGCCTTTTGATGGCATCAGCGAGAACTCCGTTTTCGTAGCAGTAGCCAAAGCGGCCGCCGTCTTCCTCTGCCAGCTCCTCCTGAGGACACATGACAGCAATGTCACAATTCACACGGAGACCTACGGAAAACTGCCTGTCCGGATAAAGGGAAGAGATCTCTTTGATCCAGTCGAGCTCGTAGGTTGAGTCCATGTTGACAAGACCGCCGGCAAGCAGTACGGCTTCCCATGTCTTTTTATCCTTGATAGGACCATTGTAGATCATATGCTTTCCGGGAAAACCAAGACGTCTTACCAGATCATATTCCATTTCGGAAACAACTTCTGCATAGAAGCCCTTTTCCTTCAGATAATGCAAAAGCCAGGGAAGGGCATTGGTTTTTACGGAATAACTCATAATGGTATTACTGCCCCAGTTTTCGGAAAGGGCAGTCTGTAACAGATCAATATCATAAAGCAGATCGGCTTCTTTGATACGATAAAAGGGGGTCTGCATATCAGTCAGTGTCATTTGAAAAAAGTCTCCTGTATTTGATTTCGGCGATCTCCCAGTCCTCCGGGGTGTCGATATCCTGTACTTCCATTTCGGAGAGGATAAGGGGGATCAGGTTTTCCACATCTGTGGTGCCGGCCTCCATAAAGGGCTTTGTCCGGCAGGCATAAAACTGACCGCAGTCATGATAAACCTTTGGAAGGTCCTGGCTTCTGGCTGTGGCATATTCCGGAAACTGCCGGACAAGGCAGCCGTTTTCTGCGATCAGAAGCCCCCGCTGGGGAGGATAGGAAAAGGGCACCACCGGCATGCAGGAATCAGCTTCGCTTAAGAGATCCATGGCAGATTTCAGCCGCCTTCCGGTAAGGAAGGGAGCTGTCGGATAAATGCAGCAGAAGCGGTCAAAGAAAAGACCGTTTTTTTCGTATTCTTTAAGCACCTCCATGATCACCTCATCAGTGGAAGCATAGTCACCGGACATTTCAGCAGAGCGGAAAAAGGGAACAGAAGCTCCCGCCTTCATGGCGATCCCGGCGATCTCCGGATCATCGGTAGAAACCATGACTTCATCAAAAGCCTCTGATGAGAGAGCTGCTTCGATAGAATAGCAGAGGATCGGTCTGCCGCAGAACTCTTTGATGTTTTTCCTTGGTATTCGTTTACTGCCGCCTCTTGCGGTGATGATTGCCAGTGATTTTCCCTGCATATGGATACGATCCTTCCTGAAAAGTGTATATATGCTGATTATACACCATATTCCGTTGCATTCAAACAAAAATCTATGGTATCATGAAACGTAGATCAGGAGGGAATAAAACATGAGATCACATCAGCGAATTTATGTCTGTCATACATTTTATCATGCCTATATCGCCTGCCTGAAGGAGCTGGACAGACCTGCAGAAGAGAGAGGGGAAGCAACCCTTCTTTTAAGCAGTATGTCCAATGACTTTGGTACGCTGCAGGAGAGGGCAGCAGAAAGCGGTCTGTTTGAACTGGTTCTTCCCTTTGATGAAAAGGAGGAGAGCTTTTTTAAAGAGCTTGCGCCGCTGCACAGGGACAGAGGGAGTCTTATTTTAAATATGCTGCAGAGGATCCGCTTTACCAGAAAATTCGGAAAGCTGCTGGAGCCTTACATCCCGGTGGATTTCAAGGCTTATCAGGAGATTTATGTATTCTGTGATTCTGATCCCATAGGTTATTATCTGAGTACGCACAGAATTCCCTATCATGCCCTGGAGGATGGACTTGACTGCATCCGGTACTACGATACAGCGCGGTATGATAACAGAGGACATTTTGAACTGAAGGCATGGATGGCGGCACATAATCTGATCTTTATCCAGAACGGATACTCCAAATACTGCATTGATATGGAGGTCAATGATATTTCCGTGCTCCCTTATCCCTGCAAAAAGTATATCGAGAAGAACCGGAAGGAACTGACAGAGCATCTGACCGGGGAGCAGAAAAAAATCCTGACTTCGATCTTTATCGAAAACCGGGAAGCCCTCGTGAAGGATCTTTCTGCTGAAGGAAGGAAGCGGAAAAAGGTACTGGTGCTGACAGAGCCGCTCTGTGATCTTACTACAAGAGAGCAGATTTTTACGGATATTGTCAATACTTATAAATGGTTCGGAGAGGAAGAAGGCTGTGTGATCATGAAGCCGCATCCAAGGGATGTGCTTGATTATGCAAAGCTGTTTCCTAAAAATATCGTACTGGATGGAAAATTCCCAATGGAGATCCTGAACTTTGTGGACGGCCTTTACTTCGACAGGGTGGTTACGGTATTTACCGTGCCGGATGCGATCCTGTTTGCCGGGGAAAAGATCTTTCTTGGAGAGGATTTTATGGACAAATATGAGGCACCGGAGATCCACCGGCAGAACGAGCAGATCTGACAGTTTGCCTTACAGATACAGATATGGTACAATCGACATAAGAATGCGGAAATGGGCAGTGCAGATGGCACGCTCTGACAGAGGAGCAGTATGAAAAAGATTTTTCGGAAACTGATGGTATTACTGGATAAGAAGCAGAAGTACAAAATGGTGCTTCTTGTTTTTCTGATGCTGATCGGGGCAGTGCTGGAGACCCTGGGTGTTTCCATGATCCTGCCGGTCATGAGTGTTGTCATGGAAGAAAATGCCGTGCGGAAGCATGCCTATCTGCAGGTGATCTGTGATCTTTTCCATATTGCCTATGATGATACAAGGACGCTGATGATCCTTGTCATGGTGGGACTTATTGTTATTTTTGCGGTCAAGAATGTTTTTCTGTTCTTCCAGCAGAAGGTACAGCTCAAGTTTGTCTACACCAATCAGTTTGCAACCTCAAGACGTATGATGATCAATTTCATGGAGCGTCCTTACGAATATTATCTGAATGCTGACACATCTGTCATTCAGAGAAGCATTACTTCTGACGTCAATAATATGTACGGACTGATCCTTTCCCTGCTGCAGCTTGTCAGTGAGGGGATCGTGTTTGTCTGCCTGATCGCAGTCAGTCTCGTTTCTGATGTGATGATGAGTATTACGGTGGCACTGCTTCTTGTTGTAGTCCTTGCCATTATCAAATGGGTATTGAAACCTATCATGCGTAAGGCGGGAGAAGAAAACCAGGACTACTACAGCGGACTGTATAAGTGGATCGACCAGTCCGTCATGGGAATCAAGGAGATCAAGATTGCCAATAAAGAGAATTATTTCATTAACGAATATGCGAAGTGCGGGGAGGGCTATGTCAATGCAGTACAGCGTTATAATCTGTACAATGCAACTCCAAGACTCCTGATCGAAACCGTAGCGCTGGCAGGCATGATCTTTTATATGATGATCCAGCTTCTTTCAGGTGTACAGGTTACCGCCATTCTGCCACAGCTTACGCTGCTCGCACTGGTGGCCATGCGTCTGATCCCCTGTGCCAACAGGATCAACAATCACCTCACCTCGATTTCCTATTTCGAACCGTTCTTTATGGGAGTTTCTGATAATCTGCAGGAAGAGATCCGGGATGAAAGTATTGATTATAACGCAGCCTCCTACCAGAAAAAGGTGGAGGTACAGAAGCTTGAGATCAGACATAATATCCAGCTGAAGGATATTGTGTATAAATATCCAAATACAGAGACACGGATCTTTGACAGGGCGAATATGGAGATCCCGATTGGAAAGAGTGTTGGTATCGTGGGAACCTCCGGTGCCGGCAAGACGACGATCGTGGATATTCTGCTTGGACTTCTGCAGATCCAGAGCGGTGAGATCCTGGCAGATGGCGTGGAAGTGAGGGAGCATTACCAGTCCTTCCTGAAGGATATCGGTTATATTCCCCAGACTATCTTTATGATTGATTCTACGATCCGGAAGAATGTGGCCTTTGGTGTGGCAGATGAGGATATTGATGATGCCAAGGTGTGGCGTGCCCTGCAGGAAGCGCAGCTTGATGAGTTTGTAAGAGGGCTTCCGGATGGTCTTGATACCAGCATCGGTGAAAGGGGAATCCGTATTTCCGGAGGACAGCGCCAGAGAATCGGTATTGCAAGGGCTCTGTTCGAGGATCCGGAGGTACTGGTATTAGATGAGGCGACCTCTGCACTTGACAATGAAACAGAAGCAGCGATCATGGAATCCATCAATATGCTTCATGGAAAGAAAACACTGATCATTATCGCCCACAGACTGCAGACCATTGAAAAATGCGATATGGTTTACAGGGTAGAAAAGGGACAGGTCACCATAGAGAGACAGTAGGAAGGGAAACGGCGTGGCAGAAAAGAAGCGGCTTGCAAACATTGAATATCTGCGTGTGATCGCTATGGCGATGGTGGTTGTCCTGCATTTTATGACAAAATCGGGAAGTCTGCCGGAAGCAGGAAATGAGGCAGCGGGTTATCTGACCGGCCAGAATATACTGGCACTGCTCCTGGAATCACTGTGCATCGTAGCGGTGGATGTTTATGTGCTGATCAGCGGCTATCTTGGGGCAGATAGAGAGCCAAGGCCTCAGAAAGCAGCTGCCTTTCTGCTTCGGATCTGGTTTTACAGCCTGCTGATCCCGCTGGTGCTTACTGTTTTTTCGGTACCGACAAAGGCAGGCGAACAGGGAATTTATGGACTGGTACAGTATTTTCTTCCCATTGAATCCGAGACTTACTGGTTTGCCACCTGTTATCTTTTTCTGCTTCTTCTGATGCCGCTCTGCAATCTGGCAGTGAAGCATATGGAAAAGAAGACCTTTGAGACGATCATGCTCTTCTTTTTTATCATCAGCAGTCTGATCAAGAGCATCTGTCCGGTACGGCTTCCGGCAGACCGTTTTGGCTATGATGCCCTGTGGTTTGTGTTTGTGTATCTGCTTGGTGTTTACCTTCGGAAATATGGCACGGCTGCATGGGAGAAAAGAGGCGGTCTGCTTTACAGGGGAAGTGTACTGCTGATCTTTTTTATGGAGTTTGTGCTTCAGCTGTTTTCCGCCAGAACAGGGGCGCTTACCTATTATGCGTCTGTTCCGTTTCATTATAATTTTGTATTTTGTCTGACAGGCGCAGTGGGCCTGTTTTACGTGTTTTTAAGGAAACCTGTGGCAGAAGGGAAAAAAGCGGATGTGATCCGTTTCCTTGGCAGGTACAGCTTTGGAGTATATCTTTTCCATGAACATCCGGATATCCGGGACAGATGGTATCCGCTGATCGACAGGGTGATGGATCCTTACGGGAAAAACAGTCTTATCCTGTGGCTTTTAAAGCTTATTGTCAGTGTACTTCTGATCTATGGAATTGGTATTTTTTTGGATTTTGCGAGAGATAAGATTTTTATATTTGCAGGAAGCTGCATAAGAAATATAAGGAAAAGAAGGGAGCAGCCAGATGACAGACCGCAGTGAAAACATATACAGCCAGAGAAATAAAGCATTGGAAATTTTGTTTGCCGTGCTGCTTTTGCTCCTGCCTCTGCTTAAGATCAATCAGGGCGTGGATCTTACGGATACCCCGTACAGCCTTGGAAACTATCGTTTCTTTGAAGGAGCAGACGGTGTGTGGGTGCTCGCGACCTTCCTTTCCAACGTGACAGGCTATCTGTTTACCAGACTTCCCTTCGGGGGAACGATGATCGGCATGAAGCTTTATTCTTCCCTGCTGATCAGCTTCATGGCACTGTTTTCCTTCCGTTTCTTCAAGACGAAGATGCCCATGTGGGTCGCATTCCTCGGGGAAGTGGCGGCGATCGGCTTCTGCTGGTGTCCCTCTGTGATCCTGTATAATTATATGACGTATCTTTTCTTTCTGATCTGCGGCGTACTGCTGTTCCGTGGACTTGCAGGCAACAGGCCGATATGCCTGTTCCTTTCGGGGATCAGTCTTGGACTTAATGTATCTGTTCGGGTGCCCAATATCCTGGAAGCGGCACTGATCCTCTGTGTCTGGTATTACGGGGCGAGAAAGAAAAAGAGCTTTGAACAGATAGCAAAAGAAACCGGGCTCTGTATCGGCGGCTTTCTGGCTGCACAGGCGGTGATGTTCCTGATTATCAGTCTGCTGTATGGATTTGGCGCTTATGGAGAAATGATCGGCGGACTGTTTGGCATGTCAGTGAGTGCATCAGATTATACGTTTTCCGAAATGCTGCTGTCGATCCTGTCAGCCTATGGAAGAGGCATCCGCTGGATGGTTTACCCGGCACTCTGTATTTTGCCCGGGATCCCGTTCCTGATCCTGTGGAAGGATAAAGGACAGACACTCCGGAAGATCATTTACTGCGCCTGTATCGTGTTCCTGTTCTTTGTGCTGTATAAATGGGGGATGTTCAATTTCTGGTATTACCAGAAGGAATCTGGACTGCAGTGGGGTGTTGTGTTCCTGCTGATCTCCCTTGGGGTGGCGGTCTGGATGCTGTTTACCCGTATGATCGATGATGAATGGATGCTGATCGGCAGCATTGCACTTATGGTAATCCTGATCACACCGCTTGGAAGCAATAATTATGTATGGCCAGCGTTAAATAATCTTTTCTTTGTGGCTCCGGTAACCTTCTGGATGGTTTACCGATTTGTAAGATGGGGAAGATCGGCTGTGGACAGCACGGGACGGGTTCCCTTTTTCCCGGCAAAGGCGATGCTGGCAGCTCTTGTACTGATGTTCTTTGTACAGAGCATCGGTCTGCTTTTCGGATATGTGTTCCTGGATGGAGAAGATGGTACCAGAAGGACGGCGAAGGTAGAGAACAGCCCGGTTCTTGCAGGTATGTATACCAGTCAGGCAAACGCAGAGAGCCTTGAAAGCTTATTTGCTTATCTGCAGTCCCATGAAGAGCTGGATGGAAAGGAGCTGATCCTTTATGGGAATATTCCCGGGCTTTCCTATTATCTGGACAGACCCTGTGCCATCCGGACAAGCTGGCCGGATCTTGACACCAGCAGCTATGAGGATCTGAAGTCAGATCTGAATGCACTCAGCACGAAGATCGCTCTTACCGATATAGACAAGCCAACACCGCTGGTCATATTGGCTGCAGATGCACAGGAGGGAGATAAGCTTTCTGCTATCCGGGATTTTATGAAAGAATACAGCTATCAGCTTGCGTTTCAGAATGAACGCTTTCTGGTTTATTGGTAAAAAGATGACATACAGCAAACGAGGAGGAGAAGTATGATCCGGTTTAATGTGCCGCCCTATACAGGGAAGGAAATAGAAAATGTAAAAAAAGCAGTGGAAAGCATGCACATCTGCGGAGACGGCGAGTTTACCAAAAAGTGTAATACCTTTCTGGAGGAGACGACAGGCACGAAAAAGTGTCTCCTGACCACCTCCTGCACCCATGCACTGGAGATGGCAGCCCTGCTCTGTGACATTAAGGAAGGGGACGAGGTGATCATGCCGTCCTATACCTTTGTGTCTACTGCAGATGCCTTTGTTCTCCGTGGAGCGAAGATCGTATTTGTGGATATCCGTCCGGATACCATGAATATTGATGAAACACTGATCGAGGATGCGGTCACCGAAAAGACGAAGGTCATTGCCCCGGTACATTATGCCGGAGTCGGCTGTGAGATGGATACCATTATGGACATCGCAGACAGACATCATCTGATGGTAGTGGAGGATGATGCACAGGGGATCATGAGTACCTATAAGGGAAAGCCCCTCGGAACCTTTGGTGAGTTTGGGGCACTGAGCTTCCATGAGACCAAGAATTACAGCATGGGAGAGGGTGGAGCCCTTCTGATCCGTGATGAAGCATACATTGAAAAGGCGGAGATCCTGCGGGAAAAGGGAACAGACAGAAGCAAGTTTTTCCGCGGCCAGGTAGATAAATACAGATGGCAGAGCTTTGGCTCATCCTATCTGCCAAGCGATATGAACGCCGCTTATCTTTATACCCAGTTTGAAATGGCACAGGAGATCAATCAGGTGCGTCTTGACAGGTGGAACCAGTATTACCGTCTGCTGACTCCCCTTGCAGAGGCCGGAAGGATCGAGCTGCCCTTTGTACCGGAGCACTGTGTCCACAATGGCCACATGTTTTATATTAAGACAAAGGATATGGAAGAAAGGTCAGCCCTTATTGACTTTATGAAGAAAAATGATGTGCTTACTGTATTCCATTATATTCCGCTTCATTCCGCACCGGCCGGACAGAAATTCGGACGGTTCCATGGAGAGGACAGATATACGACAAAAGAGAGCGAAAGACTGCTCAGACTTCCCATGTTCTATCAGCTGAAGGAAGCAGAGGTAGATTATATCGCGGGAAAAGTAAAAGAATTCTATGGCATGTAAAAGCTTTTTGAAAAAGAAGGAAAACTGTATACTGACACTGCTCTTTCTGGGGATCCTGCTGCTTGTAAGTGCCATCCGTTATGATTATTATTTTGACCTGAATGATGATGTGCTGATGAAGGACATTCTGGCAGGTGTTTATACAGGAGATCCTGAGGGACATAATATCCAGATGCTCTGGCTGATCAGCGCATTGATCAGTGTGTTTTACCGTGTGGTACGGGTACTCCCCTGGTATGGGATGTTTCTATGCTTCTGTCATTTCCTGAGTATTGGACTGATCGTGCACAGAAGCCTTCTCCTGATAGAGCAGCTGGAAGTCTTTGGAAAAAAGATCCGGCTTTTGAAAGAATTTCTGTTTCTGACAGAGCTTTTCTTTGCCCTTTCGTTCCTGATGCCGCATCTGGTATGTGCCCAGTACACCGTTACCTGCAGTATGCTGGCATCAGCAGCAGCCTTTCTGTTCCTGACAACAGATATCACCATGCCGGCAGGAGCCTTTATCAGGAGGAACATCGGAACAGTACTGCTTGTATTCCTGGCCTATCTGATCCGGTCAGAGATGCTTCTGCTTCTCTTGCCGCTGATCTGTGCAGCAGGAGTGATCAAGTGGTCCATGGAGAAGAAAATCTTCACCGGGGAGCATATGATCAAATATCTGTCTGTGATCGGACTGATCCTGCTTTCTGTCGGGATCGGACAGGGCACCCATAAAATTGCCTATGGCAGCAGTGAATGGCAGAAGTTTAATGAGTTTTTTGATAACAGGACAGAGCTTTATGATTTCCAGATCCTGCCGGAATATGAGGCAAATAAGGAATTTTATGAGTCCATAGGACTGACGGAAATGGAACGGGAGCTGCTTGCCAATTATAATTTCGGACTGGATGAGGAAATTGACGAAGACCTTGTCCTGAAGGTGGCAGATTATGCAGCATCCATACGGCAGGCGGAGCGCCCCTTCCTGCAGAACCTTATGGACAGCCTGAAAAGTGATTACCGCAGAATGCGTTATGGACCATCTCATAATGAAAGTGACTATCCCTGGAATTATATGGTGATACTCGCCTATGTGGCAGTGCTTGTACTGTCTCTGATGGACGGGGAGAAAAAGATGCCGGCACGGATCAGCTCTGCAGCCCTCCGGCTCGGATTTCTCTTTGCTGTGCGGATGACCCTCTGGCTCTGGCTGATCATGCGTGACCGTGTACCGGTGCGGATCAGTCATTCCATGTACTTTATGGAGCTGTGCATTCTGTCTGCCCTTGGACTGATCCTGTGGATAAGGATGGCTGCAGATGACAGAAGCCGGAAAACGGGCAGTGTGACAGGCATGATCTGTCTGGCAGCAGTGCTTCTTTACAGCGTGATGGCACTTCCTTTTACCATAAGGAGCCTGGATCTTGATACACAGGCCAAGGCAGAGAGAAATCTCCCTTATCAGGAGTTATATCAGTATTTGCGGCAGCAATCAGATGATTTTTATTTTATAGATGTATATTCCTCTGTGGGATATACGGAAAAAATGTTTGTGGATGTAGATAATTCCCTTGCCAACTATGATATTATGGGTGGCTGGGCCTGCAAGAGCCCGCTTCAGAGAAAGAAGCTGGCGGCCTTTGGGATCAGCAATATGGAAGAGGCGCTGCTGACACAGGACAATGTATATTATGTGCAGGAAAAGGGCGCCGATACTAAGTGGCTGATCCGGTATTACAGGGATCATGGAAGGGAAATTACGCTGATACGGGAAAAGGCTCTTGCGGGCTTTGAGATCTACAGCCTGCAGGAAACGGCAGAAGGAAAGGCAGTATCATGACAGCGTGGATCAGAGGAAAAAAGGTCCTGCTTCGTCCGATGACAGAGAAAGATACAGAAAATATCGTCAGATGGCGGAATGAAGCATTTGTAAAGGAAAATTTCATTTATCAGAAGCCTTTTACAGCAGAGGGGCATAAGCACTGGGCAGAGACTATGGTAAACACCGGCAGGGTCGTGCAGTTTATCATCTGTACCCAGGAAGAAAGGCCGGTTGGCAGTGTATATCTCCGGGATATTGACAGAACCCATAATAAGGCAGAGTATGGCATTTTTATCGGAGAAGAGGAAGCACTGTCGAAGGGATATGGTTCAGAGGCAGCGGAGCTGATGATCCGCTACGCATTCGAGGAGCTTCATCTTCACAAGCTGTATCTGCGGGTGCTGGCAGGGAATGAACGGGCTAAGAAAAGCTATGAGCATGCCGGCTTTGTACAGGAAGGATATTTCAGGGATGATGTCCTTCTTCCGGGAGGATATCAGGATGTGATCTTTATGGGCATCCTGAATGAGATAAAATCTGAATGAAGAAAGGCATAGGGCATGAAAAAAATCAGTTTTGTGATTCCCTGCTACCGTTCGTCGAAAACGCTGCCGGGAGTTGTGGCAGAGATCGAGGAGACGATGCAGAAGCTTCCGGATTACAGACATGAGATCGTACTGATCAATGACTGTTCACCGGACGATACCTTTGAAACGATCAGACAGCTATGCAGGGAGAATAAGAGAATTACCGGGATCAGCCTGGCAAAGAATTTTGGGCAGCATGCGGCGCTGATGGCAGGCTTCCACCATGTCAGCGGGGATATCGTGATCTGTCTGGATGATGATGGACAGACACCGGCCTGTGAGGCAGACAGGCTGATCCGTGCGATCGAGGATGGTGCAGATGTAGCCTATGCCAGATACGCACACAAGCATCACTCCGGATTCCGGAATTTTGGCAGCAGGGTTAATGAGCTTATGACGAGAGTCATGCTTGGAAAGCCGAAGGATCTGTATGTATCCAGCTACTTCGCAGCAAGGAGGTTTGTTGTGGAGGAAATGCTGCATTATGAAAATTCCTATCCGTATGTGATCGGACTTGTGCTCCGCACAACAAAAAATATCGTAAATGTGGATGTGAACCACAGAGACAGACAGGCAGGAGAATCCGGTTATACGATGAAAAAGCTGATGGCACTCTGGTTTAACGGCTTTACGGCATTTAGTGTAAAGCCTCTCAGGATCGCCACGGCAGCCGGAGTAGTCTGTGCAGTCTGCGGATTCCTGTATGGTATCTACACGATCATCAAGAAGATATTTATTCAGCCCCCGGGACTGGTGACCGGCTTCAGTGCACTGATGTCGGTGATCGTATTTATGGGCGGTATGCTCATGCTGATGCTCGGGCTTGTTGGCGAATATATGGGACGGGTCTATATTTCCATGAACAGCTCCCCACAGTTTGTGATCCGTGAGGTCGTAGGAAAAGAAGCCTGGGAACAGGCGGATCTAACAAAGGAAGACACAGAGGAATGAATGTGGATCTGAAAAAGAAAATAATCCCAGCTATACCGGGATTTGTGTATGCGGTCTGTCTTGTCTTTGGACACAGCCTTGAAAAAGAAGGCAGCATAGCCTACAGGGATGGCAGGCTATGGCTTACGATCCTGATCCTTGGTATTCTGCTTTCGGCGGCTCTGACAGTAATTATGAACCAGCTTCAGAAGAGATTGCTGCCAAAAGGTCTAGAGCATGAGACAGGACAGCAGATCAGACAGGTTCCGGCAGGCCGCATGACATTTTTATATGCAGGCATAATTTTCCTCTGCTATCTGATCGTATTCCTTGGTGTATACCCGGGATTTTTCGTATATGATGCACAGGATGAACTGATGCAGGTCATTACCCGGAGCTTCTCCACCCATCATCCGCTGTTTCACGTACTTCTGATGGGAGGTACAGTACAGCTCATCCATAAGCTGACAGGCTCATATAATGCAGGAATTGCCTGCTACACACTGTTGCAGATGGCAGCGCTGTCCCTGATCTTCGGATACGGGATCCGGAAGCTTAAGGAAGAAGGCATGGGAAGAAGGGGAGGTATTCTCTTACTGGCTTATTTTGGAGGATTTCCTACGATCGTCATGTTTTCCCTCTGCTCGGCCAAGGATGGATTATTTACCGGCATGGTGCTTTTGATGGTATTGATGCTGTGTGCATTCTTCCGGGATCCGGCAGGCTTTTTTCAGAAGAAGGGGCACTGCGCATGCCTGTTTCTTTCCAGCTGCCTGATGATGCTCCTTAGGAACAACGGCTTTTATGCCTTTTTTGTATTCGTGGTGTTCCTGGCTCTGCTTTTTCTCAAGGCAGAATGGAAGCCCTACAGAAAGAAAATGCTGCTGTTATGTGCAGGCGCCATGCTTGCATTCCTTGTGGTCAACAAAGGCTTTGCCTTTGTACTGCATGCTGATGACAGTGAAAATCAGGAGATCCTGACAGTTCCGATCCAGCAGCTTGCCAGAGTGTACAGTATGGAAGGTGACACCCTGACAGAGCAGCAGAAGGAGACGCTGTTTGAGATCCTGCCGGAGGAGGCATTGAAGCGCTACAATCCAAAGGTTTCTGATCCGGTCAAGGTGGACTTTGATAATGAAGCTTATGAAGCTGATAAGGGAAAGTACAGAAGGCTCTGGTCTGATCTTTTCAGGGAGCATCCCTTCGGGTATTTCAATGCCTGGTTTATGACCTCCTATGGATTCTGGTATCCCGGGGCAGTCATTGATGTGTATAAAGGAAATACCGTGTTTACGTTTACTTATGAAGGAAGCTCCTATTTTGGCTATGAGGTAGAGGAGCCGGGAGAGAGAAAGAGCCTGATCCCGCTGGTCGACAGGGCTTACCGTTTCCTTTCCCTTGATGAAAGGGCACAGGAGATTCCGCTTTTATCGCTGGTTCTGTCACCGGGAGCAATGTTTTTTCTGTGGACCTTTGTCCTTTGCTTTTTCTGGTATACAGGACAGGACAGGAAGCTGTGGCCATTCCTGTTTCCGGGACTGCTTTTCCTGACTGTACTGCTTGGTCCGACCTACCTTGTCAGGTATGTGGTCTTTCTGTGGGTGCTTCTGCCGGTGCTTTTGTGGGAGCTGTGCAGAAAATCAGAAAGAAAAGCAGCAGAAAAATGAGAAAAGGACGATGCCGGAATTTCCGGCAGGTTTGATAAATAGGGGTATCTGTGTTATACTACCCATGATTTTAAGGCAGCCTCCGGCTGCAGATAAGAGGACAGATGAACAAGACAATATATCAGAGCAGAGCTATACAGGCAGTGATCGTGATCATCGCAGCGATTCTGCTGCTCTCCATATGGCCGCTCCGCATTTTTAAAGAAACCGTTACAACCTCCGTAGGATCCCCTGCAGAAGAGATGCAGGCCTATACAGTGAATGAGGAGAGCATGGTCATGCAGACCATTGCCGCCCAGTATGACCATATGAACACCCTGCACCTTTATCTGGGAGCAGATGCACAGGGCAGTGATTTCTATGTCAGGATCCTTGACAAGGACTGGCAGCAGGTCTGCGAGGAAAAGGTGGATATTGACGAAGCTGCACTTCCCGGCTATCAGGAGGTGGAGATCGATGTAGATATGGAAGTCAATGCACTTTACTATATCATTGTACAGGGAGACCAGTCAGAGATTCAGGTCATGTCGGTTCCGGCAGCCATGACAGATATGCCGTTCCTTGGAGAACTGTATTATCAGGATGCATCCATGGATGGCATGAGCCTTGTGGCAGATTATGACTACGGCATGCCGCTCCGCAAGATGGGTATGCTGGTCTGCGGCGCAGCGATCATTATAGTGGCAGCACTTCTTCTGCTTCTGGTAAAGGGAATCTACCGGAACCGGGAAGATAAGCTGATCACTGTGGAAAAGGCCTTTAAGACGGTGATGAACCCTTTGGTCGCAGCAGGAACCCTTGCAGCATTAATTGCAACGTTCCGGGGTACCTTTGGTCACTATGCACTGGATAATACAGTATTTGTGGTCAGTATTCTTTTCCTTTCAGTGATCCTGTTCTATGGGATCAACCACAGCAGAGAAGGACAGAGCCCTGTGATCACGGCAGATTATCTGAAGAGTCATGTGGGAGATCTGCTCCAGTCCATCTGTATTGCAGGGGCACTGGCAGCCTGCTGTGAATATATGAGCGGTCTTTACGACATTCACCATGCAGTGGCAGAGCGGAAGGAAATGATCTGGTTTGCCCTTTCTGTAATCGCCTTGTTCAGGCTGAAGGATATTTTCCGGGTATATAACCTGATCTATCTGGTGGCAGCAGGGATTGCAGGTCGTTCCTACTATCAGGCACATCTGACAGAGGATATGGATGACCTGAACAGACAGGTGCTGAAATATACGGTATGGATCGCCATTCTGCTTGGCTTTATCGTGATCCGGACGGTGATCGCACTCTGCCAGAAGAAGCTGGCAAAGCCAAATGTATGGTACAGTGCCCTGCTTCTTGTTTTCTTTGCCCTGATCATTATTTTCAGGAACGGCAGATGGTGGACAGTTACCATGGCGGCTGCCTTTACGCTGCTGTATCTGAATTATGGGATGTGGGAGCATAAGGAACGCTTCCTGACCAATGTACTGCGTGGCGCTGTCCTGCAGTTTGTGCTGGCGACAGGCTACTGCCTGCTCCACAGACCCTATGTGACCTTCCGGAATGCGAGATATACCCATATTTTCCATACGGTCACCATCACGGCGACATATCTGACCATGATCGAGTGCGTGGCAGCAGTACTGCTTCTTACCAAGCTGACCAAAACGAGAAAGCTGAGAGATATCTGGAAGGAGCTTAGCTTCTTCGGGGTAGTTTCTTCCTATATGATATTTACTATGGCAAGGACTGCCTACTTTGCAGTGGGAGCCACGGTGCTCTTTGCCCTGATCCTGATTGCAGCAGGAAAGGGAAAAGCAAGACTTCTCAATATAGGAAAGAACCTTGGACTGTTAGTCCTTTCCGTGATCGTTCTTCTGCCTGTGACCTTTACCCTGCAGAGGAATATCCCGGCGCTTGTCAGTGAACCCTATCTGTATGAGATCGAGTATTCCATGTATTGTCCGGAGGATGTGATGAGAGGACGTCATGCGGATTCTAAGAATTTCATGAGAGTGGGCCGTTTTATTGATGTTTTCTGCGAAAAGATCTTCGGTATCCCGGAGGGAACCTTTGACATATACGGGGAGATCAAAGAATATCAGAGAACCCATCAGAAGCAGGTGGCATCGCTTAATTATGTGCCGTCTGTAGATGATCTTTACCCGGCAAAGGGCAGTGAGCTTCTGCTTGCCAGTGCAGGTGAGCTGGATGAAAATGGAAATCCGGTGGATATTCCGGAGGATAATGATTATACCAACGGCAGAGTTGACATCTACCGTTCCTATATAGAGCAGCTCAATATGACAGGACATGAGGAAATGGGAGCCGTGCTTGAGGATGGCGAGATCGCAACCCATGCCCATGATATTTATCTGCAGGTAGCCTATGATCATGGTATCCCTGTGGGTATCGTGTTTGTCCTAGTCGGGGCAGCAACCCTTGTGGTTTCCCTGATTTACTATGGAAAGCAGAAGAAAACGATCACCTATGCGGCGCTGCCTGCAGTGATCGCAGTGGCAGTAGCAGTAGCGGGTATTGTGGAGTGGATCTATCATCTGTCCAATCCCTGTGGATATCTGCTGATGCTGGTCATCACGCCCCTTTTCTTCATGGAAAAGCAGGCTGCCAAATAACCGGAAGTGAAGGTTTATCGTGAAAAGGATATGAAAAAGGATAAAAAAGTTTTTAACGTCAAAAAATTATATAGAAGAACCTTTCTGCTGATCTACGATATTATCAGTGTCATTGCCTGCAGCTATCTGGCGATCCTGATCCGTTATAATTTTGAACTGACAGAGATTCCAGGACATTTCCTGGCACCGGTCAACCGGTTCCTGCCACTGAATGTACTGATCACGATCCTGATCCTGTATCTGTTCCGGATGTACTCCAGCATGTGGGTATTTGCCGGAGAAACAGAGCTCCAGAACCTGGTGATCGCCAGTGTGCTTTCTACGATCTGTTACAGCATCGGCATCCAGTTCTTCAGGATAAAGGGAGAGCAGGCGGTTCCTTCCAGCTATTATTTCCTGTATATGTTCCTGCTGATCAGCTTCATCTTTGTCAGCCGGTTTTCCTATCGGTTTTTACGAAGCCTGAAGCATAAGCAGCAGAATAAGAACAACAGCATTGCCGTTATGGTGATCGGTGCCGGAGAAGCCGGAAATGCCATTATTAAGGAAATTGTAAACAGCAACTTTTCCACCATGGTCATCCGTTGTATCATTGATGATGACAAGGGAAAATGGGGACGGTTTATCCAGGGTATCAAGGTCGTCGGCGGTCGGGACAGAATCATGGAGTGTGCCGATATTTATAATATTGATGAGATCATCGTGGCTATGCCCTCTATTTCCAGGAAAGAGCTCTCTGAAATCCTGGATATCTGTAAGGAGACAAACTGTAAGCTCCGTTCTCTGCCCGGCATGTACCAGCTTGTAAACGGAGAAGTCAGTGTCAGCAAGCTGCGGGACGTAGAGGTAGAGGATCTGCTTGGAAGAGATCCCATTGAGGTAGATCTGAACTCGATCCTTGGATATGTTCAGGGAAAGAGGATCCTTGTTACCGGGGGCGGCGGCTCGATCGGCAGTGAGATCTGCAGACAGATCGCAAGCCATAAGCCTTCCATGCTGATCATCGTGGATATTTACGAGAACAGTGCCTATGATATCCAGCAGGAGCTTCTTGGTACCTACCCGGATTTAAACCTGGTGGTGCTCATTGCCTCCGTGCGCAATACCAACCGGATGAACTGGATCTTTGAGCATTATAAGCCGGAGATCGTATATCATGCAGCAGCACATAAGCACGTGCCTCTGATGGAGACAAGCCCCAACGAGGCCATTAAGAATAATGTATTTGGCACCTTCAAAACAGCACAGGCGGCAGCCATGAACGGTGTCAGGAGATTTGTCATGATCTCTACAGACAAGGCGGTCAATCCCACGAATATCATGGGAGCCAGCAAGAGGATCTGTGAAATGATCATCCAGACCTTTAACCGGCACTATGATACGGAATTTGTAGCGGTTCGCTTCGGCAATGTTCTTGGAAGCAACGGCAGTGTGATTCCGCTGTTTAAGAAGCAGATTGCGGCAGGAGGACCTGTTACGGTAACAGACCCCAATATCATCCGCTACTTTATGACGATCCCGGAAGCAGTTTCCCTGGTACTGCAGGCAGGAGCCTTTGCAAAGGGCGGTGAGATCTTTGTTCTTGATATGGGAAAGCCGGTGAAGATCCTGGATCTGGCAAAGAACCTGATCCGGCTCTCCGGATACCGTGTGGATGAGGATATCAAGATTGAATTTACAGGACTTCGTCCAGGAGAGAAGCTCTATGAAGAGCTCCTGATGGCAGAAGAGGGCATGAAGGAGACCTCCAATAAGCTGATCCATATTGGTAAGCCTATTGAGATCAACGAAGAGGAGTTCTTTGTACAGCTTAAGCATTTGAAGGATGCTTCTGTCAGTGAAGACCAGGATATCAGGGAAATGGTACAGCAGATCGTACCGACCTATCATTTTAAAAAGGAAGATGCAAAGAAAGGAAGCGGAAACTGATGGAGAACAAGAAGATCTATTTATCCAGTCCTACCATGCATGGAGAAGAACAGAAATTTATTCAGGAGGCCTTCGATACCAACTGGGTAGCGCCTCTTGGACCCAATGTAAATGCCTTTGAAAAAGAGATGGAGGCCTATACCGGAGCAGCCCATGCCTCTGCCCTGAGTGCAGGGACAGCAGCCATTCATCTGGCGCTCCGTATTCTTGGGATTGGAGAAGGAGATCTTGTGTTTGCACCGACGCTGACCTTCAGTGCAACCTGTAACCCTATCGTTTATGAAAAGGCAACACCCATCTTTATCGACAGTGAAGAGGATACCTGGAATATGTCACCGGCAGCACTGGAAAAGGCCTTTAAGACCTATGGAAAGCCCAAGGCTGTGATCGTGGTACATCTTTATGGTACACCGGCAAAGCTTTCCGAGATCATGGAGATCTGTAACCGCTATCAGGTACCTCTTGTAGAAGATGCGGCAGAGTCCTTAAGCAGTACCTATGAAGGAAAGCAGACCGGAACCTTCGGAAAGATCGGTATTTATTCCTTTAACGGCAATAAGATCATCACCACATCCGGCGGCGGCATGCTGGTATCAGATGAGGAAGCGATCACAAAGAAGGCTACTTTCCTGGCCACCCAGGCAAGAGATCCTGCCAGATACTATCAGCATTCCCAGATCGGATATAATTATCGCATGAGCAATATCACTGCAGGGATCGGCAGAGGCCAGCTCCTGCATCTGGAAGAGCATAAGGCACTGAAAAAGAAGATCTATGCGGCTTATAAGGAAGCCTTTGCGGATATTCCGGAGCTTACCATGAACCCCATGAATGAAAAGGGAGATGCCAACTGCTGGCTTTCCTGTGTGACCATTGAAAAGGGATGCAGTGTGACACCGGATCAGATCATGGATGCGCTGGCAGCAGAGAATATTGAATCAAGGCCGATCTGGAAGCCCATGCATTTACAGCCGGTCTTTGCAGAATATGATTACGTCACCGAAAAGGACGGCTGCAGCGTAGCTGCGGATATTTTTGACAGAGGCTTCTGCCTGCCAAGCGATATCAAGAACACGGATGAAGATATGGATCGTATCATCAGGATAATCAGAGGATGCTTTGGAAAATAGCCTGCAGGAGGAAAGTATGTACCGAAGGTGGATAAAAAGACTGTTAGATATCATCATTTCCGGCACAGGGCTGTTGATCCTTTCTCCCCTGCTGCTGATCCTGTGGATTCTGATCCGGTGTAAACTGGGTTCTCCGGTGCTGTTTACCCAGGAAAGACCGGGCAGAAGGGAAAGGATCTTTAAATTGTATAAATTCCGTACTATGACAGATGCAAGAGATGAAAAGGGAGAACTGCTTCCGGATGAAGTGCGGCTTACGAAATTTGGGAGACTTTTGCGTTCCACAAGCCTGGATGAGCTGCCGGAGCTGTTTAATATCTTCAAGGGAGATATGAGCCTGATCGGGCCACGGCCTCTGCTTGTGCGTTATCTGCCGTATTATACGAAGGAAGAGAGAAGACGCCATGATGTCCGCCCGGGACTGACAGGACTGGCACAGGTAAACGGCAGGAATGCTCTTGGCTGGGAAGCACGGTTTGCCTATGACATTGAATATGTAGATCATCTTACTTTCCTGATGGATCTTAAGATCATCGGCATGACAGTTTATAAGGTTCTGAAACGTTCTGATACTCTTTCCGGAGATCAGCAGACCGTAGAAGATTTTGACAAATACAGATCGAAAGGACAGGCAGGCTGATTTGAAGGAAATCACACTTTTTGAAAAACCACTTCCGGTTACACCGGTTGTACCGCTGTCAGGTGACTATGGTGATAACCATTTTTATATAAAACGGGATGATATGCTTCCCTTCAGCTTTGGAGGAAACAAGGTAAGGAAAGCGGCGGAATTTTACAGGGAAATCAAAAACAGTGATACGGATGTAGTGATGACCTATGGCAGTAACAGCTCCAATCACTGCCGGATCATAGCGAATATGGCAGCCTCTATGGGACTTGCCTGCCATGTGATCTCGCCGGAGGAAAACCGGGAGAGACTGTATAACACTGCTTTTGTGGAGCAGCTTGGGGCAGTGATCGAGACCTGCCCGGTAACAAAAGTAGCAGAGACCATAGAAAACCGGAAAGCAGCCTACAGAAGGGAAGGAAAGCATCCCTATTTTATCACAGGCGGCGGACATGGCAGACCCGGCACGGAAAGCTATGTGAAGGCTTACCGGGAAATTTGTGCCTATGAAAAGGAAAATGGGATCCATTTTGACTATATTTTCCACGCATCCGGAACCGGCGCTACCCAGGCAGGACTTGTATGCGGACAGCTTCTTAACGGGGACAGAGACAGACAGATTGTTGGCATCAGCATTGCCAGGGAACAGGGTAGAGGCCGCACGGTAGTAAAGGACAGCATCCGGGAATATCTGGGAGAGCGTTTTGCAGAGCTGTACCGGGAGGATGCCCTTCTGTTTACGGATGAGTACCGGCTTGGCGGATATGGAAACTACAGCGGGGAAGTACTTTCCCTGATAGACCGTGTTATGGAACGGGAAGGGATCCCCCTGGATACCACTTATGTGGGAAAAGCATTTTACGGCATGTGTGCTTTTCTGAAGGAGCATGACATCAAAGACAAAAATGTGCTCTTCATTCACACAGGCGGGACACCGCTGTATTTTGACCTGCTTCTGAAGACCGGAAGAAGATAAGAAAAGTGATACCGATACAGGAAAGGATTTTTCATATGAATATTTTGATCTTGAGTGCAGGAACGAGAAATAAGGTTGTGCAGTATTTCAAGGAAAATGTGGGTGCAGAGGGCAAAGTCATCGCTACAGACTGTTCCAATCTGGCACCGGCTGTGTATGAGGCGGATGCCTTTTATCTGGTACCCAGGATCACGGCACCGGGATATCTGGATCAGATCCTTGAGATCTGTAAAAAGGAGAGTATTGACGGCGTCTTTTCCCTGATCGATCCGGAGCTGAGCCTTTTAGCAAAGGAAAGAGAAAAATTCCTTGCGGTTGGAACAACTCCTATCATATCCCCCTATGATCTTGTAGAGACCTGCTTTGACAAGTATCGTATGTATAAGCTGTTACAGGAAATGAATATTCCTACCGGCAGATGCTATGAGGATCTGGAAAGCTTTTTCCGTGACAAAGAGGCCGGTCTGATCTCCTATCCGGTTTTTGTAAAGCCAGTGAAGGGCAGTGCCAGCATCAATATCAATAAAGTGTCCAGTGATGAGGAGATCCGGGTGCTGTTCCATTTATATGATAATCTGATGATCCAGGAATTTATGGACGGACAGGAATACGGCGCTGATGTGTATATTGATATGATTTCCGGTAAATGCACCTCTATCTTTGTGAAAAAGAAGATCAAGATGCGGGCTGGCGAAACCGACAAATCCGTGTCCTTTAAAGATCCGGAGCTTTTCACTATGATACAGAATTTTGTGGAAAAGTGCGGATTTTGTGGTATGATAGATATTGATATTTTCAAAATAAATGGCGTGTATTATATCTCCGAGGTGAATCCCCGTTTTGGCGGAGGATATCCGCATGCCTATGAGAGCGGTGTGAATATGCCTGTTCAGGTTATTGCCAATCTGGCAGGAGAAGAGAATTCTGTTACGATCGGACAGTATGAAGAAGGCATCTGTATGATGAAATACAATGAGGTTGCCATTGTCCGTCTGAAGGATGAAGAAATCGTGGAAGGCTGATATGAAAAAAATACTGATACTTGCCAATTCCTCAGGAGGACTGTACGACTTCAGAAACGAGCTGGTACTCAGACTCTTAAAAAGCTATGAAGTAGTGGTCAGCCTGCCGGATGATGTCAGGACCAGGGAACTTGCAGAGGAAGGATGCAGGGTGATCCATACGGCGATCAACCGCCGTGGCGTTAACCCGAAGGAGGATATTTCCCTTCTCTTATCCTACCGGAGGCTGATCCAGGATGAAAAACCGGATCTGGTGCTGACCTATACGATCAAACCGAATATTTACGGCGGCTTCTGCAGCCGGATGGCCAGAGTGCCCTATGTGGAGACAGTGACAGGACTTGGCAGCAGCTTTGAAAAAAAGGGATTGTTTCTTCACATGATCGTTGCCATGTACCGCACAGCACTGAAAAAGGCGGAATGTATCTTTTTTCAGAACGAAGAAAACAGACAGATCTTTGAAAACTATCATATCAGAGGAAAGCAGACAAAGCTGGTTTCCGGTTCCGGTGTGAACCTGAAACGGCATACCATGGAGCCTTACCCGGAAGGAGATACGACTGTTTTTCTGTATGTGGGCCGCATGATGAGGGAAAAGGGGATTGAGGAGCTGCTTGCCGCAGCAGAAGCCCTTCACAGTGAGAAAACACAGTTCTGGCTTCTTGGATATCCTGATGAGGACTATGAGGAAAAGCTGCAGAAAGCAGAAAAAGAGGGCTGTATCAGACTGCTTCCTTTTGATCCTGATGTGCATGGCTATCTGGCGAAGGCTTCTGCACTGGTGCTTCCCAGCTATCATGAAGGCATGAGCAATGTGCTGATGGAAGCTTCTGCAACCGGAAGGCCGGTGATCACAACTACAGTCAGCGGCTGTAAGGAAGTCTTCGAGGAAGGTGTGACAGGCTTTGGATGCCGGAAAGAAGACAGTGAAGATCTGATCCGGGCACTGGAGAAGTTTCTTGCTCTCCCGTTGGGAAAACGTGCAGAAATGGGACGAAAAGCCAGAGAAAAGATGGAACGTGAATTTGACAGAGAAAAGGTGGCAGATGCCTACCTTCAGGAAATAAACACGATACTTGAGAAAAGAGGATAAAGGAATGGATTTATATGAAAAGCTGTTAAGTGGGGAAGAAAAGCTTTCCCTTGTTGGACTTGGCTATGTGGGAATGCCCATTGCCGTGGCTTTTGCCAGAAAGATCAAGGTAGTAGGCTTTGACCTGAATGAAAAGAAGATCGAATTATACAAGGCGGGCGTGGATCCTACCAACGAAGTGGGCGGTGAGGTGATCAAAAACACAACCGTGGAATTTACGGCAGATCCTTCCAAACTGAAGGAAGCAAAGTTCCATATTGTAGCCGTTCCCACACCGGTCAACCCCGATCATACACCGGATCTGACACCGGTAGAAGGAGCCAGCAGGATCCTTGGACAGAATTTGCAGAAGGGCTCTGTAGTAGTATTTGAATCTACGGTATATCCTGGTGTTACCGAGGATATCTGCGTGCCGATCCTTGAGAAGGAATCCGGCCTTAAGTGCGGCGTAGATTTCAAAATCGGTTATTCACCGGAGCGTATCAATCCCGGTGACAAGGTGCACAGGCTGGAGACCATCACCAAGATCGTATCCGGTATGGATGAAGAAACACTGGATACTGTTGCCAAGGTATATGAGCTTGTTGTAGAAGCCGGCGTACACCGTGCAGAATCCATTAAGGTAGCAGAGGCTGCAAAGGTCATTGAGAACAGCCAGAGAGATATCAATATCGCTTTCATGAATGAGCTTTCCATTATCTTTAACAAGATGGGAATTGATACCAAGTCTGTACTGGAAGCAGCAGGAACCAAGTGGAACTTCCTGAAGTTCCAGCCGGGTCTTGTAGGCGGACACTGCATCGGCGTAGATCCCTACTATCTGACCTATAAGGCAGAGGAGCTTGGCTACCATTCCCAGATCATCCTGTCCGGACGCCGGATCAATGATGATATGGGTAAATATGTGGCAGAATCACTGGTAAAGAACCTGATCAAGGCAGACATCCCGGTTAAGGGAGCCAAGGTGGCTATCCTTGGATTTACCTTCAAGGAGAACTGTCCGGATACGAGAAATACCAAGGTGATTGATATTTATAAAGAACTGCAGGAGTATGGAATTACCCCTGTTGTCGTAGATCCTGCAGCAGATGCAGATGAGGCAAAGCGTCTGTATGGCATTACCTTCAATACCATGGATGATGTGAAGAATATGGATGCTGTGGTCGTGGCAGTTGCCCATAAACAGTTCCTTTCCCTGGATAAGAAGACGATCAGCAGCTTCTTTAATGCGGCACATCAGAAGAAGGTATTCAGTGATATCAAGGGAATCTATGACAGAAAAGAATATCTGACAGATGATTATATTTACTGGAGACTGTAAGAGACAGAAAAGAGGACGAATATGAGCTTTCGAGAACTGAAATTTGACAAAGATGCCGTTTTTCTTGTGACAGGTGGTGCCGGTTTTATCGGCTCCAACCTGTGTGAGGCGATTCTGGAGCTGGGATATACGGTAAGATGCCTTGACAACCTTTCCACCGGAAAGCTGGAAAATATAGAGCCTTTTATGGAGAATCCGAAGTTCACCTTTATCAAAGGAGACATCCGGGAGCTGGAAACCTGCATGAAGGCGACAGAGGGTGTGACCTATGTACTGAACCAGGCAGCCTGGGGCAGCGTTCCGAGAAGTATTGAAATGCCGCTTCTGTATGAGGAGATCAATATCCGTGGTACCTTAAACATGATGGAGGCCTCCAGACAGAATGGAGTAAAGAAGTTTGTATATGCTTCCAGTTCTTCTGTTTACGGAGATCATCCGGTGCTTCCCAAGAAGGAAGGACACGAGGGTAAGCTTCTTTCTCCCTATGCACTGACCAAAAGGGTGGATGAGGAATACGGAAGACTGTATAAGGTTCTCTATGGACTGGATACCTATGGCATGCGTTACTTCAATGTATTTGGACGCAGGCAGGATCCTAACGGCATGTATGCCGCTGTCATCCCGAAGTTTATTAAGCAGCTGATGAACGGTGAGGTTCCAACGATCAATGGTGATGGAAGACAGTCCCGTGACTTTACTTATGTTGACAACGTGATCGAAGCTAACCTGAAGGCCTGTCTGGCAGGTTCAGAGGCAGCAGGAGAGGCTTTTAATATCGGTGCCGGCGGCAGAGAGTATCTGATCGATGTTTACCATCAGCTATGTGATGCCCTTGGCAAACAGGTTGAACCGAACTTCGGACCAGACCGGGCAGGTGATATCCGGGATTCCAATGCAGATATCAGCAAGGCAAGAGAGCTGCTTCATTATGATCCGGAATATGATTTTGCCAAGGGAATCCACCTGGCAATCAACTGGTATAAGGAAAATTTATGAAAATCGCAGTAAGATTAGATGACATTACACCTGATATGGACTGGCAGCGTTTTTTTAGGTTTAAGGCGCTGCTGGATCAGTATCAGGTGAAACCGCTTATAGGGGTTGTTCCGGACAACCGGGACGAGAACCTGAGGGGCAGCAGCGAAAGCAGAAAGGACGCACCGGCGGACTTTTATGCTTATATCAGAGGTCTTCAGGAAGAAGGCTGGTCTGTGGCTCTTCATGGCATGAACCATGTATACAGTACAAAGAAAGGCGGCCTGTTTCCTTTAAATGACTTTTCTGAATATGCGGGAAAGCCTTATGAGGAGCAGAAAGAGATGATCGCAAGGGGAAAACAGATCCTCGAAGAGCATGGTGTGCATACCGATCTGTTCATGGCACCGGCTCATTCCTATGACAGAAATACACTGCGGGCATTGAAAGAAAATGGCTTTCAGGCACTGACAGATGGCTTTGGAGAACAGCCTTACCTCTGGCAGGGACTGACCTTTTATCCCATTTCATTCCGGCTTTCTGATACCCTGAAAAAGAAAAAAGGATATTCCACCATGGTGGTTCATACCGGAACCATACAGGAAAATGAGCTGGCAGGCTATGAGAAGAGATTCCGGATGGAAGGCGTTACATGGATCAGCTATGAGGAATACCGGAAGGTGGCGGCTGTGAAACGGGGATTTTCCGGGCGGATCTGGGAATATCTGATGGCCAGGGCGAAGTTTTTGCTTGTGAGGCTGCATCACTGAAAAGAGAAAGGATAGAAAGCATGGGAGAAGCAGTACGGGTACTCCATGTACTTGGCAATACCAACCTTGGTGGAGCAGAGAGCAGGATCATGGATCTGTACCGTCATACAGACCGAAATCGTGTACAATTTGATTTTCTGGTGCATTCCGGAGAAGAAGGCTTTTATGAAAAGGAGATCAGGGAACTAGGAGGACGTATTTTCCGGGTTCCCCGTTTTCGTATCTATAACTATTTTTCTTATCGGAAAGCACTGAAGGAATTCTTTCAGAAGCATCATGAATTTGCCCTGGTACAGGGACATATGACGAGCACAGCGGCCATCTATCTTCCAATCGCTAAGAAAGCAGGCGTGAAGAAAACAGCGGCTCATGCAAGAAGTGCCGGAGTGGATAAGGGGCTTAAAGGTACCATGACACGGTTCCTTCGGAGAAATCTGGCAGATAAGGCAGATTATCTCTTCACCTGTTCTGAACTCGCTGGGATTTCTGTTTACGGCGAAAAAGCAGTCCGGGAAGGAAAGACGATCTTTATCCCTAATGCGATCGACTGTGCAGGCTTTACCTTTGACCCGGAAAAACGGAAAAAGATGCGTGAGGAGCTTGGGCTTGCAGATGCCCTTATCATCGGGCATGTGGGAAGATTCCACTATGCCAAAAACCATGAATACCTGCTCCGGGTGTTCGCAGAGCTGTGCCGGATGAGTGCTGGAGCAGGTGACAGCACAGCAGAGACCGGAGCTGATCAGAAGTATCATTTGATTTTACTGGGAGAAGGACCTCTCATGGAGGATACCAGAAAGCTGGCAGAAGAGCTTGACGTGGCAGACAGGGTACATTTTCTTGGAAATCATAAGAATATTGCCGATTATTACCAGACCATGGATTATTTCGTATATCCGTCCCGGTATGAGGGTATGCCAGGAACCATCGTGGAAGCGCAGGCAAGCGGTCTGCCGTGTCTGATGAGCGATACGATCTGCCGGGAAGTGATAGCGACAGAGCTGGTAGAAACGATGAGCATAGAGGAAGAGCCGAAGGCCTGGGCAGAGGGATTACAGCGGCGGATTGATGCTTTAGTGTCCAAACAGGAGAACAGGGAAAAATACGCTGCAAAAATGGCAGCAGCCGGCTTTGATGTGCAGGCTCAGGCAGAAAGGATGATGCGCTTTTATGAAAGCGGAAGGTGGGAAAATGAGTAAAAGAAAATTGATGCTGATCAGTCCCATGCTTCATCAGGGCGGTTTTGAAAGGGTGTGCGTCACTACGGCGAGACTGCTGCAGCCGTATTTTGATGTCACCATTGTAATCTTTGATTCTGCCAATATTGCCTATGACGTGGAAGGACTTTCCATTATTGATATCCAGATGGGTGTCCGTAAGGGAAAGCTGCAGAAGATCCTGAATATTATCAGAAGATCCCGGAAAGTGCGTAAGCTGAAGAAGGAAATGCAGCCCGAGATCGCCTACAGCTTCGGACCGACAGCCAATATGGTCAATGCCTTTTCCAAAACAGGTAAAGAGAAGGTCTGGCTTGGACTTCGGAACTACACCGACGTAGAAGAAGAGACTAAGATGCGTCTTCTGGTGAAAAAGGCAGACCTGATCGTATGCTGCTCCAGAGATATTGAGAAATCTGTAAAAATTAAATATAAATTTAATAATACAGCAGTGCTGTATAATCTCTATGATGCGGATACGATCCGGAAGGAGGCAGCCGCATCAGATCCGCCGCTTCCTTTTGCAGAAGAATTGAAAGAAGTAGGAAGCCTACAGCAGGAACCTGGGCAGCTCCGCTAT
This sequence comes from Lachnospiraceae bacterium OM04-12BH, assembly GCA_003490145.1. Classification (GTDB taxonomy): domain Bacteria; phylum Bacillota; class Clostridia; order Lachnospirales; family Lachnospiraceae; genus Suilimivivens; species Suilimivivens aceti. The sequence continues at coordinate 201,015 of QULQ01000002.1, forward strand.
CTGGTATCCATGGGAAGAGACGATCCCATGAAGGGCTTCTGGCATATGATCAAGGTATTTAAGCTGGTGCACGATCAGATACCGGAAGCAAGACTGATCCTGATGGGAGCCGGAACCTTCCAAAAATATAAAACACTGGCAGAGCAGCTTAAGATAACGGATGCAATTTATTTTGCCGGTATGCGGAGGGATCCTTACGCACTTCTGAAATACGGGGAAGTATATCTGCTTACCTCTGCCAACGAAGGATTTCCTAATGCACTGGTAGAGGCCATGACTCTTTCCTTGGCACCTGTCAGCACCAACTGTCTGACGGGTCCTGCAGAGATCCTCGTAAGGAATGGAGACACTGCTTCTTTGAATGATCAGTTTACAGAGAAACAGAAAGAAAAAGAAACACCTGTTATATATGGAGATTATGGAATCGTAGTACCGGAAATGCAGAAGGAGGAGAATCTGGATCCAGCAGATATTACGGAGGAAGAGAGAAATCTAGCAGATACTGTGATAAGGCTTTTGCAGGATGAGAAGCTGCTGCAAAGCTACCGCCAGACGGCTGCCAGGCGGGCAGGAGATTTTACCTATGAGAAATATCTGGAGCAGTTTCTGAAGCTTGCTGAAGAATAAGTGGAAAAAGGTGATTATTGAGGGGTATATGACTGTGCCTAGGCAGGGATCACCCCGCAGACTTGTGAGAGATTGTCAGATGTGATAAAATGAGCAGAAAGATTGTGGAAAAACGGGAGCATTATGAGAAAACTTCTATTTCATTTAAACTGCTTTGAGCAGGGTGGCGCAGAGCGCGTGGTATCCAACCTGGTGAACCAGCTGGTTCAGGAGGATTATGAAGTGATTGCTGCCACGGAATGGCAGGGAGAAGTGGAATTTGCGCTGGATCCCAAGGTAAGGCGGATATCAGTCGGACTTCGGCCAGAGGATGAGGAAAAGAGCAGGATAACCAAGATCTATCTGCGCTTTTCCTATCTTCACAGACTGATCAGAGAGGAAAAGCCGGACGTGGTGATCTCCTTTACCAGAAGACCGAACTACAGGGCACTTGTATCAGCCATAGGCACGCATGTACCGGTGATCCCGGCTGTGCGCCAGGATCCGAAATCCTATTATAATACCTGGGCAGACAAGCTTTTGATGCCGACATTATACCGGCTGGCAAAGGGCTGTGTGTTCCAGACAGCAGAACAGATGAGTTATTTCCCAAAATCCCTTCAGAAAAGATCCAGGATTATTCTGAATCCTGTCAATGATAAATATCTGCAGGCAGAAATACCGCAGCAGAAGGAGAAAGTGGTTGTACAGTCTGGGCGACTGGTTGATTTTAAGAATCAGGCCATGCTTTTCAGGGCATTTATCAAGGTTCATGAGAAGCATCCGGATTATATACTGAAGCTGTATGGACCGGATTCCGGGGATGGCACCAGGGAAAAGCTGGAGGAGATCATCCGTCAGAATCATGCAGAAGAGTATATGCTTCTGATGGGCGGCAGCGATGAATTGCAGAGGGAGCTGCCAAAGGCAGAGATCTATGCCTTTTCTTCTGATTATGAGGGCATGCCCAATGCCCTGCTGGAGGCTATGACCCTCGGCATGCCGGTTGTAGCGACCGATTGTCCCTGCGGCGGCCCTGCTACTGTGATTGAGAATGGGGTCAATGGTATCCTGATCCCGGTCGGAGATGAGAAGGCCATGACAGAAAACATCAACCGTCTGATCGAGGATGAAGAATTAAGAGAAGGACTGGCAGGAGAAGCGCTCCACATCAGAGAAAGGATCAATGGACAGGCTATTCTGCAGCAATGGAAAGAATATATAGAGGAAGTACTTAAGTAGAACAGACAGGAGCAGGATCATATGTGTGGAATATGCGGATTTGTATCCAAACAGAATATTACACGGGAACAGCTTAAGATCATGAATGATACGATGATCCACAGAGGACCGGATGACAGCGGAGAAGAGATTTATCCCATCCGAAACGGTTACCAGGTGGGTCTGGCACAGAGAAGACTTTCCATTATGGATCTGTCTCCGTTGGGACACCAGCCCATGCATTCGGCAAATGGCCGCATCAGTGTAGTCTACAATGGAGAAATCTATAATTTTCAGGAGCTGAAGGAGGAACTTAAGAATTATCCTTTCCGTTCTACCTGCGACACGGAAGTGATCATAGCAGCCTACCTGAAATGGGGCATTGACTGTATCAGCAGACTGAATGGCATGTTTGCCATCTGCATTTTTGACAGAGAAGATGATACCGTTTATCTGGTAAGGGACAGAATTGGCAAGAAGCCATTGTATTATGAGCTTTCAGACGGAAATCTTGTTTTCGGCTCAGAGTTAAAGCCCCTGATGGCAAGAGAGGGCTTTCAGAAAAGGATCCGGAAGGATGTACTGTCAAGGTACCTTTTCCAGCAGTATATCAATGCACCGGACAGCATTTTTGAAGGGGTCTATAAGCTGGAGCCGGGCGGTATCCTGCAGTTCCATTATGGAGAGGTAAAAACCTGGAAATACTGGGATATCAAGAATGTCTATCATGAGATGAGAAAGAATCCTGTGACAGATTATGAGCAGGCAAAGAGCGAATTAAAGGCACTGCTGCAGAAAGCGGTAAAAAGCCGTATGATCGCAGATGTTCCGCTGGGAGCCTTTTTAAGCGGTGGCTATGATTCTTCTCTGATGACAGCCATGGCCCAGGAGGCGAGCAGTGAGCCGGTTAAGACCTTTTCCATCGGTTTCCATGAAGAGAGATACAATGAAGCCGCCTATGCCAGGGCGGTGGCAGAACATCTTGGCACAAAGCATACCGAGCTGATCATAGATGAAGCGGAAATGTTCAAACTGGTGGAGAGTATCCCGGAGTATTATGATGAACCCTTTGCGGATTCCTCCCAGATCGCAACCATGCTCGTATCAAAGCTGGCCAGAGAGCAGGTGACGGTTGCACTTTCCGGGGATGGCGGCGATGAGTTTTTCTGTGGCTATAATATTTATGAAAATGTCAGACAGGCACAGAGACTGGACGTGCTTGGCGGTATGGTGCACGGGATCTGTAACCTGCCGGGCTTAAGGCAGGCAGGACTGGAAGGAAAGCTGCCTTTCCGGGTCAGGGTAATCGCCGGAAACCGTGGTAAAGAAAGTAAAACCCAGTTTGGCGCAGGAAATTATGTGACAAGAGCACAAAAAATGGTGCTCGGCGAAGGACAGCCCTGTCATTTTGAAATAGAAAGTGAATATGGGGTATCAGACTGGCAGATCCGCCGGATGCTTCTGGACATGGATACCTATCTGCCGGGTGATATTCTCTGCAAGGTAGACCGTGCATCCATGAAATATTCCCTGGAAGCAAGATGCCCGATCCTGGATAAGGAAGTCATGGAGTATTCCTTCCGGATGGATCATTCCCTGAAGTATGATAAGGGGAATAAAAAGCGGATCCTGAAGGATATTGCCTATGATTATATTAAAAGAGAGCTTCTTGACAGACCAAAGGTTGGCTTTGGCGTGCCAATGGATCAGTGGCTGAGAGGACCTTTAAGGGAACAGCTTACAGATATGTGCAGCAGGCAATACTTAAAGAAGCAGGGAATTTTTGATGCTGATTTTACTGCCGATATGATAGAAGGCTATATGAAGACCGGAGATAAGGGACCGGCTACCGGAGAGAATTATTCCAAGCTGACCTGGTCCTTCTTCACCTTCCAGCAGTGGTATCAGACCTATATGAAATAAGGGAGCTGTGGATCCATGCATGTGGCAATGCTGATAGGGGCGCTGACAAAGGGCGGCGCAGAGCGGGTACTGGTGAATCTGGCTGCAGATCTGACAGAAAAGGGCCATGAGGTCACCATGGTGACCCAGTATAAAAAGGAAAATGAATATCCGCTTCCAGATGGTGTAAAGCGTGTGATCTCAGATATCACAGAAGAGGAAATCACGGGAAGCCGCATTGTGAACTTTGGACGCCGCTTCGGGAAGCTGCGTATGATCTGGAAGACAGAAAGGCCGGATGTGATCCTCTCCTTTATCGGAAAGAATAATATGATGGCGATCCTGACAAGCCGGTTCCTCCATATCCCGGTAGCGGTATCTGTCCGGGCAGAGCCTGCACTTGAATATTACAATGGCTGGATGAGGTTTATGGCAAGACATTTGTTTGCGTCAGCAGATGGCGTGATCCTGCAGACAAGGCAGTGCTTTTCCTTCTTTCCAAAGAAGGTGCAGAAAAAGGCGGTGATCCTTAAAAACCCGATCAACAAGGCTTTTTTCAGACAGCCTTACCGGGGAGAGAGGGAAAAGACCATCGTGGCAGTAGGCAGGGTGGATGCAAATAAGAATCATGAGCTGCTGATCCGGGCTTTTGCCGGAATTGCCGGGGAGTTTCCGGATTACAGTCTTAAGATCTATGGTGAAGGGGATCAGAAAGAAAGGCTTCAGCACCTGATCCATGAGCTTTTACTGGAAAAGCAGGCTTTTATGATGGGAGCAACCAGTGACGTAGCAAGTGTTATTGAAAGGGCGAGACTCTTCGTCCTTCCTTCTAATTCTGAAGGCGCCCCTAATACTTTGATCGAAGCCATGCTTCTGGGACTTACAGTGATCTCTACAGATTGCCCCTGCGGAGGTCCGGCGGAGCTGATCGAAGATGGAAAAAACGGATATTTGATTCCGGTTGGTGATACACAGAAATTGCAGGAAAAGATGCAATATTTGCTAAACCACTTGCAGATAGCCGATGAAATCGGTGAGAATGCTGCAAAAGCAGCTGCTATTTTTAAACCGGAAGTGGTTTATGGTGAGTGGGAGAATTACCTGTATTCCCTGACAAAAATGGGGAAATGACACTATAGAAAAGACTGGAGGAGGACTTCATGTGCGGAATTGCAGGATTTTGCAGCTTTGATGGAGACAGAAAAAGAAATATAGAGAAGATGAAGGCGCGGATGCTGCACCGGGGACCGGATGCAGGAGGAAGCTATTTCTCTGAGGATGGTCAGGTAACACTGGGGCACAGAAGACTTTCCATCGTGGATCTGTCTGAGAATGGGGCACAGCCCATGACCTCACACAGCGGCAGATATGTCATTACTTATAATGGAGAGATTTATAACTATAAGAAGCTTTCTGACAGATTGCTTTCCGAGGGAAAGATCAGTGCATTCCGTGGCACCTCTGATACAGAGGTACTTCTGGAGTCCTTTGAAGCCTATGGGATAGAAGAGACCCTTGCATTCTGTAAGGGAATGTTTGCCATCTGTCTGTATGACAGGAAAGAGCAGTGCCTGTATCTGATGCGTGACCGCATAGGAGAAAAGCCCTTATACTACGGTATGGTAGGCAGAAGCTTTGTGTTTGCCTCTGATATAGGATGTATTTCCGTACTGGATGGCTTTGACAATCCGATCAACCGGGAGGTGCTTGACCTGTACTTTATCCATGGTTATATTCCGGCTCCTTATTCCATTTATGAAAAGATCTATAAGCTGGAAGCAGGAACCTTTGCGAAAATTAAATTGCCATTTAACAACATGGATGATGTTACTGTAAAGCCCTACTGGTCAGTAGCAGAGGCAGCAAAGAAGGGGCAGGCAAACCTCTTTAAAGGAAGCCGGAAGGAAGCTGCAGATGAGCTGGAGAGACTGTTAAAGGAGTCCATTGCTGAGCAGATGGTGGCAGATGTGCCGGTAGGAGCCTTCCTGTCAGCAGGTATTGACTCCAGTACGATCGTGGCGCTGATGCAGGATCTGAATAAGGGAAAGGTGAAGAGCTTTACCATTGGCATGGATGAGGAGGGATATAATGAAGCCACCTATGCCAAGGAGATCGCACAGCATCTTGGAACAGAGCATACAGAGCTTTATATTACAGAAGCAGATGCGAGGGCTGTTGTTCCTAAGCTTTCTGAAATGTTTGGAGAGCCCTTCGCAGATTCCTCCCAGATCCCGACGTATCTGGTAAGCAAGATGACGAGGGAGCATGTGACGGTATCCTTAAGCGGGGATGCCGGAGACGAGCTGTTCTGCGGCTATACCTCCTATGCATCTGTGGAGAGGATCTGGAATAAAATGAAGGGTGTGCCTTATTTTATCAGGAAGCCCTGCAGTGAACTGGTCATCCACAGTCCGCTGGCGAAAAAACCGATTTACCGGATCAAGGGGACACTGCTTGGAGCGAAAGGACCTTCTGATCTTTATATCTGTTCCTATGAGACAGATCCTCTGACAAAGCAGATTTCCTTAACGAAAGGGAACTGCAGCTATAAATACAGTGAATATGATCCTCATTTTCTTGAGGAAACAAACCATAATATCATGCTGATGGATATGGAAATGTACCATCCTGACGATATCCTGGTGAAGGTGGACCGGACGGCCATGGCTGTTTCGCTGGAAACAAGAGTGCCGATGCTTGACAGGGATGTGGTGGAATTTGCCTGGACACTCCCCATTGATTATCTGCGGGAAGGCAAGCGTGGCAAGCTGGTGCTCCGTGATGTACTTTACCGGTATGTGCCGGAGGAAATGATGGAGCGTCCCAAGAAAGGCTTCAGTATCCCGGTGGAGAAGTGGCTAAGAAGCGGAGAGCTTCGTGACTGGGCGGAGACACTTCTTAATGAGAAAACGATCCGTGAACAGGGGATCCTGAATGCAGATGTGGTAAAAAAGATCTGGAGCGACTTTACAGAAAAGGGAGAATGGCGGATCCAGATCTGGTACATTCTCATGTTCCAGGATTTTATGGCACACCGGTTTATATAAGAAGGAAGGCAAGTATCAGCTTATGATCATTATCAGAATGGCAGGGGGCCTTGGCAACCAGATGTTTCAGTATGCTCTTTATGAGAAGCTGAGATCCATGGGAAAAGAAGTAAAATTTGATGATATCAATGAATACCGGGGTGAGAGGGCAAGACCGATCATGCTTGCGGTCTTTGGTATCACCTATCCAAGAGCTGACTGGAATGAGATCACTGCTTTTACAGATGGATCCATGAAATGGAAGAACCGGATCCGGAGGAAGCTGCTTGGACGAAGAGCAATTGAATACGAAGAGCAGGGATTTTTTGACCCAAAGGTACTCACCTTTGATAATATGTATTTAAAGGGAGCCTTTCAGAGTGAACGCTACTTTGCCGATATCAGGGATGACATCCAAAAGCTTTATACTTTTCCTGAGCTGGACGAAATGCACCTGCCTGAAAAGCTGTATATGGCTACAGAGGAGTATCTGCAGAGGATAAAGAGCGGAAGCTCTGTCGGTCTTCATATGTACCGCAGTGATTCCCGTACGGATGAAGAGCTGTATGAGGGGATCTGTACTGAGAAATACTATGAGGGTGCGGTACGCTTTATGCAGGATAAGGTAAAGAATGCCACCTTTTATATTTTCAGCAATGAGCCAAAGTGGGTGAAAAACTGGGTAGAAGGCCTGATCGAAAGCCAGCAGACCGAAGAAATGAGTAAAGAAGAGAAGGCGGCACTCAGAGAAAAATTTATCCTGGTAGAGAGTAATACAGAGTATACCGGATATCTGGATATGATGCTGATGAGTAAATGTGATCACAGTATTATCAGCAATTCCAGCTTCAGCTGGTGGAGCGCCTATCTGAATACCAATCCGGACAAGATCGTGGTAGCGCCTGACCGATGGAAAAACAACGTGGAAAGTGCAGATATCTATACAGATGGAATGGTTCTGATCGATCCGAGGGGCAGGGTGAACCGGAAGGAGCGTAAGGAATCATGAACATAATCAGAATGACAGGCGGCCTTGGGAATCAGATGTTTCAGTATGCACTGTATCTGAAGCTGAAGGAAATGGGCCGTGAAGTGAAATTTGATGATGTAACGGAGTATGCAGGCAGGGAGAATGCAAGACCGATCATGCTGTGGTGCTTCGGCATTGATTATGAGAGGGCTACAGGTAAAGAACTGAATACCATAACAGACGGGTTTATGAGACCCGTGGACAGGATCAGGAGGAAGCTGTTTGGGAGAAAAAGTCTGGAATACCAGGAGAATGGCTGCAATTTTGATCCGGTGGTATTGCAAAAGGAGCCGGCATATCTTACCGGCTATTTTCAATCTGAGAAATATTTTGCAGATATGAAGGATAAGGTGAGAAATGCCTTTACCTTTACGGACAGGGTGTATAAGATCCTTAAGCAGGATGGCTTTGGACCGGTTCTTGATCAGATTGAGAGCTGTGAATCCGTCAGTGTGCATTTCAGACGGGGAGATTATGTCAGCGGCAGTGCGATCTACGGGGGCAACTGTACCGACGCCTATTACCGGAAAGCGATCGAAGAGATCAGAAAAATTCACCCTGATGCCACATTTTTCCTGTTCAGTAATGATGCACCTTATGTGAAGGAATGGGTCCAAAGGTTTTATCCGGGAGATCCGGCTTTTTTTGTTATTGAAGGGAGCGGCGAAGAAAAGGGATATCTGGATCTGCTTCTGATGAGCAGATGCAGGCATCAGATCGTGGCCAATTCCAGCTTCAGCTGGTGGGGAGCCTATCTGGATGCTTTCCCTGAAAAAATGGTGTTCGCACCGGCGAGGTGGTTCAATAATCAGGATTGCCAGGATATTTATACGGAAAATATGATCCGTATTGATGCAGAGGGAAATCTGGAGGATGAATAAATGTATCAGTCCGAGCTTTTGATATCCGTTATTGTGACGGCTTACAATATAGAAAAATATCTGCCAAGATGTCTGGACAGTCTGATTGCACAGACCTACCAGAGACTGGAGATCATTGTAGTGGATGACGGATCTACAGACAGGACGGGACAGATCTGTGACAGATATGCGGCAGAGTGTCCCCGTATTTCTGTGATCCACAAGGAAAATGGAGGTCCCTCCGCTGCCAGGAATGCCGGTGTTAAGATCGCAAAGGGCGATTATATCGGCTATGTGGATGGTGATGACTGGGTGGAGCCGGATATGTACGAGGAAATGCTGAGAGCCTGTACAGATTTGCAGGTACCGGTAGCGATCTGCACCTACAGACAGGTTGGAGAAGGTGCTGAAAAGATCCATCCCACAGGAAATGTGATGCTGCTTGACAGAAACCGGGCACTTGAGGTGTATATCTGCGACCAGGAGCAGTATCACATCTATCCGTCTGTCTGGAGCAAGCTTTTCCGCAGGGATATCATAGAAAATATCAGCTTCAGGGAGGGAAGGAAATCCGAGGACATCATGTATACCACGATGGCTCTGGTACAGGCGGAAAGCTGTGCCTTTCTTGATACACCTTATTATAATTACATGGTGGACAGGCAGGGCAGCATCATGAATGAGAGACTTCACGAGCGCCGCTTCCAGGATGAGATCCCTTTCTGGAGGGAGCAGGAGAGCTATCTGGCAGAGCATGGCTTCACAGAGCTGGCTGATAAGTCTTATTATTATTTCTGCAAGCGGATGCTTTATTATTTCCTGGATTTTAAGACAAGGGGCATGAAGGAGTCGGCAAGGAGGATTGCAGAGATGCTGACCGGAGAAAAGAAAAGGATCCGGGAGATCTACAGGAGCAGCTATGTGGCAAAGGGTGACCGGGCAAGAATGGCACTGTTTCTGAAAAGCCCGGAGATATATTATGACGTGGTGAAGCTTTATGACAGGGTGGTCATCCCGATGAGAAGTAAGGCGTGATCATGCAGGATGGAGCATGCTGTATACAGCAGTGAAAAATAAAAACAGATGGGAACAGACAAATGAAAAAGACAATCATTGTCATGCCGGTTGCAAATGAAGAAAACACAATGGGACAGATCCTGGATGAAATCCTTGCCCTGCCCTACGATAACCTGTATATCTATCCGGTAGTTGACAGCTATTCTAAAGACCGTACCGAGGAGATCATAAGAGAAAGAGAAAAAGCTTCAGATAAGGTAAAATGTATCTTTTATCAGGAATCCACCGGGGTGATCAGCTGCTATCTGGAGGGCTTTAGGCAGGCGCTTGAGGATGGGGCAGAACAGGTGCTGGAAATGGATGGCGGCGGAAGTCATCTGCCGGCGGAAATACCACAGTTTCTCGACAGACTGGAAGAAGGGTATGACTGTGTCTGGGGATCCCGGTTTATGGAGGGCGGCTCCATGAGGGAGCAGCCATTATACAGGAGAATATTAAGCTTTGGTGGGACCTTTCTTTCCAATCTGGTACTTGGAACGAGGCTGCAGGATATGACAAGCGGATTCGAGGCATTCCAAAGAGAGGTGCTGGAGAAGCTGGAGCTCTCTCATTTTCTTTCCACCGGGCATATGTACCAGACAGAGATGCGCTTTTACTGCAGGAACCTGAATACTGTGGAGGTGCCGATCCATTATGTGGGTACGGCATCCAGTCTGAAGGGCAGCTCTGTTACAGAAGCTCTGAGGCTGCTATTTCAATTAAAAGAAAATGAGGGCATGATATGGAAAAAGTAAAATATCTGATCTTAGGAGCCGGACCGGCAGGACTTACCTTTGCCAACCGGTTAAAGGAGCTGTCTGAGGATTCCTTTCTGGTACTTGAAAAGGAGCAGGAGGCAGGAGGACTGTGCCGCTCAGTAATGGTGGATGGCAGTCCCTTTGACATTGGGGGAGGTCATTTCCTGGATGTGAGAAGACCTGCCGTAAATACTTTTCTGTTCCGTTTTATGCCAAAAGAGGAATGGAAGCTGTTTGAAAGAGACAGCAGGATCGTGATCGGGGATCAGCAGGTAGGACACCCCCTGGAAGCAAATATCTGGCAGCTTCCGGTGGATTCACAGGTGGAGGTATTGTCGTCCATTGCCAGAAGCGGCTGCAACAGCGGAAAGCAGAAGCCTGGAAAATTTAAGGACTGGATCATCTGGAAGCTAGGTGACAGGATTGCAGAAATGTATATGCTTCCCTATAACCGGAAAATGTTTGCGGATGAGCTGGATGAGCTTGGAACCTACTGGCTCGAGAAGCTGCCGGATGTATCCTTTGAAGATACGCTGCGCTCCTGCCTGGAGCACAGGGCTTATGGAAAGCAGCCGGGACATGCAAGCTTTTATTATCCTGAAAAATACGGCTATGGAGAGCTGTGGCTCCGTATGGCCGCGGAAATAGCATCAAATATACTGTATCAGGTGGATGTAACAGGAATTGATCTGGAGAAAAAGACTGTGACTGCTGCAGATGGACGTATATGGGAAGCGGAATATATTATCACGACGATTCCCTGGAGAAGCTTTGAAACGATAGAGGGAATGCCACAGGAAATCGTTTCTTCTGTAAAGAAGCTGAAATCCAGTGCAATAGAAACGAGATACATCGGGGAAATGCTGGATACAAAAGCCCAGTGGTTATATATTCCGGATGAGAAAAAGCCCTATCACCGTATTCTGGTAAGACACAATTTCTGCCAGGGCAGCAGGGGATACTGGCTGGAGACACGGAAGGAGCGGGTATCTCTTTACCGGGAGGAGGCAGAATTTACCTATATGAACGAATATGCTTATCCACTGAACACAGTAGGGAAGCCGGAGATCATGGACAGACTCCTTGGCTTTTGCAGGACAAAAGGAGTATATGGCCTTGGAAGATGGGGAGAACACTGTCATTATAATTCTGATCTGGTGGTAGAACTGGCATTAAAGCTTGCGGAGAAGATGTATGAAGAATCAAAAATGGATTAAGAGGATAGCTTTGAGCATGGCCGGGATCATAGTGTTTCTGGGAGCAATGCTGATACTTACCCATACGGCACAGAACAGCATTGCCAGTACGGAAATACTTCCAACGATCGATCCTGATCCGGTTTATGTGGTCTGTGAGGATGGAGAACCACTGACAATAACACTAAAGGCAGCGCAGGACTTTTCCATCAGTGGATTTCAGCTGCTGCTTGTCAATATCTCTGAAAAGGACAGTGGAATGCTCAGGCTGACACTTAAGAATGAGGAAGAGGATGTGCTTCTGAATGAATCCTGCCCTGTTACCGATTTTACAGCAGGTAAGTGGGGAACCTTTCCGGGAAATGCTTCTTTTATAGAGGGAGAAAGCTATCAGCTGACGATCCGGGCGGAGGGAGCAGAGCCCTATTTTATGCAGGTTCCGGAAGGGTGGGGCAGAGAGCTGCCTTTTGAAGAAGCTGTATGGCAGGACCAGGAAGTGTTGCCCTATGGCATTTCCCTTGGTATTCTGCAGACGGAGCAGACACATGTTACATACGGAGATATTTTTTATTATTCTGTTCCGGTCTGTATCCTGCTCCTTATCGCATGGCTTTCCCTGGTATGGATCGGCAGAGAACAGATCTGTGCTGCATTTCAGAAGATTCCTTTTGAAAAATGGATTGACAGCTATGGAAGTGACTGCTTTCTGCTTCTTCTATTCGCTGCGATCTGTATCAGTATCTATGCAAGGGCATATCTGAATGGGATTTATATTTCGGCTGATTCTGCCGGATATATGCGGGAGGCAGAAAACCTGGTACAGGGAAATGGCTTTCAGTATGATGGCATTGCCGGATACCGTTCCTGGTTTGCCAACTGGCCGATCCTGTATCCGGTGATGATCGCAGGGATCATGCTGATCACGGGAGCAAATGCCTATCTGGCATCGAAAATAGTGGCTATGGTCACAGTTTTTTTACTGCTCGTGGTACTGCGGCTCTGCTTTAAAAGAGAGGCATGGCTGTATGCGCTCTGCCTGACTAATACAGGCTTTCTGACACTGTGCTATTATACCTGGAGCGAGATTCCCTTTATTTTATTCATGCTCTGCTTTGGCCTGATACTGGCCAGGATATTGCAGGATGAAAAAACAGATGCGAAATGGTATGTGCTCCTTGGCATCATGGGACTTTCCTGCTTCCTGACCCGGTATTATGGTATTTATGTGTGGATCGTAACAGGGGTTTATATTCTGATCCTGTTTTTCCTGTTTCAAAGGAAAAAAAATAAGGCCTACCTGATACAGGCAGGGAAGCTGACACTGACAGCACTGGTATCGGGAATTTTGAGCGTTGCTTACCTGGCCATGAACAAGATTATGAATGGAATGGCATCGGGAGTGAGCAGAACTATGTGGTGGGATGATTACCAGGCACTCACCAATGATCTGATCGAAAGCCTGCTGACAGAATTTTTCAATATCTTTTCCCTGGCAATACCGGAGAGACTGGAAAATTATCCTTATAACCTGAAGGTATTTCTGATTGTGCTGATCCTTGCCGGACTTGCAGCTTTTATTTTCAGGAGCTGCAGACATTTTACCAGAGAATCGGTGCTGATCACGATGGGAATTCTGTATGATGTGATTTTTATAGGCATCCGCTATGTGTCGTCCATGGACAGCTTTTATTTCCGCTTTTTCGAGCCGGGTACATTCCTGATCTGTATAGGGCTGGCCGGCTTACTGCTGCCTTATGTGAAGGGCAGGAAGCCGTTTAGGTTCTTTGGCATGGCAGTGACAGTGATCACCGTGCTCTCCGTCCTTTCCCTGCAGGCAAATGGGGAGTTTAATGCTTCAGACTGCTATTATAATGCGGTAGCAAGGCAGTGGGAGGAGGCTTATGCGGAGATCCCGGAAAGCTCGGTAGTGATCTTTGATGATATTGATTATCGCTCCGCATGGTACAGGGCAGATGTGGTGGACGGCATGATCACACCGCAGGATACATTGGAAAGCCTTAAGGAAACCTATTACGGCTCTGATTACCTGTGTATTCGTAAGACATTTGCAGAGACAATGCTGGAATCCGGGGAATATGAGGAGCATGTAAGTGACTGGCTGGCTGAGGGCCTGCAGAAGTCAGAGGATGACAGAGAGTATGTGGTACTGGCACTGAAGGATTAATCAGTGCCAGCCTGTTCATAGATCGCATCATAATCATAGCTGCTGAAGAACTCCCTTTCAGCAGCCAGCTTTTCCAGATAGTTTTCACGGGTAACAAGGCATTTATCCTCTGCAATCATCTGAAGCAGCATGGAATTTACTTCTCCATTGTAGTGACCATCGTCACAGTAGTAATCCGTATTACAGATGATATCGTACTGATCAAAGAAGTTATAGAGCCTTACATTCGGGCAGTCAAGCAGAAGCTCGGTAGCGGTCTGCTCAGCCTGAAGCTGTCTGTCCAGGGTTCCCTTCAGCATGAGAGCATCGAAGTAGCAGATGCTGTAAGGCGGGTACATGATATAAAAAGTCACATCCGGATACTGGCTTACAAGATCAACCACGTTTGTATTGATCGTCTGCTCTACCTTCGCCTTTTCTTCAGGACCAAAGCCGGTATCTGCCGGAATGGTCACATTTTCTCTGTCATAGGACTGCAGAATATAGTCTAGTCCACAGTCTCTTTCCCAGGAAGAATATTCATCCATAGTAGTGCTTTTCGTGTGCGACAGCGTCATGCGCACGTTGGAAAAAACACCATGATAAAGAATGGATTTATTAAATAAATAAGCGGTATCATTCCATGGATTGTCATCATAAAGATAGGTTGGGTAATCTTCATACTGCTTCCAGTCATAATCCCTGAGAAATCCATTGTAATCAACGACCCAGAGCACTGTTTTCAGCTCCGGATTGCGCTTCAGGGCACGCTTAAGGTTCTCGGAAAGCTCCTGATAGCCTGCACCGGAGAAGGTTTCTTTAACCGCATTGGTTCCAAACAACTCGTCCATTTCACTGGGCTTAAAGTTCTGCGCCATGGAAGTACCGGTGATCATGGCGTCAAAGTCAAAATGCCGGGAGATCCCGTCATTGGTATAGCGCTCCTCATACAGCCTGTAGGATAAAAAGGAAAAGGGCTTATGATAATGGAAGTAGGGATCTACGACCACCACAACAAGACCGGTCAGGATCAACAGACTGGCAAGGATACTGAGACATCTGCGGAACCATTTCCTGGCGGCTGCTTCAGACTGATCATTTCTGCTGTTATTTAAATTTTCTGAATGCTTTTGATTTTCCATATTTGTGTACGCTCTTAAAAAGTAAAATACAGGAATTCACTGATTTCTGCAAGGGACAGGATGCTCCAGAATAAAAGTCCTGCTGTTACCATGCATTTCCACAGCATTTTTCGGCGGCTTCCCTTTTCGGGACTGAAGGTGAACAGAGCCATTTTCTCCTGCGTATTCTTCATGGTAAAGCATGCGGCCATAAGAACCACGATAAACAGGGTCAGTATAAGCCAGGGCTTTGATTCCATAAGGCCTCCAAGCCCTGCCCGGTAGAGAAAGCTGATCTCGATGACATCCATGAATTTGTCACGAATGGGCTGATAGAGAGAAAAACCGCCGGAGAACAGTCTGCCAAACAGTGCCATGGAATCGGAAAGGGAAGGTGCGCGGAAAATACTCCAGGCCAGTGTCACGAAGCTAAAGGTAAACCCTCTCCGGAGAAGGACGGGTATTTTCCGATCCTTGACCCGCAGTGCCTTTTCCAGCACATTCAAAAGTCCGTGAAGCGCACCCCACAGGATAAAGGTCCAGTTTGCACCATGCCATAATCCGCTGACCAGAAATACGATCATGACGTTTAGCAGAGTCCTTGGCAGTCCCCTGCGGCTTCCGCCGAGAGGAATATAGACATATTTTGTGAAGAACCGTGTCAGGGTCATGTGCCATCTGTCCCAGAAGTCTGTGATGGAAACAGCCTTGTAGGGCGAATTGAAGTTGACCGGCAGATCCAGGTTCAGCATCCTGGCGATACCAAGCGCCATATCACAGTAGCCCGAAAAGTCGAAATAGATCTGCAGGGAATAGCTCAGCATCACGAGGATCGTACTGAAGGTATTCAGCTCCGGAATATTGGCATAGCCTACAGAAACAACCTTGGCAAGGGTATCGGCGATCAGTACCTTTTTCGCAAGACCAAGGGAAAAGGCATACAGTCCCTGTCCAAGGTGGGTAAACAGTACCTTTTTACGTTCCGGATCCTGAAGCTGGGGGATCAGCTCACTGTGGTATACGATAGGACCGGAGGAGATGCTTGGAAAAAAGGTAATATAGGCCAGATAATCAGAAAACTGATATCCCTTACATTCTTTCCGATAACAGTCTATGGCATAGGAGATCTGCTGGAAGGTATAAAAGCTGATACCGAGCGGCATAAGAAGCTGCAGCGGTGAAAAATCGGTATCAAAGGCCAGATTTATGTTTTCCAGAAAGAAGTTGAAATATTTATAAACAAAAAGGAGGCTGATGTTCCATATGAGCAGGATGATCAGATACATTCTGCGTTTCGCTGCCCGCTCTGTCTTCTGCATGAGACAGACAAGGGCATAATTGACCACAATACTGACAAACAGGATCAGCAGGGCGGAAATACTGTTGTAGCCGTAAAAAATCAGGGACATAACAGTAAGAAACCAGGTGGCCGCCCGGGAATGACCTTTTGAGCCAAGAAGGTAATAGCCAAGCAGTACTATGGGTAAAAATAAAAATATAAAAATATAGGAGTTAAACAGCATGGCTGTAGGAGTCCTTTCAAAAGTTTCGGAACAATTAAGTGCAAAGGTTATTGTAACACATAAAAAAAGGAACGGCTATATTGGCGCTGATGATTCGTTCAAATTGCACAAATATAGAAATGTTGTTATAATAAGCAAAAAATTGTGCAAAAGGGAAACGGAACTTATGAAAAAAAGGTCAGATGCAGTTTTTGGTGTGTTATTGTTTTTGATCAGCATGGGATTTTATCTGTTTTTTGCGTTTTATGATGGAGCAGTGATCTGCGTGGATTCTCCAAGCTATATTAATATGGAGATATCCAGAGAGCCTTTATATCCTATGCTGCTTTTGCTTTTCAGACAGGTGTTTTCATCAGCCGGTGAGGGATATCTTCAGGGAGTTGCTATTTTTCAAAGTATACTGGCAGCCTGTGCGGCTCTTTCACTAACCTGTTTCCTGAGAAAGGAGTTAAAACTCGGCAAAGCAGTCAGCCTTGTGGTGTTGATGATCCCACTGCTGACCTCCCTGCTGTGCAGATTCGCAGCAAAGCGTGCCTCCATGTATTCTAACAGTATTCTGACAGAAGGAATTGCCACTTCATTGTTTCTTTTATTTTCCAGGTATTTAATTGATTACTGCATAAAAGGAAAAAAGAAGGCACTCTTTACAGCAGCATTTATTTCGTTTTTACTTATTTCCACGAGAAAACAGATGGTTATAACGGTACTGCTCCTGATATCGGCTATTGTATGGAGAAGTATAAGAGAAAAAACGGTGAAAAAAGGACTCCTTATTTTGACGGTCTGTGTTCTGGGTATAGGGACAGGAAGCTATTTCCTGGACTGTGGTTATAACTACTGCGTCAGAGGCTCTTTTTCGGGGCATACGAATGATAACCGCTTTTTGAGTACAGTGGTTATTTATGCATCTGAAAAGGAGGATGGGGAGGCGATCAAAAGAGATGATACCAGAGAACTGTTTGAAAGCATCTATGAAATCTGTGATGAAGGCGGCTATCTGATGCACAGTGCCGGTCAGGGATGGTATGAAAGATCAGCGCATTTTGGGGATTATTATGACTGTATCCAGATTGATACTCTCTGGCCGGCACTGGAACAGTATGTCAGAGAGCATTATGAAGGAGATAATGCCAGTCTGGAAAAGATTGTAGATGATTATAATGCACAGATCATCGGGGCAATAATGCCAGAAGTATTTCCGAGGCTTATGAGGGTTTTTGCAGATAATGTGCTGAATGGAATGGTCACAACAGTAGCGAAGAAAACACCGGTTCTGGTATGGTACAGCTTTGCAGTGTACATATTGTATATAGTGCTGCTGATAACTCATGTAAAAAGAAATGGACTGGATGGTAGGGCAATTCTGGCGGTGTATACACTGCTTGCTGTCATGATCAATGTAGCTGTGGTGTCGGCAACGATCTTTTGCCAGACAAGGTATATGATCTATAACATGCCGCTGTTTTATATCAGCCTGATTCTTTTATCTGGTTCTTTTAGCACAAAACCAGCTGTTTGCGCAGGCAGTAAAGGTATGGTATAATTCTTATAATTATGTGTGCAGAAAATAAAAACAACAGACAGAATGTTTACAAGTTTATAATACAGCTGACAGGAATACTTGTCGGAGCAATCCTGCTTGGGTTCGTGCTATTGGTTCTGGCATATATGCTGCCAACAGAAAGAATGCGCCAGAATGTAGCAGTGACGGCGGAGCAGATTAATACAGAAGGACAGTATTACCAGTGGGCCAAAGGATATAAAAATGCCCAGACCGATACCTATACAGACGCTTCGCTTCTGTTGAATGCGATGTATCCTGGCTCAGGAAGTGCAGTCAGGGATGCAATGAATGCGCCAAGGCTTCTGTATGGTGATGATAACAATGAGGTGTCAGTAGTGCTGCTGGCAAATGGTGATACCGGGGAAACCCATGAGGTATGCTATGGACGGTACTGGCATGGAAGCCTGATTTTGCTGAAGCCGTTACTATTGCTGTTTGATCTTGGAGATATCAGGATGATATCCATGATCATACAGATGGGATTGCTGTTCGTAGTGATCATGGGCTTCTGCAGGCGGCAGTTGTATAAGGAGCTGACGGGCTTCTTTGGCGCGATCATCACCCTGAACCCGGTGACAATGATATTTGGCTGGTGCTTTTCCGTAGAATATGTCCTGATGCTGCTTATGACAGCTATTCTGTTATATTTTCATGAGGAGCTGCAGAAGGGATATAATTATTATCTTTATTTCCTGATCAATGGAATTTTGTTTGTATATTTTAATGAGTTGTCATTTCCCATGATAGGTTTTGCCATTCCCCTGATCGTTTATCTTCTTCTTTCCAAGGAAAAAGTAAAGGAAAAGATAAAAAAGGAAGTGGTATTTGGTATGCTGTGGGGAGTGGGCTATGCTGTGGTATGGCTTGGGAAATGGATCCTGGCATGGATCTTTACCGGTTATAATTATTTTAAGGAAGCTATCGAGCAGGCAGAACGATATACCTCAGATCACGCAACATGGGAAGTAGAAAATCCCACATTAATTGACAGACTGGTAAAAAACATCAATATGTATATGAAATGGCCATTTCTGATGATGGCAATTGTACTGTTAGGAATTATCTGTGTAAGCATGATAAGAAAGCATGCTAAAATAACCGGGGAGAAGCTGGTGGCGGCATTGCCATATTTACTGGTCTGCTTATTGCCGTTTGCCATATTTACAGTGCTTGGAAACGGATACTCCTATGTACATTATTGGTTTACACACCGTCTGCTGGCGATCAGCGTATTCGCGGGAATCACAATGCTCTTTACAATAACGGGAACGAAGGAAAATCATACATGAAAAAAATAACATTACTTGGCAAAGTAAGAGCAATCTTTGACAGAAAACAGAAATGGCAGTTAGTTGGCCTTGGCATCATGATCTTTATCGGTGGCCTCCTGGAGACACTGGGGGTCAGTGCCATGATCCCGGTGGTACAGGCTCTGCTGGCACCGGACGAGTTGATGGGGTACATTGACAGGATCCCAGTAGTAAAGAATCTCTGTGATGCTTTATCCATTACGACTGTGAAGCAGGTCACCATGGCATTACTTTATGGCATGATGGCCATTTATGTGATCAAGAACCTGTATATTCTTCTGCTGACCTATATGCAGAATACCTTTATCACAAAGAACCGGAACCGGATGATCAGCCGTGTTATGGCAGAGTTTTTAAACCGCCCTTATGAAAAGTATCTGGGAGCAGATATCCCTACCGTATTCCGGATCACAGACAGTGATATCCCACAGACCTTCTCCCTGATCCTTGCCATGCTGCAGCTGGCAAGTGAAGCCGTGGTTACCTGTCTCATTTTTATGGTGCTTCTGCTGAATGATCCCGGGATGACTTTGTTTATCATTTCGGTATTTGGTCTTCTGACCCTGTTTATTGTGAAGGTGTTTAAACCAAGGCTGAACCGGATCGGTGCCAGGAATCAGGCGATCCAGTCAAGGATCGCCAAGTGGAGGATCCAGGCAACCTACGGACTGAAGGATGTTAAGGTGCTGAACAGGGAAGAATTTTATGTGAGGAACTACTATGAAACCGGTAAGGTCGGCGCAGAGGTGGCCAGAAACTATGCAGTGCTGAACAATATGCCAAGGCTGTTGATCGAAACCGTGTTTATCGTAAGCGTACTGGGATTTCTGGTAGTTTATATTAATGGCGGCGGGGATATCACAGCTATGGTAACGACGATCTCTGCATTTGCGATCGCAGCAGTCCGTGTACTGCCCAGTGTGAACCGTATCAATACGTATATCACAGAAATCGCCTATACCCAGCCAAGCCTTGATTTCGTGTATGACAATCTGCAGGAGGGCATGAAAACAGATGCCATGCTGGCAGAGAGAAAGGCTTATTCTCAGGTGGAAAAGCTGAAGCTGGATCATCAGATCGAACTGGATCATATCAGCTTCCATTATCCTGATTCTGACAAAAATATTTTCGAGGATGCCCATATGATCGTTCCCAAGGGAAAATCAGTGGGAATTATCGGAACCTCAGGAGCCGGTAAGTCAACGATCGTGGATATCCTGCTTGGACTTTTACATGCACAGACCGGTATGATCACCTGTGATGGGGTGGATATCTTTAAGAATTATGAGTCCTGGCTGGCACAGATCGGCTATATTCCACAGTCTATCTATCTGATCGACGAATCGATCAGGGATAATATTGCGTTTGGTATTGATGCAGACAAGATTGACGAGAAGAGGATCTGGGAAGTGCTGGAGGAGGCACAGCTGAAAGAATTCGTAGAGGAGCTGCCGGAGGGACTGGATACGACAATCGGTGACCGGGGAGTCAGGCTTTCCGGAGGACAGAGGCAGAGGATCGGTATTGCCAGAGCCTTATATAATGATCCGGAGATCCTTGTATTTGATGAGGCAACCTCTGCACTTGATAATGATACAGAGGCAGCAGTCATGGAGGCGGTCAACAGCTTCCATGGACGCAAGACCATGATCATCATTGCACACCGGCTAAATACCATTGAGAAGTGCGATATGATCTATAAGGTAGAAAATATGAAGCTGGTGGAGACTACGCTGTAAAGGAACGGGACAGAATGGTAGGAACAGAATTTATCAATGGACAGGGCCTGGGGAACCAGTTGTTCTGTTATGTGACTGCAAGAGTAGTGGCAGAAGAAAACGGCTATGAATTTGGAACGGCAGGGCAGGAACGCTTTGCTGTCAATATCCACAGCAACCGTGGCATGTATTTCATGGACATGGATCTTGGAAAAAGGATCACGGAAGAAGAAAAGAGCCGTTTTCAGATCTACAATGATAAAGAAGAAAGACTTTATATCGGAAATTCCAGACATGATATGGAGCATGGTTGCTATATTGCTGGGGCAGATCAGAATTTAAAGCATGTCAGTGACAATACTCTGATTTATGGGAATATGCAGGATGAATCTTATTTTATCGACCATCTGGATCAGGTGAAGCAGTGGCTGCATGTAAAGCCGGAGTATGATTCCTATGAATACAGCCGGGACAATCTGTGCATCATCAATATGCGGGGCGGCGAGTATACGGGAAGCCCAGAATTGTTTATTGATAAGAAATACTGGATCCATGGCATGAAGGAAATGAAAAAGCTCCGACCGGATATGGAGTTCATGATCATCACGGATGATGTGGAATCAGCCCGGAAAATGCTGCCGGGGATTGAAGCACATCACTTTGATATCGGCAAGGATTATGTGACGCTTAAAAATGCACACTATCTGCTTTTATCCAATTCCTCCTTTGCCTGCCTGCCGGCACACACCAGTGAAATACTGAAATTTGCCATTGCACCCAAATACTGGGCAAGACATAACGTGTCAGATGGCTATTGGGCATCCGAACAGAATATTTACAGCCTGTTCCATTATATGGACAGAAAAGGTAATATGTTTACAGCAGAGGAATGCCGAAAAGAGCTGGAAGAATACAAGAAGCATTCACCGAAGTACAGAAGGATCAATCAGAAGCCGGGCAAGACAAGAAGATTTTGCCAGAATATCAGACGTAAGGCACTGTATGGATGGTTTTATCTGAAAAAGATAGAACGGGCGGTGATCAGGAGAATGAAGAGACAAAATGGAACAGCAGATGCATAATAAATTAAAGCTTCCCAATGTCACACTGGCTGCCATGACCAGTGTGAAGCTTTATGAAACGATCAGGGCACTCACCTACAGTATGCAGGGAATCGAATTCGGGGAAGTCGTACTGATCACCCACAGAAAGCCTTTTTCTCTGCCAAAGGGAATTACCTACAAGCATACTTCCAAGCTGACGGATATTGACTGTTTTAATTATAAGATGGTTTACGAGCTTGGAGATTATATTAATACAGATTATGTGCTTCTGGTTCATTATGACGGGTTTGTGGTACATCCGGAGATGTGGCGGGAGGAATTCCTTCAGTATGATTATATTGGATCTCCATGGCCCATTCCAAAGCCGGGAACACAGCATTGCTATCATGATATTTACGGAAATCTGTGCCGGGTAGGAAACAGCGTGTCACTTCGCAGCAAACGCCTTCTCGAGTTCCCAAGGAAAGCGGATCTTATCTGGGAAAAGGATGAGGACGGATTTTATAACGAAGATATCTTCCTCTGCTGTATGAACAAGCACAGGATCGAAGCGGCGGGCATGAAGATCGCACCGGTCGAGGTGGCGAAATATTTTGGACATGAGCATCCTGTTCCGGAAGTGGCAGATGTGGAGAAGCCTTTTGTTTTTCATAAATGGTGGGGAAGAAATGAGCAGTACCCCAGGTTTGAGAATCCATGGACGAAGCGGTGGAAAGCATTTAAAGATGTAGTGAGACCACTGCTGTTCTGGAGAAGGATCAGAAGATAGGAAGAAAGAGGAAACAGAATGGTATACGATTGTATCCCGTTTTTTAATGAAATTGATATATTGAAGATGCGGCTTCACATCATGGATCCGATCGTAGACCGGTTTGTCATCGAAGAGGCTACGGTGACCTTTTCCGGTGAACCCAAGGAGCTGTGCTTTGAGAAGAATAAGGAGTTGTTTAAAGAATTTTTACCCAAGATCACCTATATTGTAGTAGATAATTCACCGGTGGATACAACGACCCACTTAAGGGACAAGTTTCAGAAAAACGCACTGGTAAAGGGACTTGCAGATGCAGCAGATGAGGATGTGATCATCTTAAGTGATGTGGATGAGATCCCAAATCCCAAAACACTGCAGAAGGTCATTGAAACCTTTGATCCTGACAAGGTATATCATTTTGCTCAGAGGATGTTTTACTGTTTCCTGAATATGGAAGAAGTGTCGGGAAAACTCCTGTCCATTACCGGGGAATTTCCGGGAGTAAAAAGAAAGCTCTGGCTGGGAACCAAGGTATTTTCTAAAAGGAGCATACCGGAGGATGGGATCATCCAGCTCAGGGAAGCCAGTGTGACAGCACCAAATGCAGTAAGAGTAGCTGATGGCGGCTGGCATTTTGGATATATGGGCAGCAGCGGAGAAAAGGATGTGGCGAGGAGAATCGGCACAAAGGTTGTGGCAGCGGCTCATCAGGAATATAACGATTCTGTGCTGCTGGCAGAAGCAGCAGACAGACTTCTCCTTGGAGAAGATATGTTTGGGCGGGAAGCCAGATTTGAAAGAGTGGAAATAGATGACAGCTACCCGGAGTATCTGCTGCAGCACCGGGCAGAATATGAGTATCTGATCATGCCGCCGGTCAGCAGGGCGAAGATATTCTTTACCAGAGTGACCATGAAGGGGAAAAGGCTTGTAAGAAGAGGAATCAGGAAGCTGAAGAGGATTGCAGCAGGAAAATAAATGGGAAAATATAGAGTATTAATGGTAGGACCTGATCGAAGTGTTCACGGAGGAATCTCCGGAGTGGTAAATAATTATTATGCCGCAGGTCTTGATCAGAAAATAGAACTGAAATATATTGGAACCATGATCGAAGGCTCCAAAGTAAGAAAACTCTGGAGAGCCATGAAAGCATACATGCAGTTTCTGGTGCAGCTTTCCGGGTATGATATTGTCCATGTGAATATGGCATCAGATGCAAGCTATGTGAGAAAAAGTTTTTTTATCAAGGCAGCGAAAAGAGCCGGGAAAAAGATAGTGATTCACCAGCATGGCGGGGATTTTGAGGGATATTATGGACAGCTTTCCGAAAAAGGAAAGAAAAGAGTAAAAGAGATCCTTTCCATGGGAGACATTATGCTGGTGCTGGCTCCGTCATGGAAGAAATTTTTTGGCACATTGATTGATGAAAATAAAATCATTGTTTTTCCTGACTGCATAGAAATGCCGCCAGTATATCAGAAGCAGTATGGTCAGCACAAGCTGCTTTTTCTTGGCAGGATCTGTAAGGAAAAGGGTGTCTTGGAATTACTGGCTGCCGCGGAAAAACTGCAGCAGAAATACCCTGGGGCAAAGCTTTATCTGGGTGGTATTTTTGAGGATGAAAAACTGAAGGAACAGATAGAAAAAAACAGCGATTTTATAAAGTACCTGGGATGGATCAGTGGAAAAGAGAAACAGAAATATCTGCAGGAAAGTGATATTTTTGTCCTGCCCTCTTATTTTGAGGGTCAGTCAATTGCAATTCTGGAAGCAATGGCAAATTATTGTGCAATAGCAGCGTCAGATACCGGTGGAATTCCACAGATGATACAGCAGGAAGAAACAGGACTTTTGTTTGAACCAAGGGATGAAAAAAGCCTGTATGCAGCACTTGACAGACTCCTTGCGGATAAGCATTTATGTGAAAAGCTTGGAAACAGCGCAAGAGAAAAAGCAGAAAAAGAATTTTCCATAGAAAAAAATATGGAGGAACTGTTGAAGATATATGGAAGCATATAAGATCAGCATGATCATACCAGTATACAATGCAGAACAATATCTGAAGAAATGTGTAGATTCTGTAAGAGCACAGACCTATGGAAATCTGGAGATCATACTTGTAGATGATGGCTCTACAGACAGCAGTGGAGCGCATTGCGATGCTTACGCGGAGAAAGATGAAAGAATCCGGGTGGTTCATAAGGAAAATGGCGGTCTGGTTTCGGCATGGAAGGCAGGCGTGAAGGAATGCAGAGGAGAGTATGTCAGCTTTCTGGACAGTGATGACTGGATCGATCCGGAGATGCTTTCTGAAATGAGTGCTTATCTGACCGGAAATGACCGGGAGATGGTGATCAGTGATTACATCATTGAAAGGGACGGCGGGAGTCAGGAGTATGTATGGCAGAAGCTGGCACCAGGTGAATATGGCAGGAAAGAGATAGAGGAAAAGATATTTCCCTGCCTGCTTGGACAGGAAGAACGGTATATTACGATTTCACGCTGTATGAAGCTGATTTCAAAAAGACTGATCGCAGAAAATGGAAATTATACTGATCCGGCAATCATTGTTGGGGAAGATACAACAATTATGCTGCCGGTGCTGCTTGACTGTCAGAGAATTGTAGCTATGGATCATAAGGCTTATTACCATTATCTTTATGTAAAAGAATCCATGGTGCATAAATATAATGAAAAGCTGACAGAAAATATCCGAAAGCTGATACAGACAACGGATCGGATACTGAAAGATAAATTTACCGGGGATAAGCTGGAAGAACAGAAAAAACATCTGGATCAGGAGTCAATACTTTGGTATTTCCTGGTACTCAAGAACGAAGCCAGAGGCAATCCGTCCGGTTACCGCAGGAATATCCTTAAGCTCTGCAGGTCAGAAGAGATCAGAGATCTGGTAAAGAAAACAGAAATTACGGTAAACCAGCCGGCGAACAAATTGCTCTATCTGGTAATGAAGCATCCTGGTGAAGTGACGGTAAGACTGCTCCGCCTTGCGATGATCTGGTATTACCGTTCCTGAGATGAGAAAGGAGGCCGGGACATGCTGGCAGAACCAAAAGACAATTTACTGCTGATCAGTGTGATCGTTCCGGTCTATAACGGCGAAAGCTATCTGAGAAGCTGCATCGAGAGTATCGAAAACCAGACGTATCAGAAGCTGGAAATCATCATCATCAATGACGGATCCACGGATAGTACTGGCAAAGTATGCGTGGAATTGAAAGAAAACTATGAAAATATCCGCATTATAACCACGGAGGATGAAGGTGTTTCTGCAGCACGCAATGCCGGTCTTGATCTGGCAAAGGGGGCACTGATCACCTTTGTGGATGCTGATGACAGACTGCGTCCGAGGACTTTGGAAGTCCTTGCCGATGTACTCCGGAAGACAGGCAGTGATATGGCAGGCTGCAGCTTCCATGCCTGGTCAGAGGAAGAGGAATGGGAAGCATTTCTGACAGAACGGTTCCGGATCGGAGAGCCGGTCACCTATACAGGAGCACAGTATCTGAGAGAGGAGCTGCTGCAGGGGAACAGCAGATGCTGGAGTAAGCTGTACCGCAGGTCACTGATCGGAAAGCTCCGATTTCAGAGAGGCCTTTCAATCGGGGAGGACATGCTTTTCCTGACAGAGCTTCTTGGATATGCGAGAAAGGTATCGGAGATTGACTATCCTGGATATGGATATTACCAGAATGCCAAGGGGGCTATGAACAGACCCTTTACACCATCTTATATGGATCAGATCACCTGCTGGGAGCTGGCAAGAGACAGGATCCTTGCCATAGATAGCGCTCTGGAAGCGAAGGTGACCTCCATCCTGATCATGGGAATTATGTTGACTGTAGGAAAGCTCGCCATGCTGCCTGCAGCGGACAGAAGGAAGAATGCACAGTATATTCAGATATGCAGAGACAAATTGAAGCAGGAGCTGCAGGTTTCAGGTGCATATGAACTGCTTTCCGGTGGATACCGGTTGAAAGCGAAGCTGTTTGCAGCAGCGCCGGGGCTATACCTGTATGGTTATCATTTCAGAAAATATAAGGACTGAATTCATGAAAGAAAAAAGACTGGTTATGTATATGCATGCAGGAAGCGGCAATCATGGCTGCGAGGCCATTGTGAACAGCACCTGCCATATGATCAAGGAAAAACCTGTACTTCTCAGCTATTACGGCGGAGAGGATAAAAGATATTCACTGAAGGAGCTGTGTGATATCCGGGGAGAGAAGAGCTTTGCAGATCATAAGCTGGCACATGTCTGTTATTATCTGTACCGGAAGGTGACAGGAGATGAGGAGAGCTTTATCCGTTACCGCTATGGAAAGACCTTCCGGGAGGATATTCCCCTTGCCATATCGATTGGCGGGGACAATTACTGCTATGATAACATGCGGAAGGATCTGCGCCTTGCCAATCAGGCCTTTGTAAGAAAAGGGACAAGAACAGTATTGCTTGGCTGTTCCATAGAACCGGAGCTCATTAAGAAACCGGAAATCGTAGCGGATCTGATGAAGTATCACACGATCATTGCCAGGGAGAGCATTACCTTTGAGGCATTGCAGCGTATGGTGGCGCAGCAGCAGGCAGGGCTGAAGGGATTGCGGAGCTGTGACCGGGCAAGATATAATGTACCTAAGGTATACTGCTTCCCGGATCCCGCCTTTACCCTTCAAAAGAAGGAGCTGCCCCTGCCATCAGGCTTCCAGGAGGGGAATACGGTCGGAATCAATATCAGCCCCATGATCCAGGATAATGAAGAGTCAGCCGGGATCACCATGAAAAACTACCAGGAGCTGATCCAATATATCATAGAAAATACAGGCTTTCAGATCGCTCTGATCCCGCATGTTGTCTGGGACAGAAATGATGACAGAAAGCCTATTCATGCACTGTATGAACAGTTTAAGGATACAGGGAGGATACTGGAGCTTCCAGATGGAACCTGTGAGGAGCTGAAAGGCTATATTGCCAGATGCCGGATGTTTATCGGGGCGAGAACCCATGCTACCATTGCGGCATATTCCAGTCTGGTTCCGACACTGGTGGTTGGCTATTCTGTGAAAGCCAGAGGAATAGCCAGAGATCTGTTAGGAACAGAAAAAAATTATGTGCTTCCTGTACAGCTTCTTCGGAAGGAAGAAGATCTGACGGAGGCATTCAAATGGCTTGCGGCGAAGGAAGAAGCTATCCGCAGCCAGCTTGCAGCCAAAATGCCTGCATATAAAGAAGCAGCTATGCAGACAGGGAAAGAAGTAGATCATTTATGGGAAGAGTGCAGTCAGCAACAAAGAATATAGTATTTGGACAGATCGGTAATCTGGTGACGCAGCTTCTCGGCTTTGTCCTGCGGAGCGTGTTTATCGCACACCTTGGGGATACCCTTGTTGGTGTCAATTCCCTTTACACCAGTATTCTGTCTGTGCTTTCCATGGCAGAGCTCGGTATCGGGACAGCGCTGAATTACAGTCTGTATAAGCCGGTAGCCAATAAGGACTACGAGAAGATCAAGTCCTATATGCTGCTGTATAAAAAATCCTACCGGATTATAGGTTTGGTCGTAGCGGGAATCGGACTTGCCATTTCACCATTTCTGCCCTATCTGGTGAAACAGCCGGATGGTGTGACAGTCAGGGATCTGACACTGTATTATTTTATTTTTCTGTTTAATACGGTCAGCACGTATTTTGTTGCTTATAAATACAGTCTGGTTAATGCTGAGCAGAAGAATTATATCCAGACCAATATCATCACGATTACCAAGATGATCACAGTCAGCCTGCAGATCATAGTGATCCTGGCAACTGGCAACTTCTATGCTTATCTTCTGACGGCGGCAGCAGTGGAGCTGCTGCAGAAAATATATGTGAGCCACTATCTGAACCGCCTGTATCCCTATCTGAAGGATAAAAGGGTGGAGAAGCTGACAAAGGAAGAAACTGGCGAGGTAGTCACGAAGACTAAGGCACTGGTGCTTCATAAGGTAGGAGATGTAGCGAGGCTCCAGACCGACAGCATGATCATTTCCAGCTTTATCAATGTTACCGTCAATGGCTTCGTGGACAACTACAATATGATCATGAATTCAGCGGCGAATGTGGTGAATATTGTCTTTAATTCTGTGCTGTCAAGCTTTGGCAACCTGATCGCCACAGAGTCAAAGGACAGACAGTATGAGCTCTTTAAGGTATACCGGTTTGCAGCGAGCTGGATCTATGGCTTTGCAGCTGTTGGATTTGCCATTCTTCTGACACCATTTATCACACTCTGGGTAGGTGCAGAGAGAACACTGGCGTTTTCAGTCATTGGCTGTATCCTGATCGATTTTTATTTTAAAGGAGAAAGGATCGTGCTGTCGAACTTCAAGACGGCAGCAGGTGTTTTTGAACAGGATAAATATCTGGCACTGATCCAGGGCGTAGTGAATCTGGTCATTTCCATTGTACTGGTCGTAAGGATCGGCCTTGTCGGGGTATATATCGGAACGATCGTGTCGGGGCTGATCGCCAATGTGACCAAGCCGATTATTATTTACCATGTGATACTGGATCGGAAGGCCGGAGAATATTTCAGGGATTCGGTGAAGTATTGTTTATTGTTGGTGGTCCAATATGGGATTTTTTATGGCATTTCAGGGATTATAATGAAGAAAATTACGATACTGACATTTCTTGTGATGTTTGTGATCATCTGTGTGGGGTTTAATGGTATTTTCCTGATGGTATTCAGGAAAGCGGGAGAATTTCAGTATCTGGTTACGATTGTAAGGAGAAAGATAGATGAGAGAAAAGTACGATAAGCTTTGTCGTTTTCTTTCTATTAATAAAATAGCAGTTTTTATGGGGATTATATTTCTTGTTTCCCTGCTTCCGGTCTGCTATCTGTCATTTGTGAACCGGGCTTCCGGAGATGATCTTGGGTATGGAACCTACACGCGGATTGCCTGGATGAGTACACATTCTCTGCTTGCAGTGGCAAAGGCAATTGGAAGAACCATCCGGCAGTTTTATTATGGATGGCAGGGAACATGGTTCAGCATTTTCCTTTTTACTTTGCAGCCAGAAGTATTTAGTGACAGGGCGTATGTGATTGTAGCCTTCATAATGATCTTCTTATGGACAGGAAGTACCATATTGTTATTCAGAGAAGTCCTGGTCAGAAAGTGTGGATTTGATAAAGAAAGTTTCTGGCTGGTCACAGTATTATTTCTGCTGATCAGTATTCAGTATATACCAAGTACAAAATCTTCCATATTCTGGTTTAATGGATGTGCACATTACCTGATTCCGTTTGCCATGTGCCAGTTATTATTTTATTTTCTGCTTCGGTACGGAGATAGCTTCAAAACGAAATACTTTATTGCAGTCCTGATCATTATGACATTACTTGGTGGAGCCAATTATCAGGCGGCATTGTTTGCTCTCGTGATCAGTATTTACAGTGGAATTGCAGTTTGGATTACCAGACGGAATAAAAAAGTATTTCTGTTAATTGTTCCGGTTGTTACAGAAATGATCGGATTAATTATCAGCATGAAGGCTCCTGGTAACAAGGTCAGGGGTGGAGAAGATTTTGGATTTTCAGTAGGACGTGCAATTAATACGATACTTGTTTCTTTCAGACAGGGCGCCACGGATATAGAAAGCTACGCAGCGAATAAACCACTGGTGATAGCGGGGTTGGTACTTTTGTTTCTGATTTTACTGGAAGGTGCTGTAAAGCGTAAAACCGGTACAGAACAGAAAGAAAGCAATATAGACAGAAAAAAGAAAAAATGGTTTGCCGCAGGGATTATAGCAGGAGCATGGTGTTTGTACTGTGCAATGCAGGCGCCTACTGTTTATGCAGGCGTGGAATTTTCCAGTGGTGTTTACAATATGAACTATCAGTGTTTTCTTCTGATGAGCGTGGCAGTGCTTTTTGTTCTGGCAGAGTTTCTTGCGGATTATCTGGTATATTCTCGAAACCTTTCATCGGGATTCCTACATAGGACGTTGGTAATCCCAGGGTTTATGGTATGTTTATTTATCGGTGTGTTATGCAGAGGAAATATAAAGGATAGTACGAGCTGGAAATGTATGGAATATATTACGAGCGGACAGGCTGCAGATTATAAATGGCAGATGGATCTGCAGACCAGTCTGCTGGAAACAGACGAAAAGGATGTAGTACTGCCATTTATTAACGATGATCAGGGACCACTGATGCAGATGCCGATTACGGATGATCCGGAGTCATATACAAGTTCCACAACGGCAAGGTTTTACCAGAAGAACAGCGTGATCGCCATGCCGAGAACAGAATGGGAAGAACGATATGGAAAGGAGTGATTTGCAATGCTTGAGATGGTAAAAGAGGCAGAAAAAGAGTTATTACGCTATCCGGGATATTCCGGTAGTTATTACGTGAAGCGAATTCTGAAGCAGATCTGTGGAAGGAAGGTTCCCCCGGCGGACAAATTTAACTGGCCAAACGGACTTCTTGCCAAAGCACTTGCAGATTATTATCAGGATCATAAGAATTCCGAGGAAGCCAGAGTGATCCTGGACGTCCTGAAGAAATATTATGACAGATGGATTGCCGGAAAGTGTAGAATGTATTATCTGGATGATGCTGTCAGCGGCATGGCACTGATCGATCTTCATCAGATCACAGGCGAAGAAAAGTATAAAGAGGCAGCAGACAAGATAGCAGAGTATCTTTTTCACCATGAAACAGATGACGGCGGAAATCTGCCCTACAGACCGGAACAGAAAAATGGATACATTTTTGCTGATGGTATTGGAATGGTCTGTCCGTTTCTCTGCAAATACGGGGCAGTCTATGATGATATGAATGCTGTCAACCTGGCAGTTACCCAGATGATGAACTTTATCCAGATGGGAATGGATGAGAAGACAGGCCTTCCCTATCACGGATTTGAATATGAAAGCGGCGTGAAATATGGTATCATAGGCTGGGGACGGGCTGTAGGCTGGCTGATGATCGGTATGGCTGACAGCCTTGCTTATATGGAAACCGACAGACCAAGCTATGAGCTGATTAAACAGGCATACCGCCGTCTTGTTGACAAGGTAGAGGCCTATCAGCTGGAGGGAGGACTTTACAGCTGGCAGCTTGGAGCCAAGGAGGGACCGGTAGATACTTCGGCTACGGCTATGATCCTGTATGCCATTGCAAGATCCCTGCAGACCAATGTCCTTATCGGTATACATAAATCCCGTATGGTCCGGGGAAGAGAAGCTCTCTGGAACTCAGTAAAGGAGGGCAGGATCTATGGATGTCTGGCAGAATGTCAGGGCTTTTCCATGTATCCGCAGGTGTACGGTGCCTATCCAT
This sequence comes from Lachnospiraceae bacterium OM04-12BH, assembly GCA_003490145.1. GTDB lineage: Bacteria > Bacillota > Clostridia > Lachnospirales > Lachnospiraceae > Suilimivivens > Suilimivivens aceti. The sequence goes on from QULQ01000002.1 coordinate 233,242, forward strand.
GGTCGCTGGCACCGGCGTTATCTCTGTTCACCATGACAGAGGAAAAGGAATAAAAGTATGATTATTATTCAGGTAGCAGGCGGACTGGGAAACCAGCTCCAGCAATATGCGCTGTATCGAAAACTGGTGAGACTTGGAAAGGAAGTGAGGCTTGACATTTCCTGGTTTGATCAGGTACAGATGAAGGAAACAGGACATACCAGTGGAATGGAAAATGTACCTGTTGTGACAAAAAGGGTTTTGGAGCTGCGGTATTTTGACCGTCTTGTTTTTGAAGTCTGCACAGAAGAAGAAAAAACAGCACTGATCGGTAGTGATGGGATCACGGGAAAAGTACGAAGAAAGCTGTTTCCCTTTACTGTGAAGTGGTTCCATGAAACGAAGATGTATCATCCGGAGATTTTTGATTTTGAAGATATGTATCTCTCCGGATATTTTGCGTGTGAAAAATATTACAGTGATATTTTGTATGAGCTCAGGGAAAAGATCCAGTTCCCTCAAAGCCGGGATCCACGAAATGCAGAGCTGGCAAGGGAAATGAATGCTCAGGAATCTGTCAGTGTGCATATTCGGAGGGGAGATTATCTGAAGCCGGAAAATGCATCGATATTTGGCAATATCTGTACCGAAAAATATTATGAAACAGCGATCTGGACGGTGGTAGAGAAATACCCGGAGGCGCATTTCTATATTTTCTCTGATGATATTCCTTATGTGACAGAGCATTATCAGGGGGAGAAATATACTATTGTCGATATCAATCATGGAAAAGACAGCTTTTATGATATGTATCTGATGAGCCAGTGCCGACATAATATCTGCGCCAATTCAACCTTCAGCTTTTGGGGAGCCAGACTGAACGGACACGAGGATAAAATGATGATCCGGCCGACGATCCATAAGAACTCACAGGTTTTTGTGAAGGAAGAGATGGAACAGCTGTGGCCGGCATGGACGTTTATCAGCCCGGATGGAACATTGCAGTAAACAGAATTAAGGGAAATCGTTGATGAAAACAGATCGAAAACAGATTGAAAAAATTGCATATGGCAGCTTTTATCTCGGAGTGATCATAGAGGTACTGATGGTTATCATTGATAAGAGCGCCTTGATCAATCCGGTAGAGGGCAGGCTGTTTCAGCTGACATTTCTGCTGTTTCTGATCAAAACCTGTCTGACCAGGTATGATAAGAAGGAATATGCTGTGATAGCAGCTTTTCTTGCATTGGGAGCAATATCCTATTTTGTGACGGGCAGGAATGATATTGTCAGGATTGTAATGTTTCTCGCTGCATGCAAGAATGTGGATATGCAGAAATGCATGAAGCTTGTATTTTATATGACCTTGACAGGATGTCTTCTTATCATGTTCCTATCATTCTTTGGAGTCGGAGGAGGCTTGGCACTGACCCAGGACTATGGAAGGGGCAGTGTGGAGACCAGATATACACTTGGAATGGGACATCCAAATGCCCTTCAGTGTATGGTCTTTGCACTTACGGTTCTGGCATTATATCTGTACGGAGAGAAATGGAAATGGTATGGTTACGCGGCTGCTTTGGCAGTTAACACAGGGTTCTTTTTCCTGACGGATTCCAAGACCAGTTTTTTAGTGGCAGTATTTGCAATCTTTTATACAGAAATGTATCAGTTTATACAAAGAAAAATAATTAAAATAATATGTAATGTGGTGGGAAAGTTACTTGTAACAGGCAGTATTGTTTTTTCCATATTTATTTCATGGACAGCTCATTATGTATATGAGTATGACTGGGAAATTGATACTTCTTCAAAGGCGGCTTTTTTTAAAAAGCTTGACAGTATACTGACAGGAAGAGTTCGAAGTCTGACAAGTAGTGTAAGGTGGGAAGGTACGATTCGAACCTGGAAGCTGTTTTCAGAACCGGCTAATAATTACTATTTTGATATGGGATGGATTCGATTGTTTTATTGGTACGGGATTATTCCTGCATGTGTCTTTATAATTTCGCTCTTGGTGCTCATGTGGTATTGCGTCAAGAAGGAAGATTACAGAGCATGTATCATGATAGTGTCACTTTCTGTATATGCAGTCATGGAAGCACATACTGTATCTATATACATTGCAAGGAACTATGTTTTATTTTTGCTCGGAATGTACTGGACTGATATTATTGATGAAAGAAAATGGAAGGGTTTGGGAAATAACAGGATTAATGAAAAAATATAGGATGAAGATCTCAGAACTTTGTTTTTATGTATTTTTTTGTTCTCTATTGTTTGCAAAGGGAATTGGACTGTATGATGGGCAGGTTTTATTTAAGGCTTTGCTGGGAGTTGCCCTTATAGCATTTGGAGGGAAGCTACTCCTGACCAGATATCGCGTATGGGAACTGGCAGTGCATATAGGATTGCTTATTTTGGGGGTTATTATTTATTATACTTCTCATGAGAAGGGAGCATTTCTTGTTATTCTGTTGCTCTGTGCACTTAAAAATATGAATTTGGATAAAGTGTTCAAAGCGGGGGCAATCACATGGACTTTGTCCTTTGTGGGATTGTTTTTTATGACTTCTGCACATATTATAAGGAGTCCTTTTAAGGTTCATGCCAGACTGGGAATGGGGCGTATTATCAGATGGAGTCTGGGATATGCACATCCTAATGTATTACACATTTCTTATTTAGTGCTGGTCTGCTTTTTGGTATATATATTGCGAAAAAAATTCAGGTATTACTATCTGATATTGTTTGAAGCAGGAAATTTGTTTGTATTTATGTATTCTCTTAGCACAACAGGATTTTTAGTTACAACGGCTTTACTTATTCTCGTGCTATATTGGAATATAAGAAAAAAGTTTTGTGTTGTGGAACAGATGCTGATTCAGTTGTGTCTGCCCCTTTGCCTTTTTTTGTCCTATGGTGCTCCTGTTCTGCTAAAAGGGAAAGCTTTTATTGTAGTAAACAAAATATTGAATACCAGATTGGAGCTTTCGAAATGGTTTCTTGAGAATTTGCCGATAAGGCTATTTGGAAATGACACTACAAAGGCCGTAACGGCAGTCAGAACAATGGATAATTCTTATGTATTTGCATTGATTACTTACGGCCTGTTGTTTGTGTTTTTTATGGTAATCGCATATTTAGGAATTATATACAGGAAAACTAAAGAACAGGATGGAATGGCTTTATGTCTGATATTATCCTGTCTGATAGCGGGATTGACAGAACCGTTTCTATTTAATACGTCTTTTAAGAATGTTTCTCTTTTATTTATTGGTACTCAGCTTTTCTCTGAAGATAATGAGAGTGATCATAAAAGGATTGGCTGGAAATTTGACGGAGAGATTAACATTATTTTGCCAGATATATTTGGTATGTTGCTAAAGATATGGAAAACAATATGTAAATATCGTGTTAAATTATTGATGGTATCCATTTTGGGGTCATTGGCAGTGGGGGCTCTTTTATACAGGACTGCAGAAGATCCTGTAAGATACCTTTTGCCCAGAAAGGCATTTGAGTATACAGATGACCTTGAGGAATCTTATTATCTGAGATCAAAAGAGGATATTCAGGAAAAGGGAGATAAGATTTTGGGGTTTGAGTCGCCTCAAACAGAGATGGTTGCATTTAAAGGGAATATTGCCACAGTGGAGCGGTTCAGAAATACAGTGTCTGGTGGAATTTGGGGTGGAGTGCTGACCTTTGTAATAGGTGCTATATTAGTTTATTTAAAAGTCACTTTTGGGAATGGAGTGCTAAAGCATGAAGAATGATCTTCGATATTGCAAAATACTAAATACAAACATTAATGTTACCAATATGAAGAAGACAGTAGATTATCTTACAGATCACCTGGAGGAGCTGCGAGGAGATTATATATGTGTTTCCAATGTTCATACTACGATGATGTCTTTCAGAAATAAGGATTACAATAAAGTTCAAAATAGCTGTGCTATGGCATTGCCGGATGGAAAACCATTATCCATTGTGTGCAAGGCACGAGGATTTTATGATGCTGATAGAGTTCCGGGACCGGATCTGATGCCAGAAATGTTTAAAATATCAAAAGAAAAGGGGTATAGGCATTATTTCTATGGCAGTTCGCAGGAAACGTTAAAAAAACTTCGGGAAGAATTAAACAGAAATTATCCATGGTTAAATATAGCTGGTATGTATTCCCCCCCGTACCGTGCACTCACACAAGCGGAGGAAGAAAGGATCATTCGTGAAATTAACGATTCGAACCCGGATTTTATATGGGTAGCTTTAGGTGCACCAAAGCAGGAAGAATGGATGTACAGGCATCGATTTCAAGTAAGGGGAGTGATGATTGGCGTTGGTGCTGCTTTTGATTTTTGCGCTGGCACGGTAAGAAGAGCACCGGCATGGATGCAAGAGTTATGCCTGGAATGGTTGTATCGGTTAATGCAGGATCCACAAAGGCTGTTTTCACGTTATTTTTCTACCAATATATCTTTTTTGTTCAAGGTGGCAAAAGAAAACCATGAATATAGAAGAGAGAATAAAGATAAAAAAATTGCCATGATCGGGCATAAACGGATTCCGTCCAGGGAAGGTGGAGTAGAGATTGTAGTTGATGAAATTTCAACAAGACTGACGGAAAGAGGATATCATGTAGATGCATATAATCGTTCCGGCTACCATGTATCAGGAAAAGAATTTGATGAAAAAAGAGGAAAAATTTATAATGGGATACGCCTGATCACAATTCCTACATTTAAAAGCAGTAGTTTAAATGCCATAGTATATGCACTACTTGCAACTATAAGGGTTTTATTTGGGCAATATGGAATTATTCATTATCATGCAGAGGGATCTTGCGTGATGCTGGGAATACCAAAGTTTTTTGGAAAGCATGTAGTTGCAACCATACATGGACTTGATTGGCAGAGAGCAAAATGGGGAAATTTTGCATCAAGGGTTTTAAAGTATGGTGAAAAGCAGGCTGCCAAGAAAGCAGATGCAATTATTGTATTATCTCGTAATGTACAGGAGTATTTTAAGGATCAATATAACAGAGAAACTATATTTATACCAAATGGTATAGATAAACCCTGCCTTAAAGAGAACCGGGAGATCTTGAAATGTTTTGGCCTCAGGAAAAACGACTATATTCTGTTTTTGGCAAGACTTGTACCTGAGAAAGGGGCACATTATTTAATTGAAGCTTATAGAGAATTAAAAACAGAAAAAAAACTTGTTATAGCCGGTGGGGATAGTCACGCATCTGAATATATGGAAAGAATATACCAGTCTGTAAAAGAAAATAATAACATTATTATGACAGGATTTGTACAGGGAAGAATATTGGAGGAGTTATATTCCAATGCCTATGTTTTCGTGCAGCCAAGTGATATAGAAGGCATGGCAATGACACTTCTGGAGGCTATGAGCTATGGAAACTGTTGCCTTGTCAGTAACATACCTGAGAATATAGAAGTGGTGGAAGATAAGGCAATGAGCTTTCAAAAAGGGGACGTTGCAGATTTAAAGGAGAAACTTCAGTATCTGCTTGAAAATGAATCGGTAGTGAGGAACTATAAAGAGAAAAGCAGTGCATTTATTTGTGGAAAATATAACTGGGAGGACGTGGTGGATCGGACTGTTCAGGCTTATTTTGGAAATGCAGGAGAGGGTAAATAATATGAAGGTGTTAATGGTAAACAAATTTCTCTTCGAAAACGGTGGTTCCGAAACTTATGTATTTACATTAGGTAAGCAGCTGGAGAAGAATGGACATGAAGTGCAGTATTTTGGAATGGAGCATTCGGATCGTGTGGTAGGAAACAGGATTAATGCTTATACATCAAACATGGATTTTCATACCGGGAAGTTTACCAAAATATTTTATCCTTTCCAAATTATTTATTCCCAAACGGCGAGAAAAAAGATACGACTTGTTATGGAGGATTTTGATCCTGATGTGGTACATCTGAATAATTTTAATTTTCAGCTGACCCCTGCCATTATTTATGAAATAAAAGAGTACGAAAAAAGTACAGGAAAAAGAGTTAAGATTATATACACAGCTCATGATACACAGCTCGTATGTCCCAATCATCTGATGCGGATTCCGGATACAGGGGAATTGTGTAGAAGATGCCTTAAGAATGGTTTTTTTGAATGTGTCAGACATTCCTGCGTCCATGGATCAAAATTAAAAAGTCTGTGCGCATATTTTGAAGCGGAGCTTTATCAAAGATTGAAAACATACAAATATATTGATTGTGTGATATGCCCTTCAAATTTTATGGAAGAACAATTGAAAACAAGAAGAGAACTTTTGGGAAAAACAAGAGTTCTACATAATTTTATCCCGTCTGATATGAAGACAGAAGCGGCAGACTTTGACTCAGGAAACTATGTTATTTATTTTGGAAGATTTTCAGAGGAAAAAGGAATTCATACACTTCTCAAAGTGTGTAACCAACTGCCAGATATAACTTTTGTTTTTGCCGGAACAGGGCCTTTGGAGGAACAGGTTAATCAAATAAGAAATATACAAAATGTAGGATTTCAAAAGGGACAAGCACTGTCGCATTTGATCAGAGGAGCTAAATTCAGCATTATTCCGTCTGAATGCTACGAGAATTGTCCATTTTCAGTAATGGAATCTATAGCCTGTGGTACACCGGTTGTAGCAAGTCGTATCGGGGGAATCCCGGAATTGATTGAGGAGGATAGGACAGGAAGACTTTTCTCTGTTGGAGATGAGAAAGAATTAAAGAAAATAGTGGAAGAGTTATGGAAGGATTCAAAGCAGATTTCTGATTATTCAAAGGCTTGCCGTGAGAGGAAATTTGATACGGTTGCTTCTTACAGTGATAAGCTGGTGAAATTAATAGAAGATATATGATATAGATGGAGGCGCTTATGAATATTATCAAAAAAATGAAAAGACTCGGTCTGAAACTAGGCTTCCAGAAAATGGTAGGGTATGAGGCGATTTTTTCCTGTGCTTTTTGTGAAAGAGAACCCGGGAGAGAATTGTACCACAGCAATTTCAGGAAAGAAAAAAATTTTCAGGTTTTACCACATTCAGAAAAGTATTGGTATGCAGATCCGCTTTTGTGGGAAAAAGACAGGAAAGAAGTCGTTTTTTTAGAAAGAGTGGACAGAAGAACGGGGAGAGGATGTATAGCGTGTGCAGATATTTCAGAGGGATTTTGGAGAGAGCCTGTTGCGGTGATAGAAGAACCCTTTCACATGTCGTTTCCCATGTGCTTTGAGTGGCAGAATGAATTATATATGATTCCAGAAACAGAAATGGATCAGGCTCTTCATTTATATCGATGTGTGGAATTTCCATATCAGTGGGAAGAAGCCGGGATATATATGAAAGGATGGAGTCTGGTTGACAGTGTGCTCTGGAGCCAGAATGATGGTAATATGCAGTTTCTTGCTTCAGAGTATGATCCAAAAGATGATTTTTACACCCGATATCATGCATATGAGCTTCAAAGAGCGGATGGACAGATTAAATGCAGGGATTTGGGAAGGATTTCGGATAAGTATACTTTGAGATCAAGAATGGCGGGACCGGTCATAGAGGACAAAGTGCCGCTTGCGATTGTCCAAAGAAGCACACCAGGAATTTATGGCTATTCTATACAATTTTGCAAAAAAGAAGAGTATTTGCCAGGCAAAGTCGTGAAAGAGATACTCCCTTCAGATCTTACAGGTATGGGTCATAAGCTTCTGGGTGTACATACTTACAGCAGATCTTCTCATTATGAGATGTTGGATATTCAGTATCTGATATATAATAAAGATAAGTGGAGAAAATGAAATGAAAATAATGTTTATTATACCCCGTATGGTTGGTGGTGGTGCAGAGAGAGTTATTTCTGTTCTTGCCAATGAATTTGTGAACAGGAAGATTGGTGTTAAAATATTGATGACATCAGGCTCAGATATGGCATATAAACTGGATGACAGGATTGAGGTTATCCAGATTGGTGAAAGATCGGGGGGAAGCTTGTGGAAACGTATTATACGGATTATCCGTATGAGAAAAGTGTTTCGCAATAATCCGGGAGATATTCTGGTAGCATTTGAACCTACTACAGCTTTTTTTGCCTGTTTGGCTAAAATGGGGCTTAAAAGAAAACTTGTATCTTCGGAACGTAATGATCCCAAATCTTTTGAAAATGGAAAGATTAGAGAGTATGCATATCGTCATTCGGATAAGGTAGTATTTCAGACAAAAGATGCTATGATGTATTTTCCTGAGGATATACAGAAGAAGGGTATTATTATTGCAAATCCCATTACAGAAAATCTTCCGGAGGTTTATACTGGGAAGAGAAAGCATACGGTGGTAGCAGCAGGACGACTGGTAGAACAGAAAAATCATGTGAACCTGTTTTATGCATTCCGGGACTTTCTGCATCATTATCCGGACTATGTGCTCCATTTGTACGGTCAGGGAGAACTTGAACAGGACTTGAGAGAACTGGCAGAGAAGCTGAATATCAAAGAAAGTGTTATTTTTGAGGGATTTCACGAGAATATCCTAAATGAAATAAAAGATGCGGGAATGTATGTTCTGTCTTCAGATTATGAAGGGATTTCAAATTCTCTGCTGGAGGCAATGGCAATGGGAATGCCGGTTATTTCAACAGACTGTCCTTCTGGTGGTTCTAAAATGTGCATTCAGAATGGAGTGAATGGTATCTTGGTACCTGTTGCACAATCTGGTGCGCTTGCAGCTGCCATGGAGAAAATTGCCAGTTCAGAAGACTTTGCCATACAAATTGGAAAGGAAGCAACTAAAGTTCGTGATAGATTTTCCATGCAGAACATTGTGGAACAGTGGATTGAACTGTTGACCGAATTATAGAAAGATGAGGAATTTATATGCGTTTCCTTTATGTTGCACACAGATATCACACAAATCAGGCACCTATTATGAAAGGACTTGTTGAGCATGGACATGAAGTCTGTTTTATCAGTCATTATCGGGGAGAAATAGAAGATTATGACTATATAACACCGGTTATAGCGGGCTACTCTGTATTATTTAACATGATAAATTGGATTTATGTTCATGTTTTTCAACGAAAAAACAGTAAAGCCTGTGATATGCGGTTAAAGTATGGGTTTCCATCTCCGCGAAGAATCAGAAAGATTGTTAAAAAGTTTGATCCTGATGTGATGATTATCAGGGAGCGCTCGGTTTACTCTATTTTTACATGCTTTGCATGCAGAAGACTTGGGATACCCATGATTTTGTATAATCAAAGTCCTCTGTGGGAGGATGAAATCAAAAATGATCTGCCTCACAGAATCGTCAAAAGGCTGCTTCCTTCTGTGAGGATTACGCCTGTCATGGGGGTAAAAAGGGAAGGAAAGGTTAAAGAAGAGGGAGCGGTATTTGTGCCCTTTGTGATAGAGCCTGTGCTTCCCCCGGACGAGAAAGAGTGGTTTCAAAACGGAAGAATCAGCATTTTGTGTGTAGGAAAATACGAAGAGAGAAAAAATATTCTTATGCTTTTAGAAATCTTTGCTGATCTTGTAAATCAGTATAATTTGGCTCTGACTGTGGCAGGAGAGTGTGCTGATCATTTTGAACGGGAATATAAGGAAAGGCTTGAAAAATTTATTGAAGAACACAAATTGTCTGAAAAAGTGAGTTTACTGGAAAATGTTGCCCACAAAGATATGGAAAAGTTGTATGCAAATGCAGATCTTTTTGTACTGCCAAGCACTAGAGAACCGGCGTCTGTCTCTCAACTTGAGGCAATGGCGTTTTCAGTTCCTGTAATTTGCAGTGACACGAACGGAACTTCCTGTTATATTAAAGAAGGGATCAATGGATATTGTTTTAAGGATAACTCGAAGGAGGATCTAAGAAAGGTAATACTAAAATGTGTTTCTGAGCCAGATAAATTAAAGATAATGGGAGAAAACAGTTTTAAGGAAATTGAGGAAGAATGTAAATTTGATCTCTATTTTGAAAAAATAATGCAGTGTATGAAAAAAGGTGGCAACAGATGATAAAAAAACTAAATTATATTTTTTCAACGAAAGATAAAATAAAAATTGTCCTTTTGACTATTATAATATTGATTGGAAGTATGTTGGAACTTTTGGCAATTTCACTGTTTTCTCCATTCATAGATGGAATAGTAGATCAGAATACTATGATGGAAAGTACAATTATGGTCTATATTTATCATTTTTTTTCATTCAAAAAATATGAGTATTTTTTAGCCTTGCTTGCTGTAAGCATTATTGCTGTATATATCATTAAGAACGTATATATTATAATCGAAAAAAATACGATTTATAAGTTTGCATATCGTATTCAGAGGACTATTTCCACAAAACTGTTAAAATCATACATGGAGGAGCCCTATACCTTTCATTTGAACAAAAATATTGCAGTTCTTCAGCGAAGCATGCAGGAGGATACAGATCAGTTTGCCAAAGCCATACTGCACTTCATGGAAATGGCAGCTGAAGCTTGTGTTTGTATTGTACTAGGCGTCTATCTGTTTATTGTTAGTAAGTCCATTACGGTGGTAATTGTAGGACTTTTGTTAGTGTGTCTTGGTATTTTTTCTTATATCAATAAGAAATATTCCAGAAAATGGGGAGAGCAGGGACAGGAGTATAAAGCGAAGATTTATCAGTGGATGAATCAGTCTCTGAGTGGTATTAAAGATATCAAGATACTTGACCGTAGTGAAACTTTTATCAAAAACTATGACAATTACATGAAGAAGTATGTTCGTGTTTTACGTTTGAATAGACTGATAGGTATTATGCCAAAGTATATAATAGAGATGGTGTGCATGACAGGACTTTTATCTGCGGTTCTGGTAAAAATGTTTTTTGGGCAGAAAGAGCTTTCGGAATTTGTACCACAGCTCGCCATCTTTGCGGTAGCGGCATTCAGACTTTTGCCGTCTGTTGGGAGGATCAATGAGCATTTATCAGCAGTGATTTTCGCAACACCTTCCATTGATCTGATTTATCATGATCTAAAAGAAATTGAAGATCTTCATGTGGAAGAGATAGTAAAAGATGAAGACTGGCACTTTAAAAAAGAAATCGAAGTAAAAAGAGTGACCTATGCTTATCCAGAGGGAGAAGGAAATGTCATTGAAAATGCATGCTTTCACATAAGAAAAGGTGAGACAGTTGCATTTGTGGGAAGCTCAGGAGCAGGAAAATCCACGATAGTAGATATTCTTTTGGGTCTTTTGCCCCCACAGCAGGGGAAAATTCTGGTGGATGGAATGAATGTCTATAAAAATCTTAGAACCTGGCAAAAAGAAATTGGATATATACCGCAGACGATTTATCTATCGGATGATTCTATCAGAAATAATGTGGCATTCGGGATTGAAGAAGAAAATATTGATGAACAGGCAGTGATTGCAGCACTTAAGCAGGCACAGCTGTACGATTTTGTGGATACACTCCCAGAAGGACTTGATACATGTGTGGGAGATCGTGGCATACGTTTGTCAGGAGGACAGAGACAGCGAATCGGAATTGCGAGGGCGCTTTACCATAAACCTGAGATCCTTGTTTTGGATGAGGCTACGTCAGCACTGGATAATGATACAGAAGCGGCAGTTATGGAGGCCATTGATTCCCTCAAGGGGCAGAAGACTATTATCATCATAGCGCACAGGCTGACTACTATTAAAAATGCAGATACAGTTTATGAAGTAAAAGATGGAAAAGTTGAGCAGACTACGGGAGTAAATACATGAAAAATAGAAAACGGATGACAAAATGTTTGATTGTATTTGCATTTGCTGTATATCTGCTTGTGGGCATTTTCATATATCAGGATTATGGGATTTCTGCTGATGAACCGACAGAACGTCTCAGTACACTTGTGAATGCAAAGTATATCTTTAAAATACTGGGTATTGACAAAGAGACGGGGATAGATGTGCCCGATTTGACAGAGTACAAAGATAAATATTATGGTACGTTTCTTCAAATGCCGGCTATGATATTTGAATTTCATAATGAGGATTTGGGATTTGTCTTTAGGGGAAGACATTTGTACACTTTTATATTGTGTCTGATAGGATGTGCTGCTTTTTTTCTTTTATGTAAAAAATTATTAAAATCAGATTTATTTGCAATGATGGGAACTGCAATGATTGCACTGTACCCGCGTTTTTTTTCGGAGCAATTTTATAATATTAAAGATATGGTTTTTGTAGCTACCTTTATGATTGCCATGTTTGTATCAGTTGAACTGATTGAAAGTAAGTTTAAATGGAATTGGATATTCTGTTTTTCTGCGGCAACTGCAGTTTCAGCTAATGTGAGAATAGTGGGAATTATTTTTCTGATGTTGATGCTCGGATATCTATTTGTAGATTATCTTGCTGGAAAAATATGGCCTATAAAGTATAAAAGTCAATGTGCGCACCCTTTTATTTGCGGGGGATCGTTGTTGCTGCTTTTTTTGTCTGTTTTTGTTCTAATTCTGCCAATAACCTGGGAGAATCCCATTCGGGGCATTTATGATGTTTTTACAAAGTTTTCCAATTTTGATGACTGGAATTCCACTATTGTTTTCATGGGAAAAGTGATTCACAAAGAGGAACTGCCATGGTATTATGTGCCCGTCTGGATGCTGATATCAGTACCTGTTTGGTATCTGATTTTATTTGCGGCAGCAATAGTGACCGGTATCTGTGTATTTGTAAAGAAACTTAAAATTGAGGAAAAGAGTATTTTAGAACTTTTTTCAAAATATAAATATATAATATGGTGTATTTTGTTGATTGCTGGTCCGTGGCTTGGCATTGTGATAATGCATTCCACGCTTTATAATGGTTGGAGACACTGTTATTTCATGCTGCCTCCTTTGGTGCTACTGATACTTTTTGAAGTGGAATATCTGTTCCGGGAGAAAAGAAAAGTTTTTCTGGCATTTTTGCCGGTCATGATTATCGGAGCAATTCTCCAGATCATATGGATCATAAATAATCATCCCTACGAGATGGTCTATTTTAATAATGTTGGAAAGCATTTTGCATCTTCTTTTGACAGAGATTACTGGCACTTGTCTTCCTTGCAGGCTGTTCGATATATTTTGGAAGTGGAGGAAGATGATAAGCTTTCTGTAGAAACACCTGGCAATGACTTTTATCGGTATCTTCTCACGGATGAGGAACGTGAGCGGATTATAGAAGCGGATTCACCGCTATACAGAATTGAGACTTATCGCGGCAAAATAGGAAATGAGGTTGAAATGGATGGATATGAGGAGATCTATTCCATTCTGGTTGATGACTTTAAGGTAGCAACGATTTTTAAAAAGAACGGTGGAAATTGACGGAAAAGAGTAAGGAAATTGGTAACGTATGAAAAAAGAAGTAGGGAATCGCTTGAAAAATAACTGGTTTTTTCTCATATTATTAGCAGGGATTGTTTGTGTATTTGCAAAACGATATATTTATCTGCCGGTATCTGTTGTATCCAATCCGGATTCACAAATTAAGTTTTGCACAACAGATATTATGTTAGAACAGACCTGGCAGCCAGAGATCAAAGCCATTACGGGGATACAGGTACCTTACTATGCAGAAAATGATTTTTTCTGTGATGTACAGCTAAAGGTTCTGTCAGACGATTATTCTGAAGTGCTGGTGGAAACAACACAGGGAAATTATGCATTCACCGCCGGAACAACAGGGAATATTGATTTTTCTTTTGAAAGGACTGCAGTAACTCAAGGGGAACGATATCGCCTTCAGGTCTTTCTTTTAAATGCAGATCAAGAAGGAACATTGCAGATTGCGGCAGGGAGCAATTATGGCGGTTGCAGCGTTTCAGGAGAAGAGGTAAAACAGGCAGCTGCCCTCAAGATTACTTTTGCCAAATATTCCAGGTTATTTTGGTTGATGGCGGTTTGGCTTCCACTTTTCGGGATTTCGTTGTTTCTGATGACGCTGACAGACAGGAAGTGGGAGGAGACTGTGGGAGCTTCTATCCTTCTTGAAGGTATCATACTGTATATCTTCGGGCTGTTTGAACACTTGACAGAAGGAGTGGCGGCAGTATATGTGTTGGCAGTTCTTTGTCTCGTTGGGGCAGTTATACATTACAACAAAAAAAATATGACTCTGAGAAATCTTTTATCTCCCGGTTTTTTTCTATATTGTGCTTTTTTTCTTATAATTCTGATAATAAACAATGGTGATTGGCTGGGATACAGAGATGAAATGAGGCATTGGGGAATCGCAGTAAAGGATATGTTTTATTATGATTCCTTTGCAAAGCACAGTGGTACAACTCTGATTCTGCCGCGTTATTTACCATTTGCAGCTTTAATTGAGTATCTGTTTGTTTACATGAACGGGTCATTCAGTGAAGACATTTTGTTTATGGCCTACCAGACTTTTTCTTTAAGCATACTGATCATATTGTGCAGACCGCTTCAGAAGAAAAATGGACGTAAATTATTGATACCTGTTTTGATTACAATGATCTGTATTCCCGTTATTTTCTTCTACAATATATCAAACACCATTATGGTGGATTCTTTACTTGCAGCTACTTTAGCTTATGTGTTGCTTTGCTATTATGGGGAAGAAATGACGTGGTTTAACAGAATGCGCATTATTCTTGGGCTGATTGCGTTGCCTCTGATTAAAGATATGGGACTTGTTTTTGCGGGACTTTCGGCATTTATTATGTTTGAGGATACATTGGCAAGGCAGATCAAGGAAAAGAAGTTCGGAATAAAGGAACCGGTCTGCGTTATAGGTTATGTGGCTTTGATAATGATCGCGTATTTTAGCTGGCAAATTTACTTTAATATCCCAGTTCAGAGCGCTTCCGAGGCGGTAAAGGTAAATGAAATTGCAGAAGAGGGAGAAGGAACAGAAATGCCTTCGGAGGAACCTGTGCCGGTAACTAATGAGGAGGAGAGTGTAAGTATCGGAGGAATTACTATAGATGGATTAATCAGAATTCTAACCGGAGAAGGAGATGAATATCAATACCAGGTGACACGTAATTTTTTGACAGAGTTATTTGATGGAGAAACATATTCGTTCGCTTTGTTTAAAATTTCTTTTCTTGATTGGATGGCGCTTCTGACCTTTGGTATTCTCACATTGAGTTATTTCGGATGCTGGAAAGAGGATAAGGTCAGAATGGTTACGCTGGCAGGAGTGTTGCTGATAGCATCCTGCCTCTTATGTGCGTTTCTACAGATTACGTACTGGTTTACCTTTTCCCGATATGAAGCTCTTGAGCTTACTTCCATGGATCGTTATTTGGCTCCCTTTGCCTGCGCAATTACAATTGTTGTATTTTATCTTTCCTGTGTGGCTATTTTCTGTGAACAGGACGGCAGCAGGAAAAAGAAGTATATGATCTTTGCAATTGCGGCTTTCTTTGCTATCAGTATGCCTGTGGAGGGTATTGTGACGGAGGGTAAGGATATAGAAGGGAATACTACGGATGTGATTACTTATGGGCATGATTCTCTGACAGAAATACTTCGCAGTGTGGCAAGTCGTGGGGAGCGGGCGTATTTCATCTGCAGCAACAGTGACGGGTATACGGAATATGTTTTCCGAAATGCTGTTTGTCCCATTGTGTCAGAGCATAAAGGATGGAATATTGTGGCATCACAGGAGATGTTTGAAAAACAGTATGATCTGTATGGCAGGGAAAATATTGATGATAATGTCGCCAACATCTTATCTGTGGAAGAATGGCAGGAAGAATTACAAGATTGCCAATATGTGGTTGTTTTTCATGCAGATGAATTATTTCGACAGTCATACCAGGAAGTATTTGGGGAGACGGAAATAGAGGACGGAAGTGTCTATCGGATATCAAATTTTAGTGGAGGTATTACACTTGCTAAAATTGGGACAACTGGAATAAAAGGATGGCATTGACAGAGGAGAGACATATGTGTAAATCAAGGGAAAAAAATGAGTATTTGATATCTGGCATTTTTTTTTCGGTTCTGGTTTTCGGGCTGTTGATAATCCTGGGAACAATGAATTCTGGATATCACTTAATAGATGACCATGAGTTTTATCGCTATTGGAATACGATATCGGAAAGAGGGCTGTGGGAGGCAATAAAAATCAATGTAAAGGGAGATTTGGCAATTCGTTATCGACCACTTTATATTATATTACGAACGATAGGGGTTGCGATTTTCGGAACAGACACTATTTTATGGAGTATTTGTAAGGCAACAGAAATTACAGCCGCATTACAAATTTTTTATATTTTTGCAAGAAAGGAAATAAGTATTTTCTTTTCAGTCGTTTTTGCGATAATGATTATGTGGGGAAGTCAGAGTGAAATATGGTGGAGATTGGGACCGCAGGAGAGCTTTGGTATGCTGTTGTTTGCAGCAGCCTTATTATCAACATATTACCTAAAAGAGAAAAATGTGTGGTATAATAAAGTCGTATTTACAGTATTTCTTATATTACTATCGCTTCAAAAGGAAAGTTTTTGGGTAAGTGTACCATGGTTTGGTCTATTACTTTTTGCATATGAGTGCAAAAACAAAGATGATCAGAATAAGGGATTATGTTTAAAAAAATTTTTTAAAAGACATTTGCCAGAGAGTATGGTAGTTTTGGCAGTATTTGCCATGGATATGTGCATGATACTGTTTGTGGTTGGTACCGATAAGGTAAGCTATGCAGGATATTCATCAGATTTAAATTGGAAATTCTATGTATTTCAAACGTGGAAAAACTTAGTTGGTGAATGTGCTCCTTACATACTCTCTTTGGTCATCGTAATACTGATTTCGTATATTGGATATCATAAAAAATTACTTGGGAAAAGCTGTATTTTGCAATTAGCTGCATGTATGTATCTGTTCTTGGCTGAGCTTGTGATTTATGCCAAAAGTGGTATGGAAAGCAGGTACTTATTGCCATGGGTGATCAGTGTTTTATATGTAGTCTTTATTTTGGGATATCGTTTTTGGACAGAAAATTCTCGTATGAAAGTAACAATAGCAGGATTGAGTATTGTCTTTATCCTAATTTTGGGGAAAGATGTCATTCCTAAAGGAATCCAATTCACGGAGAAAGGCAGAAATCTGCAGGCATGTGTAGAATTTATTATTGACAATACCTCTGAAACTGACAAAGCTGTGGCGATATCCAGAGATGGAGAAATAGATTATTCATTTGGAGTACTGATGAGAGATCAATATAAATATAAATATATTGATGAAATATATGAGTATGAGACAGATTTGTCCCGACTACAAGAGGCTGACATTTTATTCGGAAAGACCGGACAGGTTTACTATCGATTATCAGAAGAGGCAGGGCTGTCACTTGATAATTATGACTTTTATGAAACAAAATATTATGAGGTGGCGTTGAAAAGGTGAGGTGGCTTTAGGTGAAAACAATATATCTGGTTTTGCCATGTTATAATGAAGAATTGGTAATACAGGATAGTGCCATTAAAATTGAAGATTTTCTTAGAGAGTTAGTAGATAAAAAAATTATTTCAGCGGAAAGCAGGGCATGTTTTGTAAATGATGGTTCTAATGATTCCACATGGGATCTTTTGGAACATTTGTGTGAAACGAATGCTTTTTTATGTGCCATCAGTCTAGCTGGAAACCGTGGACATCAGAATGCTATGCTGGCAGGAATGATGATGGTGAAAGACCGCTGTGATGCAGTGATTACTTTGGATGCTGACTTGCAGCATGATATTTCTGTTATCCCTGAATTTATTACACAGTATAAAAAGGGCTATGAAGTTGTATACGGGGTTCGTAAAAGCAGAAAAGGGGAGGGTGCATTTAAGAAAGTTTCTGGAGATGCCTTTTATTTTCTGATGAATATATTGGGAACTAAAATTATCAAAAATCATGCAGATTATCGGCTGATGAGCAGCAAAGCCATAAATGCACTGGAAAAATACGGAGAAAGAAATCTGTTTTTGCGAGGGATAATTCCTTCAATGGGATTTAGTTATACTACAATTGAGTATGATGAAAAGCCAAGGCTGGCCGGAGAATCAAAATATTCTTTAAGAAAAATGATACAGCTGGCAGCGACGGGTATTACATCGTTTTCTGTAAGACCGTTACACTTTATTTTCTTTTGTGGTATGTTTTTCTTCCTGATAAGCATTGTGATGCTGATTTATGCATTAGTGGTTTTTTTTCACAATGGCTCGATTCCTGGATGGACAAGTACCGTTGCTCCAATTTGGCTGCTTGGGGGTATCCAGCTGCTGGCGCTTGGAGTTGTTGGTGAATATATCGGGAAAATCTATATGGAGGCAAAGCACAGACCAAGATATGAAATAGATAAAGTCATATGGAAATAATATCCATATAACGGAAAGGTATCAGATGTTAAAAACATTAATTATTATTCCGGCTTACAATGAAGAGGGAAATATCGAAAAGGTGATAAATAATTTAGTTGAGAACTTTTCTCAGTATGACTATCTTATTGTTAATGATGGCTCCACAGATAGGACGAAGCATATTTGCAGTCAGAAGAACTATCACGTGATTAATCTGGTGGTTAATATGGGAATCGGAGGGGCTGTTCAGACAGGATATCGATATGCCAGAGAGAATAATTATGATGTGGCGGTACAGATTGACGGAGACGGTCAGCATGATGTGAGTTTTTTGCAGGGGATGTTGTCATTTATTGAAAATGGCGATGCAGATGTGGTGATTGGTTCCCGGTTTGTTGAAAAAGAAGGATTTCAATCGTCTGCGGTACGCAGGATAGGGATTAATTTTTTAAGCATCCTTGGAAAGCTTCTTACGGGAGTTCGAGTGAGAGATATTACCAGTGGATACAGGGCGGTTAATGCCAAGTTTATTAATATTTTTGCGACGGATTATCCGGCTGACTATCCGGAACCAGAAGCAATGGTGATTACGGCTGTTTATGGGGGAAGAATACGAGAATATCCAGTTGTTATGAAAGAACGCGAATTTGGAACAAGTTCCATAACGTTTAAAAAAGCCTGTTATTATATGTGCAAAGTATCTTTGGCAATGATTATCCGAAGGATCAGCTTTGGAGTAAGGAGGCAGAAATGATTCCGGTAACACTTCGAATAACACTTACCATAGCAGTAATCTGCTATTTTATCCTGATATTGCATTATTTAAAGAACAAAATGCTGGAATTAAAGTACACCCTGATATGGCTGGCTGCCGGAATCATTATGGGAGTATTAATTATTTTCCCGGAGCTTTTATCCGCTTTCATCAGACTGCTTGGTATTGAGAGCAATATGAACGGATTATTTATTTTGTTTTTTGCATTTGTGATTATGACATTGATGACACTTACATCAATTGTGTCAAGACAAAATATGAAGATCCGCATATTAATACAGGAATTAAGTACTTTGGAAAAGAGGGTACGGGAACTGGAAAAGGATAAAGATTAATGGAAAATGCACTGATGATAATTTGAAGTTACGCTGTGCCACTACTGCTTAGTATCTGTATTGCACATAGTGTACACAAGCTATTAAAGATAAGGGCAGATATTGCATATCCTGTGGGGTATATGTTTTTCGGATTGGGAACATATGTATTTGTGCTGTCTGGGATTACGATCACAACGAGCTATATTTTATTTTTTACTATCTTGGTTTTCACTGATATTGTATTTGCCGTTCAAGGAAAAATCTCTTACCGGTTCGAAAGAAAAGATATCGAAATAGCCATTGCTTTTATAGTATTATATACCTTTATTTTTCTTTTTGACTATAATCGTGGGTTTACTCATTGGGATGAAATGAGTCATTGGGGACCGATGGTTAAAGAAAATCTGCGCTTAAATCAATTATATTCTACAGCTGAGTCAAAACTTCAGGCGCATAAGGATTATCCTCCAATGATCGCATTGTTTGAGACTGCATGGTGTAGGGTGTGCGGGGGATATTCTGAAAAGTATATATACAGAAGCCTTCACATGTTGATAGCCTCTATGATTTTTCCAATGGTTACTAATTTTACGGCATACAAGAAATGTGTATCAACGTGGATCTGCAGGATTCTTACGGTAATCCCTTTCATAGGGGTGTGCACAGTACTATCTCTGGATGATGGGAATATGCTGACTACTATTTATGCAGATGGAGTGCTGGCAGTGACAGCTGCCTTTTGTATTTTCTTGATTTTGACATTACGTGATTATAAGAAAACCGAGGAAGCTATTCTGATAATGGCGTTTTCATTTTTGCTGTTGGTGAAACAGATAGGATTTGAGTATTTCTGCCTGTGCTATTTATTATTATTATTAATAGGGATTCAGGATTATCTGACCGGAACAGACAGGAAATGTATTGTCAGAAGATGGGGGTATTGCTGGCAATACCTGCTGTTTTCCGTGTTAGCTGGAATATTTATGTAAAAGTGAATCAGATCAGTGGTCAGTTTGTAACATCCAAATTCGATATTGACATTTTTAAAGCCGTTATCACAAAAGCGGATACCGCTTCATGGCAATATCAAGGGACATTAGGATACTTCAACGCTTTATTATTAAAGCCTTTATTTATGCTGGGAGGGCATAGTATATCCTATAGTGATCTGGTTATCATATGCTTTGTTGCTTATCTTATGCTGTTTTTCCTGCAAAAACGAGTGAGAAAGAATTACTATGTCCTACCGATGTTTATAGTATTTGTTGTCAGTGCCTTTGGGCATGCAATGATGATGTGGATTTCCTATATGTTTATGTACTGCGAAAGTGATTTCCTTAAGCTGGCATGCTATGAAAGATATATGAATGTCATATGGATATTTAATGGGATAGCGTTACTGTTTCTTTATCTGCAATTGTTTTGGGAACTGTTACATGAAAAGTGGTTTATATTATTTTTGGGAGCTATTGCAGGCATATGTGTAACTGCAATTTATCTGAGTGATACCGGTGAGTTTTTAAAGCCAGCACTGCAGAATACCTCATCATTGAAGGAATATTATGAAGAGGCGGATTTTATCAGCGATAATACAGATGAAGACAGTTCCATCTTCATTGTTACACAAAGCTATACAGGGTGGTTTGAATATGTTTTTCAATATTTAACTATGCCTCGCTCTTATAACGACCAATATTATAGTCTGGGGAAACCATATTCAGAGGAAGATAACTGGACTCGTGATATTTCAACAGAAAAGTTTCTGAATATTATTGGAAACTATGATTATATGTATTTTTATCATGTGGATGAGCAGTTTATAGAGGAATATGGAATGGCCATAGATAATGCAGAGGATATTGTTTTTAAAAATGGAAATTTATATCGTATTGAGCATCATGATGACGGCGGCGTTTCCCTGAGCTTAACCGGGACTTATTGATTGGATTGAAAAGAGGTAATAGAGAAAATGAATATCATATATGCGTCGAATGATAACTATGCGCAATATTTAGGAATATCAATGCTGTCATTAATGGAAAATAATCGTGATATGGAGGAAATTGTAATTTATGTTCTAGATCAGGGCATAAGTCCGGAAAATAAGAACAAACTGCAAAAGGTAATCAGACAATATGATCGCAAAATGGTTTATATTGATATTGCTGAATTCGAAAAGATGATTCCATTTGAATTTGATGCGTCCGGATATAATCCGATTACTTTGTCGAGGCTGTTTTTATGCAGTTATTTGCCAGATCATATTAATAGAATTCTGTATTTGGATTGTGATACCATTGTGAGCGGATCTATTGCAGAGCTCGAAACAGTTTCTTTTGATGGAAATTATGTTGCAGCAGTTCCGGAACTTCTTATGCCTATTGAAAAGAAAGCATTGATTGGGCATGCCAAGGATGAGACATATTACAATGCAGGTGTTTTGCTGGTGAATATGGACTTATGGCGTCAGGATAAGATAGAAAGAGAATTTGTAGAATATTATCGTTTCATGAACGGCAGACTTCTTTATAATGATCAGGACATTATCAATCATTGCTGCAAGGGCAGAATCAAGAAGCTAAGCCATACCTACAATTTATCTACCAATCTGTTTTATTTCCATAGATTCTTCGTCAGAAAATTACAACCGGCTTATGATACGGCTTCTTCGGCTCGCTATGAAGAAATTCTCAGATCTCCCTTAATTATTCACTATATGGGAGATGAACGTCCGTGGATTGAGGGAAATTATAATAAGTATCGTAAATTTTATTATCAATACAAGGAAATGTCTCCATGGAAAGAGGAGCCGATGATATGTGGACAAAAAATATATATGTTTTGTTACCATATGCTTAATGTTATTACATTTATCTGCCCATGGTTCCGTGTAGCTTTCTCAAGACTGATTGGAATCAATAAATATAAATGGTTCAGTAAAAAATAGAGAAAGTGAGGTTTGATCGGAGAATGAATGCCAGAGTAAATATACTGCTTTCTACTTATAATGGTGAACAATATCTGTCGGAGCAGCTTGACAGCTTACTTCAGCAGACATATCCGAATATAACAATTTATGTGAGGGATGATGGCTCAGATGACCATACACTGCAAATATTAGAGAAATATCAGACAAAGTGCAGGGAAAGACAGGATGGAGGTCCACAGATAGTAATTTTGCAGGAAGAAAACCCGGCTAATTTGGGATACATGAAGAGCTTCTGGACGCTGCTTCAAAAGTGTGAAAGAGCCGATTACTATGCTTTCTGTGATCAGGATGATGTATGGCTTCCCACTAAGATAGAATGTGGTGTTGCAGCAATGGAAAGAGAAAAGAATGATATACCGATTCTTTATTCGTCAGGGTTTGTTTATTGCAATGAAAATATGGAAGTGACAGGATACCCAGTGCAGATAACGGTTCCAGTTGAATTTAAGGATGTTCTGTTCTATACTCCGGCATTCGGTTTTACGATTATGATAAATAATAAGCTGAGAGAACAGGCATTTAGTGCGTCATCATTGGAAGATATGCCACATGACGGCTGGTGTCAAAAAATTGCGGCATCTATGGGGAAATTTGTTTATGATCGTACAGTGACAGCAAAGTATAGAAGGCATGCAAGTACTGTGACATATGCCGGGGTTAGGAAGCTTAATCTTGTATTTAAATGGATAAAAAATGAAATCTTTGGAGATGGAATGGAAGAGTATTATCGAGTGCTTAGGCATTTCTATGATGAGTATGAAAAAGTGCTATCTGATGAGAATAAAGAAACGTTATATGTTTTTACGAAAAGAGAAAAATCATTTTCGCTTTACTTGAAAAGACTTTTTTGGAAAGAACGTCTTCGTCCTTCACTTGGAGGGGAAGCCGCATTAAGGATTAGTTTTCTGCTTAATAAGTGATCTATAACGATGTAGAATTGCTTTCATAAATGGAGTATGCTATACTTTTTTTGTTCTTAAAAGGGGGAATCTGCAAATGAGGGAAATATGTTTATTGAGAAAATCTACGAAAAAGTAAGAAGTAAAATACATGAAGATCCTGTTGATAAATTGCGCAGACTAGGTGCTGAAATCGGGAGTAACGTACATATTTATGATGGCGGTGGTGCGATTATAGATTATGATTATGCTCAGTTACTAAAGATAGGAAATAATGTAACAATCTCAAGCAGTACATTATTAATGCATGATGCTTCGATGAAAAAAGAACTACACTATGTGAAAATTGGAAGAATTATGATTGGAGATAATGTTTTTATTGGATCTGGCACTATTATTTTACCAAATGTAAAAATTGGGAATAATGTGATTATTGGAGCGGGAAGTGTAGTATCAAAGGATATTTCTAATGGTATGGTAGCGGTTGGCAGACCTATTCGCATAATTGGAACTTATGATGCATATATGAAAAAATGCAGTGATTTAGTAAGCGAAAAACCTTATTATAGTGAAAAAGATCTGATTAAAAGCAAGGAGTGCTTACTGAGAAATATAGAAGATTTTGGATATATTGGAAAATGAATTTGACTGAGGATGGATGATGGTCAGCAGAGGGGAAGACGTGAAGAAAATTTCTGTAATTGTTCCGGCCTATAATGTGGAAGCTTTTTTGGAAAAATGCGTGACGAGCATTATTCAACAGACATATAATAATTTGGAAATTATTTTGATTGATGACGGTTCTACGGATAATACAGGTGTTTTGTGTGATCAGATAGCCAGAGAAGATTCTAGGATTGTAGTACTTCACAAGGAAAACGGAGGACTATCGGATGCCAGAAATGCGGGACTCGATGTATGTACAGGAGAATATATTTCCTTTATTGATTCTGATGATTATATAGAGCCTGATATGTATGAGTGTATGATGGAAGAAATGGAAGATGAAAGAGTTTCTTTGGTTGCGGTTGGGTTCATAGTGACAGAAGCAGATGGAAGAACAAGAAACATGGGGGCGCAGCTGAGAAAAAGACTCTCAAAAGAAGAGGCCTTCATGAACCTTTTTGAAGAGGAAGAAATGTTTCCATCCAGTGTAAATAAGCTATATAGGAGACAGCTTTTTGAAAACCTTCGTTTCAAAAAAGGAATGATTAATGAGGATACAGAGATCATTCCTAAGCTTCTTCATATTTGTGATACAATTGTAATTCTTAATAGAGCAATGTATCATTATGTGCTGCGCAAGGGTTCCATAACGCAGTCTGAGTTTGCGATAAGGGATTATGAGGGAATTGTTGTTTATGCCACAGCAGTTGAGGTTTGCAGATTGCATTATCCTGAAGTACTGCCATATGCAGCTTATTATGAGCTTAGTAGAATTTATGAGACATATGTAAGACTGGCAAAGTCAGAAAATCATCATAGTTTTTGGAAACAGGAGATTATATTACGATTCAATATTGCACTGAAAACAGTGAATTGCCTGAAATGGAAACGAATCAGGAATAAGTATGGTAGGGAGCTTCAGATTTACAGTGTGGCTGTCATTATAGGGTATTCTTCAATGTATAGGTTAATGATGATCAAAAGGGAAAATAGAGGATAAGTACAATGAATGCAAAGAGTATGATAAAAAATATTTATAATGTAGTTAGTTGGAAAAGAGTGATCATAGTAGCATGTTTTGTGCTGGCATACGTGCTACTTTTAATACCTTATGTCATCACTATTCCGTTTTCTATTCCGGGAGTGGATGATTTCTCAATGTGCTCAAATTTGATATCCTCTTCACGGGTTGTATCAGCAATTGACAGGGCGAATGCTCTTTATTTTAATTTTGGAAGTGCAATATGGATTTCTATGTTTTTAAATGTGCTTTTTTGCCCAATTATTTCGTATGGAGTTGAAAGCATGACGTATGGATTTACCATGCTCGTTATTTTTTTCTTGTTTATTATTGTATTAAATGTCTTTTACCGAAATTTGTTTATTTTTGAAATTAGGATAGAGAACACTTTATGCAGAGAAATGATGGTTTTTTTTGCAACAGCAATTCCTTTTTTGGGAACCTTTTATCCAGAAGTCTTTTATTGGTATGACGGGTCACATTATGCGTGGTTTATGTCATTTTCTCTTTTAGCTTGTAGCTGTATGATGAAATATTTTCATACAGGAAGAAATAAGTATTTTATCTTATTAATTGTATGGGGGATGCTCAGTTGTATGAATGTTCCCTATGCTGTTCCTGTGTCGCTGTTTTATTTCGTAATGTTACAACGTTACAGAGGTATAAATCTGCATTTCAAAGATTTCCTTCCGGTATTCTTTTTTGTGTGTGGTGTATTATCTTTTGTTCTGTCACCTGGAGGACAGGCTCGTCATGATGCTGTCGGTGGCAGTGCAATCGGTATGGTAGAATTAGTGGATGCAGGAATAATGACAATTATAGGTGCTCTTTCAAGACTTCATACTCTTCTTGTGGAATGTCCATGCTCTTTTGCACTTCTGTTTTTAGCTTTTTTATTTGGAATATGGAATAAGGACAGAGTGAGGAGGAGCTTTGGCTCTGTATGTTGTATATTTATAATAACCTTTCTTTCCACTATGGGTGCATTATATCCGGTAATGCTTGGATATGGTGAGTGTGTAATGCCCAATAGAATATGCTTTCTTTTCGACTTTCTGTTTTTTATGATGATGGTATTGACAACCTTTACACTTGGACAGTATTTGGGGTGGATATGCAACTATGGCTGCTGGGACAAGAGTAAATGGATTATGGTGATTGCTATTTATATGCTTATTGTGTACACATCTTTGATTGCAGGCAGATGGTATCCGGAATCCTGTTGGGCAAAGGCCCTTTTCAGCCTCGCGGCAGTCAAAGAGGAACATGATGAATGGATGGATATTTACCGTGAGATAGAAGCAACTGATGAAAAGAATGTTGTGATCAAGCATGAGCGTATAAATACTACAGGCATACTAAATGATCCTCAGATAGGAGAAGATAAGGAATACTGGGTGAATGGAGCAGCTGCTCGTTTCTTTAAGAAGGAATCCATAAGGATAGAATGGCAGGATGATCTGGTAACAGAATAAAAAAATAATGGAGCAGACGCTATGACAGAATTGGATTTTTTGTTTATTTATGAGCATAAGGTAAGAGAACTTGAGAATTTATGCCTGATGAAGTACGAACTTGATAGAAGAGGATACCGGACTAAAATAGTGTATATTGATGATGCCTATAATGCTATGCAGGACAGACCGATCTATCATGCAAAAGTTGTATGTACGATGGCATGTTATGATAATTATACTCTTTTCTGGCATACCAAGGAATTTGTGAAATTTGAAAAGGTCATTGATCTGCAATGGGAAAATATTGTATATGTCAAGGATGAAAATCGTGAGGATGCTTATAAGAATTATCGGGGAATTGGTAAGGATGTGGTACATGTTTCTTGGGGACAGCAGAATGTTACCCGGCTTCTTAAGGCAGCGCATCTTAATGAAAGAAATATTAAATTGACAGGACATGTGGGAATGGATTTCCTGCGCAGCCCATTAAATAGATATTATTTATCGAGAGAAGAGTTATTTCCCAGGTATGACTTGCCGCTTGATAAAAAAATAATACTTTTCGCATCTCCTTATTATGGGGATCAACTGAGTCAGGATTATATAAAAGGAATGTGCGAACGATTTGGGGATGACTGGACGGAGTATTATAAGTTCATGTGTGACTCCCAACAGATAGTTCTTGACTGGTTTGAGAAAGTATGTAAAGAAAATCCGGACATCATCGTAGTATTTAGACCTCACCCGGGGCATCCAAGCGGGGTAGCAGAGAAACTCTCTAATAGATACAGTAATTTCCGGATTATTTCAGGAGAATCGGTAAAGCAGTGGATTGTCACCTGTGATGAGATTTATACAGGAAACAGTTCTGTGGTAGTAGAAGCCTTCTTTGCAAAGAAAATGTGCCAGCTTTTATTTCCGCTTCCAACGACGCCGGGATTTGAATTAAAACTGATCACTGATTCGATGAAGATAACTAGTTATGAGGAATTTCGTCAGTCGGTATTTTCAGGTAATCAGGAGTTTCCGACACCTAAGGAAAGCATCGAGGAGATTTACCTGATTGATTGGAAGACACCCAATTATATCAAATTTGCGAATATGGCAGAAAAAGTATTTCAGGATGACTCTTATCGGTTGACAAGGAAACAACTGAAAGATTATAAGGAATACAATAGAGATGAAAAGAGAGTAAGAGCCTTCGTCAATACACCGGTCATATATGATATATACCTTTCGCTCCTTAAAGATCAGAAATTGCAATCTAATTTCCTTAGGAATCAGAGAAGAATTCGAAAGGAAAAGTATGATTATCTAAGGGAATTTGAAAAACAGCACGAGCATGAATTGACAAGTGAAGAAGAGATTGATAGCATTATTAATAGAATCAAATATGCCTTGGAAGACAGAGACAGACAGGAGAAAATAAAATGAATAAGACAGTAACAGCAGTGATACCGGTTAAGGGAAACAGTACGAGATTACCCAATAAGAATATTCTTCCTTTTGCAGAATCAAATCTTTTAGAACACAAGATTAATCAGCTGAAACAGGTAGAAGGGTTACATGAAATCATCTGTTCTTCGGATTCTGATGAAATGCTTGCAATTGCAGAAAAATGTGGAATTAAGGCAATTAAGAGACCAAAACAGTTTGCGGATGAATCAGTGCCTTTTGGTATGTTTTTGGAATACTTGTGTGATATTGTGGAGGGAGAGCATCTATTATATGCATGTGCTACTTCTCCCTGCGTAGAGCCATATTTATATGAAACGGCCATCAGAATCTATTTTGAGAAGCTCGAAGAAGGATATGATTCTTTGATTACAGTCTCTCCTTATCAAACTTATCTGATGGATGAGAATGGTCCTTTAAACTTTAAGATGGGTCTAGAGCATAAGAATTCAGAACAGCTTCCCATGATGTATCATTTTACTAATGGTATTGACCTGGCTCCTACGGCAAAAGTAAGAGAATGGCATTATAATTATGGACCGAAATATTATCAGCTTGTGGTTAATAAACGAGAGGCGGCTGATATTGATGATTATTATGATTATGAAATGGCGAAGGCATTATGGGCAATGAAAGATCCTGCTCCGACAAGATAGGAAAAATATATATGAGTCGTGATAAGTTACTTGATTGTACATTAAGAGATGGTGGTTATATTAATGATTGGAATTTTGGTTTCCATACAATCAGAGATATCATTAAAAAGTTAGTAGATTCCCGGGTTGACTATGTGGAAGTCGGATTCCTTCGCAATTGTGAGTATGACAGTAACAGAGCGCTTTTTAACAACTGCTCGGAGATTGTACCGATTCTGCCGAAAAAACATGGTAATACCATGTTTTCAGCGATGGCGCTTCATAATAAGTATGATATTAATAAGCTTGAACCATATGACGGCAAAACTATTGATATACTTCGTGTAACATTCCATGATTACGATATTGATGAAGGGCTGACCTTTATTCAGAAAGCAAAGGAAAAGGGATACCGGGTATTCTGTAACCCAATTAACATTATGGGATACTCTGACGAGATGCTTCTTCAGCTTTTTCATAAGGTAAACCAGATACAGCCATATGCATTTTCTATTGTGGATACTTTCGGATCCATGATGAAATCAGATCTTCAAAGAATCTATTTTCTCGCAGAGCATAATCTGGACAAATCAATAGTGATAGGATTGCATTTACATGAAAATCTGGGTCTGTCCTATTCGCTTGCACAGGAATTCCTTGCCATGAAATCATCTGAAAGGAAGTGTGTGATTGATGCCTCCATGATGGGAATGGGCAGAGTACCCGGAAATCTTTGTATGGAGCTGATCATGGATTATATGAATAAGACACAGGGAAGTTCCTACGATGTGAATCCTGTTCTTGACGGGATTGATGACCATATTGCACAGTTGAAGCAGATTGAGGCATGGGGATATCACACGGCTTATGCTTTGTCCGCAAAGTACAATCTTCATCGCAATTATGCTGAATTTTTGCTTGGAAAAGGACGTCTTAGAGCAAAACAGATTAATCAGATTCTTGCTGGTATAGAAGCTAATAAGAAGACAGCATATGATGAAGCATATATCGAAGCCTTGTATGAAGGGTATCAGAATCACGAGGTGGATGATGGACAGCTTCTGAGTCGTTTAAAGAGGGAATGGAAGAATCATACCATACTTATTCTGGCACCTGGTTCCAGTATAGCAGAACAAAAAGAAAAGATTGATAAATTCATAGAAACGGAAAATCCTGTTATCATTGCTGCCAATTTTTTGCCGGATACTTATAAGGAGAGTTATGCATTCTTTTCTAATGCTATGAGATTCAGTGCAATAGAAGATAAGAGCAGGATGGAAAATCTCATAGTCACATCAAACCTTATGGAAGTATGTACAGCGGATAATGTGCTCAATTATTCTGATCTTTGTTTTGATGACAAGGGAAAAAGCGATAACTGTGTCATTATGCTGATGAGACTGTTATGTAAGCTTGGTATTGACCAGGTGTATGTTGCCGGCTTTGATGGCTACCAGTCTGAGGGGAGTAACTATATTTCTTCCTATATGGCAAACCAGCACACAAAGGGTATGGAGGAGAATATCAGAAATACGGGATACGTTGCAGATATTCGAAAAAAGATGGATGTCATATTCCTGACACCTTCAATTTATGATAAGCAGTAGGTAGACTTATGAGTACAAAACAGTTAAAAAGGATTAAGTACTTGATCATTGATGTGGATGGTACATTGACAGATGCGGGTATTTATTATGACGAAAATGGAAATGAACTAAAAAAATTCTGTACTAAAGATGCAGCGGGATTTTTTGCAGCACATCAGGTGGGAATTCAGATTATGATCCTTACGGGAAGAGAATGTGCAGCCACTACTAGAAGAATGAAAGAGATGAAAGTAGAATACCTTATTCAAAATTGTGTGGATAAGGTGACATATATTCAGAATTTTATGAATGAAAAGAACATAAAAAAGGAAGAGATAGGATACCTGGGTGATGATCTGAATGATCTGATGGGAATGTCTTTATGTGGTTTTGCGGGATGCCCGGCGGATGCCTGCGAGGAAGTGAAGAGGAAAGCCGATTATATATCCGAAGTCAGAGGTGGTTATGGAGCGGTCAGAGATATTATTTCATACCTTCTGAAAGAACGTGGAGAGTGGAGAAAAGCAATTTCAAAGGTTTATGAAATTGGTATATAAATTAGGAGATGAAATGAATGAAAGTATGGTCAAAGGTGAAGGAGGGCAGAGCAGGAATTGTGCTCTCTTTATGTTTTAGTTTTCTGGTAATGATATATGCACCTCTAGAGATGTTTTTTTATAATACAGATGATTTTTGGTTTAATTTTACCACGATATTTCCGGTCTGTTTCACATTGTTTTTTCTTTTATGGATGATAGGAAGTTTATTTTTTGTTTTGCTTAATACTTTAAACAGGCAGATTTATTACATAGGATTTTTTGGGACATTTGTTGCTCTGGTTAGTACTTATATACAAGGAACTTTCCTTGTGGATAATCTTCCGCCTATGGATGGAACTGATATTGATTGGGAGCAATATCACATTGAAAATTATGAAACAATTATACTTTGGTTTGTAGTTCTTATTTGCTGTTTATTACTTATTAAGTTTGGCAAAATTTCGTTCTTTCTCAAACTGACAGAAGGAATCAGCGTTTTTCTGTTTCTAATTTTATCAGTTTCCATTATTTTTTCGGGTATTATGACATCAGGATATAAAAACAAGGATATATTGGTAGCAACTGACAAAGATGAATTTGAGTTTTCAAGGGACACAAATTTTTTGATCTTTGTTCTTGATGCAGTAGATGCAGGAACAGTAACACAAATATTGGAAACAGATGAAGAATCAAGAGAGGTTTTTGAAGATTTCACCTATTTTGACAATGTTGTATGCACATATCCATTTACAAAGTATTCCATGCCATTTATTTTGTCAGGAAAGTGGTATAAGAACGAAGAGCCGCCAATGGAGTATTTTAGAGATGCTATTCAGGATTCTCCATTGATTCAGGAAATAGAATCTCAATACAAGATGGAAATATATTCTGATTCCATACCAGTTGTTGCAGAGGGAAACGAAAATAGATTTGCTAATATGATATCGGATTATGGTTATGTTGCATCTTATAAACAATTTGTGAAAGGTGTGGTAAAATTAGCCGGAATCAGGTATGCTCCATATCCGCTAAAAAAGATATGCTATAATGTTTTGGAACGATTCGAGCAGGCAAGAGGAATAGAAGCATCAATTGATGATGAACAAGTTTATACCTGGAATAATAAGGAATTGTGCCAGAGAATAAAGGATGAAGCTGTATCTTATACAAGCAGCAAGGTATTTAAGCTGGTACATGTACAGGGTGCACATGTTCCTTATCAGTATAATAAAAATGTAGAAAAAATTGAAAATGGTACTTATTTGGGAAATGTTGAAGCAAGCATAACAATAGCTTCACGATATCTTGATCAGTTAAAGAAATACAATGTGTATGATAACTCTGTGATCATTATTATGGCTGATCATGGCTATAACGTTGAGGGATTGGAAGGAAGACAAAATCCAATTTTGTTTATCAAAGGGCTAGAGGAACGTCACGCAATGAAAACATCTAGTATTCCTGTTTCCTATGATGATTTACAGGATGCATAGCAGCTTTTAATAAAAGGAGAAAGCAGTGATAATATTTTCCCGTGGGAGGAAAATCAAATTCGTCATAGAACATATATTCTGTACAAATATGAAGAGGAAGAGAAAATGTATGAATATACAACAGACGGAAAAGCTACAGAAACAGAAAAAATGAAGCCTACAGGAAGAGAGTTTTTTAGATAATCATAAAATTAGCGGTTAAAGAGTGCTGGAAGAATGAGGATATCGTTTTATGGTAAACGGGATGCGGAAGGTTTTCGACGCAATTAATAAATTAAGATTTATTCTGTCAAGAGAACAAAAATTTTATTGCGTGGTTGTATTTATCATGGCAGCTATTTCGGCTGTCCTCGAAATATTAGGGGTGTCCATGGTAATTCCTTTATTATCAGTCATTATGTCTATTGACCAGATCAGGGGAAATGTGTACGTAAAACCGATACTTGAAGCACTTCATTTGTCTTCCGATATTCAGATTATTATATTTATTTGTACGGGTGTTGCGTTAATCTATATTTTTAAAAATGCATTTGCTATTTTTTATACATGGGTGAGTACCAAGTTTGCCAATAAAATCAGAAGAGAATTGGCACTTAGGATCTTTAATGCTTATGTGCGGCAGGGATATACTTATTTTGTTGAGCATAATTCCTCAGAGATTCTGCGTGGAATCGGAGTTGACCCTCAGAGTGTACAAACGATTGTTTTTAATATTTTTATTCTCATGATTCGAATTATTACTGTGGTATGTATTACAGTATTTATTGTGCTAACCAGTCCGTGGTTGGCATTGATGTTACTTATCATGATTGCGCTAAGTTCTCTTATGTCGGAATTATTGTTTAAAAACAGGATGAGAAGAAGCGGAATAGATCAGAGAGAATATTCCCAACAGGCAAGACAGGCATCTCTTGAGGCCATTCAAGGGAGTAAAGAGATTTTTGCGATGAATAGACAAAAATATTTTACGGATGAGTACTTACGATGTATGGTTAAGTATGATAGGTCTTGTGCAACAGCGGCAGTGGGATCGTCTGCTCCTAACAATATATTGGAAGCAATGTGTGTAGTTGGATTAGTTTCGGCAATTGCAATAAAAGCTATTGCCTCGGGAGGTGCAGGCATGCAAATTACAGAAATTGCGGCCTTTGCACTTGGTGCATTCCGTATTCTTCCCTACATAGGGTCAATTTTGGGAAGTATAAATACTATTACTTACAATGCACCGGGACTTGTAGTAGCCTATGAAACTTTGAGAGAGACACATGAACTTGAAATAAGACAGCCTTCTGTGAAAAATAATGAAAAATATGCCAATGCGAAATTGCAAGAAGAAATCCGGCTTTCCAATATTACCTTTGCTTACGCAGTGGAGAAAGGAAATGTGCTTGAGGGGCTTGATATTATAATAAAAAAGGGGAAGAGTATAGGACTGATAGGCGCTTCAGGTGCCGGAAAAACTACTCTTTCAGATTTAATTCTGGGATTATATAGTCCTCAGAGTGGAAAAATTACCATGGATGGAACGGATATTGAAGAAATTGGTGATAACTGGCATAGGATAACGGGATATGTTCCGCAATCAGTTTATTTGTCTGATGCATCTATCCGAAGAAACGTGGCGTTTGGTATAGAGGAGGATAAGATAGATGATGATAAAGTGTGGAAAGCTTTGGAGATGGCGCAGCTTAAGCCATTTGTAGAAGAACTGAAAGAGGGTCTTGATACGAGAGTTGGAGAGTGGGGAGTGAAGTTTTCTGGTGGACAGAGGCAAAGGGTTGCCATTGCCAGAGCTCTTTATAGTGACCCGGATGTACTTATCATGGATGAAGCAACAGCTGCGCTTGATAATGAGACAGAGAAGGCTGTTATGGAATCAATTGAGGCATTGCAGGGACTTAAAACACTGGTTATCGTTGCTCACAGACTGACTACAGTTAAAAAATGTGATGAAATCTATGAGATCATTGGAGGAAAGGCAGTTCTCAAATCAAAAGAAGAGGTTTTTGGTAATGAGTAAGATTTCGGTTGTTATTCCCTGCTATAATGTGGAGCCTTATTTAGAACGGTGTGTTTCATCAGTGATAGGGCAGACTTATCCTGAGCTGGAAATCATTCTTGTAGATGACGGATCAACAGATGCAACCGGAGAACTATGTGATAAGCTGTCAAAAACTGATGCCAGAATCAAAGTAATACACAAAGAAAATGGGGGACTCTCTGATGCCAGAAATGCCGGAATTGATGTAGCAGAGGGGGAGTTTTATTCCTTTGTTGATGGCGATGATTACCTTGAGCTGGATGCGTATGAAATGATGACCAAAGAAATGAAAAGTGGAGATGTTTCATTAGTATCTGCTGGAATAGTTGTAGAAAATATCAATGGACATAAGCATATAAATATGAGCAATGAGAGCCTGATTTTAAATAGAGAGGAAGCATTTTTGAATCTTCTTGGCCCTACAAGAACGATTGGACAGTCAAGCTGTAATAAGCTGTTTCGAAACCACTTGTTTCAAGGATTGAGATATAAGAGAGGGATTATCAATGAAGATATGGAGATATTACCCAAAATTTTGGACAGATGCAATCATGTGGTGCTTTTAAATAAACCGGTTTACCATTATATAAGGAGAAGTGGAAGCATCACAGAATCAGAGTTTAGTATATGGAAATATCAGGGAATCAGGAATGCGTATGATACTTTAGATTTATGCAAGGAGAAATATCCTCAATTAGGTGGATATGCACATTATTATGTAATGGATTCACTGTTTAAGACGTATCAGGAGCTTAGGCGCAGCAGTAATTGCAACACTTTTTGGAAACAGGAATATTCATTAAGACTTCGAATTATCAGAGAATATTTTTATTGTTCAAATCAGGATGACGTGATGTATGAGTGTGGAGAAAGAATTAAGAATATGGCAATTATAGCTCTGTTTGGTGAGAATCTGATTCCTAAGCTTGTTTCGCTGAAACACAGAATAATGAAGATGAAAGAAAGGTAATTATTACATGCCCAGTAAAGTGTGTTTGTTGATTATTTATAATCATAGGTATGATGCCAATATTGAAAAACTGGAAAAAATATATCAGTCTCGTTTTTCGAATATTTATCATATAGTTCCCTTTTATGACGGCGCAGAGAAAAATGTAATACCTGTCTATGAATGCTCGTTTCGATTTGAAGGATATGTGGCACAGGCACTTAAGCATATTGATTATAGCTATGAACACTATTTTTTCGTAGCAGATGATGCAATATTAAATCCGGCAATCAATGAGAAAAATTACCGGGAATGGTTTAGTCTTGCAGATAATAGCGCATTTATTACCTTTACAAGATCCTTGCGTCAGATGAAGGGGTGGGGAATTAACAGACGGTTTATGGATCCATTCCCTAAATTTGAAAAATATCAGGGGACATTATGGAAAGAGGAGCTTATGCCTGCGGAGGAAGCTTTCGCTGTTGCAAAGAGACAGGGATATGATAGAGAAGAGTTTGCTATGGATGCTTCTATGGTGTGGGATGCCAGAAAGAAATTGAAGGAGTATCCAAGGCTCATACTTATGTTCTTAAGGACTTTGATTCGGGGAAAAAAGTATTGTCCTTATCCGATATGGGGTGGTTACAGTGATGTTTTTATCGTTCCCGGTAAGGATATCGAGAAGGTAGCCCACATGCTGGGGGTATTTGCAGCAATGGATATTTTTGTTGAAGAAGCGATTCCTACTACATTACATCTTATCTGTGAAGAGCTTATTGAAGAAAAGGATTTAGAAGCTAAGTCAAAAACCTTATGGGGAAATCCAGCAAGAGAAGAAGTAGAAGAAAAATATGAAAGGGACTATCGTAAGCTTATGAATGAATGGGAGACAGGTTGTCTTTTTATTCATCCTATAAAATTATCAAGATGGAAAATGTGAAGAGCTACGATTTTTATTATGGTAGTTTAAATGAGAATGAGAAAATGTATTGAAAAAGCGATATTGAGAATGGCAGAAAAAATGCTTCCATGTACTCTTTTTGACAGACTTCTTCTTGAAAGAAGAAGACGGATTAATAAAATTACAGGTTATTACCCTCAGGCAGTTTTTTTGTCAAAAAGAAAATCTCCCCAAAAGTATTGCGTTGTAAGATTTACAATACCTACATTTGCATTGATGGCAGCAGGTATTCAGTATATATTCTGTTATTATAAATTGCACGATAAAGGGTATATTCCTGTTTTAGATTTAGAATGCGAATATTCATACGAGCAGGGGAGAATTGGAGAGCTTGGAATTTGGGATAGTTGTTTTGAACAGAGTATCACAGCAAAAGATGCCATCAAACAAAAATATGTATTGGCAACAGGAAACATGTATGATTATTCAGGAGATAAGAGAATTGCAAAATGGTTAAATGGTGATACACAAGATCATTTCTTGCATGTAAAAAAGGATAATTATAAAGAATACTATGCAAAAGCAAAAAAATTAACAGAACCTATTTGGAAAGTTAAAGATACAATTATTGCAGAATTGGAAAAAGAAGTTGGAAGCATAATCAAAGAGCAGAGAGTTCTTGGTGTTTTTTTGAGAGAAGATTTTAGTAATGATGTAATTTACAAGGATAAAAAAGATATAAAGGTTTATGAAAATCATCCTTTGTTGCCTACAGTACAAGAGATAATTAATATAATAAAAAATGATTTGCAACAGTGGCAATATGATAAGATATATGTTTCAGCATTATACTCTAAATCTATTGAAACAATGAAGAAAGAGCTTGGCGATAAGGTGGTTTATATTCAGAGAAAGAATATGCTGTCATCAAGAGATGATAGGAAAATTGGTTTTACTGATACGAGTTTTGAATTGTATGAAAAAATGAATAAAACTAAGGAATGGTATTATGAAAATAATATATCATATGTGAAAGATTTGGTAGCATTATCTAGGTGTACTTATTTTTTTGGTGGGCCATGCAGTGGGTCTGCTGTCGCATTAACTATGAATGGTGGAAAGTATGAGGATATATATATATTGGAAGATAAAAGGAAAATTACAAGATATTAAAGAAAATAATAGCAATATTTAAAGTAAAAGTACAGTTACAAAAATGTATATGAAAGAAAGGACAGTATAACTGGTAAAAGTTATATAACAGATGAGTAATGAGCGAGATTCAGCTTTTGGATTGTACACTACGTGATGGAGCCTATATTGTAAATGGTAAATTTGGAGAGTCAGCAATTAAAGGTATTATTGCCAAGCTTCAGAATGCGGGCATTGATATTATTGAGTGTGGATGGCTTAAAGATAGTGAACACGAAGTTGGAACAACATATTTCCATAGACCAGATGATTTATTAAGATATATTGGGAGAAAAAGCGGTGATGTCACATATGTGGTGATGATAGATTGGGATCGTTATGATTTAAACAATCTATCAGATTACGATGGAAAAACGATTGATGCTATTCGAGTAGTATTTCCCTATAATAAATATAAAGAGGGAATTGAAGTCGGAAAAAAGATTAAGGAAAAGGGATATAGAGTTTTTTTTCAAGCGGCCAATACACTGGCATATTCAGATGAAGATTTAAAAGACTTAGCTGCTGAAATTAATCAGGTAAAACCTGAGGGAATTTCAGTTGTGGACACATTTGGAGCAATGTATGAAAGCGATTTGGAACGCATTTTAAAAGTATTAAATACGGAAATTGACCAGACTATAAAAATAGGTTTTCATTCTCACAATAATCAGCAGATGGCATTTGCCAATTCTATGAAATTTGTGGATATTTTAAGCAAGACAGATCGGGATATGATAGTTGATGCTTCTTTGTGTGGAATGGGAAGAGGTGCAGGAAATGCAACAACAGAATTGATAGTTAATTTCCTGAATAATAAGTATCAGCATAATTATGATTTCGATGCTGTCATGGATGCAATAGATATTTACATGACTGGGTTTCAGGAAAAATATAGCTGGGGTTATTCAACAGCCTACTGTATTGCAGGAATGTATTGCTGTCATGTGAACAACATTGCATATTTGCAAAATCATCATAAAACTAATGCACATGATATGCGGAATATTATTGAGGCATTGCAGCCGGATGAAAGAAAAAAATATGATTATGACCTTCTGGAGCGAAAGTATATAGAAAATCAGGATAGAAACGTTAATGATGAAAATGCAATCGAACAATTGCGATCAGAAATGGGAGTATATGCAGAGAATCCAAGGGAAGTATTATTGGTTGCTCCTGGAAAATCATCAGTAACCTATTATGAAGAAATCAAGAAATTTATTGATCAAAATGAGCCTTATGTAGTTGCAGTTAATGCATTGCTCCCTGAGTATGAATATGACTGTATGTTTGTAACCAATACAGCCAGATATGAGTATGCGAAGACTGCATATCCGGATAAATTTGAAAAGACATTCAAGATATTACTTTCCAATATTAAAACTCAGGCGGACGATGGAGAGGAGATTATTGTAAATTATAATCGTGCAATTAAACGGGGCTGGTTACATTTTGATAATGCTGTTATTTGCGCATTAAGGCTTATGGATAGATTACATGTAAAAAATATATATCTTGTAGGATTTGATGGATTCAGGGAACATTATAATGAAAGTTATGCCGATGAATCATTACCGACATTAAATCCTGGGGGAGACTGGGACAAGTTAAATGACGAGATTAAAGATATGTTCCAGGATGTTCAGGAGACAACAAAACTTAATATAGCATTTTTAACTGAAAGTATTTACGGAGATCAAAAATGAGACAGATAAAAATAAAATCAAGTTTATATGATTATAGCGTTCAATTTGTAGATGATGTGAA
The DNA here is from genome assembly GCA_003490145.1 of Lachnospiraceae bacterium OM04-12BH. Taxonomy (GTDB): domain Bacteria; phylum Bacillota; class Clostridia; order Lachnospirales; family Lachnospiraceae; genus Suilimivivens; species Suilimivivens aceti. The sequence continues at coordinate 272,244 of QULQ01000002.1, forward strand.
GAAACAAATTGAACAGTTAGGTAATGAAGGAAAAGTTACATATGTCATTGACCAGAATGTATACAGGTTATATCCAGATTATTTCAGCACAATTGAGAAGGATAATATATATTTTGTAGATGCCGTAGAACATAAAAAAAACATTGAGACATGTATGGATCTAATCACTTTTTGGCAGTCAATAAAGTTAAAGAAAAACTGGAAAGTAATCTGCTTTGGTGGTGGAATTACACAGGACATAACTACGTTTGCCAGTAATATATATCTGAGAAACGTTGAGTGGTATTTTTTCCCAACAACATTGCTGGCAATGTCTGATTCCTGCATTGGAGGAAAATGCGGAATTAATATGGGGGAGTTAAAGAATCAATTGGGTGTATTTTACCCTCCCAGAAGAATTTATATATGTGAAAAGTTCTTACAGACCCTGTCAAATGCAGATTATATTAATGGATGGGGAGAAATACTAAAGTTTTCGCTGACGGAAAAGGAAGAATTTTATGAAGCAGTAGAAAATGAAAAGCAATTAATCCCATGTCCCCACATTAATGATTATCTGTATGAAGGACTTCTTGTAAAGAAAAAAATCATAGAGGAAGATGAATTTGAAGGCGATTTAAGAAGAATATTGAATTATGGACATACATTTGGACATGCATTAGAAGCATATTCTCATAATACTATTCCACATGGAAAAGGTGTTATTTGGGGAATTGACGTTGCCAATTTTATTTCTGCAAATATGGGGATTTTGGATCATGATATTTACATGAAGATTAAAGAATTGATCAAAAAGTCTTTTATAAAAGAAGAAATTATAGTAGAAGATACAACAAGATTTATGAAAATTTTATCTACGGATAAAAAGGTAAAAAACAATACTGTTTATTTAATCCTTTTAAAAGAACTAAGCCAGTTAATAATTAAGCCGGTTGAGATTGATAAGAAGCTGGAAGATTTGTTTAAGCGTTATTTGGAGGAAACGCATGGATATTATTGCGATTGATTGTGGAGCAAGTTTTATCAAAGCAACTCAGTTTAGTTATGGAAAGATTGTTAAAACTGTTGTAAAGAAAACACCAGCTGATTTGGACAATGAAAAACTAAGGAAATCAGAAGAGATTATAACGGAAATCATTGAGCAGTTAAGCGCAGATCTTGATGAGATACATATAGGATTTTCTAATGAAATGCATGGATTTGTTCTTACAGATCAGGATGGGGTGCCAGTATTACCATATATCTCATGGCAAAAAGAATTGGGAGATCTTGAAGGATGCAACAATCTGTTTGATCCGGATTTAATAAAAGCTACAGGAATGCCATTAAGGCTTGGTCTGCCAAGTGTAAATTTGTATTATTTAATAAAGAACAGACAAATAGAGTCACATAAACAATTATATTTCTATACATTAGGGGATTATTATATCAGGGTTATCACTGGACAACAGCCATATACACATGCAACAAATGCGGCAGCAACGGGATTGTATGATGTAGCTGAAAAGAAATGGATTACAGATTTACTTAAAGAAATATTAGGAGATGATGGCCTGAATTCAGTTATATTCCCGGAGATATATCAGAGACAAAAGGAAATTTGCATAGAGAGAAATAAAAAAAAGTTTTTTTTCTATCCGGCATTGGGGGATCAACAGGCAGCATTACTTGGAGCACAGCTTGAAAATGAGGATGAAATATCCCTGAATTTTGGAACAGGCGCTCAAATAAGTATACTATCTAAAAAGATAGAGTGTTCACAGGAATATCAAATTCGCCCATATTTTGAAAATTATTTTCTGAAAACCGTTCCACATATTCCATCAGGAAGAGCATTGAATGTGTATTTTAATTTCATAAAAGATATGGTCAGTGAATTTGCTATAGTTGAAGATGAAACCCTGTGGAAGTATATTAATAGTCAGGCAAGGAAGAATCAATATCAAAATATGAAAATTGACATGAGTTTTTTTTCAAATGCAATAACGGAGCATGATGTAGGAAGCATTGAGAATATACAGGAAGGAAATTTTAAGGTGGGGAACTTTTTTGATTCAATATATACACAGATGGCCGATAACGTTGAAATCGTATATAAAAAACTGGGACGACCGTTTGTTGACAAGATTCTTATTTCAGGAGGAGTGTTGAATAAGAATGATTATTTGAGAGAGAAAGTACTTGCCAAATTTTCAGATGTAAATAGTGTATATATGGCTAAAAATGAAACTGCAGATGGTATAAAGAAATTTATTGAATCAATAACTGGGAGAATACAGAAATGAAACTATCAGATTATATAGCTGATTTTTTTCAGAAGAACGGGATACATACGGTTTTTACAGTAGTGGGCGGAGGTGCAATGCACCTGAATAATTCCTTTGGACATCATGAAGGAATTCATTGTATTTACAATCATCATGAGCAGGCGTCTGCCATTGCTGCGGAAGCGTATTATCGTATTAATAATGAAATGGCGGGTGTCTGTGTTACCAGTGGACCAGGGGCAATTAATGCGTTAAATGGAGTGGTAGGGGCATATCAGGATTCCATTCCTATGATTGTTATTTCGGGACAGACCAAAACGACTCTTACAACTCAATACAGTGGATTACCACTCAGAACATTTGGAAATCAGGAATTTGATATTGTGTCAGCATTGAAGAATGCATGTAAGTATTCAGAGATGATTACAGATTCGGAGAAGATAAGATACTGTCTGGAGAAGGCTTTTTTTCTGGCACGCAATGGACGACCGGGACCTTGTTGGCTGGATATTCCAATAGATATTCAGGGAGCGTCTATTAATCCAGAACAGCAGACCGGATATATACCGGAAGAGTTGGAAACTGAATTAGAAGATAAGGTGGATGAGAAACTGGATTCTCTTATAATGAGATTAAAAGATGCAAAAAGACCAGTTATATATGCAGGAAATGGAATTAGAATTGCAGGAGCGCAGCAACAGTTAATTGAACTGGCAGAATTATATAAGATTCCGGTAGTAACATGCTGGGATAGCATAGATTTGATAGAAACAGATAATAATTACTATGCTGGCAGAGCCGGAATTATGGGAGATAGAGCTGGAAATTTTGTTGTACAAAACAGTGATTTTCTTATGTGTATAGGAAACAGACTGAACGTATATCAGATTGGATATCAGTACAATCTATGGGCACGTGCAGCATATAAAGTTATGGTAGATATAGATCCATTGGAATTGATAAAACCTACTATTTCTATTGATTTACCTATATGTTATGATGCAAAGGCATTTATGTCCAAAATGATAAACAAGAAAAAAGAAAAAAACATAAAATTTGATGATTGGACGAGGTGGATTGATCAGTGTCAACAATGGAAACAAAAATATCCTGTCGTAAATAACGAACAATATCATCAAAAAGATAAGATAAATATATATGCTTTTATGGATATCTTTAGTCGAAAACTTCTAGAAAAAACAGTAACCGTTGTTGCCAATGGTTCAGCATCAGTAGTGGGAAGCGCTGCGTATGTAATAAAAAAAGATAGTAGATTTATTATGAATTGCGCATTGTCATCTATGGGATATGATCTGCCGGCAGCAGTTGGAGCAGCATACGCTGTAAGCCGGGGAGACACAAAGTATAATAATGATATTATTTGTATTGCGGGTGATGGCAGCATTCAGATGAATTTGCAGGAATTGCAAACAATAGTAACAAACCATTTGCCAGTGAAAATAGTGGTAATAAATAATGAAGGATACCATCAGATTCGACTCACTCAGACAAATTTATTTGATAAGCAATTTGTTGGAATAGGACCGGAAAGCCACGATCTTGGATTCCCTGATTTCGAGAAATTGGCATATGCATATGGTATTCCCTATTATGAGTGTGGAGATATAGAAAAACTGGGTGATACTTTGGACGAGTTCTTAAAATGTAACGGATATGCAATGTTGCAGATTTTTTGTGACACAAAACAGATTTTTGAACCTAAATCAGCAACTAAGAGATTAGATGATGGAACGCTAGTTTCACCGCCACTAGAGGATTTATACCCGTTCTTGCCAAGAGAAGAATTAAAAGAAAATATGTATATTAAAATGATGGAATAAATAAGGTGGCTGACTGAATGAATCGAATGAGAGGGAAAACAGTAATAATTACAGGAGCAACATCAGGCATGGGAAAGGCTACTGCAGTTATGTTTGCAAGAGAAGGGGCAGAAGTTCTCCTGGTTGGAAGAAATGAAAAAAGGGGCGCAGAGGTAGTTAGAGAAATTTCAGAATTTGGAGGGAAAGCAAGATTATATGTTTGTGATATTTCTTTTGAGGAGAATGTTTTAAACTTAGTCCACAGGATTAGTGAATCATATGATAAAATTGATGTCCTGTTCAATAATGCTGGAATTTGGGATACCTCAGCATTAGAGGAAATAGATGAAGAACGGATTCGGAAATCATTTGCAATTAACTATGATGCTATTGTACTTATGTCAAAATATTTTATGTCGATGCTGGTAAGGGCAAAAGGAAGTATAATAAATAATGCATCAATGGGCGGACTAGATAGCTTTGTGAACGGAACTAAACAATATGTGTATGCATCTACAAAGGCAGCGGTAATCAAATTCTCTAAATTATTGGCAAAGAATTATGCAGATAGTATAAGGGTGAATTGTATATGCCCGGGCATTATTGAAACAGAAATTTTTATAAATAGAGATTTTTCAAGATTTGATGGAACAATTCCAATGGGACGAATAGGTCAGCCAGATGATGTGGCAAAAGTAGTGTTATTCTTGGCTTCGGACGATGCATCATATTTAACAGGGGTAATATTGCCAATTGATGGGGGCGCATCTTTGGTGTAAGGGAGTAAAATGATCAGTATCAGACATATTGGTATATATGTTAAAAACATTGAACATATGACAGAATTTTATAAAAATGTATTTCAAATGGTACCTGTTTGTGAGAAGCAAAAAGATAAAAATGAGTTGTTAGATGAGCTATTGAAATATAAAAATACAACAATAATAACGACCAAGCTAATAACGCCTACTGGGGAAATAACAGGACAGGGTGATATGATAGAATTGGTTAAAGTTATGTCTGGCCCATATCAGGAAGTATTATCAGAACCAGTGTATAATATAGGAGTTATGCATATTGCAATAGGCGTGGAAGATATACAAAAGATAATGAACCTGATTATCAAGAACGGAGGGTGCCAAAAGACAGCAATAGTTACACATATTAATGGGAATCAATTTGCATTTGCCACAGATCCAGAGGGAAATTGGATAGAATTGATAGAGAGGCACTGATATGTTTTTGGAAAATTCTATAGCTAGGGAAGATATGGAAAATATTTATTGCAGAAATATAGACTGGAATTTGTTGCAGAATAGCAGAGTGCTCATCACCGGTGCATATGGAATGTTAGCCTCATATATTGCATTTTTTCTTATATATCTATGTGAATATAAAAATATGAACATCCGAATTGTGCTGCAGGGAAGAAATATAGAAAAAGCGAAAAAGAGATTTGGAGAATTATTAAATAGAACATACATAGAGTATACAGCAATGGATCTTAATAAAGAGATCATGAATGAGGGAACTATAGATTATATTATTCATGCAGCAGGGGGAGCGAATCCCAGATTATATTCCAGTAAACCAGTTGAGGTGATAGAACCTAATGTAATTGGAACATATAATTTACTGGAGTATGCTAGAAAACATGGCAATAAGGGTTTTCTTATATTTAGTTCGGGAGATGTTTATGGAAAAGTGGATGAGCCAGAAAACATATCAGAAGAAACAGTAGGTAAAGTTGATCAATTAGATATTCATAGTTGTTATTCTGAAAGTAAAAGAATGGCGGAAACGATAGCGGTAAGTTATTTTAGGGAATATGGGATACCAATTAAGATATTACGTATAGGACATACATATGGACCAACTATGGATATAAAAAATGACCCAAGGGTTTTTGCGTCATTTCTTAAATGTGTTCTTGAAAAAAGAAATATAGAAATGCTAAGTGATGGATTGACCAAAAGACCATTTTGTTATTTGGCAGATGCTGTGGCGGCATACTTTACTGTCTTGTTTAAAGGAGATGCTGGCGAGGCCTATAATATTTGCAATACAGGTGAGTTTATCAGTATGAGGGAACTGGCCAATATTGTTTTGACATTAGAAAAGGAAAAAAAATTAAAAGTTGTATATTTAGGCAGAGAATATGAAGATGGATATGTGGAGAATAAAGAAAATAAGGATAATAACCCTTCTGATAAAAAACTGAAGAGGTTAGGGTTTGAATATCATTTTACGACAGAAACTGGAATGGAAAGAACATATAAATTTCTTAAGGAGACAGAAATATGGAAAGATTGAAGAACTATTATACAGAGTCAAAGCAGGTTTTAATGGATATTATTCCACTTGAAAGACCATTATGTTTATCGATAGAACCAACCAATATATGTAATTTTAAATGTACAATGTGTTTTCATGGGAATAATGAATATGCTGAAGAAGCAAAACCATTAAAGAATATGGATATGGTGTGTTTCAGAAAGATAGTTAACGATATAAAAAATTGGGGAGGAAAGATTAAGTTAATTAAATTATATTCATTAGGGGAGCCTTTACTGCATCCATCAATATGTGAGATGGTACGATTGATTAAAGAGGCTGATATTTGCAATCAGATAGAGATTACTACAAACGGATCATTGTTAACACCAGAGATTAGTGAAAAACTTGTTGAGTATGGACTGGATATTTTGCGAATTAGTGTATATGGTGCAGATGATGAACATATGAAGGAAATAACAAAATCAGTTTTTACTCCGAATGATATTAAGAAAAATGTTGAATTTTTGAAAGAATATAGAGATAGGCTGGGAAAAACGAAACCCGTAATACTGGCAAAAATGCTCAATACATACACAGATGAAAATCAACGTTTTATTGATATGTATACTGATGTGGCAGATACAATAGGTATTGATGAACCATTTCATTTACCTAGCTGTGAAAATGACATATTTAAAAACTTGTATCATGAGAAGGCAGGTCAGGCATTTGAGGGATCCATGGGAACAAATATATATAAGCAAGAAAAGGCTTGCAGATATCCATTTACTCATATGACAGTAAGAAATGATGGAAGTTGTGTTGTATGTTGTGCAGATTGGTTAAAGGAGTTGTGCTACGGAAATGTAAACAAAAATACATTGAAAGAGATATGGGAGAGTAAGTCATTATATGAAATAAGGTGTAAGATGCTTAAAACTAAAGGAAAGTGTTTTAAGGCATGTAATGGTTGTGAGATTCCTCTTAGGGATAGTGAAGAAGATAGTGTAGATAGCTTGCCGATAGAAACATTATCGTATAGGTATAATATTTAGGGAGGTAGATTAATGTTTAAAGAAAAAATCAATAGTTGGAATAACTCAAAAAGGGATAAAGCATGTAAAATGAAATATTTACATGAACTTAATGATAGTATGATGCAGATAAGTGAGCTCAAGCAATTAATGGGTGGAAATTCTACAATAAGTTCAATTACTGTTGATGCGAGAGGGATTTATGAGACTTTGGATGAATCTCGAGGTAATATGAAAATGTACTTTGAGGAAAATGATTGTGAAGCAGCGCCAGTTGAGGTTATGTGCAGCCTTGATTATGAAAAAACTGAAACAGAGATGTTTCTGAATATTACTTCGGAAATTATGCATTCAGGATTTACTATGTTAGATATTGGGGCGAATATAGGATGGTATACTTTACTTGCAAGCAATGTTTATCGTAAAGAGGGTGTAAATATTTATTCATTTGAACCTAGTCCTATAACGTGTAAAAGATTGAAGAAAAATATAGAATTGAACGAATTGCCGCAAACAAGAGCGTTTAATATTGGTTTATATAATGAAAAGGCGAGTCTGGAGTTTTATTATGATATAGAGGGATCAGGAGGATCTTCTTTTGTTAATTTAAGAGAGAGGGAAAAGGTAAAAAAAATAGTAGTAGATGTTGAAAAATTAGATGATTTTGTAGAAAAAAATGGAATCCAGTCTATTGATTTTATCAAGTGTGATGTAGAAGGATCTGAACTATTTGTTTTTGAGGGGGGGAGGAAAGTATTAGAAAGAGATCAGCCAGTTATTTTTTCTGAAATGTTGAGAAAATGGTCGGCAAAATTTAATTACACGCCTAATGACATTATTCAATTAATGAAAGGTATTGGATATGAATGTTATGCGATAGAAGCAGAGAATAGGCTCAGATATTGTCCGATAGTCACAGAAGAAACAGTGGAAACTAATTATTATTTTTTGAACTTAGAAAAACATAGAGGAATTATACAAAAGTATGGGGGACAGCATGAAGTACGCTAATATTAGTATAGAGAGTGGATATGCTAAAAGTAAAGAAAGAAAAAATGCCATCAGAGTAGTTAATATAGGGGATTATATACAGATAATAGCTATTGATAATCTATATAAAAAAATGGGTATAAGCAAAAGGGATATTGTGTATATAGAATATTATGATCTGTTTGATTATGACGGCGATGACGTGATATTACCATTTAGCTTTATCTATTTTAATCCATATTTTGGGGGGGGTAGAGCACTCAGGTTTTCACGCAAAATTCATCCGGTTTTTTTGAGTATTCATTGTATCAATGGTAGTTTCACAGATGATGAGTTAGGATATATACAAAGTCATGAACCGATCGGATGTAGGGACATCATGACTCAAAAACTGTTAATAAACAATGGAATAGATGCTTACATTCATGGTTGTATGACTGCTACATTTGACAAAAGAGTTGATTCAAGTTATGCAAAGAATATTTATATTGTAGATATAGATGAAGAATTTAAAAAATTTTTACCTGAAGAGATAAAGAAGGACGGAATTACTGTATCACATCAAATATATGGAAATATTGATGAGTTGCTTAGGAGATATAACGTATGTACAATCAAGGAGTATGTTGAACAAAGATTAGAAATGTATAAGAGGTCTGCTAGATTAATTATTACATCACGTCTTCATTGTGCATTACCTTGTTTAGCAATGGGGATTCCAGTTATTTTTGAATGTAAGAATTATTTATCTCGTTTTTCATGTCTTGAAAAACTGATTCCTATCTATACTGAAGAAAAATGGAGAGATGTAGATTGGAATACTTTACCAGTGAATTGTGAATATATTAAGGATAAAATGATACAGTATTCGATTCAACGTATACGAGATCAGATGATAAATACAACAATTAGAGAGGATATAGACAGATTTTGGGAAACGGATGTTGTTTATTATGAGAATTCATATATAGCCAATATAGATAAAAGTATTTTAAATAAATGGAAGAAAAATGATTATTTTGAGTATGGGATATGGGGAGTGACCCAGATAGCAGATGAAGTTTGTCAACACATAGATAATAATTATCCTCATGCAAAGTTAAAAATGGTTATTGATGATTATCGAGAAATAGAATATAAGAATATAAAAAGTGTAAAATCAACGGAAATAAAGAATAATCCACAAGTATTTATAATTGCAACGGGTAATTCGTCGAGTATAGCTGCTAGTATTATGTTTCAAGATCTATATGGAGAAGAGAAGGAAAAACATTATTGTTCAGTATTTGATGGAAAATATAGTAATAACCTAGAGTAGATTATTAAAGAGGATGAAATATGAAGGTTGTTTTATTGGCGGGAGGACTTGGAACACGCCTTTCAGAGGAAACAGAATATATACCTAAGCCAATGGTAGAAATTGGTGGTATGCCTATCTTATGGCATGTTATGAAGGAATATTCATATTATGGTTTTAATGACTTTATTATATGTGCAGGATATAAACAACACATTGTAAAAGAATGGTTTGCTGATTATTTTTTACATACGTCAGATATTACATTTGATTTTACTGCCGGAAATAAAATGATTATACATAATCAGCACGCAGAACCATGGAAAGTGACAGTAGTAGATACTGGTTTAAATACTATGACAGGTGGACGTATTAAACGAGTAGAACCCTATCTGAATGGGGAATCATTTATGATGACTTATGGTGATGGTGTATGTGATGTGAATATTAGTAACTTGCTAAACTTTCATAAGGAGCATGGAAAGATGGCGACCTTGACTACTGTTCGTATGGAACAGGAAAAGGGAATATTAACAATAGCCGAGGATAACAGCGTTCGTTCTTTTAGAGAGAAAAAGAAGATTGATAGAGAACCTATTAATGCAGGGTATATGGTACTAGAGCCAGATGTATTTAGGTATTTAACTGATGATGCATGTGTCTTTGAAAAAGATGTATTACCAATACTGGCGGAACAGGGAGAACTGATGTCTTATAGTCATGAAGGCTTTTGGCAGTGCATGGATACAAAAAGGGAACAGCTTATTTTGGAAAATTTATGGACAAGTAATAGGGCACCATGGAAAAAATGGTAAGAATGGGGAAGCAAATGTTCGAAAATATGAATGAAGCAGAAGCTAGAGAATATATTTTAAATCAGGTTAAAGACTATTGTGAAAAGTACCATGCAAAAAAGGAATTTCGTGAAGGGGATAGGATTCCTTATGCTTCCAGAGTATATGACAGTAATGAAATGTGCAAACTGGTTGATTCTGCATTGGAATTTTGGCTTACATCAGGCAGATATACAGAGCAATTTGAAATAGATTTTGCTAAATATCTAGGAATTCGCTATTGTTCTTTGGTTAATTCTGGATCTTCAGCTAATTTACTGGCATTTATGACGTTAACCTCGCCATTATTAAAAGAGCGCCAGATTCAGCGGGGAGATGAAATTATTACAGTTGCCGCTGGGTTTCCAACGACAGTTGCACCAATGATACAGTATGGTGCAATTCCTGTTTTTGTAGATGTTACTATTCCACAATACAATATCGATGTAGATATGCTTGAAAAAGCTTTATCAGAGAAAACTAGGGCAGTCATGATCGCACATACACTTGGCAATCCTTTTGATTTAAAGGAAGTTAGTAGATTCTGCAAAGAACATAATTTATGGCTGATTGAAGATAATTGTGATGCATTGGGATCAGAGTATATATTGGACGGTGAAATCAGATTAACAGGAACGATTGGTGATATTGGAACTTCCAGCTTTTATCCACCTCATCACATGACAATGGGAGAAGGGGGAGCCGTATATACGGATAATCCATTGTTACATCGTATTATCAGATCACTTCGTGACTGGGGAAGGGATTGTATATGCCCATCAGGTCATGACAATTTTTGCGGACATCGGTTTGACAGGCAGTATGGAGAATTGCCATTAGGTTATGACCATAAATATGTGTATTCTCACTTTGGATATAATCTGAAGGCAACAGATATGCAGGCAGCCATAGGATGTGCCCAGCTTGAGAAGTTCCCTGAATTTGTAAAGAAAAGAAGAAAGAATTTTGAAAGATTACTCATGGGTCTGCAGGATGTGCAGGATAAATTGATTTTACCGGTTGCACAGTCAGATTCAAATCCAAGTTGGTTTGGTTTCATGATGACATGTAAAGAGGGAACAGAACGGGAGAAAGTTGTTCCTTATATTGAGAAGCATGGAGTACAGACAAGGATGCTTTTTGCAGGAAATTTAATTAAACATCCTTGTTTTGATGAGCTGAGGAACAGGAAAGAAGAGTATCGTATAGTAGGAACATTGGAAAATACGGATCGTATTATGAAGGATACTTTCTGGGTTGGGGTTTACCCGGGAATGACAGAAGAAATGATTGACTATATGATAAAGGTAATAAAAGAGTCTCTTGAACAATAAAAGCAGTAAGGAAAGAATATGATAGATTTAGATTTTTACAAGGGTAAAAGAGTATTTATCACAGGACATACAGGATTTAAAGGCAGCTGGTTATGTGAAGTTTTACTGATGGCGGGGGCAGATGTGACGGGCTATGCATTAGAAGCTCCTACAGAACCAGCACTTTTCAATATTTTGTCTTTAGAAGATCGGATGAAATCCAATATTGGGGATATCAGGAATTTGGAATATCTGAAGAAGTGTATGGATGAAGCACAACCGGAAATCGTGATCCATATGGCAGCCCAACCACTTGTAAGAGAGTCTTATAAAAATCCGGTTTATACCTATGATGTAAATGTCATGGGGACTGTAAATCTGTTAGAATGTGTGCGTATGACAGAATCAGTAAAATCTGTTATAAATGTGACCACGGACAAGGTTTATAAGAATAAGGAATGGGAGTGGGGATATCGGGAGAACGAAGAACTAAATGGATTTGATCCTTATTCCAATTCAAAATCTTGTTCAGAACTGGTAACAGATAGCTATAAGAATTCATTTTTTCTTGAACGGGATATTGCGATGTCCACTATGCGGGCAGGCAATGTAATTGGTGGAGGAGATTTTGCAGCAGATCGTATTATACCAGATTGTGTCAGAGCGGCGATAAAAGGTGAGGATATTATTATTCGCAATCCACATTCGGTCAGACCATATCAGCATGTTTTGGAACCAGTGATGGCATATCTTTTGGTGGCTCAGGAGCAGTATAAGAATCATGAATTGGCAGGGAACTATAATGTTGGACCCGATGAGGAAAACTGTTTGTCAACGGGGGATATTGCGAGTTTGTTTTGTGCTAAGTGGAATGAAAAATCAGGAAATAATATTAAGTGGATTAACAAATGGGATGGTGGTCCACATGAGGCTAATTATCTCAAATTAGACTGCTCAAAAATAAAGCAGGTATTTCAATGGAAACCATTGATATCAGCAAATAAAATGCTTGAACTGACAGTAGAATGGTATTGGGAATGGATAAATGATATCGAAGAATGCTCAGAAGAAACTAAATTTCAAATTATCAGTAATTATTTATAAATTGGGAATAGAAGTATATTCAGGACTAATAGGCAGATTATGTAGTGAATTCGTGGAGCAGAATGCTGACCCTTGGTACAGACAGCCTGCCTATGTGAAAAGGAATTTTCGATTACTAGGATCAAAGCAAGGAAGACCAAGTGCAACAGCAAAAGTTAATAAAAAACAAGAGAATTAGGATAATATCGATAGAATCGAAGTGGAGCGCACCTTCAGCCTGAGCAAACGAGGCTATGGTATAAATTGCATTACCACAAAACTGGGAAAACGCAGTTAACTTCTATCGCATTATTTGTATTCGTGACGAATCTGTTCAGGATCCAGAGGCGAATACTTCGTGTGTTTTTGTATCTGTTCCGATTCTGGTATGATAGGAGAAACTGTAAGAGTTGTAAGCTACAAATATCTGCTTAATCAGTAGACACTAGTTAGTAAATAGTCAAAAAGGGCAAAAAGTATCTCAGGCAGATACGAAGGTTCTGGTAATGAGATAAGGAGTAGTTATATTGAAAAAAATGCTTTATTTTATGGGGGTTGAGTGGAATTGGATTTTTCAGAGACCTCATATTCTCGCAAGACAATTGGCAGAAAAGTATGAGATTACAATAGTATGTCCAAAACAATTAATACATCCCCAACACCAGAATAATGAACATCCGGGCAAGCTAATTGAACTGTTGCAATTTCCTTTTCAGGAAAAAGTCAGACTAATAGGGAAAATGGCAGATTTGTGGCATAAGCATCTTATGGGGAAAATGGATGATTATGATTTGATTTGGGTAGGATATCCGCTGTTTGGACGATATATTCCGGAAGATTATAAGGGAACGATTATTTATGATTGTATGGATAATTTTGAAGCCCTATATCCTGATCGAAGAGAAACAGCACTAAAAAGAGCATGTGCAGAAGAAATAAAATTGTTAAGCCGGGCAGATATCGTATTGGTATCCAGCTTGAAACTGAAAGAAAAAATGCTAACTATCAATCCTGAAAAAAAAATATTACTGGTAAGAAATGGATATAGTAATATAATAATGGAGGAACCTAAACAGAGAGAAATAAAAGAACAATATATTTTAGGGTATGTAGGAACAATTTCAGAGTGGCTTGATAATTATGTGATAGAGGAAAGCCTTTCAATAAATAAAAAAATCTGTTATGAATTGGTAGGACCAGTAGCAAATCATCGACAAATTTTGAATCAACGGGTTTCTTACAGAGGGGTGATTGAACATGCTGAGCTTGGAGAATTCGTTAACAAGTTAGATTGCTTATTAATGCCATTTTTGGTAAATGATATCATTTTGTACGTTGATCCGGTCAAACTCTATGAGTATATAGCGTGGGGAAAATGCATAATTTCTTCTTGGTATCCTGAAGTTGAAAGATTTAATGATTTTGTGTACTTTTATCACAACGAACAAGAATACTTGTCCTTGTTGGAGCAATTATGTAAAGAAGGTTTTCCAGCAAAATTTACGAAAGAACAACAGCGGGAGTTTCTTGAGAAAAATACATGGGAATCACGTGGAGAGTTAATCAGTCAAGCATTGGAAACATAGAAATTTGAAAGGCAAGAATAAGAATCAATCATGAAAATAATGAGTGTTTTTGGAACCAGACCGGAAGCAATAAAAATGTGTCCGTTAATTAAGGAAATGCAGATGCACAGTGAAATTAAGAGTGTGGTTTGCCTAACTGGACAACATAAGGAAATGCTACAGCAGGTAATTGACATCTTTAGTATTCAAGTGGATTATAATCTGCATATCATGAAGCCATTGCAGACATTGACGACTATAACAACAGATATTTTGATATTAATGAAACCGATTTTAGAAAAAGAAAGACCTGATATTGTGCTTGTGCATGGTGATACAACAACTTCATTTGCGGTGGCATTGGCGGCGTTCTATGAGAAAATCCCAGTGGGACATGTAGAAGCAGGTCTTCGAACATATGATAAGTATGCACCATTCCCAGAGGAAATGAACCGGACACTGACAAGTAGAATTGCAGATATTCATTTTGCACCGACCAGAGCAAATCAGTTGTGTCTCGAAAAGGAAAATATTTATAATAATATTTTCGTTACCGGAAATACGGTAATTGATGCTCTTAATACAACTGTTAGAGAGGATTATCAATTTAAGAGTGAACAACTTAAAAGTATTAGCTTTGTTGGAAAAAGAATGATTTTGGTGACAGCTCATAGACGTGAAAATCTTGGTAAACCACTTGAGCAGATCTGCGAAGCAATTAAGGAGATAGTAGATAGTTATTCGGATATAGAGGTTGTTTATCCTGTACATCTAAACCCCAAAGTTAGAGAAACTGTAACGAAAATGCTTGAAAAAAATCCTAAGATACATTTAATTGACCCGATTGATGTGGAAGATATGCATAATTTGATGGCAAGAAGTTATTTGGTAATGACTGATTCAGGTGGAATTCAGGAAGAGGCACCTTCTTGTGGTATTCCTGTTGTAGTTCTCAGAAATGAAACAGAGCGTAGGGAAGCCATTGAGGCAGGAACGGTATTACTTGCTGGAACAAAGAGAGAGGATATTGTAAGAGAAGTTAAGCTGCTTATTGAAGATGGGGTTAAATATCAGGAAATGGCAAGAGCAGTGAATCCTTATGGTGATGGACATGCCAGTGAAAGGATTGTAGAAGCACTTTTTTTGTATTTTGGTGGTAAAGAGTGATTAAATATGGCGAAGATAGGAATTATAATTAGTTCTTTGTATGCTTGTGGAGGAGAAGAAAGAGTTGTATCTCTAATGGCAAATGAGTGGGTAAAGAAACATGAGATAACAATTTATACTTTTGAAAATAGAGAATATGAGGGTAATCAAAATGATTATTATCTCTCAGATCAGATTAAAATTAAAAGAGTAATGAATCCTCCAATAACCTGGCAGGGAAAGATAATTAAGCTGCTATATTATTATTTTGGGGTACCATCCGATAGATTTTTACCTCGTCTGCTAAAAAATACGATATATCCAGATATGTTTTTAAAAGAATGGAGAGATAGAATAAATAATGAAAAGTTTGATATTGTGATAGGAGTTTCTGGAATATATAGTGTGCTTTTGGGACTTATTCAGAATGAAATTTCGGCTAAACTGGTAGGATGGCAGCATAGCTCTTACGAAGGGTATTTTGATCCCAGGAAAGGTTACTATCGTAATCAGAAGAAGATTTTTAAAGAAAGCGTTGAAAAGCTTGATGCCTGTATAGTACTAAATAAAGATATTCAAGAGAAATATCAAAAGGAACTCGGATTGAAAACAGAGGTAATTTTTAATCCTAAGAGTTTTGCGAGTAGAATAAAAGCAGATGTTAGTCAGCAGTGTTTTGTTACATGTGGAAGAGTGGAAGAAGAGAAGGGATATGATGATTTAATTGAAGCTTTCTATAAATTCAATAGATTTAATAGTAACTGGAAGCTTCTCATAATAGGCGGTGGGAGTCTGAAAGAACAGTTAGAATGTAAGATCCAAGAAAAAAATTTAGGTGATAAAGCTACTATTACGGGATATGTTCACAATGTCAGGGAACTCCTTTTAAGGGGTTCAGTTTTCATTATGACATCCAGATGGGAGGGATTTCCAATGTCTATTACAGAAGCATTAGAGCTAGGGCTTCCGATTATTGCATATGGAATACCTGCAATGGAACCGCTGGTATCAAATGGAGTGGAAGGCAGAATTGTGCCACCGTTCGATAATGATTTATTGGTTGACGCAATGAAGGATTTGGCATCAGATAGGATAAAAAGGCAACACATGTCAGATGCGGCGGTTCAAAAGGCAATGACTTTAACACCTGAAAGTATATCTCAATATTGGTTTAGATTATTTGATAAAATGAATTAGCAGGAGGAAGAAGGAGTTAAGTGGGAAATGAGTGAAGAAATAACTAATAACAATAATAGAGAGAATATCTTGGTTCTGTTGATGTTGTGAGATTTTTGATGGCATTGTTGATAATGTCCCATCATTTATATCTTTTAGGATATAAAGATGACTGGCGTGGCATTAGTTGTTGGATTTGGGTGGATTACTTCTTCATGTTGACAGGGTATTTTAGCATTCGTCATTTTGCAGCAGTGCAAGAAAAGCCGGTAAAGTGCGCTGGATATGAGGCAGTGAAGTATACGGTTCATAAATTCAAAAAATTGGTTCCCTATATTGCCATTGCAGTTTTTGTGCAGTATCTGATGATAGCCGTTTCATATATGAAGCAATACAATTTGAGAGGCATCTTGGATGCTTTTTCAAATATGCCATATGAAATACTGCTGCTTTCTTCTTCTGGAATTGTGAAGCCTGAGGTCGCACCAATCTGGTATCTTTCAGCAATGTTTCTCGCACTGCCGCTCTTGGTATACATGCTGTTACGGTTCGAGGATTTGTGGTATATTCTGGCTTGGCTAGTTCCAGTGCTATATTATGGCAGAATGGGAGTAAATACTATACGGGACTGGCCAAATGATTTAGTGAGAGCGTTTTCTTGTATGGCATTAGGAACTTTTGTGTTTATTCTGACAAGTAAGGTGAAGGAACTTAAGTTTTCTGTATTACAAAGGGTGTTATTGACAGTGGTAGAAATTGGCTTGTTTGGATTATGCATTCTGATTACTGTGGCGAATAAGCCGTATATGAAATGGCCATATATGAATTTGCTTCCGCTACTATTTGTGGTACATGCGACAATAATGCTGTCTGGCTGTAGCTATTCTGCTAAGGCAAAAGGTGTGTTTTGTCAATTTTTGGGAGAGATAAGCTTTCCGATGTTTCTTTTTCAGTGGGGAATCGGAACCTTTACAGCAGCGAAGATTACTGCTGTGAACGGAATTCGTTTATGTATTTATTACTTGGGAACTATTCTGGCTTCTGTCATGGTAATGGTATTGAAAAAAATAATAAGTAGACAAAGAAGGGAAGAGGGACTTTTTGTAAAATAAATATAATGTGTTAATGAATGGAGATATGCATGAAGGAATTAGAGTACCCGTTTGATGCAGAAAAAATATTAAAACAGAAGAAATCCTTAAAACGACATCTGCTTGAAAATCAGGGAGAAAATTTAATCAATAAGAAGATAGCCATATTAGGTGGGGAGACAACACAGGATATTAAGTTGATGTTAGAACTTTTCCTTTTGAATTATGGGATAAGACCGTCCTTTTATGAGTCAGAATACAATATGTATTATGAGGATGGGATGTTTCCTAATTCGGAATTGGAGGAATTTGCACCTGATATTATTTATATATGCACCTGCGTCAGAAATATTGCAGAATTTCCGCATTTGTCAGACAGCAGAGAAGCTGTGGAGCAGAAGAAAACATTGGTAATAAACAAGTTCCAGGGACTGTGGGATCATCTTTATCAGGTATATCATTGTCCTGTCATACAGAATAATTTTGAGTATCCTTTCTTCAGGCTGATGGGAAACAAGGATGCAGCTGATTATCATGGCAGAGTAAATTTTGTGACTTTGCTGAACTGTGCTTTTTATGAATATATGCAGGCACATGAGAATTTTTATATCTGCGATGTGAACTATATTTCAGCATCTTATGGACTTGATAAATGGTCGGATCCTTATTACTGGCATATGTACAAGTATGCGGTAGCTGTACCTGCAATCCCCTATCTTTCCTTTAATGTTGCCAATATTATTAAGTCTATATACGGCAAGAATAAGAAAGTATTGAATCTGGATCTGGATAATACTCTGTGGGGAGGAATTGTCGGTGACGATGGGGCAGATAACATTGAAATTGGGCAGGAAACGTCCCTGGCTCAGACTTACAGTGAGTTTCAGGAGTACCTGAAGCTTCATAGGCAGCTTGGAGTGCTTCTTACTGTTAATTCCAAGAATGATGAAGTGAATGCGTTGGCAGGATTGTCAAGACCCGACAGTGTGCTTAAGAAAGAGGATTTTGTCAACATCAAGGCAAACTGGAATCCGAAGAGCGTGAATCTTTCAAAAACTGCAAAGGAGATGTCGCTGCTTCCAGAGAGCTTTGTCTTTGTAGATGATAATCCGGCTGAACGGGAGATTGTGAGATCACAGATTCCCGGTGTGGCTGTACCTGAACTTGAGGAAGTGGAACACTATATTCAGCTGCTTGATAAGTCTGGATTTTTTGAAGTAACATCCCTTTCCAAAGACGACTTAAAGCGGACGGAAATGTATCAGGAGAATGCTAAGAGAACGGAGCTTCAGGCATCTTTTGTAAATTATGAGGATTATCTGGAATCTCTTGAAATGAAGGGAGAGATTCAGAGCTTCGTACCGATGTATATGTCCAGAATTGCGCAGCTTACTAATAAGAGCAATCAGTTCAATCTGACAACAAAGCGCTACAGTCAGGCGGATATTGAGGCAGTGGCTGATGATGCGGATCATATCACACTTTATGGTAAGCTGGGGGATAAATTCGGGGATAATGGAGTGGTGAGTATCGTCATCGGAAGAATTGAAGGGAAAAATAGGGATGAGCTTCACATGGAGCTTTGGCTGATGAGCTGTCGTGTGCTGAAAAGAGATATGGAGTTTGCGATGATGGATGAACTGGTGGACAAAGCAAAGACCATGGGCATCAGGAAAATCATCGGTTATTATTATCCTACAGCCAAGAATGCCATGGTTAAGGAATTTTATGGCCTGCAGGGATTCCGTAAGATAAAGGAAGACGAAGAAGGCAACACTACATGGGAATTTGTGATTGATGATCATTATGAGAAGAAACAACATGTTATTAAGGTAAATGAGCAGGAATAAATGATGAGATTAATGACGCTTCGAAACGGAAATAAGATTCCACAGATCGGGCTCGGAACCTGGCAGATTACAGACCGAGATCTGATGAAGCAGATCGTGTGTGCTGCCTATGAGGAAGGATATCGGCTGATTGATACAGCAGCTGCATACAGCAATGAAATCGCAGTGGCAAAAGCAATTGCCAATCTGCCCCGTGAGGAATTGTTGCTTTCTGACAAGGTTTGGAATACTAACCGGGGATATGAGGCAGTGCAGGAAGCCTGTCGAAGATCCCTGAAGAAACTGAAGACAGATTATCTGGATCTTTATTTGATTCACTGGCCGGCATCTGGTAAGCTGTATCCGAACTGGTCTGATATCAATGCAGATACCTGGCGTGGAATGGAAGCTTTGTATCGGGAGGGACTGGTAAGAGCTATCGGAGTGTGTAATTTTAAAGTACATCACCTTAAGGAGCTGGAAAAGACAGTAGAGGTATTTCCCTTTGTCAATCAGATCGAGATACATCCAGGCAAGAATCAGCAGGAGGTAATTACTTATTGTATGGATAAGGGTATTTTGCTTGAGGCAAGCAGTCCATTGGGAAATGGGCAGATTCTCAAAAACGAGGATCTCGTAAGTCTAGCAGAAGAGAAGGGAAAAACTGTTGCTCAGATATGCTTGAGATGGGAGATACAAAAAGGTCTGATTGTGATACCGAAAACAGCAAGGGTACAGCGGTTAAGGGAAAATTTTTCGGCTTTTGATTTCAAGCTGACAGATAGTGAAATGGAAATGATTGACAATATTCCATACTGTGGGGGTATCGGAATAGATTCAGACGAGGTGACTCAATTTGGCTAATACAGAGAGAGAAAAAGAGGACTTGCTTGCGCTTCGCAAGAAAATATTTATACTTGGATATAAGGGTGGAATGGCACATCTGGCATCCTGCTATTCCAGTCTGGAAACGATTTATGCATTATACTTAAAAGGTATTTTGCGATATGATCCTGAAAATCCGAGGTGGAAGGACAGGGATCGATTTATCTTAAGTAAAGGTCATGCAGGACTTGCACTGTATACGGTTATGATGAAGGCAGGATTGATTGAAGAGAAGGTGCTTGACACATACCTGCAGGAAGAATCCCTGATAGGCGGTGAACCCTGTATGAGAGACAGCGCTTGGGTAGAGGCGACAACAGGATCCTTGGGGCACGGATTGTCCATGGGACTTGGGATTGCTATGGCACTGAAGATGGATCACAGTCCAGCAAAGGTTTATGTGATGCTTGGGGATGGTGAGTGTGAAGAGGGTACAGTGTGGGAAGCTGTCATGATGGCTCCGGCATTTGGCCTTGATAATCTTGTCGCCATACTTGATTGTAACGAGATCCAGAAGATGGATTTTGTGAAGAAGACCATTGGAGAAACAAGATGGGCACAGCGGTGGGAAGCTTTTGGTTGGGAAGTAAAAGAGATAGATGGTCATGATATGGAGGATTTTAAGAGAGCGGTAGAGGAGCCTGTGACATCGGACAAACCGAGACTGGTGATTGCTCATACGGTGAAGGGGAAGGGCATCTCTATCATGGAAAACAATCCCAACTGGCACTTTAAACTGCCCGGAAGGAAAGAACTGAAAGTCTTTAAAGAGGAGCTGGGAATCAGTGATTCGGAATTGGAGCGATGAATGAATAGTGCATATATTGCAAGGTTGATGGAGCTTGCAGAAAAGGATCATGACGTGATCCATCTTATTGCAGACAGCGGTACTGGATATGATGAGATGTTCCGCAGGAACTTTCCGAATCAGATTTACAATTTTGGTATCGGTGAGGAAAATATGGTAGCTGCGGCAGCAGGTATGGCATCGGCAGGAAAAAAGCCCTTTGTGTTTACAGCAGGAGCATTTCTTGCATACCGTTGCATGGAGTTTATCAGAGATGATGTCTGTTTCCAGAATTTAAATGTAAAGATTGTGGGTATGGGAAGTGGTCTTTCCTGGAGTTCCCTTGGACCTACCCATCATACCACTGAGGATATTTCTGTTCTTCGTGCAATTCCCAATTTGATGATCCTTTCACCGGCAACACCAAATCAGGTGGCAGCGTGTGTGGAAGCTGCTTACAGACATGAAGGTCCTGTCTACTTAAAAATTGGTATGAATCATGAAGATGAATATTTTGAGACGGATTATGCCTTTGATCCAGAGAAAAATGATGTACTGCAGGATGGTTACGATATTGCAATCTATGTTACCGGCAGTATTCTGAGAGAGGCCGTAGAGGCAGCAAAGCTTTTAAAAGAAGAAGGAATTAAGGCAAAACTTGTGAATGTGGTGTGCATGAAGCCTTTTAACGAGAAAGATGTTTTGGATACTGCGCAGAATATAAAAAAGATTTTCACGGTAGAGGAACATAATATTCATGGAGGACTTGGCAGTCTGGTAGCAGAAGCTATCGCCTATCATGGAGTAGAGGCAAGAGTGGTTCCCATAGGGATCAATGATGTTTTTGCTTCCGGATACGGAACTCATGCCATGGTCAGGAAAGCAAATGCGCTGGATGCGGCAAATATCTGTGAGAAGATAAAGAGGTCATTATAAAATGAACGAGTATACAATTGCGGATATAGAAAAGGGAATGAAGGCTTCCTTTGTCAGAGAGATTACAAAGGAGATGGAGGATGGTTTCCGGATGATTTCGGGTGATGAGAATCCACTACACCGCGATGATGATTTTGCAAGGGGAGTCAGTGGAGGAAGATATAAGAGCCATGTGGCATTTGGAATGCTTACAGCTTCACTCTGTTCCACGATTGCAGGCATGTATCTTCCCGGTAAGTACAGTCTGATTCACAGCTTTGAGGAATTATCTTTCCTGAAGCCTGTATTTGTGGGGGATGTGCTGACAGTGGAGGCTGAGGTTACTGATAAGGAGAAAGCGTTAAAGCTGATCAGACTTAAGATTGTGATAAAAAATCAGGACAATAAGACCGTATCCAGAGCCAGAATGAAGGTTCTGGTTATGAAATAAAACCGAGAGGAGACAATAAAATGACAAGAGAAGAAGTTTATGAGAGACTTAATAATGTTTTCAGAGAGGTGCTTGATGATGATTCCATCGAACTCCATGACGAGACAGTTGCTGATGATGTAGATGGATGGGATTCCTTTGAGCATATTAATCTGGTTGTTGGTGTCGAGGAGGAATTTGGGTTTAAAATTCCCATGGGTAAGGTTGTAACCATGAAAAATGTGGGAGAAATGGTAGACATTATTTTAGAGTTAGGGAAATAAGGAATTCTATGACAATAACATCTTTTGCTTATTTGACATTTATCTTGGTTGGAGGATGTATTTATTACATTTTACCTAAAAAAATGCAATGGTTGGAGCTGCTTGCTTTAAGTATTGTGTTTTATTGTGTGGTTGCAAATCCATACACACTTATTTTCCCGATTATTGCAACATTGCTAGCTTATAGTTCTACCTTGCTGCAGCAGACGGAGAGTGTAAAAAGGGAAAAATGGAAATATACAGGGTGTACTATTGTCACACTTGCGGTGATTTTGTGTGTGAGTCTTTGGTTTTGGCTGAAGGCCTCTGATATATGGGTATCTGTAAGCTATCGGATAAGTAATATAGTATCATTCGTACAGCCATTAAGTGCACCCTCTGTATTGGCGGCACTTGGAATGGGATATTATACATTGCAGATCATTGGCTACATACTGGACTGCTATTGGGGAACAATTCAGCCTCAGCGTAATCCGCTCAAGCTGTTTTTATTTGTGATTTTCTTTCCCCAGATGGTGACGGGACCAATCAGCAGATATAGTCAGCTGGAAGGACTTTTCTTGCCTAATGAATTTTCGTATGAAAATGTGACTCGAGGAGCACAGAGAATCCTGTGGGGATTTTTCAAGAAACTGGTATTAGCCGAGAGAGTAGGAATTATTGTAAATTCCATCTATGGAGATCTGGATTTATACAATGGCTGGTGGCATTGGATTGCTTTATTGCTATATCCGATACAGATGTATGCAGATTTTTCTGGCTGTACTGATATTGTGCTTGGCACTGCGGAAGTGTTCGGTATTCAGCTGCCGGAAAATTTTAACAACCCTTTTTTTTCGCGAACCTCACAGGAATTTTGGCAAAGATGGCATATCACTTTGGGGGCATGGGCCAAGGATTATGTGTTGTATCCGTTGTTAAAAACAAAATGGATGGTGAACTTTGGGAAAAAAGCCAAAAAAAAATTTGGCAAAAGATTTGGGAAATTTATTTCAACAGCAATAGGGATGTTCTTTTTGTGGATGGTAATGGGAATATGGCACGGAAGCTTTAAGTATATCATA
The DNA here is from genome assembly GCA_003490145.1 of Lachnospiraceae bacterium OM04-12BH. Taxonomy (GTDB): domain Bacteria; phylum Bacillota; class Clostridia; order Lachnospirales; family Lachnospiraceae; genus Suilimivivens; species Suilimivivens aceti. The sequence goes on from QULQ01000002.1 coordinate 296,330, forward strand.
GGAGTCAGTTTATGGTATTGGGTGATCCTGATGCTGGGAGAATTGTTTTCACCCGTATTTGAGAAAATGGTTATTTTGCTGAAGGTAAATACAGAAAGTTTTAGCTGGCATTTGTTTCAATCCATGCGGACTTATTTAATCTACGCAATAGGAGCAGTATTTTTCAGGGCAGATGGATTTGGACAGGCAATAAGGTTTCTGAAAAGCCTGATTACTATGTTTATAGGAGGCAGAATTCCAAACAGTTGGATTTTGTTTAATGGAAGTATTCTGGATTTTGGAGTATCCTATGGAGATTTGAATATTACTATTTTTGCGGTAGCAATGCTGGTGATCGTAGCGGTTCTTAGAGAGAAATATGGTTATGCAAGAAGCTGGATGGGAAAGCAGATATTGGTATTTCGATGGACAGTTTGGATTGCTCTGTTTATAATTGTATTAATTCTTGGAAGTTATGGACCGGGTTATAATGCAAGTGAATTTATTTATCAGGGATTTTAGAATGAAAAATAAAGCTAAAAAAATCATCGGGTGCATGGTATTCTTGTGTCTGATTGCAATTGTGTTTATGAAAATCACATACTTGTTTAGCGGAAGCGGAAGGGAACGGGAGGCTATCCTTGGAATTAAGGAGGAGGGTCCCCTTGATATGGTTTATGTGGGTGCCAGTGCTGCATATACCTCCTGGCAGCCGCTAAAAGCATGGAATGATTGTGGATTTACATCCTATACCTATGCAACCGGAGGTCTTCCGGCCGTAAGTGTAGAGCATTATATAAAGGAAGTATTAAAAACAAAGACTCCAGAATTGTTCGTGGTAGATGCACGTACTTTTTTACTGTGGGATGATAATGCATATGTCAAAATCCGTTATGGTTCAGATTCGATGGATTATTCTCTGAACAGGTTTTCTCTGGTAAAGGATTTTTTTGATTACAGGACTATAGCAGAGGGTGATGACAGACTTTCTTATTATCTTCAAATTGTAAAATACCATTCAAATTACAAAGCTGTACTTTCAAACGAGGATAATTGGAAACTGATCAATAATAAGGAGGTCAGCAAATACAAGGGATGGACCTTTATGGAGTATCACTGCCCACTGGAGCTGCCTAAGGGATTTGCAACGAAAGAGAGTAAGCCATTAAAGAAAGAAAACCTTAGAATTCTAAATGATCTGTTATCTTACTGCAGGGAAAAAGAACTCGAGGTATTGTTCGTTGTTTATCCTTATGCAATAAGTATAGAAGAGCAGAAACAATATAATACTTTACAGAAGATTGTGGAAGATGCGGGATTTGATTTTCTGAATACAAACTTTTCCTATGAGGAAATGAACCTGAATTTTCAGACAGATTTTAATGATCGGAATCATTTAAACTGTTTTGGAGCTGAGAAATATACCAATTTCCTGGAGAAGTATCTGGTAGAAAATTATACATTGCCAGACCACAGGGGTGATGGGGAATATAATTCATGGGATGAATTGTATCTTCAGTTTAAAGACGATGAAGCAGAAACCAAAAAGAATGTGCAGGAAATGATTGATAATAAGGAGAGGGGAGAAAAAGCAGCAGGGCTTCTTCCAACAGTAACAGATCCAATTCAATGGGCTGCATTGGCAAATAATAATAATTTTACTGCTTTAATTTCTACTGTGGGACAATGGAAAGCTGATGATATAGAATTTTGCACAATTTTGGATCAATTTGGAATTGAGGAAAGTGATGACAGGTATATTTTGAGGGTAATTTCCGGTTATAATGATGAACTGTTAGATCTCAAGAGTTATGAAAGCATAAAAGAAACCTGTGAGATTGGAAAAGCGGAAACGGTACATGGTGAATCAAGTGTGGAAATTACTTCAGGATTAACGGGAAGTTTATCTGTAGATGATATTAAATATGTATTTGATGCAGATGGAATTTATGTGGGAATCTATAACAATAATACCAGCCAGATGATCGATCTTGTCAGGATTATCTGTCAGAATAAGGGTATGGAGATAGTACATTTAGGGGTTTAGGATGGAAAAAGACAAATATCAGATCTGGGGGACAGGACGAGGCTATGTATCGTGTAGAGGATAAGTATTCTTGTACATTACAAGAACTGGCTATGTTACAATCGAGAATCGGTACAGTACTGAAGCCTGACAGTAATGAAAATGATGAAGAGGGCTACAGTATTATCAGCGTTTATTTTGATGATATTTATGATACCCATATGCAGGATACTGTTGATGGAAACAGTATTCGCGATAAATATCGCATTCGTATTTATAATCATTCCTTTGACACGATAAAGCTTGAGGTAAAGTCTAAGAACTATAATCGCGTTAATAAAAAATCTGCGTTGATTACGTTTGCTCAAATGCAGCAATTGCTGCAGGGCAACAGTATCGAACATGGTTATTCATTTGATGATCCTGCTACACTATTTCATATTGCCATGAGTCAGCGAAAATTGGTGCCTAAGGTGATAGTGGCTTATGAGCGAAAGGCTTATATTTATGAACCTGGAAATGTTCGTATTACATTTGATAGAAATATAAGAGCAAGTAACCAGATAGGGCTGTTTGGCAGACAGGAAATTTCATATGATATCCTGAGACAGGAGAATGATGCTGTACTTGAAGTGAAATATGATGAATTCATGCCAGAATTTATATTACAGATGTTAGAAACAGGTAATATGCGACAGACGTCTTATTCGAAATACAGATTATGCCGGGAAATATACAGTGATGGAGGAAAAGTTAATGTCAGTGAAGGATGTGATTAAAAAAAGTGTTTACGAAAGCTTTGGAGGCGGGACAGGAATGTCTACAGGAAATATTTTGGTCATTCTGGTAGCTGCCTGCCTGATTGGTTTTTATATTTTTATGATCTATAAATTATCAAGTAAAGCCGCTTTTTATTCCAAAGACTTGAATATGACACTTGCCGGAATGACCTTGGTAGTAGCAGCAATTATGATTGCCATGCAGTCCAATTTGATTGTTTCATTAGGTATGGTGGGTGCCTTGTCTATTGTACGATTCAGAAATGCTGTGAAAAACCCTATGGATCTGCTATATCTTTTTTGGGCAGTTAGTGCAGGGATCATTTGTGGTGTAGGATTATATATACTTGCTATCATCTTATGTGCTGCTATGACGGTTATGCTACTTGTTTTAGAGGCAATACCAATTTGCAAAACGTCATCTTTATTAGTGATAAGAGGATTTTCTGATCAAATAAATTGCGAGCACATAAATAATGTTATAAATAAATATTGTAATTATGCAAAGGAAAAATCCAGATCAATTAAGAATAATGAGACGGAATTGATTATAGAGGTAAAAACAAAGGAAAAGGAAAAACTTTTAAAGGAACTTTCTTATCAGAATAATCTGACACAAATACATTTTCTGTCACATGACGGAGAAAGTCGTATGTAATATGTTTATTGTGTCAGAGGATCAGAGGAAATGCTGTATGGGAAAAAAATTCGGACTGAAAATCATGTTGTTGGGATTTCTTCTTTTCAGTTTCATTGGTATTACTGCAGTGAATAAACAGTCTTCGCTTTCAGAATATGCTGTAAATAGCGAAGAACTGGAAGATATTAAAACAGGACGTAGCGAGAGCGGAGAATCCTTGCTGCATGTACTCAACTTTAATGGAAATGATCTTTTTTATGAGCCGGATATGCAGACCTTTTATTATTCTCTGGTAGATGGAGACACTTCTGTCTATGACCCATCTGTGATTTTTGAAACAACGGAAGACTCTGTTCAACTTGCAATTGATGCCGAATCTATTACAGAGGAAAGGATTTCTTCTAATACTGCGATAACGATTGTAGCATATAATGAAGATAGTTTTTCACAATATTCATTAAAATGTACGACATTGCCTTTAATGAATATTACATGTTCAGAAGAAATAACAGATGATAAAACACCTATTAAGATTCATTTGTTCGATAATCGAAAAGATTGCACCGTTCGAGACACATACTCTGATGGAGTGATCCATCTGCGAGGTGCCTCAACAAAGTATTTCCCAAAGAAGGGATATCGTATTTCTTTAACAAAAGATAAAAAAAATGGAAACACGGTTTCTAATAAATGTAATTTGCTCGATATGCGAAATGATGATGACTGGCTTTTGTATGCTGGGTATAATGATCAGGAAAAAATACGTCATGTCTTTAGTACCAATTTGTGGAAATATAGCTGTGCTACGGACAATTCCCTGGGATTAGATAATGGCATGGAATATAAGTACATTGAACTATTCATTAACAATGAATATTATGGTTTGTATGCTCTTGGCTATCCTATAGATGAAAAACAGCTTGATATTAAGAAGAATTCTGATACGGAATTTTTATACAAAAAAGTTGATTGGAACAGTGAATCCAATATTACTGTGGAATCATCAGAACCAGTTGAAGGCTATGTGACAAAGTCTGAATCACCAAATGCCTGGATACCTCTGAGGAGCTATTATTCACTAATCAATTCTGGCATTGCTTCAGATAACGCGGTTCTGTATGAAAGAATAGATATTGATAATGCGATAGATATTTACTTGTTTTACAATTTTATTCAAGCAGCAGATAACGTTATTCCCGGAGCAATAAAGAACATGATGATCGCAGCGAAAAATCAGAATAGTTCTTACAAAATGATTTATACTCCATGGGATATGGATATTAGTTGGGGAAATGATTATGAAGACTCTGTGATGTATCCATATGCAATTCCGCCTTCCCAGAATTGGTTTATGGAGGTTGGTGGGATTGCGCCTTTAATTGCTGCTAATGATCCGGATATTGAAGACCTGATTCAGCAAAAATACAGAAATCTCAGAGATACAGTCTGGTCAAGGGAGATGATAAACAGTTTTCTTGATCAGTATGAGGATGATATATTTGATTCAGGTGCTTATTTGCGGGACATGGAGAGATGGCCGGATGGTTTGTACGAGGACCCTGAAGTAAAGCTGTCAGTATTTCGTGAGTATGTGATGAAGAGGTTATCTTATGTGGATAGCGATTATGGTTATACTGAATGTAAAGGATAATATTAGTAATTATTTGCGCAGTTACTTATAATTCATATAAAATATATTTAGAAGTAAGAGAATTCTCAGAGTTACAACAGAGGGGGAGTAAAAATAGTTATGAAAAAATGGAGAAGTAACTGTAGCTTGTTTGTCTGTAGTATATTGTCAGCACTAGCTGTCACAATGGATCTGAATGTGGCAGATGCGCCGGAAGCAGGTATAACGATAGGGTTATATCAGCAGATTTACAAGCTGATCACTATAGTTGCAGCGGATATAACAGGTAAGGGATTTCTGCTATCCATATTAACGCTGTTATTTTTTGGAGGATATTGGTATATCTGGAAGCAGAAGAAGATGGAAGTGATCAGATACAGTAAAGGGGTATCCTTATTTCTTTCTTTGATGTATGTGGCCGGAGTCGGGTATGCATATCAGAATACAGTGACAGTTTTGTTTCAGTCATCCATAAGGCTGTTAAAGACAGCCATTATGATAGCTGGTTTTTTTATGATCTTTCTGGCTGCGATGAATCTGCTTTATGCAGCATTAAATTCAAAGGCAGATTTACAGGCAGAAAAGGGAAGGATACTCTCAAAAAGACCGTTTTTGTGGTATTTCCTGATTATTTTCGGTGTGTGGTTTGTGCATCTTCTGCTTCGGTATCCGGGAGCGATGTCTTATGATAATGCAAGGGAGTTATCCTATTATTTTGGCTATGCTGATTTTACGACGGCACAGCCTATTTTCCATACAGTATTATTCAGTTTCTTTATCCAGATCGGGTTGTGGTTCGGAAGTGAAAATATTGGATTATTCTTATTTGTGCTGTTTCAATCAGCCGTCATGGCGGCGGTTCTGGCATATACCTTGCTGCAGATGAGAAAATGGAATGTATCACGCTGGCTCAGAGTATTAACACTGGTGATATATACATGGGCACCATATTATGTGGGATATGTCTCTTTTCCTATCAAGGATTATCTGTATACAGCGTTTTTTGTGTTCCTGCTGATGTTGAGCTTCAAATGGGATGAGCTTATAGGAAAGGAGCAGATAGGCTGGATTTTGTCAGGCTCTTTACTGGTACTTCTCAGAAATAATGGAAAGATCATTTATCTGGCAATATTTGTGGTGATGCTGGTCTACATAATTAGAAAAAAGAAACTTGAAAAAAGAAATTTACTGGTATTAGTACTTCCCTTAATTCTTTCTTCAGTAATAACAGCAGGAATTACGACAGCCTTTGGAGTACAGAAGGATACACCCAAGGAAATGCTTTCCGTACCTTTTCAGCAGACTGCAAGGTATGTCAGGGATTATGGAGATGATGTTACCGGGGAAGAGAAAGAAGCAATAGGAAAGGTACTGGACTATAATAAGATTGCAGACGTTTATATGGAATTGACTTCTGACCCGGTGAAGACTACCTATCATGCAGAGAGTACGGATGACCTGATTGCATACTTTAAGGTATGGTTTAAGCAGTTCTGGAAGCATCCTATATGCTATGTGGAAGCAACATGGAATCAGAATTATTACCTGTTTGCACCTAATATAGATAATATTGTTTATAACAAGGATTGCACGATAGCACATGAAATTATGGAACAGATGGGAATGCAGGAGCAGATTTCTTTCCATGTTCCGGAGAAAATGCACGGGATCTGCAGCATTATGGTAAGCTACTATACGTTGCTGCACAGACTGCCTGTTATAGGAATGCTAAGCAATGTAGGATTCTATATAATTCTGTTATGGATGATAACCTTTTTCTTCCTGAAAGATGGAAGGAAAAGGGAGCTTTGGCTGCTTCTGCCCCTGTGGTTAACGTTTCTCATTATCATAGCATCACCACAGATTCAGAATCAGCCCAGATATGCGTTCCCGATTATCTATGCCATGCCTATATTGATTGCATATTATAAGAAAGGGCGCATACAAAATGATAGATAAAGAAAGTGAAAACAGGATGGAAAAGAAAAACGAAGGAACAAATAAAAAAGAAAAAATAAAAAAAATATGGACAGGTCTTCTGGTAGCAGGACTGCTTTCATTCATGCTGTTTTGTTTTGGACCAATGGAGATTTTCGTTGGAAATGTTACAGAATTTGATTTTTTGTTTGGAGAATTCATGCCATATTTAGCTGGAATTTTTGTGATTTTTACAATTGTGCTGGCAGTATTGCTGACAGTTCTGCCGGATAAAATATGGAAATATGGCATAACAGTCATATTTGGAATAGCATTGGCCGGGTATTTACAGATTATGTTTTTGAATAAAAATCTGGATCTTCTTGGAGTGAATCCGAATGGATATCAGGTGGCGGCTGGTCAGGGAGTAACAGATCTCCTTATCTGGCTTGTAATATTCGGATTGATCGTAGCACTGGCAGTCTGCAGAGAGGAGATCTGGAAAAAGGCTGTTACTTACGGAGCAGCATTTCTGCTGGCAATTCAGGCAGTGGCAATGGTTTCACTGCTGATAACAGCACCAGAAGAAGCTTATAAAAGACCGTTTGGAGATGACAGACTTTCAGGTGAAGAACAATATACAGTATCAGTAAAGGATAATGTAATTGTATTTGTACTCGATTATTTCAGCAGCCTTTACCTGCAGGAGATGTTGGAAAAATATCCGGATGGAGCAGATGTGCTTCATGATTTTACCTATTACAATAATGCTGACTGTACCTATTATGGTACCTTTCCTTCGCTTGCGCATATGTTGACAGGGCAGGAGGTAGATACAACAATTCCTGTTGCAGAGTGGTGTAGGGATATATGGGAGGCTCCTTCGACAGGGAATTTTTATAATGGACTGAAAAATCAGAATTATAAGGCTAATATTTATACGACAGATGCCAATGTGCTGACAGCCTCTAATGGATGCAGCATATTGAGGGATAAGATCAGTAATGTAACAAATGAACCAAGAGAAGTATCTGTAGATCATCCTCTATTGGTAAAAACATTAGTTAAAATGTCTGCTTATCGTATGGCACCTGATTTTTTTAAACAGACGTTTTATACAAATGTCAGCGAATACAGTCTGATCGTAGAGGATCTGGGAGAGGGAATCCTGCAGACAAACAGTGATTTTTATGCAAAGCTGAAGGAAAAGGGGTTGCAGGCAGATGAAAACTCGAATTATTTTATTGTGCAGCATTTGATCGGAACACATGAATTTAATACAGATATTAATGGTAATGCATGTGAGGGTGGAAATGTAGAAGATACGGCAAGAGGCTGTATGACTATACTGGAGGAGTACCTGAATCAGCTACGTGAACTGGGTGTATATGATAATGCCACAATTATTGTTACTGCAGATCATGGCGGCTGCGAAAAGGAAGATCTGCAGATCATATATTTTGCAAAGAGACCCGGGGAAACACATGAGTCCAGTCCTGTAACGAATGCACCGGTATCCCATTGTGATTTACTTCCTACTGTGGCACAGGCAGCAGAAATGGATTACAGTAAATATGGCAGTGGCCGTTCTGCTTTTGATCTTTCACAGGATGAACTGAGAGAGAGAACCTTGTGGGTTCGTGGAAAGGATGAAAAAGGTAAGGATATTTATAACCTGTATACCTATACAGGAGATATTCTGGCACTGATCACACAGATTGATGAAGGCCCATCGGAAGTAAAGGAAATGTATGAATCCTATTTTTAGTAAATATCTGGTGGTCTGTGCTTGCAGAGGAATGAAAAACCGATTATACTGAATGGGGTAAAAATAAACAAAAGAAAAGGAGAATTTCTTGTGAAAAAAGTTTTTGGACAGGTAGTAAAATTTGCATATTTCTTTGGATGTTTCTTTTCATTATTTACAAATTATGCACAGGCCTATATTGATCCATCGGCAGTAACATACGTAATTCAGGCAGTTGCAGGTGTGTTGATTGCACTTGGAGCGGCATTTACTATTTTCCGCCATAAGATCTTTGCGTTCTTCAAGAAAAATAAGAAGAAGGATGAGACAGAGGAAGATGCGATCGAATTTAAGGATGTGGAGAAATAAGGGGAAGAACAAATGGGTACAATAACAGATGCAGTGGTAAATGCACTTGTCTTTGTGATAGATCAGTGCAACGCATTATGCCATAATTACTGGATTGCTATATTGTTATTTACATTTCTGACAAAGGTAATTTTATTACCTTTGTCAGTTTGGGTTCAGAAGAACTCTATTAAAACGGTTAAGATGCAGCCGGAAATCAACCATATTAAGGCATCTTATCTGGGAAATCAGGATGCGATATCCGAGGAACAGTATAAGATCTTCAAAAAGTATGGATATAATCCTTTTGCTGATCTGATTCCTCTTTTTGTACAGCTGGCACTTCTGATGGGAGTGGTAGAAGCAGTGAAGAGAGGAACACCTCTGACAGATATTCCGGTTCAGACAGGGGGTATTACATTTGTTGTACCGCTGATTGCCGCTTTATCTGCTTTTTTTATGTGTTATGTACAGAATAAGATCAATGTATTACAGGTAGAGCAGGGGGCACTGAACCGGTATGGTACTATGGTTTTTTCTGTGGCGTTATCTTTATATCTGGGATTCTTTGTTTCTGTGGGAGTAGGAACCTACTGGACATACAGCAATATACTGTCCGTGTTACAGCTAGTGCTTTTGAATATTTGGATCAACCCGAAAAACTATATTGATTATGAGGCTCTGGAGAAGAGCAAGGAAGAATTGCAGAAGGCCAAAGAGTTCATGGCACCGAAGAAGAAGGAGGACAGAAAGAGTCCTTATCGTGCTAAGGAAAAGGAAGATTATAAACGTTTCCTGAATGCTTCCAGCAAAAAGATTGTATTTTATTCTGAGAAGAACGGATTCTATAAATATTATAAGAATATTATTGAGGAGATCATTCGGAGAACCAATATTGTAGTACATTATATCACCAGTGATCCTCTGGATGAAGTTTTTGAAATGGAAAGTGATCAGTTTAAGCCCTATTATATCAGTGATAACCGTATGATCGTGCTGATGATGAAAATGGAAACAGACATTATGGTGATGACAACACCAGATCTTGAGAATTATCAGTTGAAACGCTCCTATGTGAAAAAGGATATCGAATACGTATATGTACCACATGATGTAAACAGCTCCAATCTGACATTCCATAAGAATGCGTTGGATCATTTTGATACTGTTTTCACCTCCGGACCGAAAAATAAGGCTGAAATTGCTGAGCGTGAACAGAAATATGAATTGCCACATAAGAAGCTGGTAGAGTGGGGATCCAGTGTCATTGATAATATGACGGCCGCTTATGAGGAAATGAAGAAAGAGGCAGAAGAAAAAGCCGGTACAGAAAAGAGCCAGAGAAAAACAGTGCTGATCGCACCATCATGGCAGAAGGATAATATTCTGGATTCCTGTATAGAACAGATGTTAGATGAGCTGGTGAAGACAGCGTATCACGTTACAGTCAGACCGCATCCACAATATGTCAGACATTTTGAAGCAAGAATTGATGCCCTGGCAGAAAAATATAAGGAATATGGAGTGGAATTTCAGAAGGATTTCTCATCCAATAAGACAGTATATATGGCAGATCTGCTGGTAACAGACTGGTCAAGTATTGCCTTCGAATATGCTTTTTCCACGTTGAAGCCGGTGTTGTTTATCAATACACCCATGAAGGTTGTAAATGAGGAATATAAAGAGCTGACTACAGTGCCTATTGACATTGAACTCCGTGATAAGGTGGGTATTTCTATAGATCCACAGAAAATTTTGACGGAGATAGTGCCTGCTGTTGACAGATTATTATTTAATGAACAGTTTGCACCGGAAGCAATTCGGGAACTGAAAAATCAATATATTTATCATCCGATGGAAAGCGGCAAGGTGGGTGCGCAGTACCTGATTGAACAGCTGGTGGAGCGCACAAAGAAAAAGGAGCACAAATAATGGTAAAAAGGAATGTACTGTTAAATCCGGGACCGGCAACAACGACTGATACGGTAAAGATGGCGCAGGTTGTACCGGATATCTGCCCAAGAGAAAAAGAGTTTGTCGGGATTATGAGGGAGGTAGAAGAGGGACTGTTGAAAATTGTCCATGCGGATCCTGAAGAATATGCAGCTGTGTTATTTTGTGGTTCAGGAACCATTAATATGGATATTTGTCTGAACTCCCTGCTCCCAGAGGATAAGAAGATCCTGATCATTAATAATGGAGCATACAGCAGCAGGGGGGCAGAGATCTGTGAATACTATGGATTGCCCTGTATTAATTTGAAACAGCCATTAAATCATCAGCCAGATCTTCAGGTAATTGAAGAGACTTTACAGGAAAATCCGGATATTGCTGTAGTATATATTACGCATCATGAAACGGGAACGGGGCTTTTAAATCCGATCAGGGAAATAGGAGCACTGGTTCATAAATATCATGCAATATTTGTGGTTGACACTACCTCCACGTATGCAATGCGTCCGATTAATGTGCATGAAGATAATATTGATTTCTGTATGGCTTCTGCACAAAAAGGGATTATGGCTATGACAGGGTTGTCCTATGTGATCGGCCGGAGGTCTGCGATAGAAGCCTCAGCAGAATATCCAAAACGATCCTATTACTGCAATCTGTATATGCAGTATGCCTATGCAAGGGAGCATGGTGAAATGCATTTCACACCTCCTGTGCAGGTGATTTATGCAGCAAGACAGGCACTGAAGGAGTATTTTGCTGAAGGAGAAGCAGCAAAATGGAATCGTCACCAAAGAGTATTCCGGACGATCAGGAAGGGACTGACGGAACTGGGATTTCAGATTTATATTTCTGAACAGGAAGAAGCAGGACTGGTAGCAGCAGCACTTTATCCGAAGGATGAGAACTGGAATTTTGAAAAGATACATGACTATTGTTATGAACGGGGATTTACCATTTACCCGGGGAAGGTAGAGAAGAAGGGAATGTTCCGTCTGTGTGCTCTGGGAGCTATTGATGAAGCAGATATTACGGCATTTTTCGAGGTGTTCAGACAGGGATTGAATGAATATGGGGTATCGATACCTGTGAAATACTGATCAGGGTGGAAAGGGGAAGTTAAATGAAAAAAGTATATACGTGTTTTTGTACGGATGTTATCCATGAAGGTCATTTGAATATTCTGAGAAGGGCTGCAGAACTTGGAGAAGTAACAGTAGGGGTGCTGTCTGATGAGGCGATGGTCAGCTATAACCGTTTTCCGACGATCTCTCTGGAACAGCGTATGGAAATAGTGAAAGGAACCGGACTTGTAAAAGAAGTGATCATCCAGAATGAGATCATGTATGATAAGGTACTTCAGGAGGTAAAGCCGGATTATGTAGTGCATGGCGATAACTGGCGGGAGGGACCGGAAGCAGCTATCCGTGAAAATGTTGTAGGCATTCTTGAACGACTAGGAGGGGAGCTGATAGAGGTTCCTTATACATATAATGATACAGTAAAACGAATTGATGATCTGATGAAGGAAAAGCTGGCAATGCCTGAATTCCGGCGTAAGAGACTGCGTCAGTTGATCCAGATGCGGCCTATCGTGAAGGCACTTGAGGTTCACTCCGGTCTTACTGGACTGATCGCGGAGAAAACAGTAGTAGAGAGTAATGGAAAGCTGGATCAGTTTGACGCTATGTGGATTTCCTCTCTTTGTGATTCTACTGCTAAGGGAAAACCGGATATTGAACTGGTAGATATGTCATCAAGGATCAGGACGATTGATGACGTAATGGATGTGACGACTAAACCGATTATTCTGGATGGTGATACTGGTGGATTGGTAGAGCACTTTGTATATAACGTAAGAACACTGGAACGAATGGGTGTTTCTGCAGTTATCATAGAGGATAAGACAGGACTGAAAAAGAATTCATTATTTGGAACAGAGGTGAAGCAGACTCAGGATACAATAGAAAATTTCTGTGAAAAGATCCATGCAGGAAAGCAGGCGCTGCGTACAGAAGAGTTTATGATCATTGCACGTATAGAAAGTCTAATTCTGGAAAGAGGGATGGAAGATGCACTGACAAGAGCATTTGCTTATGTTGGAGCAGGGGCAGATGGAATCATGATCCATTCCCGCAGGAAATCACCGGATGAGATCCTGGAGTTCTGTAGTAAATTCCGGGAGAAAGACCGGACAACACCTATTGTAGTAGTTCCGACATCCTATAACAGTATTACGGAGGAAGAGCTGGCTGCGGCAGGGATTAATATTGTCATATATGCCAATCAGCTGACAAGAAGTGCATTTCCTGCCATGCAAAGTACAGCAGAGGAAATCCTGAAGAATCACAGGGCATTGGAAGTGGATTCCAGATTGATGCCGTTTAAGGATATTATCAGACTTATTGATGAACTTTGAACTGTAACAACAGTAGTGACTTATAGTGTGGACAGGAGTGCAGAATGAAACAGAAAAAGACAGAAGAAACAGCGATTTTAATGGCGGCAGGACTTGGAAGCCGTATGAGACCTCTGACAGAGTATACTCCTAAACCATTGATTCCGGTTCATGGCATCCCTATGATTGAGACGGTGATCCATGGTTTACAGAAGAGAGGTGTCAGAGAAATCTATATTGTAACGGGGTATCTCGGAGAACAGTTTGAAAGACTCTGTGATAAGTATGAAAATGTGCATATTTTGAAAAATCCGGATTATCTGACAAAGAATAATATTTCTTCTATTTATGCTGCAAGAGAGATTCTGGGAAGGACAGATACCTTTATCTGTGAATCAGATCTGTTTGTAGCAGATGAGAGTATTTTTCTAAAGGAGCTGAGTCATTCCTGCTATTATGGAAGAATGCAGAAGGGATATTCCGATGATTGGGTATTTGATCTGGAGAACGGCAGGATCAGTCGTATTGGAAAAGGTGGAACGGATACCTATAACATGGTTGGAATTGCTTACTTTAAACAGAAGGATGCAAAGATTCTGAATGAAGAAATAATGAAGGCTTATGAAAAGGAAGAATCCTCAGATCTGTTTTGGGATGATGTTGTGAATCAAAACCTTGATAAACTGGATCTGACAATAGAACCGGTCAAAGAAGGTCAGTTAGTTGAGATAGATACTGTAGAGGAGCTTGAGAAGATCAATGAAAGCAGATAGATTGTTAAAAGCATTGGAAGAAATGGGAATTGATACAATTACAGGGGTACCGGATTCTACTTTAAAGCAGTTTTGCGATGGTCTTCAGAATTATCAGGGGAATTTGAAGCATTATGTGCCGGTAAATGAAGGGGCAGCGGTTGGACTTGCCATAGGAAGTTATCTTGCTGATGGTAAACCGGCCTGTGTATATATGCAGAATTCCGGAATTGGAAATACGGTGAATCCTATCGCGTCTCTGGCAAACAGAGATGTATATGGGGTACCGATACTTTTTATTGTTGGCTGGAGGGGAGAGCCAGGGGTAAAGGATGAACCGCAGCATGTATTTCAGGGAAGGATCACCTGTGAGTTATTTGATGTGCTTACGATTCCTTACAGTGTGATCGATAAGGAAACTACATGGGAAGAAATGGAAGAAATTTTGGAAAAAGCTGCAGAAGTACTAGCTAATGGAGATCAATATGCCATTATTGTAAAAAAGGGAACCTTTGATAAAGATGTTCCCTTTACATGGAAGAATGGAAACGAACTGAACAGGGAAGAAGCCCTTGCAGCAATTTTAAAAGATACACAAAAAGATGATCTGATTGTTTCTACTACTGGTAAAATTTCTAGGGAATTGTATGAGCAGAGTAATTCAATTTATGGAAACCATGATAATATTTTTATGACAGTTGGGGGAATGGGACATGCTTCTATGATTGCTCTTGGGCTGGCTAAGAAAAGAACAGACAGAAGAGTCATCTGTGTGGATGGAGATGGGGCTGCCCTGATGCACTTGGGAGCACTTGCTTTTATAGCATCCCAGGCTCCGGAGAATTATCTGCATATTATAATTAACAATCAGGCACATGAGTCAGTGGGAGCTATGCCTACCGGATGCCAGAAGACAGATTTCAGCCAGCTTGCAAAGGATGCAGGTTATACGTGGACGAGACAGGTGAAGAATCTGGATCAGCTTCATGATGCACTTCGGGAGACTGTCCCAAAACGGGGACCGGTCATGATAGAGGTACTTGTTTCGTTGGATTCCAGGGCAGATCTTGGAAGGCCAAAGGAAAGTGCAAAAGAGAATAAAGAAGCTTTTATGAAAGATGTAGAAAGATGGAGCAATTATTGAACATGAAGTCAGAATTTACGTGAATGGGTATAAAATTGGTGAATATAAATTTTGGCAGGATAAAGAAAATCATTTTCCTGAGAAGGGGACGACAGTGTGATAAGTTATATATCTGTAGCGGCATTGCTAGGCATAATAGCCACTATTTGGTCGATAGTCATAAGCAAAGATAAATCAGCGGTTAAAAGCATTATAAAATGGATTGCGTATACCGTTATCATTAATGGAATAATTCTAATGGGACTGCAGTTGATCGGACTGCAGGATTTTTGGACTGCATGGAATGGTATCAGATTTAAAGCGAAATATATTTGCCTTGGAGTTATCTTTGCGCTTTTCCTGCCGTATGCAATATTAAACATCAGATCCTTAACTAAAGAAAATATAACTATGATCTGGAAGAAATTTTTGCCGGTAAATTTGTTTCTTACAGTTACCTATGCTATTTTTATACCATCATCATTGGTGGTTGGTAATATGGGAGAATTTAGAACCGGGTACATTATGCTTATTCCACTTTTAGTTATTGCAGCTATAATGCTGCTTGGCGGAATATATGTGCTTGAACTATTATTTGTGAATAAGACAACAGGGAATAATATATATGCAATGATATTTGGGATTACTTTTGGTATGTATATACAGTCTAATTTTCTGAATCCGGAATTTCCACTGATGGATGGAGCAGAATTTGACTGGAGTATATTCAATGGGTATTTACTTGTCAGTAGTCTAGTATGGGTTATTGTGATCATAGGGTCTGTACTTTTTATCCATTTTTTCAATGAAAGAGCTGCAAAGGTAATGCGGTATGTAGCATTGTTTTTTTGTCTGGTACAGATCGTATCGTTGATTCCTACGGTTCTAATGAATCAGTCAGATGGCAGTGAGGATTATGTATATACATTAGATGGGGAGTTTTCACTTGGTAGTGAAAAGAATATAGTCCTATTTATTGTGGATACCATGCAGGCAGATGCATTGAGAAATTATCTGGATTCGGAGGCATATGAAGAGGGAAGTCTGGATGATTTTATATTTTACAGTAATGGAGTATCAGGTGCTGCACCAACCGAGTATGCAATACCATTATTGCTGTCAGGGATAGAATATGATCCGGAGATTCCTTTTTACACATATTGTTCTCAGATATGGGATAATTCTGACTTCCTGAAAAATCTCTATCAGGATGGATATGATATTCGGTTATATACAGAGACAAATATGACACCCCAAATACCATCGGAATGGATCTCCAATTATGGGAAAAGACAGGTAGAACACATAAAATATTATGCCAAGTTTGGAACAGAGATTTTTAAGCTGACGAATTTAAATGTTGCACCTCAGATAGTAAAGAAATCCCTTTGGATGTCAACAGATGAAATCGTCAGGTATATTCGTATGTTATACAGTGGATATAGGCTGGATGATGTAGAGTTGTATAAAAACTGGTCTGATGCTGAAAAAACGGTTACTGTTGATTATGAAAAGACTTTTCGGATGATTCATTTGCAAGGGGCGCATGCCCCATATCTGATGAGTGCAGACTGTGAAGCTGTAGATGAAAGTGAAAGCTCCGAGGCCATAGTGATTCAGGGTTCCTTTAAAATGATCACAGAGTACATAAAGGCTATGAAGGCAACGGGGGTATATGATCAGAGTACGATTGTGATATTAGGTGATCATGGAAGACATGAAAAAGGAAATTTGGAAGCAAATTCGGCCATACTAGTAAAAGAGCCTTGTGAAAATCATAAGATTCAAGAAAGTACAGCACCAGTAACATTTAGGAATGTTGTGGCAACCATGGCAAAAAATGACAGGGGGAATACGTATGAGTTTGGACCAGCACTTACGGATATGGCAGAAAGCAGTGATGTTGAGCGTTTCCATACGGTAACGAAATGGGTGTGTGAAAGGGCTTTTGCAGGAACAGATATCAAGTATGATGACAGTGTTCGGTTTGTTGTAGAGGGTAACGCAAATGTCTTGAAAAGCTGTGTGGAATGGAAGCCGAAAGAATATAACCGTCTGGATTATATATTGGGAGATAAAATTGATTTCACAGTAAAGGACACTTATACAGATCAGATTGATTTTGGTATTCGAAAACAGGAAGATGGAGCAATATTGAAGAATGAGTTTTCAGTATGTTTTGCGCTTCAGCAATATCAGAATGAAGATTTACAATTGGTGTTGGAGGCAAATAAGATATATGGAAAAAGTCAGAAGGCATTGATTTATATTAATGGAAATATTGCAGGAAACCTGGAGTTTTCAAATGGGATTTTCGAATATGAAATAACGATACCAAATGAATATATAAAAACAGATGAAATAGTACTGAGAATTGTATTTCCTGGTGCAGTGACACCAAGAATGTTGGATCAGACACAGAATGATGACAGAGTTTGCTCTATCGATTTGAGGACTTTGGCCTTAGAGCCATTATCGGCAGAGGAAAAGGATGGATGATAATAGGGATGATACAGGCAAAAAAACATGGAAACATTATAGCCATTACCACTGTTGGAGTAGCAGTGGTTCTGCTCATGGTGATGATCTTTCTTTGTAATATCTTTCATTTCAATTACAAAATGAACTCTGATATTGGTGCAGAGGCAGTACTTGGAAGGTTAATATGGAATAGCAAAGAGATTATTCCGGCAACATGGTACCCCTCTACTGAAACCAGGATCATAGCAATACCGCAGACTGCGGCACTGTTTTACGGATTGACAGGTAATATGGATCTTGCCATGGGACTTGCCTGCTGCACGATGACAATAGGTATTGTATTAGCTATATGGTTTTTCATGAAGAAAGCAGGCAGTGGTAGGATCAGCTGCCTGCTTATGTGCTTATTCTGTCTTGGTCTTGCCGGAAATATAATAATCCTGGAGCTTCTTTATGTATTTGCTGGATATTACGCCATTCATGTAATAACCTTCTTTTTTATTCTGAATTGCTACAGCTCTTTGCTTCAGGAAGACTGGAAGGCGGATAAAGGATCTCGCAGAAAGATATGTGGGAAGTGTATAATAGGACTGATACTTGCTTTTCTGCTTGGGATGCAGGGAACGAGAGGAATCCTGATCACATTTGGTCCTTTATTTGGGATAGAGATGATCAGAATTTTGTATGAAAGGATATGCCGTAGTAGATATCAGAAAAAAGAGATCATTTTGGGAAAGCAGCAGGAGAAAATATCATTTCTGTGGGTGAGTGGATTACTGGTACTCAGCTTTCTTGGAACCAAAATGCCCTTTTCCTCAGGTCAGGAAATATCAAGAAATATCAGGAATGGTTTTTCAAAGCTGGTTCAGGTGGTTCTGCCGGGTACATGGAAAGCGGTTGGATTCAGTGAAGGGGATCCAGTGAGGAATATTTGTCTTGGCTTATTGGTTCTGAATGTAGTGATATGGGTAATTGTACTACTGATACATATGCTGAAATGGCAGGAACTTAGCAGCCTTGAATGGTGTTTTCTGGTTACAGCGGCATCACCGGTTGTAACAGCCCTTATTGTGGCTTTTACGACGGTGGAAAGTTCTGAAAGATATTATTTTATGTGGATTTTCTCCATGGCATTTGCAGCAATTCTCAGCTGTGAATATTTGAGAAAAGGAATGACGGTGGGTCATGTGATAGCGGAAGATCCAAGTATTGTCAGTTTGGCAGGACAGAAAGAGGATGATTGGGAAAATACAGATTTGGATGGATCCGGATTTTATCAGATGAACAGAAGAAAGAAACGGACTTATGTGTCTGTATTAGGAACAATGATTGCAATAATAGTTGTGGCTGCTGGTATCGTGATCGGAATTAATGTACATACAGTTTATCAGCCGATTCTGAAAGCGGAGGAACCAACAGCATCGGATGCACTTGAGGTTGTAAATTATCTGGAAGAAAATGGATACGAAGTGGCATATTCCACTTTTGAGAATGCAAACAAAATGACAGCATTATCGAATGGAAAGGTAAATGTGTATGCAGTCAATTCCTTCGAAACTATGGATATCTGTAAATGGCTGACAAATGCAGACGGGTATCCGGAGGATGGAATTGCAGATCAGGATGGTGCCGTGTATATTGTGCCGGAGGTAAGAATGGAGGAATTTGAGAGATTTCTGGATACTGGGGTGAAGTGTGATCAGAAAGAGACGATTGGAAACTACAGTATCTGGGTATTGGATTGAATGTTACTGTGTAAAGGTGGAAGGCAAATGAAAGACAAAGGAAAGATGTTATGGTTATATGGAAAAAACTGGGGGAGTGTAATTGCCGTTTCCTATATTCCATGGCTATTATTGATTGTGGCTGGAGGCTGTAAATATCTTTTTAAAATGCTTCCATACGCAATATATGTATTGATAGCAGATCTTTTTGGTATAGGGATAGTAATGCAACAGACTAGGGATAAACGTAAAGAGATCGAAAATATAATACGAGGCAGTGAAATAGTAGAAATAATGGATGAAATATATGCTATGGATATTGCACAGATTATTTTATTAAGAGAAAAGACCTATAAATTTGTAAATAGGACGAGAATGAGCCAGATTATGAAAGGATTGACAGCAATAGTAGCGGCAGCAGTTATTGGCGTTTTAGCAGGAGAAGTGGACTGGAAAGAGCTACAATTTTTTAAGGCTGAAAATATGCTGGTGTTATTATTTAGTCTGTTGTTCCCAATAGTATTATTTATATTGGGTGTAATGGGAAATTTGGAAAATATATGCTATTCTTTAGAAACAGATTATTCGGATTACAATATTCGATATATTTATGAACTGTGTGATGAAATCATAAAAAATGAACAGATGAGAAATTTAAATACATGGAAGAAAAAACAAAAGAAAAATAAGGGCTGTAATAGGACTGGTAAAAAAATAAAATAATGAGCTGTTTATAGAGGAGATTTTATTTTTACATAGAATGCAAAAAAATTATTTGTATAGTGATTAACTTATCAATATATGATATAGTATAAGTGAATGATAATTTTTAGTTATCCGTTGGTTGTATTGTTACCGAATAGAAAGTAAGAGGAGTTTGTCTTTGCAACAGTATGATTTTTTTTGTCTCGTATTCAAAAAATATTTATAATGATTTTGTAAAAGATTTTGTAAACAGAATCAAAAGATGTGGAATTAATTTATGGTTAAATCAAATAAATGTTCATTTGGGCGACGAAATACTAAGTAATTTATTTTATATACTTGATTCATTCAAAAATGCCTACTATGGAGTAATTATTGTTTTTGATTCAAGTTTTTTTGAAAAAAAGTGGTGTATTAAGGAACTAGAATATATTGTTCAAAATAAGATTTCGTTTTTCCCTATTCTTTTTCATATAGAAAAATCAGATATACCTGAAAAATACAAATTTTTGAGAAATTATAATATGGTTACAATTAGAGATGAAAAAAAAGATATTGAGAATGCAACAAATAGAATTTTAGATATATATATTCGAAGAAATGATTGTCGAAAAATATGCATAGATACATTTATTTTTGAAACCCTTATTCAGAACTATAGTGATGCAGATAAAACAAACGGACTTGTTGTTTTATCTGCAGACAATATTGGACTTTATATCAACATATGGCATAAAAACAACCGTTTGTTTACAGATAATTATACGAATACATTGATCACTATTATTCATTCCAAATTACTAAATTATTATAACTGCTCATACATTAGTAATTATGATATATCATTAGTTTGTAATGCCACTGACAAACTTATTAGTATGTATGGGAGTAATTATTTCACAAAGATTTAATATACTTTATAATGCTAATTATTAGTTCTACCAATTTTTGCGGATTCTTTTCTGATTTTAATTTATGTAAATAAGGTTTTAAATATATATAATCATCAATATTTTTTTCGATTTCCGAAAGAATATATTCTGCACAGTAGCCCGTTGATCCAACCGGAATTAAATACTTATGTTGTTCTTGTGCACGTTGAAAATCATGTAGAACCCCTTGTGAAATCTTTAATTCTCCATCATAATAGTTATTCCCAAAAAGGAAAATAATTATTCCTGCATTCTCAATCATATTGTTTTGGAACATTTTTTTTGAGGATTCGTTCATATATTTGTCACTACCATCAATTAATGGTAAAGGTTTTATAACAATAGTTTTTTCAATATTTAAATTATAATCATTAATTGCATTTAATGCACCGTTAATAACTTGAGGTCCAACCCCTTCTACAAAACCAGAAGATATGTGATATCCATTTTTTACTAACTGGTAGCCTAATTGAGATAAGAGATTGTATGCTTTTTCTTTTTCCCATGCACCATAATTACGACAACTTCCTGCAATGAAAATACGACTGGTGATATAGTTCTTTTTAATTTTTGATAATATCAATGGAATATCACTGTAGCTGTCAATTAAAACAGTTTGAATTCCATATCTTTTTAAATCTTTAATCATTAGTTCCTGATGAATTTTATCATATAAATATTCCTCATGATTCTTAGCTTTTAGTTTTCCAGTATATTTAACATAATCCTGTTCATTTAGTTCCTTAATAAAGCAGAAATGTTCTCTTTGGTTTTCTCCAATTAATATTCGAATTCTACTAAGGATTTGCCATAAATTAGGATCATTAAAACTATAACCTATAAAAACAAATGTTTTTGAAATCAAATCAGCCTGTAGTGCTGTTGTAAAAAGTTTGTGCGTTTTTTCAAATAATTCATAATCATCTTTAGTAATTATAGCTTTATTTGGTTCATCAATATCGCCATGTATTTTATATACCAAAACGTCGCTATCTTGCCTATTAATAGTAAGACTCTCTTCATTTCTTTTGCAATCGACTTTATAATTAGCTTTTTGCTCTAAAGTATCTTCAATTAAGTGATCGTAATTCGTGGTCCAATAAGTTGAAATCGGTAATTCTGAAAGAACATTTAATGTTGAATTATGGTTTGTATTTTTAGTAAACTGATTTAGTATTTCCTGGTTTAATCCATTGCGGTTACCACCCATTTCATTTTTATAATATTGCGCGACCGAAATGAGATCAGTTTCCTTATCTATATCAAGTCTGATATCGGCGGCAAAATCACGCATTAACTCTTTCCAGTTAACAAATCCTGATTCTCGCGATAAACCAGCTCCTCCGAATACAGCCGCATTTCCTTGAGCAACAGCTATTCCAAATTTACGTATGAATCTATCTACTGCCAACTTATCCATAATATTAATCCCCTATAAAAAATACATATCGAAGAGTGCTGCAATACAACCAACGGATAACTAAAAATTATCATTCACTCAGCACCACGTTAAAACTTAAAACTTCCACGAGGATGTTTGGTGGTGAGTATATCTTTCTGCTTAGACAAAGCAACATGTGTATAAATTTCTGTTACTGTTATGGAGCTATGACCAAGCATTTCTTGGATATACCGAATATCGACATCGGCTTCCAGCAGGCATGTTGCGAAGGTATGTCGAAACATATGTGGGGTTATATGCAGGTCGATAGCAGCAAGAGAACAATATTTGTTAATCATTCGCCTGACGGATTGATCAGATACCGGGGTTGCATTTGGATTTGTAAAAAAATATTCACTTCTTTGAATTTCCAGATGAAAGCGATTCTTATAGGATTCCAATAAATGGATAACGTCATTATTTCCTAACTGAATCATTCGTTCTTTAGAACCCTTCCCATATATGCGGATAGAAGCATTGTATAAATTAACATCGGAGATTTTTAAATTACACAATTCTGAAATGCGTATGCCTGTAGAAAATAATGTTTCGATTATCGCAATATCCAGTAAAGTGCGCTTCTGCCGGTATGTGGTACTGGCAAGAGAATGTTCTTTATATATGGTAGACAGAAAGGCTTCAACAGTATATAAAGGTATCGTTTTTGGGAGTAACAGGGGTTCTCGAAATTTTAGCCTGACTTTATTGAATGGATTGATTTTAATAATATCCTTATATTCCAGATGGTGAAAGAATGCTTTTATAGAAGCAATTTTTCTTTTTGCTGTTTTGGGTTTGAAATTTTGATTAAGGTATCCCACATAAGATTCAATGTCAGATACGGTCAGAGTACAGATATTTTGGGAATCAAAGAAACGGGAAAATAGTACAAGGTCGGCGCGATAGGCTTTAAGCGTCTTTTCATCTAACATTTTTTGCATTTTGCAGTAAGCAATGTATTTCTCTATTATTGAAGTAGCATTGTAATTCATATGTATTTCTCCTTGCAGTTATTTTTAACAATAATGATTATAAGGTGGATTTGCTATCAAATACATATTTTAGCTTCTCTAATTGTGGTTCATGGTGTTATATAGTAAAATACAATAGAAAGTTTATGCTGAGACAATTAAAAATAATTAAAATATAAATCAAAGGAAAAATTATGTTCAAATTAAAACCAATTCCTTCTACCTTACCACTCCCCATCCGTGAGGAGTGGGACAGGCTGCAGAAGTTACAGAATGACAATTACGGGCTTGTTTTTGCAGTAAGGGACAGTTATGAAACAGTCTTAAAGATCATACTGCTTTCTATCTGCTATCTTTTAAAAGAAAATGATGATGACAGGTTCTGCCGGACACTTTTCGAAAAGCAGATGGCGTTTGGAGACTGGGTCAATGAACTGCCTTCTACACTGAAGAAAAGTAATCTGGTGATGCAGAATCCTGTACTGCACAAATATCTGAAAAAGCTGGTGGCCTTTTATAATAAATCCGGTATTGTTAAATGGCGAAATAATTTCATCGGGCATGGACTGATGAGTAATGCAGAGGATCAGAGCTTTTTTGATGAGGCAGGACAGATGCTCGATCAGCTTGCAGATTTTCTGGATCCAGATACAACACCGGCAGAGATCAGCCAGCTTGATTTTGATCATCTGGAACCGTTTATGTTCAGAGAAGAGGGACATTTCTATCTGTATGAATCAGTTTCTGCAACGGGGCTTATTTTTTATACAGATCATGCAGACAGAAAGAGAATAGATAAAGAGAGTGATTACTTTACAGAGAAAAGAAAAAAGTACACGGCCAGCTTAAATGTAATGCGTAAGGATGGGCTTGATAAGGATATTTATTTGGCTTCTGAAGATGCAGCAATAGATGGTTTTTATCTCACATCCTTTTATAAAAAACCGGACTACATGAAAAAATGGGCAGATAAGATTCTGTCAGAAAATGACAGAGGAGTTTTTCTGATGAAGGGAGGACGTGGAACAGGAAAGTCCTCCTTTGTACTGGCGTGCGATGAACTGAATCAGCATGGAGATCAGAAAATAGGGCTGAAGATAGAAGGGGAGCCGGTCACGGTCCGGGCATATTATTGTAATCGTATCGATGTCAGTGGAATCAATGATTTTGTACCATACATTCAGGAAATGCTGAAAACAACAGTAGAAGGAGAGCAGTTCCGAAGCAGACAGGGGAGCATTCCGGGAGATGATGCACCGCTGGAGAAAATACTCGCATTTTATCAGGAGCAGTATGAAAATACATTTGGACGTGAAAAGCTGTTGCTGTTTATTGACGGAGTAGATGAGCTGACAGAAAAGGGACAGGATATTTTACTGGAATTGCCGGATCCTGGAGAAATGCCGGAAAACGTTTATATTGTTCTGACGTGCAGGGCGGAAAAGGAAGAAGTATTGCCTGCTGTTTTGGATTTCACAGAAAGGTATCCGTTTACGGATCAGGTAGAATTTGATCTTCGCGGAGAAAATCACAGCTTTTTGGTGGAAATTTTAAAGAACCGGTTTGATCTGACAGAAACAGAGGCTGACAGGATTGCGGCGGCATTAGATGACAGACTGGTGGCATTACCTTTGCTGGAAGGGCAGGACAAAAATGAAATTTTAAAGCTGGCAGATCAGGCAGAGGCAGGCGTACTGTTACTGACAGATCTTTCAAAAGGATATCTTGACAGATTAAGTCTGCGTTATGGGAAAAAATATTTTCAGGAGGCAGTCCGGTTTTTGATGGCTGTTTCTGAGGCAACAGAGGGACTGACGTTTGCGGAAATTTCCCAGTTGTATGCCGGAAAAGGACCGACTATTCAGGAATTGTGTTTCCTGCGGGATTTGTATCCCTTTCTGACAGAGTATCGTTCCTACCGGGGAAATGTATTCGTATTATCGAGGGAAGAATACAGGGACAGCCTGCAGAGCGCATATCACAGTGTATTTTCTGAAATGGTCAGAAGCTGGCGGGTGATGCTGGAAGCAGTGCAGATGAATGAGGGATTGATGGCAGATATGCTTGGACAGGACGTATTGTTGTATATCTGTGCCAATCTGGCAGTCTGGCAGACAGAGCGCAGTGGGGACGATGATTTTTCCATTGAAAAATCAGGAAAGAATATTCTGGAAAAGATTTATATGCTTTGTCAGGCGGTGCCAATGTATGACAAAATCCATCGGGAAAAAAGAGCTTTTCAGGGACTCTTTTCTGTGATCAATACTATTGTGAAGATGATGGAACTGCAGAAAGCAGAACAGAAACAGGGAGATCTGTTGTTAGTTTGTGGAGGCAGTGCTATACAAAAAGCTGTGAATCTGCGGGAAATGCAGGCAGGAAAGGATATTGCAGATGGAATAACACAGATGATTGGTAAATATCCTGATCTGTTTCCGGCAGATACTGAGGAGAGAAAGATAAATCAGGCGGTATTTTATGGACAGGCAATGGTACGTTTCTGTGAAGAATATGACGAAAAGAAGGCAGAAGAATTTTACGGAAGATCGCTGGCATGTCTGGAAAAACTGAGTGAAGATGACAGATGTGCAGAACAGAGTAGACAGATCAGAAGAGCACTTTTGCATAATTATCTGGGGACAAAAAGAAACAGTGAGCCGCAGGAAACATTGAAGCTTGCTAAGGAGCTGGAAAATATTCTGGAAAAGGAGGAACCGTCTTTTGGAACCGCTTCAGACTATGTGATGATCTCTGCCTGTTACAGGTCAGCAGGACAGGAAGAGACAGCAGAAGAAATGCTCCGGAAAACCTGTGATATGATGGAGCAGATTCTGTACAGAAGGAAAATAGGATGGCAGCAGCTTACAGATATTCATGAACTGGAACTGTATTTTACAGCATACTGGAGACTGTTCCAGATCATAGATGATAGGATGCAGACTGAGTTTCAGAATGTCATGTTTTGGGAACTGAAAGTGGCAGTTCAGGTAATGGATAAATTTATAAGCTATATGATAGGGATATCTCAGCAGGGGAATTCCTGCTTTGATATGGTGAGACTGAACTTTATGATGACGGCAGCATTGCTGAGAAATTCTCTGGCAGCCAAAATGACAAACATCGGATTGCTGGAAGTCTGGCTGAGAAATCATACCCGGGTTTCAGAAGCTGATTTAAAGGAAGAAGCCTATAAAATTGTTGGTATTCTGGAGGAGAGCTACAGAAAACTCCTGAAGAACGGGGTCACAGTTAATAAGATAGATGCCATGTTTAATCTGATGAACAGTGCCTGTATTTATGCGGGATTTGGTGATTCAGAAAGAGGTGTGGAGCTGTTACAGAAGGTAATCAGTGAGTTCTCACCGGCCAATGGGCAGGAAGAACAGGTATATCAGATTTTGGAGAGGAAACTGATAGAACTGCAGGGAAAAAGCTGACTTGAAATTTCGAATTCCAGTGCACAGGTATAATAGCTGCCCCGACCTGGAATGGGCGAAAATGGAAGATAGGTTCAGAAGGTGGAATGAAATAACTGTCCGCGAATTCAACTTCAGGGCAGATGAGCAGCCTGAACCGTACAAAGTAAAACTGAGGGATGCAGCAGTAGACCAGGTGGAGCATGCATTTGCAGATATTTATTGCTGTGAACTGATTGAAAGACTGCCAGTGGCTGATCTACAGCTATGATTATGGTGACAACTGGAAGGTATTGATCATCTGTGAGGATACTTATCATTCAGAGGAAAATGGTGTATGGAAAAATAGGAAAGGAGAAACAGAGAGTGCACTGGATGGCTTTTTAGAGGATGTTATCAGTGACTACCGCCCGGTATGTATCCGGAAGGATGGCATAGAGCTGGTGGATGATGTCGGAGGAATCTATGGCTTCTGTGATATGCTAAAAACAATTTGCTGCAAAAGCATAGCAGTGAGTTAGAATTGTGGGCAGGATCTACCGCCACTTCACCTCACAGAGACTGGTGATCCTGGACAGCATGAAAGGCTGCTCCGGCGAAAAGCGTTTCTGGACAGAAGAAGGAATCTGTACTTTGGCATGATGAGAGCGGTGGTGAAAATGTCAAACCGTGTGCTTACGGAGTTCCCTTGCTTTATTGAGTGCCTACAGATTTTTTGATAACAACCATTAATAGTGAAATAATATAAAACAGATTGCATCTTTTGTCACGATAATTATATAATATTCGTGACATAAACAACAAAAAGAAACGGATGAGTTTAAAATTTTTGATTTAAATATAATAATCAAAGGTGATGATTATCAATTGAAGAAAGATACGAATGGAGAGTCGGTTGGTGAATGCAGACAAGAAAAATAATTGAATGATGACAATGTTTTTAATACATGATATAATTGGAATGCATTAAAAATAATTCATACACTTACAAAAGGGGGAATTACGTATGAAGAAACATATAGCTTTAGCAGGTCTTGTTATGAGCTTTGTATTCCTGTTTACTACGATGGATATGCAGGCGGCACCGAAGACCATGCCAGATGGAACAGTTTTTGATGCAGAGTTTTATGCAGAGACTTATCCGGATGTGAAAGATGCTGTCGGAAGCGATGAAACAGCGCTGTATGATCATTATGTGAATTATGGCAAGGCAGAAGGACGGAAGCCGGTAGCAGATGCGAAGGTAACAGCAGTGGCCAATGATAAGAAAGAAAGTGCCGGTAAAACTGCAAAGTCTGATGCGAAAACGATAGAGAAAGCAGCTTCCACAACAGCATCACAGAATGCAGCAGCAGGTGGAATGTGCTGGAAATCAGCGACCGGATCAAAATATCATTCTATTGACCACTGTGGCAAGATGAATCCAAAGAAAGCGAAGAAGATTACGATAGAAGAAGCAAAGAAAGAAGGTCTGGAAGCCTGCAGTAAGTGCTGGTAGAAAAAATGGTATTGATGGCCTGAGCCGGGGAATGCAGCAAGTCTCTCTGAGGATTACAGAAAACTTTATGATATCCTGGAAGAAAACGGTATGCTGCACTTTGGCATGACGAGGGCAGCGGCAAGAGTGGAGAGATCTGAAAATGTTAAAGAAATACAAAATATAACGTAAAAACAGTAATTAAAAAATAAAACAAATTTTTGCGTGGGCATATTGATACACAGGTTCGTTTATACTAAGATTAGAACATAAATCAGTTGTGCATCTGTCTTATTATACAGGCAGATGCATATAGTATAATAGAACGAAAAAGAGGAAATAAAATGTGCTTTTATATTGGTATTGAAGACTTGGCAGCGAATGCACTGATTGAGATTTTACAGTCTAAGAATGGGGATGACAGTCAGAATATTGTCACATATGCAGAGCTGGAAAAGTATGGTGCTGAAGTAGTGCATTATCTTGGTGAACAGGGAGAGAAGGCAGTTCTTATTTTATCCAGAGAGAATACGAATCATATGCTGTGCCGCTATTCGGATTTCTTTGTAGAAACAGAAACGGATAAGAAGGAGCCTGCCATTGAATTACGGAAAGGAAAGACAGTTTCAGATCTGATTGAAAGGTTTCGGACATATCTGGAGATAGATGTGCTGCTGGCCTTTATGAGTGAGAAGACTGTCAGCGTATTAAGAAGGCAGCATGGATAAGAAAATAAAAGATCCGATACTACAAAGGACAATATATTTTATAATGTTCAGCCTAACCCCTTCCGGTACTCCGTCGGTGTCAGCTGGTAGTAGTTCCGGAATGCTTTGCTGAAGTAGTGATTATCCGCATACCCGAGGCGTTCTGCGATATCGGAGATCTTGATATCTGGCTGGGCGAGCAGCTCTGCAGCACGCTCCATACGCAGCTTCAGGACATACTCATAGATGGTAAAGCCATATTTGTTTTTAAACAGCTTGTTCAGATATTCCTGAGAGAAAAAGTACTTTTCCGCAAACATGGAGATGCGGATATTGGTACAGTAATTGCTCTCGATGTAGTCTTTGATAATAGTAACAATTTCATCGGGAGTGATGTGGTCGGTCTTGGCAGAAGTGTCAGAGATACCGAACACTGCATCAGGATCAATGGCCTTGACTGCCTTTTCAATAGCGCAGTTGAGGCTTTCTTCGTCTACGGGCTTCAGAAGATAATCGCAGGCACCGTTGCGGAGGGCATGCTGGGCATAGGAAAAGTCGTCATAGCCGCTGACTACGATGTACTGGCTGTCAGGAAATTCTTCATGGGCCTTTTCAAGGAAGGCACAGCCATCCATGACAGGCATGCTCATATCTACAAAAACGATATCCGGATGAAATTCGCGCATGGCGGCAAGGCCGTCTTTGCCATTGACCGCATAGCGTGGCGGTTCAATGCCGTAATAGGCGAAACGGCCAAGCCTGGAAATGGCGATCTGGACAGGTTTTTCATCATCAATGATCAGAGAACGGTACATGGGTGCTCCTTTCGTGGAAAATGTCCTGGGAGTGATCCCGGGAAACGGGAAGAGTCAGGGAAATACTGGTGTATTTACCCTCTTCTGTATTGATCACAAACTTTGTTTCTCGGTTATAGAGAATCTGCATCCGGCTGTAAAGGTTTGCAAGACCAATGCCACTGTCCTTGCCGGAGGATTTCTGGGATGCAAAATCCTCATAGATCTTCTGGAGGCGGTCATCAGAAATGCCACAGCCACTGTCCCTGACGGTGATCAGAAGATCATTTTCCATGAGTCTTACTGTAACCGTAATGTGGATAGAAGCCTGTTTTTCGGATTTCCCGTGGATAATGGAATTCTCCACAAGCGTCTGAATGCTGATCTTGGGGATCAGGCAGTCAAGGGAAGCCGGATCGATCTCAGAGGAAAAGACAAGCGCATCTCCCATCCGCACCTTCTGCAGAAATACATAATTATCAGTATAGTTCATTTCCTGCCGGAGAGGAACCATAACGTTGCCTTTAATAGTATACCTCAGGTTAGAGGCGAGTGAGGTGATCATCTTATGAATTTGTGGCTGGTCATTGATCAGTGCTTCTGTGGAGATCGCCTGCAGGGTATTATACAGGAAATGGGGATTCAGCTGGGCTTCCAGTGCTGCCAGTCTGGCATCGTTGGCACGCAGCTTGGCCACATAATTTTCATCGATGAGACGGTCTATGTGCCGTACCATGCCATTAAAACTCTGGGACAGCTCGCAGGTTTCCTGGCAGCCATCTGCCTGTATTCTGGTGGAAAAATCACCGGTTCCGGTCCGCTGCATCTGTACAGAAAGCTCCTTTAACGGGTTCATCAGGAGCTTTAGCAGAAGATAGATGAGAACCACCGTGATCAGCCAGAACAGAAAGCCATTGATCAGGATGGAGTGGCCAAGGTGTCCGATCTCAGCATCGATGCAGGCTTCCGGCATGAGGCAGACCATAGTCAGATCGCCGGTTGTGCCGGTATTGCTTACAAGGTAATAGGACTGATTGTTCAGTGTAATAGCCGGCTGCTCAGAGGAAGGAAGCGGCAGCAGCTCTGAAAGGGAAAAGGGAAGCGTATCGGCAGAGGAATATATCAGTTCCTGTTCGTTGTTCAGCAGAAGGAAGATCTCGCCGGTATCGCTGTGATCCTTTACGAGCCGTCTGGTAAAGCTGTCATCAAGGGTGACCTGGACGACGGCCTGGATGATCTGGCCGGGGACGGTAAACAGTGTGTGGTAATAGGTGAGATTACCGGAAGCATCACTTTCAATATAAAGGTTCCGTGGGCTGCCCTTGCATTTCTCCGCGGCATCAAGAAAGGGCTGGATATCCATATTCTGCTGCACAGTAAAGTGCTGCTGGCTTTCGTTTCTGCCAATGATCATGTCCTGATTGATCAGATAAAGCTCGTAGTCAAGGATATCACTTCTTGTATAGTAATTATAGAACATCTGCTGTTTGACGTAGCTGAGATGTTCTGTGGTGATCGGTGTTTTCTGGTCAATGATCCTGGTATAGGAGGAGTCATAATAAGGCTGGATACAGAATTTGGCAAGGGAGTCCAGATACCAGTCTGAGTTTTCTGCTTCCAGGGCAAGGATCTGGGAGGTGGTGGACAGATACTGGGAAAGAGTCAGCTCTTTGGTCGAGGTATAGTCTTTATGTACAAGCCGGACAGACACTGCAGTAGTCAGGAGTATCATAATAAAGATCAACTGGATCCATAATGGCACCGGATTCAGCATTCTGCGTATTTTTTGAACCCATGGGCGGAGAAATTCTTTAATTTTTGTGGATAATGACATTTTTACATCCTCACTTCAGGCATATTATACAAAAAGTTTCAAAAAGTGAAAAGTGCTTTGTTCATTTTTTTACACCTTTCTGGTCAGTTTATTTCATTTTCAGGACAGGGAGGAGTATTTTATAATGATTATATCAAGTAGAGAAGGAGGACGGAAATGAATAAGAAGGTTAAAAACGGGTTGGAAATGGCAGCCTTTACAGTTCCGGCGATCATACTGGTCTGTCTGATGATGTATGTGCCTTTTATTCTGAGTGGCTACTATTCCCTGACAGAGTGGAATGGTATTTCCAAGGCCGTTAAATTCGTAGGATTTACTAATTTTAAAACGTTGTTTTCGCAGGGGGGTGACTTCCTTCCGGCACTCTGGTTTACGACGAAATATACCTTTTGCTTTGTGGTATTTTCCAATGTGCTGGCGCTGGCGCTGGCAGTGATGCTGACAAAGAAGTTTAAGGGGGCAAATTTCTTCAGGGGAATTTTCTTCGTTCCTTATATCATGAGCATGACGATCGTAGGCTTTATCTGGAAGTTCATTTTTACCAGCGGATTTGAGAAGCTGTATGAAGCAACAGACTGGAGCTTCTTAAATTTAAGCTGGCTTGGTGATACGAAGCTGGTATTCTTCTCGGTGGTACTAGTTGGTGTATGGCAGTCACTTGGCTTCTATATCGTGCTTTACATAGCAGGTCTTCAGGCAGTGCCGAAGGACGTTCTCGAGGCAGCGACTGTAGATGGAGCCGGCAGAGCGCAGACCTTTTTCAGGGTAACGCTTCCGCTTCTTGGACCGTCCTTTACGACCTGTATTTTCATGTCATTGACCAATGGTCTGAAGGTGTTCGACATTATCCTTGCACTGACCAAGGGAGGACCAGGAACGGCATCTAACAGTGTGACATTACAGATTTATAAGGAAGCATTTACGAATAATAATTATGGACTTGGTTCCGCAGAATCCATTATCTATTTCCTGTTTGTCATGGTCATTACACAGCTGGTGTTAAAGGCCTTCAGCAGAAGGGAGGTTGATCTGTAATGACGATTAAAGCAAAAAGAAGACTCCGGATGACGGTCATGATCCTCGTGCTTATTGTGGTTGCAGCTATTTATATCTATCCGGTGTTCCTTATGTTTATGAACTCGTTCAAGCCGTTTGGAGAGATCGTGGCGAATGTACTTGCCCTGCCAAAGAGCCTTGACTTAAGCAACTATACTTATGTTATTAAGAAAATGGATTATCTGGCACTCTTTAAGAATAATGTGATCATCACTGTGATCGGTATTGTCGGGATCGTAATCTTTTCATCCATGGCAGCATACATCCTGGACAGAAGAAAGGGAACCTACAGCAGGATAGCTTATCTGATCATCACAACACCGATGCTGATCCCTTTTCAGACGATCATGATCACGCTGCTGAAATCCATGAATGTGATTCACCTTGCAGGCAGTAAGATCGGTCTTGGGATTCAGTACTGGGGATTTGGTATTCCCATGGCAACCTTCATCTTCTTTAACTTTATGAAGACGATCCCGAAGGAGCTGGATGAAAGTGCGAAGATAGATGGAGCCTCCACCTTCCGCACCTACAGATCCATTATTTTCCCGTTGCTGAAGTCGGTGACGGTAACGGTTACCGTACTGGATGTTATGTGGATCTGGAACGATTTCCTGCTTCCGCTTCTGATGGTAAACAGCAATAATAAGACAAAGACACTGGTACTTGCGGCATACACCTTTGTAGGACAGATGAATACTAAATGGAACTACGCACTGACTGCCATGGTGCTGACAGTTGTACCGTCTATCATCGTATTTATCCTGCTGCAGAAGTATATCGTAGAAGGTGTTGTGGCAGGAGCAGTAAAGGGCTGATGCCCCTGACGTAAAGTTCAAAATGATTTTTTCCTGTCTGTCTGCCGCAGTGAAGTGGGGATGATGTTATAGCCGGAAACAGACGGGTGAAAATAAAGTAAAAAAGGGATTCCCGAAGATGGGACAAAGGAGGGTAAAAATGAAAAAGAAATTCATCAGCGCAATTCTTTGCGCAGCAATGACAATGAGCCTTCTGGCTGGCTGTGGATCATCCGCAGGAGACAGCAGCAGTGCATCCACTGACAGTACACAGGCCGAAGAGACAACAGAAGCAGCAGATACTTCTGCAGCAGAAGAGACAGCACAGGTTTCTTCTGACGAGCCCTGTGAGATCTATATGTTCATCAGTTCTCCGGAATATGCAGATGCGATCGGTGAACTCATTGATGCTTATAAGGAAGTAGCACCAAATGTGACCATCAACTATGAAACCACTCAGAATGACTATCCGACACTGTTAAAGGCAAAGCTGAATTCCGGTGAGGTTCCGGATATCTTTTCCTCTACATCAGGTAAGGAGATCGATGTTTACAAGGAATATTCTTATGATCTGGCAGGACAGCCGCTGACAGAGACCATGTCTGATGCAGTAGCAGCAACTATGCAGAGCCCGGCGGACGGAAGCGGATGCTACGGAATCGCGATCAAGGGAAATTATTTCGGTATCGTATACAACAAGGCGATCTTTGAAGAATGCGGTATTACTGAGTTCCCTTCAACTGTAAGTGCCATGAAGGATGCCTGCGAAAAGATCTCTGCAGCAGGATACAAGCCTTTCACGACCGGTTTCAATGAATGGTGGGTATATAAGCATGTAGCACAGCATTTCTTTGATGCTGCAGCTGCAAACGCAGGAATTTCCGCAGCAGAGCTGGTATCCGGCTTTGAAAATGGAACAGCCAAGATCTCAGACTATCCTGAACTTTACAATAACTTCTTCGATTTCATCGATCTGGCTGTAAAGTACGGTGATGATAAGCCCCTTGAAACAGCACTCGATGGTGAGGAATCTGCTTTTGGTACAGGCAAGGCGGCTATGGTTCTCGGACAGGGCGCATGGATCGAAGCTGATGTTCTTTCCATCGATCCTGATATCCAGATCGGCTTCAATGGTTATCCTGTAACAGAGGATGCTTCCCAGTGCCAGGTTATTTCCGGTTCTGACCAGTCACTTCATGTAAACAAGGATTCTGCAGTACTTCAGCAGACACTTGATTTCATGAACTGGTGGTATACTTCTGATTATGGCAAGGCATGGTTTACAGATGTAGCAGGTGTTGTTCCTCCGATCAAATCTGATGTACAGAGTAACTTCGAGATCATCAAGCAGGGCGATGAGCTGGCAGCTTCTGCAGGTGCAGCAGACCTTGAGATCATTTACTCTACAGACAGCTGGCATCAGACCTTTGGTGAGATCATGCAGTCCTATATCGCAGGCGATCTTGACAAGGATGGTGCATGCGCTCAGATCGAGAAGCAGTGGCAGGAAATCGACGGTGCACAGTAGGAACTGGCTGGATGATTTCCATCTAAAAAGATAAGAGAGTCCGTTATCCTGTGGACAAAACAGGATAACGGGCTTTTTTGTGTGTGGTGTGTGTGGTATACTGGTGAACATGAGAGAAAATAAGCTGATACGAATATTACTGATGATAAGTGCTGTGGCACTTCTGCTGCTGACGCTCTGGATCGCTTATCTGCGGACAGACCATGAGGCAGCCTTTCTGGAGGAGCTTACATTCACTGCGGAAGTGGATGGCAAAATGGTTTCCTTCAAGCCGTTTCTGGAGGAAACAGACGGAAGATATTATCTGATCCTGCCGTCCTGCTTTCAGGGAAAAGAGACAGAGCTGACTGTGTATTATGACAAAGAGGATGGCAGGCTTTTCCTGAATGGGGAGAAGCTCCGGAACGGAAGTACCGTTTCCGGGATACAGGGAGAAGAGGTTTTGGCTTATCAGGTGAAGGGAGGCTTCGGTGAAACCTTCTGTGACCGTGAGCTGCAGGTGCTTATTTCAGAAAAGCTGCCATCACTGCTTCTGACAGTAGAGGATATCTCCTTTCTGGAGAAGGATCTGGAGGCGGATAAGAAAAAGTATGCGCAGACAGGAGAGCTTCTGCTGATGGATCCATCCGGGGAGGCTGTCCTTACCGATCATCTGGAAAAGCTGAGGGTAAGAGGAAATCTGACGGCAACACTGGATAAGAAGCCCTATACCTTTACTCTGTCAAAGGAGGCTTCTGTGTGCGGTATGGCTCCGGCGAGAAAGTGGAACCTGATCGCCAATGCTACAGATGGCTCCTATATGAGGAATAAGATCGTACTGGATCTGGCAAACAGGGCAGTGGGGACAGAAGGCTATGAGCCTGATGGTGAATTTGTCGAGCTGTTTATGAATGGTGAATATCAGGGACTGTATCTCATTACAGAGGCAGTAGAGATCGGGGAAAACAGATGGGATATTGCAGAAGATGGCGGCTTCGCTTTTGAAATGGAGCTTGATTTCCGAAAGGAAAACGGGAAAGACTATATTACAACGACGGGCGGCAGGCTGTTCGAGGTGAAGGAAGCATCCGGCCGGAAGCTGAGTGCAGAGCGAAAGCAGGAAGCAGAGGAGCTGTTGAATGATGTAGAAAGCGCTTTGCTTGCGGATGATGGGATCAGCGGTATCAGTGGAAAGCCACTGGAGGAGCTGATCGATATCCCCTCATGGGCGGCTGGATGGCTAGTGGAAGAGATTTCCGGCGATCATGATGTGGGAATTGCCAGTCAGTTCGCCTGCACGAAGGGAGAGAGTTCCCTGCTGTATGCGGGACCGGTATGGGATTTTGACGGAGCTATGGGGAATGTAAATACGCCTATGTATGGAATCCCGGAGGCGTTAACGGCATCCGTTGCCATGAGCAGACCGGAAGGAAATGCCAATCAGAACACCTGGCTGGCTGCCATGTACCAGAATCCGGTTTTCCGGCAGGCGGTAGAAAAAATTTATCAGGACTCGTTTAAAGAGCCGCTGGCAGAGCTTTTGACTGGCGGAATTGACAGCTATACAGAGAGGATCAGCCGTAGTGCGCAGCTGGATGCCCTCAGATGGAATGAAAAACGGCTTTCCTGGGCATTTGTCCTTCCAGATGGACTTGAAATCCCTGCAGAGGGGGATTATACAAGATTTGATACGCTTTCGCAGGAGATTTCCATGGTGAAGCAGTATCTTACAGAAAAAAAGGAGTTCCTTGACAGTATCTGGATAGAAAAAAAGGAATACTGTATTGTAGAAGTGAAGCGCAGGGCGCCATTCCTTAATGAGGACTATAATCAGACGCTGTATTACTGGGTGGAAAAGGGACAGCCTCTGCCGGTCATTCTGGATGAAGACAGAGAGGATAGTGTATTTCTTGGCTGCTTTGATGCTGAGGATGGACAGCAGTATGTGGCAGGGACACCCGTCATGGACGATCTTGTACTGGTGGCCAGATGGGAACAGAAAGAGGAGTAAGGAGCATAACAGGTGGAGAAAAAGCGGTATCGACACGAATATAAATATCCCCTTACGCATGGACAGGCATTGATCGAAAATGCTAAAATAAATGCAGTTGCATCCAGGGACAGCCATACTGGTGCAGATGGCTCTTATCAGATCAGAAGCCTGTATTTTGATGATTATCAGAACAGCTGCTATATGAGCAATGAAAATGGGGTCGATGAAAGAGAGAAGTTCCGGATCCGAATCTATAATCACAGTACAGAGCGGATCACTCTGGAGTGTAAGGAAAAGTATCGTGGGATGACACATAAAAGCAGCAGCCCGATCACACTGTCCCAGTGTGAAAAGCTGATGCGGGGAGAAATCCCTTCAGATATCACAAAGGAACAGAGGGTATTGCACCGTCTTGCTTATCTGATGGCAGTGCGGCTGATGCGGCCAGCCGTGATCGTAGAATATGAGCGTATTCCCTACGTATACAGGATGCAGGATGCCAATGTGAGAGTGACCTTTGACCGAAAGATCCTTTCCGGCAGTGATGTGAGAGCTTTTCTGGATGAAAGGATTGCGGGAAGAGGGATCCTGCCGGTAGGGACAGAGCTGATGGAAGTGAAGTTTGACAGCTTCCTGCCAGATGAGATATATCAGATCCTGCAGCTGGAGGGGCTTAAAGCATCTACCTTTTCCAAGTATTACCTGTGCAGAAAATTTCAGGTGCGGCAGAAGAGGTAAAAGATCTGCAGAGACAAAACTAGGGCAGGGCTCTGAGGGAAGCTACAAATAATCGAAACAGAAAGGTTTGGACAGAGGAATGGGATTTTCAGATATTTTCAAAAAGGATTTTCTGGCATCATATACCAGCGAGACAGTGAGTGTGCCGCATATTGTGGCGGTACTTTTCATTACATGTATCATAGGCTGCTACATTTTTATGGTATACCGGGTGGTCACAAGGAAAACCTTTTATTCAAGAAACTTTAATATTTCTATTGCGGCGATCGCAGTGATCACAGCAGGAATCATACTGGCAGTACAGTCCAGTATCGTGATTTCTCTTGGTATGGTGGGTGCTCTTTCTATTGTCAGATTCAGAACGGCAGTGAAGGAACCCATGGATCTGGTATTTCTGTTCTGGTCGATTGCTGTGGGGATCTGCTGCGGCGCACATGTGACAGAAATTGCGATCGTCCTGTCTGTATTGCTGACGATCCTTGTGCTTATTTTAGACCGCATTCCAATAGGCAGAGCTCCAATGATCCTGGTGGTCAATCTGCAGGAGGGAAAGCAGGAGCCTGAGCTGGTAGAAAGGATCAGGGAATTCTGCAGATATTACAAGATCAAATCAAGGAATATTACCGGAAATGGCTGTAATCTGGTGATTGAGGTGCGGACATCTAAAGAATATGATCTGGTACAGAAGGTGCAGGAGATGGAAGGTCTTGAGAGCGTATCCCTGATCTCCCATGATGGGGAGGTCACCTTCTAGGAATAGATGTAGAAAAAACAGAAGATGCGAAAAATGATTTCTCATTTCCACATCTTCTGCAATCCCCCTTTACAGGATAATTGTAATATAAAAATAACAACATTGTAAATAGTTAGTTATCGCACGCTGTTACTAATAGCAAAAAAGGAGTTATTCATGAAAAAGCTGAATGGAACTGTTATTGTAACCTATCGCTGTAATGCACGCTGTAATATGTGCAACCGCTATAAAAAGCCGTCCCTGCCGGATGAGGAGATTTCACTGGAAACGATAAAAAAGCTGCCTCCGATGTATTTTACCAATATCACAGGAGGAGAACCCTTTATACGGACAGATTTAAAGGATATTGTGAGGGAATTAAAGAAAAAGAGTGACCGTATCGTTATTTCCACGAATGGCTTTTTTACAGACCGTATTGTAGACCTGTGCAGGGAATTTCCTGATATCGGTATCCGTATTTCCATAGAAGGGCTGGAAGAAACAAATAATAAGATCCGTGGGCTTGAGAATGGGTTTCAAAGGGGCTATTCAACGCTGAAGCAGCTGGTGGATATGGGGATGAAGGATGTGGGCTTTGGCATGACAGTACAGGATGCCAATGCCAGGGATCTGGTAGCACTGTATCAGCTCTCTGATAAGATGAATATGGAGTTTGCTACCGCATCTCTGCATAATTCATTTTATTTCGTGGAAGCAAAGAACATCATTCATGACAGGCCAATGGTAGCGCAGGAGTTTGAAAGGCTGATCAATGAGCTGCTGAAATCAAAGAGCCCGAAGAAATGGTTCCGGGCATATTTCAATCATGGACTGATCAACTATATCTATGGACAGAAGCGCCTTCTGCCCTGTGATATGGCCTTTGATACCTTCTTTATTGATCCTTATGGGGATGTTATGCCCTGTAATGGTACAAAGGATAAGGAAGTGATGGGAAATCTGAATGAGTGTGACACCTTTGATGAGCTGTGGAACAGCCCGCAGGCAGATGCAGTGCGTGCAAAGGTGCGCTGCTGTGACAGAAACTGCTGGATGATCGGTTCAGTTTCTCCGGCGATGCATAAGTATATCTGGGTGCCGGCGTTCTGGGTTCTCAGACATAAGCTGAGGTTCTGGACAGATAAGAAATACAGTATGTATGAAAATAAGATCGTAAGGGACTATCGTGACGGCAAGGTAACAAAATCGCAGCTGGACGCTTGTTCCACCTGCGATTTGCATGCCATGATCCATGACGGTTTGTCGGAGAAGTCAAGAGAAAAACTTGAGGGTGGTGCTGGACGTTAGCCTACAAGGTGCCAGTAGGGTTCAGCCCATTCGCCTCTGGTATAGTTAAAAAGACGGCGATATACTTTCCCATTTTCTTCTTTATACCTATATTTGATAATGTCAGAACAAGGAGCAACAGTGGAGGAATCACTTGAAGAAAATGGTTCAGCTGGAGAGGCTTCTGCTGCAAAAACAGGTGTAGATAATACAATAAAAGAAGCAAAAAAAGTGATAAATGATGTTGCAAGTATTTTTTTTATTTTCATGCGCAATTCTCCTTTGAGTGTGTTTTTGACTAACCGACTATATGATAATAATACAATAAAATTAATATTGTGTCAATCAAACGAATAAGGGAAAATTGTATAGATGGGTATATAGGGATCGGATATTTGCGTTTCGGTCATTAAGTATTTATCTTCCAAATAAAGATCATATGTACCATTATCGTTAGCAATATAAAATAGATTTCTGCTGTCAGAATCAAAGGTTTCCTCCTCATATTTATCAGGAATTCTATATGGTTCAAACACAAAAACCAATGAGATCATCAATGCTCCGATAAGCAGCAGACTGGAAACCAACCCATTAGGTGCCAGAGTTTTGATCTTATCAGGGCTTCCGATGATCATTTGTATTCTTTGACTGAGAGAAGATGGCTTTTTGGAAGATTTGGTTTTTGAGGATTTATTCAACCTGGAGTCGTCTGTCTTTGCAGGGTTGTAAGTGGCAGTAAAAGCGGGTGTTGTCTTTTTCTCTGCAAGGGTTCTTGCCATGCTGGTAAGGCTCTTGGAGTAGTCTAACCGCCCAAGAGGTTCTAACGGTGCGATAACCTTGGAATCCACACTGATTTCGATGATACGGTTGATCTCCTTCACGAAGATTTTAACCAGAGGGTTCCAGAAGTAGATCACCTCGAGAAGAGAACAAAGGAACTTATACAAGGTATGGTGGTTATAGTAGTGGGCTGTTTCATGGCTGAGAATATAGAATAACTCTTCTTTGGAATGAACGCTGTCAGGCAGGACGATAACCGGATGGAAAATGCCATATATGAAGGGTGTGATATTCCTTGGAGTTATGTAGATCCTGAAAACAGCTTTGCTTTTCTGGTGGCAGGAAGTGATCTTATGAAGTATGGCATATGCGTCAGAGTCAGGTGCAGCTTCTCGAAGCCGATATCGTTGCCGGATAGTGGCGAACTGGAGAAAAAGCCGTGAGCCGCAGATAAGGATGCCAATGTACCATGCGATCATAAAAATAGTAAAGATATTGATGGGATGACCGAGAATGTTGATTTCCAGCATAACAAAGAGATCATACAGATAGGATAAGCCCCACTTTACAGGTACAGAAACAGTGAAGGGAAATTCAAATGGTAAAAGGAAACGAAGCAGAATAACGAGAGAGCTTAGAAGGAACAGATCAATATTAAAATAATTGATCACAGATGTCTTAACCACCTGATTAAGGGCAATAACAAAAACAGCATTGATAATGATCATGCTTAAGAGGGTAGAAAACGTGAAACTCATATGTTTGTCAATCCTTGAGTGTATGAGAAAATCTCTGTAAATAAGATTCTTCTATGATAATTAAGGGCAATAA
>QULQ01000020.1 GCA_003490145.1 Lachnospiraceae bacterium OM04-12BH
TTCTCATTTAGAATTTTCAGGGTTGCATTACTGTTTATTTGTCAAGGTACGTGCAAAGCAGGATTTTGTATGAAGCATTTCCCAAAAACCTGCATCGCAGGTCTGCTTCGCATTCGTTGCTGTGTCTCTCAGACGCAACTCTGATATAATATCATGTGTTTCTGTCTGTGTCAACACCTTTTTTGAGATTTTTTATTTTTGTTTTTCTTCTCGGAAAAACCTCCCTTCCGTCACGCCGGATCTCTTACCAGCTCTTTCAGACGGTGGAATTTGATTATAACACTGCACTGGACTTAATGTCAATCCCCAATTTTCTGCAGTCTTGATAGCGTTCTAATAGCGGTTTTAATAGTGTCCGACAAGAAAAGTGAACACCAGCAGTATTTAATATGAATTCTTCTCCCTTGAATGCAAAGAGCTGATGCTTCTGCGAATAAATAATCGCAGAGGTCACCAGCTCTACCAGCGTTTTAAATTACTCAAAGGCAAACTTCATTCTCTATTTTTTCTGAAAGTGCTGTGCCAGTCACTTTCTTATCTGTTAAATGCACATCGATAACCTGGACACATTCTTCTGATTCCCCATATGGAAGGACTGTGATCAAAGATCCGTCACTATCGTAGGCTATTGAATTACCGATCGCTTTCCACCCCGACCAAGAACCCTTTGACACCTGTCCGACATTGCTTACACCAATAACGGGTATCCCAAACATTTTGGAAATCTTTCCATATGGAATATGCCATTCCTTACCATACGGTTCTGTTTCAATATTATAATCCGATTTTACAGCCCATGCACATGGGGACAAGATCATATCTGCACACATCCTGCCAAGAGTAATAGCAATAGAAAGACTGTTTAATGAATTATCAGCGCAGATATCAATCCCAATCTTGCCGAGGGGAGTTTCTGTAACGCCAATCCTGTCTCCAATCGCATAGACATCCTCCACTCCGGTCAATACATTTATCTTACGGTGCTTATAAAGGATCTCTCCCCCATCTGAAATAAGAAGTGCTGTATTGTAAATTTTTTCCTGTTCTCTTTCTGTAAGTCCTGCAACAAGAAATACCTTATTCTCAGTAGCAATTTTTTGATAAGCATCACTGACTTTTCCCGGAACTGGTTCAGCAAGTGAACTTGCTTCAGGGTTTCCCCACCCAAGATCCATGCATTCAGGAAGAACGCAGATCTGTGCACCTTTTGCTTTTGCGCTTTTTACAAGCTCCGATGCATGCTGAATGTTTTTATCTGGTTCCGAAAACAGAACATTCATCTGGATCATACCGATTTTTACAATATTATTTGCCATATAAAACTAATATAGCTCCTTCCCATCTTCTTATCAGTTCTCTGCTTTCTTCTTAACAAGCTCTTTTCCTGAATGTACCACAATCGTAACACCAAGTATCATCAGCAGGATCGCTATGATCAGCTGCAGACCCTCTACCAGGAATACTGCACTTCCTGCACTGTATGCCTTTACAAGACCTATTGTACGTTCAACCAACGCAGTAAAGGTTACACAGAGCATGATGATCAGTGGAGGGAACAGAGTTCTGTTCTTTCTTCCGGTTACCTTCAGGAATACGCAGAGTGTGATCAGTACCAATGCACTCAGTAACTGGTTTGCGCTTCCAAACAGTGGCCAGATGTTGGCATATCCGATCTTGGTCAGGATAAACCCACAGGCAAGTGTCAATACTGTTGCAAAATACTTATTGCAAAAAACCTTTCTCCAGCCTTCCGCATGCTCCATATCATCTACACTGAACAGTTCCTGGAATGACATACGTCCGATTCTTGCTACAGAATCAAGGCTTGTCAGTGCCAGTGCGGATACGCACATTGTCATAAAGCACTGCGCAGCATATACAGGAATACCAAACATTTCAAAAAATCCAGCCACACCTGATGAAAAAATCTGGAACGGTGTTCCACTTGCTGCAGTACCATCGGCAGCTGCAGCTGCGCCTGCTACACAGAGAGCAAGAATTGCCAGCAGACTTTCCAGTATCATAGCACCATAGCCAACCTTCAGCATATCCTTTTCATTGGAAATAGTCTTAGAAGAGGTTCCCGAAGAAACCAGACTATGGAATCCGGAAACTGCACCACAGGCAACAGTTACAAACAGGATCGGGAACAGATCTCCCAGTGTATCATTATGAAATCCGGTAAATGCTGGCAGATTCATTTTAGGATGTGCAACCAGCAGACCGATAACTGCTCCAAGGATCATTCCTGCAAACATAAAGGTTGTCATATAATCCCTTGGCTGCATCAAAAGCCACATCGGAAGCACTGCTGCCAGAAAGATATAGGCAAATGTAAGATAACTCCATGTGTCCTTGGTTGCTGTGATTGGGCATGCCATACCAATTGCAAAAGCTGCCACTGTACATATAAGTCCGACTACAACCTGCTTCCAGCCTGTCAGCTTGAACTTCTTCTGGATCAGGCCAAATACAACTGCAAATACAATAAACAGCAGAGAAATGCTTCCGGCCGCTCCATTGGTCTTCGCAGCGTCAGAAAGCTGTGATACACCATCCACTACGGTATAGGCATTAAAGGTACCTGCTACCATGTCAGCAAATGCAGCAATAACAATCAGGGTGAATAACCAGCAGAACAGAAGGAACAGCTTACGTCCGGTTTTTCCGATATACTGTTCAATCAGAAGTCCCATGGATTTTCCTTCGTTCTTGACGCTTGCATACAGCGCACCAAAGTCGGTGACTGCACCAAAGAAAATACCGCCAAGGACGATCCAGAGAAATACAGGAACCCATCCAAATACGGCTGCCTGAATAGCACCTGTGACAGGACCAGCTCCTGCAATGGATGAAAACTGATGGGCAAATACTGTCCAGCCATTTGTGGGTACATAATCCTGTCCGTCTTCCTTTGTTACGGCAGGAGTTTTTGCATTGGGATCGATCCCCCATGTCTTTGCAAGCCATCTTCCGTAGAAAAGATAACCTGCAGCCAGGCATACACCTGCAACCAGTACAATAACCAGTGTGTTCATAATACTATCTCCTCTTTGATTGAATATAAATATTTATGTTCAACACCCGCATTTGGTCATAAACCAAAGCCCGGTGTCTGACATCAAAAACACGTTGATCTTCAGGAAGTCTTTACCGTTTCTTAACAACAAAAAAACTCCGTCTCCCGATTCACTCAGAAGACGAAGTATTGTTCTCCGCGGTACCACTTCAATTGCCAATAAAATTGACCTCTCTTATCATATCCGCACTGCTGCTGAATACGTAT
Source organism: Lachnospiraceae bacterium OM04-12BH (assembly GCA_003490145.1). Classification (GTDB taxonomy): domain Bacteria; phylum Bacillota; class Clostridia; order Lachnospirales; family Lachnospiraceae; genus Suilimivivens; species Suilimivivens aceti. The sequence continues at coordinate 3,287 of QULQ01000020.1, forward strand.
CCCTGTAACGGTGGATCTCCGTTTCGGATTACTGCATGCTTCACCCGAACTGCTCTCAGGGGATAATGCTCTTCCTTCACACACCGTCTCGCACCAACCGCCGGCTCTCTGTCCATGCTTCCCGGAAAGCATCCTGTCCTGCTCTCTGCATTTCATTTCTAAAACTATGGACTATTTTAGTCCCTTTTTCTGAAATGTCAACTGTTTTTTGTTAACTTTTCAGATTGATCTTTTTTATCCTATTATACAGATAAGAATGTCAGGCCAAGCTCCTTTACGACCCGCACCAGAAAAGCCGTGATCAGTCCTGCCTCCACCACTCCGAGTACCATCCCAAGCAGCTTGTCAAGCCAACGGATCACCGGCAGACCCGAGATCAGCTTCAGTGAGGTAAACAGTACGCTCATAAGCCGGTATACCAGGCAGACTGCAAACAGGGCGCATATGAACTGCACCACCTGACCAATCCTCTGGTCAAAATAACTGTTCAGCGCTCCCATGATCAGGATCACACAAAAACCCGCCGCCACCATGGCGATCAGTGAGATCAGTTCCTTTACCATTCCCTTTTTGGCTCCTGCAGCAATCCGCCAGATAAAGATCAGGGCAACTATCACCAGTGAAAAATAATACATCCTCTCCTTCGTCCTTTTCTATTTTAATTCCATCGTATCTACCGAGCCGCTGGTCACTGCCGTATACTTGTAAGCAGAAGAGGTAGGTATCAGCAGGCTTACCGGTTTTTCAAAAGTACCGGTAAACCGGTCCACTCCACTGATATTACAGATACGGCAGTCCATATCATTATAAATGATGATCTGGTCTTTGGAAAATACAATATCTGAATAGTCCATATCGATCAGCAGGGAATGGATCTTGTCACCACCTGTATTATAAACATCCAGCCGGTAGGCAGCTTCTCCGCTCTGATCTCTGTATACCAGTCCTACATAGCTTTCATTGTAATAAATTCCCTGTACCTCTTCATCCAGCAATGCTACAGCCGTAGTATTCGGCTTTTCACTTCCGGAAAAGAATACAATTCTATCATCTGAAACAGCAAATGCATTGCTATTGCTCATGAACTGTACATAAGGCACTACCGTATCAACATAATCAAAACCGCTCACATAATTATCACTTTCATTTTTTCCCACTTCACCAAAATTAAAGAAAGCAACTGTTGATTTCATTTCACCGCTGTCAACATGGAGATAGGAGATGGCAAGGAGTTTCCCATTTGGTGAAAGAGAGATACTTAGAGGATATCCGCTCTTATCCATAGTAGCCTTGATATCTACAATAGAAGTATCCGTATTTTCATTTCCATTATAAAGAAGGATCCTTGTCACGTCAGAATCATCCAGAACCGCTGCCACTACTCCATTCTCCGACACACAGATCTTCCGGATCGGCAGATTAGTGTTCACAGTTCCAAGCTGCTTGTCCCCACTTACCACATAAATTGTTCTGCCATTATAATCACCGATCGCCGCAACATTTCCACAGATTGTGGTCATGGGATTCTGCATTTCAAAGGTCTGGTTCCAGAGCACATTTCCTTTTTCATCCAGCGAACTGACACCGTCCTTACTGTATAACAGCACCCGTGTCCCAAGTGCCCTTACGCTGGCTCCCTGGACAATCGTCACCGGCGTAGAACCTGTGATCACGCTTTCTGTGAAGACTTTATTCTTCCACTGAAATATAAAAAAGAACAGCACAGCTGCAACCAAAATAACTCCAAGCGCTGCCCTGTAAAATATAGCCAGCTTATGTCCCCTGATCTTTTCTCTGTAACCAGTGGTCTTTTCGGTCTGTTGACGTTTTTCTCTTTCTTTTAAATAGTCCCGAATGTTTGACATATTTTTCTCCAGATATCCTGTTAACCGGCTCCCTGCAATGCCTTTGCCGCCATAAGCGCAAATTCCCGCATGGCAGCATAATCCCCAATCGCAAGAGAGGCTGTTGCCGTCAGCAGAATGAGAACTGCCAGAAGAAAAATCGAAATAAAGCCAGTCCACTTCCCCTGTCTCCTGCTGCTTTCGCCTTTCACCCCCAGGTGTTTATCCTCTTTAATGCCTGATCTGTGGTTCCCCGGCATTCTCTGTTTTCTTTTATTGCAGAATATCATATAATCCTGCATGGCTTCATTGTTCTCATAAAAGATAAAAAATCCCGCTTTACCGGAAGAATCCTGAGAAGCCGGATTTTCAAACAGTGTCTGACCGGCATACAGGTTCACGTAGCCGATCAGCTCATATTCTGAAAAGAACATTTCCTGGATCTGCTCCTGGCTCATCCCCTGCTGAAGCTCTGCCGCAATATGGGAAACACCATAAATCAGATAGATATGGCTTTCTTCTTTCTGCAATGCATATCCATACAGTGCAGCTCTGACAGGAAGCAGAGATTCCTCTTTTCTGCAGTTTTCCAAAAAAGAACAGGCATAATCTTCTATATAGATCCGATCCTTTCCGGAAGCATTTCCGATCTGCCTTACTATCCAAGGTAAGCGCATAGTCCCTCCATGATATCTATTTTTCTTCATCATATCGGAAAATCTATGCGCTTTCTGTCATAGCCTGTCCGGCTTTTTCTTTATTGTTCGACTTTCAGGCAAAACGATAAATAGTTACTGTATCATATGCCCTGTCCGGTCCAAATACTGCAGACGGAAATCCCGGTTCATTGGCAGTGTCCGGATAATACTGGGTTTCAAGCGCAAGTCCGCTTCTTTCTGCATACACTGCCCCATTCTTTCCTGTCGTTCTGCTAATACAGTTTCCTGCATAGAACTGCACACCGGGCAGATCAGTCAGTACTGTCATGACCCTGCCAGAGGTTTCCTCTGTCACTCTTGCGGCCTCCCGTAAGGTGCCATAGTCACCATCTATTACAAAATTATGGTCAAAGCCCTTGCATAGCTTTAACTGTTCACAGTCTTCATTAATGTCCCTTCCGATCTCCTTCTCTGTCGTAAAATCAAAGGGTGTCCCTTTTACAGAAGCAATCTCTCCTGTAGGGATCGCACCCGGCAGTACCGGTGTATAATTTGCTGCATGAAGTAACAGCCTATGTCCTTCAATTCTACCCGCATCATGTCCTGCAAGGTTAAAGTAAGAATGATTTGTCATATTCAGGATCGTATTTCTGTCACTTTCCCCGTGATAATGGATCTGAAGTTCATTTTCTTCGGTTACAGTATAGGTAACTGAAACCCTCTTGTTTCCTGGAAATCCCATGGAACCGTCTGCATCCTCCAGTGTAAATTTCACACCATTTCCTTCAATCTGTGCATCCCATATCCTCTTGTGATAACCAAGCTCTGCATCACTGTGAAGATTATTTTCCCCATCATTCCTTACAAGCTCATATTTCTTTCCCTCCAGCACAAAGCTGGCATTCGCAATTCTGTTGGCATTTGGTCCGATGGTCGCACCAAAACAGCTTCCGTTTTCAAAATAAGGCTCAAGTGTATCATAACCAAGAACCACATCTGCAGTCTGTCCATTCTTATCCGGAACCAAAAGGTCTACGAGAATCGCACCATAATTAATGACACCTGCCTCCATGCCCTTTCCATTGCTGATAAAAAATCTTGTGATCTCCCGGCCGTCTTTCATTTTGCCAAATGCTTTTGTTCTTACTGCCATTTTCTGATAACTCCTCTCCTGTTATAGTTCTGTTCTTCCCTCCAGTGCCCGCAGCAGGGTAACTTCATCAATATATTCAAGGTCACCCCCTACCGGCACACCGCTGGCAATCCTTGTCACTTTAATTCCTGTAGGCTTAATGAGCTTCCCGATATACATGGCTGTAGTCTCGCCCTCCAGACTTGAGTTGGTGGCAATGATCACTTCCTGCACATCTCCTTTCAGTCTCTCAATCAGTTCCTTCAGTTTGATATCTGACGGTCCGATCCCGAGCATGGGAGATATTGCCCCATGGAGCACATGATATACCCCTTCATATTTACCTGTTTTCTCATAGGCAGCAAGATCCCTGGTATTTTCTACCACCATGATCGTGCTGTGATCTCTTTTTTCATTTCTGCAGATTGGGCAGAGCTCATCATCCGTCAGAGTATAACATTCCTTGCAATAGCGGACATGCTCCTTGGCATCCAGGATCGTCTTTGACAGTCTGGCCACCTTGTCCTTTGGCATATTGATCAGATGAAATGCCAGACGCTGTGCAGACTTGTTTCCGATTCCCGGAAGAGCTGCCAGCTCATCGATTAATTTGTTAATATATCCGCTATAAAGATCCATTAGAACGGAAGTCCTCCTCCGAGGCTGAGTCCTCCTGTCATCTTGTTCATCAGCTCTGCATTTGCTTCATCTGCCATACGGAGTGCTTCATTCGTTGCTGCCATAACAAGATCCTCCAGCATCTCAATATCATCCGGATCCACTACTTCTTCAGACAGCTTGACCTTTGTGATCTCTTTCTTCCCGGTCACTGTCACTTCAACAGCTCCGCCACCGGCCTTGGCTGTAAATTCCTTTGTCTCCATTGCTTTCTGGTTTTCTTCCATCTGACGCTGCATTCTCTGCGCCTGCTTCATCAGATTGTTCATATTTCCGGGCATTCCACCACCGGGAAATCCTCCACGTTTTGCCATAATTTATTTTCCTTTCTCAACATAAAACTTTTCTTTTTAAAATTCTTCTTCCAGAGGATCCTCCTCCGGTTCTTCCTCTTCTTCAATCTCGATCTGAATATTATCAGAGATCAGTCTGGTCAGATTCGGGAATACAGCCTCCGGATTTCTGCCAGCCTGTGCATTTTTAATAACAACCTCCATAGCCTTACCTGCATAACCGGAAAGGTGCTTCTCCAGCTCTTCCTTGTGACCTTCCTGCCTGAAATAATCAAACGGAAGTCCGTCACCGAGAACAACCATAAGCTTCCCATCCTCCGAGAGGCTGGGATATGCCCCTTTCAGGTAGGTTTTCATAGGATTTGGCAGTTCTGAAATAGCCACAGACCATTTACCTGCCACCATCCTGATATCCTCCGGGACTGCTTCTGGAAGGGGTGCCTGCGGCTCTGGCTGAGCCGTACTCTGCTGTGGGCTGCTGCCGCCTTTCGCCGGGATCGTCTGTACAATACCCTTTTCCAGCTTTTCCTCCAGATCCCGGATCCTCTCTGACAAAGATGATGTATCCACTTCCATCTGGGGTCTGCACAGCTTGATCAGTGCAATCTCGATCAGTACACGCTTCTGTGCTGCATACCGGATCTGTCCTGAAAGATCGGAAAGCACACGGATATACCGCATGATCCTGTCATAGTCAGTAAGCTCTGCTTCCTCTTTCAGATGGTTCAGATTATCTGTTGACATATCTATGATATCTTCGATCCCATCTGCTGTTTTAAGAAGCAGCAGGTTTCTCAGATACCAGGTAAAATCGGTTACAAACTGGGTCAGTTCCCTTCCCTGTACCACCATCTCCTCCAGGATGGCAAGTGTCTTGCTTACATCCTCCTCAAGGACAGCACGGAGCAGCCTGCTGAACACCTCCGTGTCCACAGCTCCAAGGACATCCAGCACCTTATCATACGTCAGTTCCTGTCCGAAATGAAAGGCAATACACTGGTCAAGAAGGCTTAGGGCATCCCGCATGGAGCCGTCCGCTGTCTTGGCGATATAGCGGATCGCCTTGTCCTCTATGGGAACCTTCTCAATCCCTGTCAGTTCCCGTATCCTGTCTGCGATCGTATCGATCGTGATCCTTCTGAAATCATACCGCTGGCACCTTGAAAGGATCGTGATCGGTATCTTATGTACCTCTGTCGTAGCCAGAATAAAAATAACATAAGACGGTGGTTCCTCCAGTGTTTTCAGAAGAGCATTAAACGCTCCTATGGAAAGCATATGAACCTCGTCTATGATATAAACCTTATATTTTCCTGCCGCTGGAGAATAGGCAACCTCTTCCACGATCTCCCTGATATTGTCCACACCATTATTGGATGCAGCATCAATCTCGATCACATTCATGGATGCTCCTGCGGCAATGGCCTTACAGGTCTCACATTCTCCGCATGGACTTCCATCCACCGGGTGCTCACAGTTCACCGCCTTGGCAAAGATCTTGGCAATAGTGGTCTTACCTGTTCCTCTTGTTCCGCAGAACAGGTAGGCATGACCGATCCTGTCAGCCCTGATCTGGTTTTTCAGGGTCGTTACTATATGCTCCTGTCCCTTTACATCTTCAAATACTGTGGGACGAAATTTTCTGTAAAGAGCTGTATATGACATTCTGATATTTCCTTCCGGAAGCGTTCCTTCTCTTAATCTCCGAAGCTGATACCAAGAAGCTTGGCCTCCTTGACAATATCAGAATCCGGAGAAACCATTTTCAGCTTTCCTGCCACATCAGCAAGCGGAACCTTCACAATTTCTCTGTTCTTATATCCAACCATAAATCCGTACTCACCCTTCAGGATCAGTTCTCCTGCTTCTGCACCGAGACGGCTCGCAAATACTCTGTCATAAGGGCAGGGACTTCCGCCTCTCTGGGTATGTCCTGGTACTGTCACACGTACCTCTCCACCTGTCCTCTTCTGGATCTCATCTGCCAGCTCATAGGAAACGGAAGGATATTTATAACTCTTCATTTTTTCTTTGTATTCTTTTTTGGACAGCTTCGCATCCTCCTTGGAAATGGCTCCCTCAGCCACTGCCAGAATCGTAAAACGGCTGCCATCCTGGTTTCTCTTTTCGATTGCTTCTATAACCCTGTTAATATCATAGGGAATCTCCGGGATCAGTATAATATCTGCGCCGCCCGCCATACCGGCATTCAATGTCAGGAACCCTACCTTGTGTCCCATAACCTCCACAATAAAGGTCCGCCCATGGGAAGATGCTGTTGTATGGATACAGTCAATAGCTTCTGTGGCAATATTGACAGCACTCTGGAAGCCAAAGGTCATATCTGTTCCCCAGAGGTCATTGTCGATCGTCTTCGGAAGTGTGATCACATTGAGTCCCTCTTCCCTAAGAAGGTTTGCTGTCTTATGGGTGCCGTTTCCTCCAAGGATAACCAGACAGTCAAGACGCAGCTTATAGTAATTCTGCTTCATGGCTTCTACCTTGTCGACGCCGTTCTCATCAGGCTCCCTGATGGTCTTGAACGGAACTCTTGAGCTGCCGAGAATCGTTCCTCCCTTAGTAAGGATACCGGAAAAATCATGTCCGGCAAGCATACGGAAGTTCCCATAGATCAGTCCCTTATAGCCATCCAGGAAGCCATAAATTTCCACATCTTCATTACTGTTTACGAGGCACTTTACCACACCCCTCATTGCTGCGTTCAGTGCCTGACAGTCACCGCCGCTCGTTAACATACCGATTCTCTTCATTTGAAAGCCCTTCCTTTCTTTTGGAAAAATACCTTTTAAGTATACCCCATTTACAGCATATCTACAACCGCTTTCTCAGATTCCTGTAGGTCCACAGCAGCCTGTAATACAGCATAAACAACAGGGTGGATCTGCTCTGCAGACGGATCAGCTTTCTTTCCTCTGCATGAACTCTCTCCCCATAATATTTATTTTCCATAAACCCGGGAAACGTCTCTTTCATCTCCCTGTAAAGTGCTTTCACAAATCCATATTCCTTTTTCTTCACACCAGCCATATAGGAAAACAGGGTATTTACATAAAACAGGGTGGTAAAGCTGCTTTCGATCTCCGGATAATACTGCTCCAGATAGTCAAATTCCCTGGCCTCCCTGACCATCACTCTTGCTGCTTCCATGCGGTCCTCGCACCGGCTTTTTGTAATCGTATGCACCGTAGAGCTGTCATGCTGATAATAGTAATACATGGGCTCCTGGATATATTCAAAATGCTTCGCTCTCAGCATCCAGGAATTACTGATGGCGTTATCCTCATAAAAAATATGCTCGGGAAAACGGTTGGGATAATCCAGGATGATATGCCTCCTGTAAATCTTCACCACAAGACTGCCGCTGTCCAGAATCAGGGATCGGTATTTTTCCTCATTCAGGATCCCCGCCTGTGAAGGCTTGTTATTGTGTACGATCTGGCCGATCTGCATGCTGTGCTCTCCGGTCAGATGATAATCACACCCAACCATATCCGCACCGGTTTCTTCTGCCTTCTTCAGCAGCTTCTCATAATAATCATCACAGACCCAGTCATCGCTGTCGATAAATCCGATCCATTCGCCCTGCGCTTTCGCAAGCCCCAGGTTCTTGGCTCCGCCCTGTCTTCGGTTCTCCGGTGAGGCGATCACCTTCACCTTCTCTGGATATTTTCTTTCGTAGCTTCTAAGGATCTCCAATGATCTGTCCGTCGAACAGTCATCTACTGCTATGATCTCATAGTCCTCTATGGTCTGGTTCACCAGACTGTTCATACAGAAGGAAAGCTTATCGCCCTCTGCCATATTATATACCGGTACAATCACACTGAGTAACATATCCTCTTGTCTCCGCCCTTATACTGTCTGCCTTTTCGTGTCTCTTACAGCTTCTTAAGCCTTAAAATACTCTGCAATTCTGGTAACTGCCCGGATCACATCCTCTACATCCTGATCAGTCATGGCATAATAAAGAGGAAGGCTGATCTCTTCTGCATAGAGCTTCTCCGCTTTTGGGCAAAGTCCCCTTTTGTAGCCAAGCTTTTCATAGTAAGGGAAATAATAGGTAGGAATATAATGCACATTACAACAGATATTTTCTGCTGCCAGGGCCTCAAAAAACTGCTTTCTGTCAATCGTCAGCTTCTCTGGGCGGATCCGCAGGATATACAGATGCCTTGTGGTATCAGATTCCGGAATCTCCTGCTGTACAAAAAGCTGCGGCAGCCTGGAAAAAGCCTCATTATAAGCCTTCACAATTGCCTTTCTTCGCTCCATGAATCTCGGAAGCTTATTGAGCTGGCTGATAATCAGCGCCGCCTGCATATCCGTCATACGGTAGTTCATCCCAAGTGCGATCTGTTCGTAATACCAGGGGCCATCCGGCTCATGCTCCATGAGCTTCGGATCTCTGGTAATACCATGGGCACGATATAATAAAAGCTTCTCATAATATTCTTTACTGTTGGTAAGGACTGCACCGCCTTCGCCTCCTGTTACGGTCTTTACCGGATGAAAGCTCATGGTCGTCATGTCAGCAATGGATCCGTTCATCCTGCCCTTATAGCTGGTGCCGATCACATGGGCGCCATCCTCGATAAGTACCAGATTATGTTTTCTGCAGTGGGTAAGCAATCTGTCCAATTCCACAGACTGACCCGTAAAGTCAACTGCTACTACGGCCTTTGTTCTCTCTGTTGTCAGCTTCTCCACATGTGCCGGATCTATGTTATAGGTATTTTCATTGATATCTGCAAAGACAGGCTTTGCCCCACAGTACAGTGCACAGTTTGCAGAGGCGGCAAAGGTAATCGGTGTAGTGATCACTTCATCTCCCGGCATAACTCCGGCTGCCAGACAGGCAATATGAAGTGCCGCTGTCCCATTGCTGCATACAACTGCATATTTTGCTCCCGTTACTTCACACAGCTTTTCTTCCAGTTCCCCGATCTTGGGACCACAGGTCAGATAATCACTTTTCAGCACATCTACAACTGCCTGGATATCATCCTCATCAATAAACTGGTGTCCATAAAATATTTTTGTACTGCGGACAGGTTCCCCTCCGCAGATTGCCGGTTTCTCCATATTCATTGCCTCCTGTTATTCTATGACGTCTGCCGGAACCTGGCCTCCCTGATCGCAGGAAATGTTACCGTGATCTCTGTCCCTTCTCCCGGCTCACTCTTTAGTGCAATTTCCGCATTTAATTTTAACAGAATATGCTTGACGATTGCAAGTCCAAGACCCGTTCCCCCTGTGGATTTGCTTCTACTTTTATCCACCCGGTAAAAACGCTCGAAGATCCGTTCCTGATGTTCCCTCGGAATACCAATACCGGTATCCTTCACCGTCAGTACTGCCAGATCCAGGCGGTCTTCCACGATCACACTGACGCTTCCCTTTTCCTTATTGTACCTGATTGCATTATCACACAGGTTGTAAAGCACCTCATCCACCATCTGATGATTAGCTGATATCACTACATTCACGCCACTCACCGTAAGGGTAACACCATGCTTCTCTGCATTCAGCTGCAGCATATCAACACAGTTTTTTGCACATTCATAAAGATTGACAGGTTCCATAGTCTCCTGATTTTCTGAATCATCCAGCTCTGACAGACGTATCACGTCATTGATCAGTACCAGGAGTCTTCCTGCATTTTTGTGGATCTCACCACAAAACCGACGCACCTCCCCCTCTTCTGCGACCATGCCGTTTTCCACAAGCTCTGCATAACCGGAGATCGCTGTCAGTGGTGTCTTCAGTTCATGGGAAACATTGGCTGTAAATTCCTGCCTGAGCCTTGCATTTTCCAGCACGTCATCCTGCTGTCTCTGAATAGCCTCAATGAAGGGCTTCATTTCTTCATAAGAAGAAACCTCTCCTGTCTCCCCGCCGCTCTCTGCGATCTGCCGTATAGGACGGATGATCCCTTCTGCCAAATAATACGAAACTATCCCACATACAACCAACAGCGCTGCTACGATCAGTAGAAGATACGGCACTGCATATTCCATTACCTTGTAAATACTGTCAGCTTCCCTGGCAACCCGCAGGACAGTCCCATCCTTCAGAAGCATGGCATAATAGTAGGTATTTTCATCCAGTGTGGCAGATCTTCGGATCTCAAAGCCACCTCCATCTGTAAGAGCTTCCTGTACTTCCGGCCTGCTCTTATGATTCGAAAGACCGTCCGCACGCACCTGGGAATCGTACAGCACATCTCCTTCATGGTCTATCACAGTAATACGGATATCCTGTGCACCATTTTCTCCTGTCAGAGGTGCAAGTGACTTCTCAATATCCTCAGTGCCCTCCAGCAGTCCTGCTGCCATCTGTGCATAGTGTCTGCTATCCTCCAGCACCTGCTTTTTCAGCAGATTATAATAAACAGCTACCGTAAGCAAAAGGGTAACCACAATTGCCAGAGTAGCTGTTGCAAATAGTCTGTTATATATTTTTCTCTTCATAGGTATATTCCTTTATGCACTGAAAATATAGCCGACGTTCCGCACTGTCTTGATCAGACTTCCGGTCTCTCCAAGCTTCTGCCTCAGTGTTTTGATATGCATATCAAGGGTTCTTGATTCTCCCTCAAAATTAGTACCCCATACCTTTTCCAGGATCTCCTCACGGGATGTCACAATACCCGCATTCGTCATAAGGAGTTTCAAAAGCTCATATTCCTTAAAGGTAAGCTCGCAGTCTGCCCCTGCCGCTGTAACCTTGTGCTTTTCATCGTCCATACGGACTGTTCCTATTTCAAGCACTCTGCTGTTCTGCTCTCTGCTTGTCCTTCTCAGAAGAGCCTTCACCCTTGAGATCAACTCCATAATACCAAAAGGCTTTGTCAGGTAATCATCCGCACCGATATCCAGTCCCTTTACCTTGTCGATTTCTGTCGTTCTGGCTGTTACCAAGATAATGGGAAGCTCTCTTCCCCTTTTATCCTGACGCAGTTCCCTGACAATATCAAGACCATCTGCATCCGGAAGCATCAGATCAAGGAGCAGCAGATCCGGCTGCCTTTCTTCAAATGCCTTTCGGAATTCTCCTGCAGTTTCAAACTCCTGTACTTCATATCCGGAATTTTTCAGGGCGATCACCTCGATCTCCCTGATATTCTTATCATCCTCAACAATATATACAAATGCCATAACAGTCCCGCCTTTCTATGGCAGCTGATAACGTTCCTTCAAATGCTTTACCTCTGTCGTGAAGGCAACATTATCCTTACTGGAAATTGCCTCCTGATATTCATGTGCTTCAAAGTTTTCCTCATTGAGCTGTAACAGGGACAATGCAATATTAGAGCAGTGATCTGATACCCTTTCATAATTAGTTACAATATCTGAAAGGATAAATCCCATTTCAATCGTACATTTCCCCTTGCGGAGACGTTTCATATGTCTTTTCTTTACTTCTACACTGAGATAATCGATCACTTCTTCCATTGGCTCGATCATGGCAGCCAGCTTCAGGTCTTCCTCCTGGAACACCAGAACAGAGGTGTTGATGATATCCTTGATCGCACCGGTATAAATACCCAGTTCCTCTCTTGCTTTCCTGGAAAAATCCAGTTCCTTGGCATGCATTTCCTTCGCTGCTTCCATGATATTGATCGCATGATCCGAAATACGTTCAAAATCACCAATACTGTGAAGCAGTACGGATAAATGCTGACTGTCTTTTTCAGTCAGGTGGCGGCTTGACAGCTTGACAAGATAAGCACCGATCTCATCCTCATAATGATCTACGATATTTTCAAGCTCCACCACTCTGTCTGCGGAGGCTTTATCAAACTTGTCCAGCATCTGGATTGCCAGAAACAATGCTTCCCTGGAATAATCTGCCATATCTACCGCTACATTTTTACACTGTTCCAGAGCAAATCCGGGTGTTGACAGGAAGCGGGTATCCAAGAGCTGGATTTCTTTTCTGGATTTTTCGGCTTCCTTCTCTCTCTCCTCTTCCGTTTCTGGAATCGTCAGATAAGCCAGCTTTTCAAGGATCCAGGAAACCGGGAAAATAATAATGACTGCTGCCACATTGAATGCAGTATGAATCACAGCAATACCAAGGGCACTCGCTGCCTCTTCAAGAAACGCAAAGTGGATAAAAGCATTCAGTGCATAAAAAACAGCCATAAATGCTACTGTCTTTATGATATTGTAGTACAGATGGATCAGGGCTGCCCGCTTGGCATTCTTGCTGGCACCCGCACTGGAGATCAGTGCTGTCACACAGGTTCCTACATTCTGTCCCATGATAATGGGGATCGCCGTAGCATAACTTACTACACCCGTTGCACACAGCGCCTGCAGGATACCAATAGATGCGGATGAAGACTGGATAACTGCTGTCAGGATCAGACCTACCAGCATACCCAGTACCGGATTGGAAAACATAAGCAGAATATGTGAAAATTCCGGCTGCTCTGCCAAAGGCTCAACAGCCGTAGACATCGTGTCCATACCAAACATCAGTACCGCAAACCCGATCAGGATCGTACCAATATTTTTCTGTCTTTCCTTCTTGCCCATGCTGATCAGACATATACCAATAATTGCCAGGATCGGCGAAAAGGAAGTAGGCTTCAGAAGCTGCAGGAAAAATCCGGATCCGTTTACATCTGTAAGGCTCAGGATCCAGGCTGTTACTGTTGTTCCTACGTTGGCACCAAGAATAACTCCCACAGCCTGTGAGAGTTTCATAATACCGGAATTGACAAATCCGACTACCATGACAGTTGTTGCAGAAGATGACTGGATCACTGCAGTCACACCCGCGCCCAGAAGCACAGCCATCAGCTTGTTGCTCGTCAGCTTCTCAAGAATGTGCTCCAGTTTACCGCCGGATGCCTTCTTCAGTCCATCACCAAGGACCTCCATTCCATACAGAAACAGAGCCAGGCCTCCGATCATCGACAGTAACGAAAAAATATCCATGTTATCCCTCCGGGTCATGCGTAAAAATCTCGCTTTGATTCTCATTCTACACTATTTATTCCCATTTGGATATAAAAATTTTCATCCTGCCGTTTTCCGGATATCTTTTCTTTCTTATAAAAGCCTCATATCACTGATATTTCCGGTCTCTTTGAAGATCTCCCATTCACAGATATTAACAGCATGATCTCCAATCTTTTCCAGATATTTGGCTATCATCAGAATGTCAACGCACTCATCTGCATCTCTGGTTTCCTTTTTCAGGGACTCGATAACATCATTCTTAACCGCATTAAAGAGCTCGTCTACAACATCATCTTTCTGAATGACTTCCTGCGCTTCCTCTTTATTTCCGCCGGTAAAAGCATCCACCGCCATCCGAAGCATATCTCTCGTCTCCCTGATCATCGGATTTAAGTGGACAGAATACGCTGACAGCTCCTTCATATCCATCCGGATGAGCAGCTCTGCAATATCTGCCACATGATCTCCTACTCTCTCAATATCGGTAACCACCTTCAGGCTGGCTGTGACTGCCCGCAGGTCACTGACAATTGGCTGCTGCTTCGTGATCAGGAACAGACATTCTGATTCAATTTCTCTCTGCCTTCTGTTGATATCCTTATCCACTGCCACGATTTTTTCTATGGCAGCCTTTTCCTTTTTTTCATAGGCCTCGAACAGAGTTTCATAGTTTTTCTCAACTCTGGTCGCCATATCAGCTACATTTTCCTTTAACTGGTTTAATTCATTGATAAATGTTGTTCTGGGTGACATGTTATTCTCCTTCTGTCTCTCCTAGTATATCAGCCAAACCGTCCGGTAATATAATCCTCAGTCCTCTTATCCCTGGGTCTTGAAAAGATATTATCTGTTGTATCAAATTCGATCACTTCTCCCACCAGGAAAAATGCGGTATAGTCAGAAACCCGGGCTGCCTGCTGCATGTTATGGGTAACGACCACGACTGTATAATCCTTCTTCAGCTCTTCCATCAGCTCCTCAACCTTAAGAGTTGAGATCGGATCCAGTGCCGAGGTCGGCTCATCCATCAAAAGGATCTCTGGTTCTACTGCCAGTGCCCTTGCAATACAAAGTCTCTGCTGCTGTCCACCCGAAAGACCAAGCGCAGACTTTTTCAGACGGTCTTTTACCTCATCAAAGATAGCAGCACCTCTGAGTGATCTTTCTACGATCTCATCCAGCGCGGCTTTATTTTTGATCCCGTGGATCCTTGGTCCATAAGCAATATTGTCATAAATGCTCATAGGAAACGGATTTGGCTGCTGGAAGACCATTCCCATCTTTTTCCGGAGCAGCGTGGTATCTACCTTTGGATCATAAATATCCTCGCCGTCCAGGTAAACCTTTCCCTCTATCCTGACACAATCTACCAGATCGTTCATCCTGTTCAGTGTTTTCAGAAAGGTGGATTTTCCACACCCGGAAGGTCCGATGAATGCCGTAATAGCCCCTTCCCGGATCTTCATGTTGATGTCTTTCAGCGCATGATTCTTTCCATAATAGAGATTTAAGTTTTCGGTGATAATTTTATTCTGGTTTTCGTTCATTATGATACCCTTATCTTTCTTTTTCCTGCTTTATTCAGCTCTGGTTACATCCAGCTTTCTGGAAAGAACCTTAGTCAGCCAGTTGATCACAAGTACGATCACAAGAAGAACTGCTGCAATACCAAAAGCGGTAGAATATTCGGCCTTAGCCATACTTAAATACAGCTGGATCGTTAAGGTGCCTCCTGATTCCAGTATCTTTTTCAGGAAACCGATCCCTGATTTCGGAAGCAGATAACCACTACCTGCTGTAAACAGAAGCGCCGCCGATTCTCCAACGATCCTTCCGATCGCGAGGATCACACCTGTAATAATACCCGGCATGGCTGAGGGAAGGAGTACTGTGCGGATCATATACCATTTCGTTGCCCCCATTCCAAGGGCACCGCTCCGGTAGCTGTCCGGTACCGTTTTTAACGCTTCCTGCGTATTCCTTGTGATCAGCGGCAATACCATAAGCGTCAGCGTAAGAGAGCCTGTCAGAATGGAGTAGCCAAGTCCGAGTCCGGTTCCAAAAAACATCATACCAAACATACCAAAAATAATAGATGGAATACCGGAAAGTGTTTCTGTTGTAAACTCGATCGCCCTTACCAGCTTTCCGGGCTTTGCATATTCATTCAGGTAAATAGCAGATCCGATTCCCACCGGTGTTGCTATGAGAAGGGTGATCACTATAATATACAGGGTATTCACTATATTTCCCGCAATACCTACAGTTTTGTTCAAGGTACTCGTTACCGTTGTCAGAAACTGCAGATTCACACTCCGGATTCCCTTTACAAACACATAAGCAATGATTCCAGCCAAAAGGATTACAGAAAAAGCAGCAGAAAGATTGATCAGACCACTTACAAATACATCTGATGTCCTTTTCCTTCTGTTCATGATACTGTCATGCATCTTCCCTTTCCCCTTTCTTCAGGATACTGTTCAACGTAATATTGATGATCATAATAAATACAAACAATACAAGTCCGATCGTAAAAAGCACCTGTCTGTGAAGTCCGGATGCATATCCCATTTCTGCTACGATCGCCGTTGTCAGGAATCTGACGGAGTTGAAGGGGAGTGGCATGTTCACACTGCTTCCCGAAACCAGTGTGATCGCCATGGCTTCACCGATCGCTCTTCCAACACCAAGAACGACTGCTGTGATGATACCTGATTTTGCTGCAGGAAGGATCACTTTAAAGATTGTCTGTATATGGGATGCCCCAAGTGCCAGTGACGCTGATTTCAGGGAAGGATGCACTGCCCGGATCGCTGACTCACTGATGTTGATCACCGTAGGCAGGATCATAATGGCAAGTACGATCACAGCCGACAGCAGATTCGCTCCACCCGTAAACTGATGAGTATCTGAGCCTTTAAATATGGCAAGCTCCAGTTTGTACATAAGAGGGTTCAGGATCATCAGTCCAAGAAGTCCGTATACTACCGAAGGGATGCCGGCAAGAAGCTCTACTGCAGGCTTCACGAGAGCTGCCAGCTTCCTCGGTGCTGTTTCTGCCAGAAATACCGCTGTCAGGATTCCAATTGGAACGCCAAGGAGCACTGCAAGTGCTGTTCCTATAATAGATGTCAGGATAACATACAGGATACCAAAAGATGGATTTTCTGCCGTTGGCTTCCATGCTGTTCCAAAAAGGATTTCCCTGATACCTACCTGAAACAGGGCTGGTGTTCCATTTATCACCATATATACCGTAATGGAAATAACTGCCAATATGGCAAGAAATGCGCACAGGGTAAATATAACCTGTGCGATTTCCTCCACTGCGGACTTATTCTTTCGGTTTCCCTGGATGGAAAAAGTCTGCTGCTTGTTCAAGATGATTACCTCTCTTTAGTCTACGGTGATCAGACCCACACCGGAAATTACCTGCTTTCCTTCATCGGATGACAGATATTTGAAAAGCTCCTGTACAGCCTCACTCTGCTCACTGATCTCGCCCTTGGTAGCCATTACGAAGGGTCTGCTCAGGAAATAATTTCCCGCCTTGATATTTTCTGCAGTTGCTTCAACATCATCAAGCGCCAGAGCCTTTACTGTATCATCAAGTGCATCCAGTGATACATATCCGATCGCTCCAGGAGTAGCTGCCACCTTAGCGATCACTGCGCCTGTGCTGTCCAGCTCACTTGCATAAACGCAGGCTTCTTCCAGCTCAAGAAGCTCTTCAAAAGCTCCTCTTGTACCGGATCCCGCTTCACGTCCGATCACTACAATAGGTGCATCTTCACCACCAAGTTCACTCCAGCTCTTAACCTCTCCCTTATAAACGCTGATCAGCTGATCCTTTGTCAGACCTGAAACAGTGTTTGCAGGATCTGTTACTACTGCAATACCATCAATTGCTACGATATTTTCTACAGCGCCGGCTTCCTTCTCTTCATCCTTTAATGCTCTGGAGGAATTACCGATATCAACGCTTCCTGCAGTTACTGCTTCAATACCTGCGGAAGATCCTGTGAACTCGGCTGTTACAGTAACGCCAGGATACTTTGCCATAAAGCTCTCTGCTACTGCATTGGCAAGCTTCTCCATAGATGTGGATCCTGCCATGGAAATAGTTCCGGAAAGATCTGCTGTTTCTTCTGTTGCTGCGCTTCCGCAGGCCGCAAGACCAAACACCATTGCTGCTGCACATGTCAGTGCAAGAATCTTCTTCATTTTCATTTTTTCATTTCTCCTCTTATTGTTATTCATCTGCAGACATTTCAAAAGCTCTGTGCTTTCCTTGTCTGTGCTTTGTATGTTAGCATGAGAAATTATAAGATAATATCATAGAGAGGTAAGTATTATGTAAGATTTGTGTAAAAGACAAAATGTGCGCCACAAAAGCGCACATTTCAAACCATTCCATATATTTTATCCTACAGGATCTCTGTCACAGAAGAACCTCTTCCATGACGTTAAGAAGCTCTTCTGTTTCCTGCAGCAGGGATCTGGCATCCTTCTCTGCCACACCAGATCTCTGATAATGATACACAAAGGTTGTCAGCTTGATATTGAAGGAAAGCTTTTCTACCTTCCCAAGAAGCTCCGGGATCCGCTCCGCATGGATCCTGGCATCCGCCTTGATCAGAAGCTTTATTTCACCGTTCTTTCCTTTCAGCTCGGTAATGTACAGTCTGTGTGCCTGAGATCTGATCAGGGCGATACGCAGCAGATTGTGTACCGGTACCGGGATCTCACCGAAACGATCCAGTAGTTCTTCCTTCATATCATCGCACTCACTCTGGCTCTCTATCCCGGCAATCCTTTTGTAAATATCCAGTTTCTGTACTTCATTAAGGATATAGGATGGAGGAATATAAGCATCTACATCCAGATCTACTGTGGTATTAAAATCCTCTGCCACACTATCCCCTTTAAGCGTTTTCACTGCCTCATTCAGCATCTTGCAGTACAGGTCATAACCAACCGCCTGCATATGTCCGGACTGCTTCACCCCAAGCAGGTTGCCGGCACCTCTGATCTCAAGATCCCTCATGGCAATCTTGAAACCACTTCCAAGCTCGGTAAATTCCTTGATCGCCGCAAGACGTTTTTCGGCGATCTCCTTCAGCATCTTGTCTCTTTTATACATCAGAAAGGCATAAGCCGTCCGGCTGCTCCTGCCGACTCTCCCCCTGAGCTGGTAAAGCTGGGACAGCCCCATATTATCCGAATCATGGATGATCATAGTATTGACATTGGGGATATCCAGTCCGGTTTCAATGATCGTTGTGGATACCAGTACGTCAATATCTCCATTGATAAAATCATACATGATCTTTTCCAGCTCCCGTTCCTGCATCTGCCCATGGGCAAAGGCTACATCAGCTTCCGGTACAAGACTCTGGATCTGTGCTGCAACATCTGCGATGTTATTGACTCTGTTATATACATAATAAACCTGTCCGTTCCGGGAAAGCTCCCTGACGATGGCTTCCCTCACCATTTCTTCGTTATATTCCATAACATAGGTCTGAATTGGCAGTCTGTCATTCGGAGCCTCCTCCAGGACGCTCATATCCCGGATTCCAATCAGACTCATATGGAGGGTTCTCGGAATCGGTGTCGCCGTCAGCGTCAGCACATCCACCTGTTCCTTCATCTTCTTGATCTTCTCCTTGTGCCCGACCCCAAAGCGCTGCTCCTCATCTACGATCAGAAGTCCAAGATCCTTGAATACCACATCGGAAGACAGTACTCTGTGGGTGCCGATCACGATATCCACCAGTCCCTTCCGGAGATCCTCTATTGTTTTCTTCTGCTCACTGCCGCTCCGGAATCTGGAAAGCAGATCGACCCGCACCGGAAAGTCCTTCATACGCTGTACAAAGGTATTGTAATGCTGCTGGGCAAGGATCGTAGTCGGCACCAGATATACGACCTGTTTTCCCTCCTGAACAGCCTTAAACGCTGCACGGATGGCAATTTCCGTCTTCCCATAGCCCACATCACCGCAGATCAGACGGTCCATGATCTTTTTGCTTTCCATGTCCTTCTTAGTGGCTTCAATGGCAGAAAGCTGATCCTCAGTTTCCTCATAAGGAAACAGCTCCTCGAATTCCCGCTGCCAGACAGTATCCTTTCCATAGGAATAGCCTTCACTCTGCTGTCTGATGGCATACAGCTCCACCAGATCCTTTGCCACCTCGTTAACTGCCGCCTTTGTCTTATTCTTTACCTTAACCCACTCTGCCGTCCCAAGCTTATTGAGCTTTGGCACCTTTGCATCTGCAGAGGCATATTTTTGGATCACATCAAGACCTGTCGCGAGAACATAAAGGATACCGCCATCCCTGTAGGAAATCTTGATATAGTCCTTGACTACCTTTTCCACCTCTACCTTTTCAATACCCTGATAAATACCAAGCCCATGATTTTCATGGACAACATAATCTCCGATGGACAGCTCGGAAAAGTCGTTGATCTTCCTTCCTTCATACTGCTTTTTCTTCTTTTTTTTCTTCTTTTCAGCACCAAAGATATCGCTCTCAGAAATGACCGCAAACTTCAGCAGTGGATATTCAAAGCCCCGGAATACTCTTCCATAGAAGGTCATGATCTCTCCTGGCTTTATCTCCCTGTCCGGATCCTCGGTATAAAATGATGTCAGTCCATCTTCTGACAGATCAGCCGCGAGTCGTTTCGCCCTTGTTCTGGAACCGGAAAGCAGCAGCACACGATAACCGTTTTTCTTATATCTCTGCAGATCTGATACCAGTGCTTCAAAGCTGTTATTATAGGAAGAGATACTCTTGGCAGAAATATCTGCTTTCCAGTCAGGCTTCAGCAGTCCGCCCTTCAGGTCAAGTGCAGCCAGGGATGCCAGACGGAATGCGGACATCCTGGCTGTTACCTCAGCTACGGAATACAGAAAGTCTGCCTGTCCCGGAAGAATATAGCCCTTTTCCAGACGGTGGCTCATGCTCTCCCTGAATTCGAGTTCTACTGCTGACGCATGCTCCCTGATCCTCGCCGGTTCATCCAAAAAAACAATACTGTTCTCCACGTCCAGACAGTTCAGGAAAGATACCGTATCCTCATAAAAATATCTGACATATCCATCCAGATTGGCCAGGCTCTTATAGGCAAAGACCTCTTCCTTCAGCGTATTCATCTGCTCTTCCACCCGGTAGGCTTCTTCCGTTTTAAATTCCTTCCGGAGTTTTTCTGAGAACTTTTTGCTTTCCTTCTCAATCCGCTCCATGCCCTTTTTCAGCTGTTCCCCTGTAAGGATCAGCTCACAAGCCGGATAGATCGTTATGGAGGAAAGCTTCTCAATAGACCTCTGGCTCTGCACATCAAAGCTGCGGATGGATTCCACATCATCTCCCCACAGCTCGATCCGGTACGGGTTTTCCTCTGTCAGATCGAAAATATCAATGATTCCGCCACGAATGCTGAACTGCCCCGGTGCTTCCACCTGATAGACATTCTCATAGCCAAGCTTCACGAGCTCCTCCGCCATCCTTTTTTCGTCCAGAGAGCCATTACAGCTT
This sequence comes from Lachnospiraceae bacterium OM04-12BH, assembly GCA_003490145.1. Classification (GTDB taxonomy): domain Bacteria; phylum Bacillota; class Clostridia; order Lachnospirales; family Lachnospiraceae; genus Suilimivivens; species Suilimivivens aceti. Next base: position 24,433 of record QULQ01000020.1, read on the forward strand.
ACCGTGATCACATTATCCCTGAAAACAGAAAGTGGAATCTGCGGTGCAAGGAGGCTCCCAAAGGTCGTCACCACAGTAAAGGGTCTTCCCTCCATCATCCTGCGAAAACACCTGATCCTCTCCTTGGTAAGCTGATTTCCATGGATATCTGCCTGATAAAAGATCACATCCCTGGCTGGAAAGCAGGTCGTATTTCTGTCATAAAAGCGGTAGTCCTCCTGCAGCTCCTTCATCCTTTGGTCGCTGAAGGTCACGATCAGCCTGCACCGGACTCCTTCCGAAAGGCCATATGCCATATGAAGCTTCTGGGACTCCACACAGCCTGTCAGAGCTGCATATTTCCCCGGCTTTTTTAATAGTTTCCTTATTTCTTCAAATTCCGAAAGCTCATATAACGGAGCTGTCAGTGCCCTCATATGATTCCTGTTCCTTTCAGTCCTTCTGGTTTTTCTTCGAGTTATACAGATTCATTGCCTTATCAATATCTTCTGCAAGGATCGTTTCAATGGCTTTTACTGCTGTCTTTCTGCTCTCTGCCATGATCTTTTCCTCTTCCTTCGAAAAATGACCAAGCACATAATCCGCCAGATCATAGCCTACAGGCTTTTCCCCGACACCCATTTTGATTCTGGCAAAGTTTTCATGTCCAAGCTGTGCAATGATATTCTTCAGTCCATTATGTCCACCTGCACTGCCCTTCTTCCGGATCCTGATCTGTCCTACATCCAGACTGATATCATCTGCAATGACGATCAGTTCTGTAGTCTCATCGATCTTGTAGAAGCGCACTGCCTCTGCAATACTCTCCCCACTGAGGTTCATATAGGTCAGTGGCTTTAACAGAAGCACCTTTTCAGAACCGATCATGCCCTTTCCGGTCAGTCCTTTAAACTTGTTTTCCAATACCCTTATATTATATTTCTCTGCCAGCTCATCAATAACCTGCCAGCCAATATTATGCCGCGTTCCTTCGTATTTTGTCCCTGGATTCCCCAGTCCTGCGATCAGATACATTTTCCTTTTCCTCTTCTTTCTGAAGCCTGCGAAGCGCGCAGCAATCCGCAGGCATCAAAGTCAGGAGTCTTTAACCCCGACCTCATATACATGATAAAACAAGGCCATATTTATCATATGCCCCTGTACCGCCTTCAATATAACATATCTTCTGCCCTTTTTGCAACCGGCATCCAGCACACCGGCAAAATAGCACAAAAAAGCTGCCACCGCATAAAGGCAGTGACAGCTTTCATTGTAACTGGTATCAGGTTTTTCAGGCCTCTGCCTAAGCCTCTTCGTCCGGTTCCTGCAGCGCCTGTTCATAACGATCCAGAATGATCTTCTGGATATTTTCTCTTGTTGAGGAATTAATAGGATGTGCGATATCCCGGTACTCTCCATCTGTCGATTTCTTACTTGGCATGGCAATGAAGCAGCCCTTTTCTCCTTCTATCACTTTAATGTCATGGATTACGAATTCATCATCGATCGTAATGGATACGATCGCTTTCATCTTACCCTCCTTCGCAACCTTTCTGATCCTTACATCTGTAATCTGCATAGCATTCCTCTCCCCTGTTTCGTTTATTTATTCTGCATCAATACTGCTGTGGCTTAGATCACATACCTGTCACTGCGTTCAATAACAACCTTGATCTTCCCCTCTTCCCCTGCATGATAGGAATTGGCTCTGATCGTGCCGTGGCTTTCTACAATACAGTTTTCAATATGCGTATTATCCCCAATGTACACATCGTTGAGAATAATAGAGTTCTTGATATAACAGTTGTTTCCGATATAAGCCTTTTTGAAGATTACGGAATTCTCTACAGTACCATTAACGATACAGCCGCTGGAAACCAGACTATTCTTCACACTGACTCCTACATTGTATTTGGCAGGCGGAAGGTCATCCACCTTGGAATAGATATCCGGATACTGTCTGAAGAAATAATCCCGGATTTCCGGCTTTAAGAAATCCATATTGGTATTGAAATAATCATCAATACTTGCAATATTGCTCCAATATTCCTGCAGCTTGTATCCATAGATCCGCTTCATGTTCTTATAACGGATCAGAATATCCTTAACAAAATCATATCTTTCTTCTTCTACACATTTCTCCAGCATCTCGATCAGCTGTCTTCTTCTGACAACATAGATACCACAGGAGATCGTGTTGGACTTGGCAACTACCGGTTTCTCTTCAAACTCCTCGATCCGGCTTTCCTCATTCATCTTCAGGATGCCGAAACGATCTACATTCTCACTTGCCGGCATGTCCTTGCATACCACTGTAATATCTGCCTTCTTTGCAATGTGATACTCCAGCACTTTATTGTAATCCAGCTTATAGACACAGTCACCGGAAGCAATTACCACATAAGGCTCATGGCAGTTCTTCAGGAAAGAAAGATTCTGTGCAATAGCATCTGCTGTTCCTCTGTACCAGGCATTGCTTTCTGCTGTCACAGACGGAGTCATCACATACAGCCCCCCCTGCTTTCTGCCGAAATCCCACCACTTGGAAGAGCTGAGATGCTCATTCAGGCTTCTGGCATTGTACTGAGTCAGTACAGCCACCTTCTGGATATGGGAGTTCGTCATATTGCTCAGTGCAAAATCAATGCTACGATAGCTTCCTGCCACAGGCATGGCGCAAACTGCTCTTTTGGTAGAAAGTTCCTTCATACGATAGCTGCTGCCACCTGCTAAAATAATACCGATCGCTCTCACTTTTCATCACCCGCCTTAATAATTAGTGTTTTACCGCTTGCAAGGCAGTTATCCGGATAATCCTCAGCAGTAGTGGTTCCGAATACACAGGTATTCTTACCAATAGTGATGCCATCCGGTATCACGCTCTTTTCACCAACAGTTGCAATACTGTGATTATAGATATGCGGATCTGTTTCATTTTCCACTTCTTCACCGATACCCAGCTTCACATTGTTTCCGATGATGGCCTTCTCTGCAACGATGGCCTTGTTCAGTTCACAGCCATCCCCGATCACAGTTCCGTTCATAATAATGGAATCCCTTACCACCGTATCCTTACCAATGGTTACCCCACAACCAATCACGGAATTGTAAACCTGTCCGCTGATCTCACTTCCCTCACCGATAATACTTCTCTCTACCAGACTGGTCTCTGCGAAATACTGTGGAGGAAGAATCTCACTCTTGGTATAGATCTTCCAGTACTCTTCATAAAGATTAAATTCCGGAACGATATCGATCAGTTCCATATTGGCTTCCCAATAAGAATTCAGCGTTCCTACATCCTTCCAGTAGCCATTAAATTCAAAAGCATAAAGTGGTGATCCCTTGCCGTGGCAATACGGAATGATATGCTTACCAAAATCAAGTCCCGGCTGGTCTGCATTGGCAAGAAGGGCTTCCTTCAATGTCTTCCAGTTGAATATGTAAATACCCATGGATGCCAGGTTGCTTCTCGGATTGGCAGGCTTCTCTTCAAAGTCTGTGATCTTCTTATCCTCATCTGTGATCATAATACCAAAGCGCTTCGCTTCTTCCATCGGAACCGGCATGACTGCAATGGTACACTCTGCTCCCTTTTCCTTATGGAAATCCAGCATCACTTCATAATCCATCTTATAAATATGATCTCCTGACAGGATCAGGATATAATCGGGATTAAAGCTCTCCATGTAATCAATGTTCTGATAGATCGCATTTGCGGTACCTGTATACCACTCACTGTTTGTCACCTTCTCATAAGGCGGCAGGACACTGACTCCACCAATATTCCTGTCCAGATCCCACGGAATACCAATGCCAATATGCGTATTCAGCCGGAGGGGCTGATACTGTGTCAGCACACCCACTGTATCTACACCGGAGTTAATACAGTTGCTGAGCGGGAAGTCAATGATACGGTACTTTCCCCCAAAAGATACCGCAGGTTTGGCCACTTTTGAAGTGAGCACACCAAGTCTGCTTCCCTGACCGCCCGCTAATAACATGGCAATCATTTCCTTTTTAATCATGTTGTCACCTCTTACCAGTATTTTTTGTGAATATTTTGTTCTTAATAATCGGTAGACCGTTACAGTTTCCAATCATCAAGTTTACGAATAGTATATCATATAACCATTTGAATGTGAATATTTTTTACAAAAATTTTGCTCATTTTACATGCTTTTATGTAAATATCTTACAATTCTCTACTATTTAAATTTACACTTTCGAATCGTGTTTACAACATTTTGTGTTATGCAAAAGAAGCAGACCATACATTTTGTTCAAAATGCTATTGGTTTTTTTGTATAGGATGTTTATAATATCAGTATAATTATCTTTGGAGGTTATTTCCATGTATCAGATCGATTTTCACCACCCCATTCATATATATTTTATCGGAATCGGCGGCATCAGCATGAGCGGTCTTGCAGAGATCCTGTTAGATGAAGGCTTTACCGTATCCGGCTCTGACATGCGCCCCTCTCCCCTGACTGAGCTTCTCGAAAAAAGAGGTGCCCATATCTACTATGGCCAGCGGCGCGAAAATCTGTCAGGTGACCTGGATCTTGTTGTTTATACCAGCGCCATCCATCCGGATAATCCGGAAATGCAGGCAGCTGCAGCGCTTTCTCTTCCTCTTCTCACAAGAGCAGAGCTCCTTGGTCAAATGATGAAGAATTATAAGCTCCCCATTGCCATCAGCGGCACCCACGGCAAAACCACAACCACTTCCATGATTTCTGAGATCCTGCTCCATGCAGAGCTCGATCCAACCCTTTCCATCGGCGGTATCCTGAAGACTATCGGCGGCAATATCAGGATCGGTCATTCTGAGTACTTTGTAACAGAGGCCTGCGAATATACCAACAGCTTCCTGAGTTTTTATCCAAAGATCGGTCTGATCCTTAATATCGAAGCAGACCATCTGGATTTCTTTAAGGATCTTGCAGATATCCGTTCTTCATTCCACCGTTTTGCCCTGCTCCTTCCTTCGGACGGTGCACTGATCATAAATGGCAGTATTTCTGATCTTTCCGAGATCACAGCGGACGTAGCCTGTCCCATTATCACCTTTGGTATGGATCCTTCCTTTACCTACAGTGCCACCGATATCACTTATGACGAAAAGGGCTATGCCTCCTTTACTTTACTGAGGGAAGGAGCTCCTGACGGACATTTTACCCTGTCTGTCCCCGGAGAACACAATATTCTGAATGCTCTTGCAGCAATTGCACTCGCAGACCTCCTTTCTGTGGATCCATCTGTTACTGCAGCGTCCCTGTCCGATTTTCATGGTACTGACAGACGGTTTGAGTATAAGGGCCGTATCAATGGTATTACTATAATAGATGATTATGCACATCATCCCACAGAAATTACTGCGACTTTGAAAGCTGCTGCAAATTATCCCCATAAGGATCTGTACTGTGTATTCCAGCCACATACATTTTCGCGTACCAAGACATTTATGAAGGATTTTGCAAAGGCTCTGTCCCATGCCGATTATGTGATCCTTGCGGATATTTATCCGGCCAGGGAAACTGATAATCTCGGGATCAGTTCTGAAACACTTCAGAAAGAGCTTGAGGCTCTTGGCAAAACCTGTTATTATTTCCCGGATTTTTCTTCTATCGAAAAATTTATTTTGGAAAAATGTAAGCCGGGTGACCTGTTGATAACTATGGGAGCCGGAGATGTTGTTAAAATCGGAGAAAATCTTCTGAAATAATTTTTTATCCACGATATCCACATTCAGGAAGCTGCAAAGGCCTCTTTCGTATGTGGATATTTATTTTTATGGTGGGAGCAGATTTTACCTGTTTTTTACAATAGTTTTTCTTCTCCTCCGGTAAACTATCCACATTATCCACATTGTCCACAAAGTCCAGAAACCCTTGTAAATACTGGGTTTTCCGGAAAAATTGAGGTTTGCATTTCTTTTTTCATATGCTATAATCATTTTGCTTTGAAATGAAAATGTAAACAGCAGAGAGCAGGGATCAACGTGAGTCGTTTTACTATTTACCAGGACAACTATGCCGATACCACCATTGTGTCCAATTTATTTATTGATGAATATATGAAGGATGCCAATGATGCGCAGATTAAGATCTATTTATATCTTCTGCGTATGATGAGTGCGCATAAGGCTACCAGTGTGTCCGATATTGCGGACAAGTTTAATCACACTGAGAAGGATGTGATGCGGGCACTGAAGTACTGGGAAAAGAATAATCTTCTCGCACTGGAATATAACGAGGACAGAACCCTGTGCGGCATCCGTCTGCTGGATGTAACCAGCCGCAGCGAAAACGATGTTCTTCCCCTGACCAAAATCGTCAGCATGCCTGTTACTGTCTCGAAGAAGGACATAGCAGACAGAAGTATCACAGAAGAGCCCGCTGTCCGGACAGCTGCTGAAACGGCTGATCCTTTTGCAAAGCCCTCCTACTCTCTGGATGAGCTGAAGGAATTTAAGAATAACGAGGAAACCTCCCAGATCATCTTTGTTGCCGAACAGTATATCGGCAGACCACTGACTGCCCCCGAAATGAAAACCATTCTTTTCTTTTCAGACAGACTGCATTTCTCTGTTGATCTGATCGACTATCTGATCCAGTACTGTGTGGAAAAGGGCAAGAGGGATTTCCGTTACATAGAAAAGGTGGCCATCAGCTGGGCACAGGAGGGTATTTCTACTCCTGCACAGGCCGCCAGATATGCTGCCAAATACGACAAGAACGTATATGATATCATGAAGGCTCTTGGCAAATCCTCTATCCCGACCAAGGCAGAAGCTGATTATGCCATGAAATGGGTCAGAGAGTATGGCTTTACTTCCGATATCATCATGGAAGCCTGTGAAAGAACTGTCCTTGCTACTGACAGGCACCGCTTCGAATATGCTGACAGTATTTTGAAAAGCTGGCATGAAAACCACGTAAAGCACAAGGCAGATATCCGTACCATGGATGAAGCCCATTCCCGGAAGCCGGCAGCCAAAACCGCTCCCAGGAACGGACAGTTCAACCAGTTCATGCACACTGATTATGACTTTGATACTCTGGAAAAAGAGATCTTAAGTAACTAAAAGGAGCGTACCCGTGGCACTTACCAATTCCCAGTATGAAACCATTATGAAGCTCTATGAAGCCAGGCAGACGAATAGCCGCCATCTTCTCGAAGAGCGGACAGCTTACGTCATGAAACACATCCCCGGCTACAATGAAGTCAGAAATGAGATCGCCTCTGTTTCTGTCAGACAGGGAAAGCAGCTTCTTCTCGGGAACAAAGATGCCATAGAGGATCTGAAAACGGAGCTTGCAAGACTGCGCAGGAAGCAGGATGCACTCCTTACAGATGCCGGTCTTCCCTCTGATTACCTTGCTCCGGTCTATGAATGTCCCGACTGTCAGGATACCGGATATATCGATGGCAGGAAATGCCATTGTTTTCTGCAGGCACAGATCGATCTCCTGTATGAACAGTCCGGGATCCGCAAAATGCTGGAGAATGAGAATTTTTCTACCCTGTCCTATGAATACTATCAGGGAGAGGATCTGACAAGATTCAAAAATACTGTCCTCACCTGCAGAAACTTTATCAATAATTTTAATTCAGACTACCACAATCTCTTTTTTTATGGTACAGTTGGTACGGGCAAATCCTTTCTCTCAGGCTGTATTGCCAAAGAGCTGATTGAAAGTGGTCATTCTGTGATCTACTTCAGTGCTACTGGACTTTTCGATACTCTGTCCAAATATAAATTTGACTATAAAAACAGTGATGACCTCCGAAGTTCCTATGGAGATCTGTTCGAAAGTGATCTGCTGATCATTGATGATCTTGGCACAGAATTTACCAACAACCTGATTGCCTCTGAGCTTTTTTCACTGATCAATGACAGACACCTGCGTAAAAAAGCTACTATTATATCCACTAATCTTTCACTGGAGGATTTCCGGAACCGATATTCTGACAGGATCTTTTCCAGAATCACCAGTAACTACGAAATCTGTAAGATAACCGGACCTGATATCCGGATGTATAAAAAAAGACTTCAGAACAGAAAGTGAGGACTCCCATGTCACAACGCGAAGAAACAAGAAATCTTGAGACCATACCTGTCGGATCTCTGGGTATTATTCCCCTGGAGGGCTGCAAATCCCTCGGTCAGAAGGTAGATGATTATCTGGTAGAATGGAGGACTGTCCGTGAAAGCGAGCATAAAAACAGCCTTGCCTTTTCAGGTTATCAGCGCGATTCCTACATTCTGAAGGCCAAGGTACCGCGTTTTGGTTCCGGTGAAGCAAAGGGTATGATCCTGGAATCTGTCCGTGGTACAGATCTTTATATTCTCGTTGATGTTGCCAATTACAGCCTGACCTATTCTCTCTGTGGACGTGAAAACCACATGTCCCCGGATGATCACTATCAGGACCTGAAGCGTATCATTGCCGCTGTGGGTGGTAAGGCAAGACGGATCACTGTGATCATGCCTTTCCTCTACGAAAGCCGCCAGCACAAGAGAACAGCCCGTGAATCCCTTGACTGTGCACTGGCACTGCAGGAGCTGGTTCATATGGGTGTTGATAATATCATCACCTTTGATGCACATGATCCACGTGTGCAGAATGCGATTCCTCTGCATGGTTTCGAAACAGTACAGCCTACCTATCAGTTTATCAAGGGTCTGCTCCGCAACGTGGACGATCTGCAGCTTGACTCCGACCACATGATGGTCATCAGCCCCGATGAGGGTGGTATGGGACGTGCTATTTACATGGCCAACGTACTCGGTCTTGATATGGGTATGTTCTACAAACGCCGTGATTATACAAGAATTGTTGATGGCAGAAATCCCATCGTTGCCCATGAATTTCTTGGCTCATCTGTAGAAGGCAAGGATATGATCATTATTGATGATATGATCTCATCTGGAGAAAGCGTGATCGAGGTCGCTACTGCCCTGAAAGAGCGACGTGCAAGAAAAGTGTTTATCTGCACTACATTTGGTCTGTTTACAAATGGCCTGGAACGCTTTGATAAGGCATATCAGAGCGGTATCATTGACAAAGTCCTGACCACCAACCTGATCTACCAGACACCGGAGCTTCTCTCCAGAGAATGGTATATCAACTGTGATATGAGTAAATACATCGCTTACCTGATCGACACCCTGAACCACGATGCATCTATCAGTGATCTTCTGGATCCTAATGAACGTATCCAAAAGGTTGTCGGCAAATACAAAAGAGGCGAAAGGATCTGATCTTCCTGATCCAATGATCCAACCAAAAGTAAAAGGTGTACCAGAGCAGTTCTCCGGTACACCTTCTTTTTGTTCTGTTCAGTTTTACTGTTCGTAATCCTTCTTAAGTCTGTTATTTACTTCCTTAAGGATTTCTCCGGGAACTCCCTTTTCAAAGATATCCCGTAGTCCCACCTTCTGCACAGCTTCACAGTAAGGTGTTTCAGCAGAAACAGCAGTCAGCTCCAGATATTTATCAACCGCTGCTTCCCTGTCCTCTCCTGCCAGAGCAAAGAGATCAAGACTTGTGAAAGCCGATGTACCATAACCAAGGTAGTAGCAGGGCTGCATAAAAAGATGGGGAATATCTACCCAGGAATACAGCTCCTGGATATCCTGATCATTTACAGCCATTCCATACTCTCTGGCCAGATTACAGTACAGCTTGTTCATCTCTTCTCTTGTCATATCCGGGTTTTCATACACACAGATCTCAAATTCAGCAAGCATACAGGCATTAGCTGTCTGCTCTGCAAGCTGCACCACATCCTGCAGTCGGAACATGTCTCCAGCTTCACCCTGGATCATATCCTGATCGTAATCATAAAAGAGCATTTCCAGTCCTTGGGAATGAATTTCACAAAGATCCATATTATTCACGACAAATAATGGATTACTCTTTTTATGAACTGCGTAGTTGTAGTGCCCAAATTCATGAATAGTCGTCACATAATCCTGACAGGTTCCATATGGTGCATCGAAAATAAAAGCATCTCCGTACCAGGGAAGTTCTATGGTATATCCAGTCTGTGCCTTGCTTTCTCCCGCATCCATATCATAAAGATCATATGCAAGCATATGATCAAAGGCTTCTTCCATCTCCGGATCCAGCTCCCCAATGTATTTCTGCACAGCCGAAAGCCTCTCCGCTGCCGGACTGTCATTCAGCTCCTCCAGTGCGGAATCATCCATTTCATAGTAAAGAGATTCTATTTCGATCAGCCATGGCATGACTTCTTTTTTTACCTGTTTGAACAGGGCTTTAGCGTCTGCCGTGTCATAGTCCCGCAGATACAAGCCCCCATAGGCATACTCAGCATAGTTATCATATTCATACTCTCTGGCAAGCTGATCCCTGACAGATACCAGTTCACAGTAAATTTCCCCGATCACACTGTTTTTCTCCTCATACAGTGCTCTCTGAACCGCCTGATATTTCTCTACTGCCAGGCTGTCTTCCTCCGTTTCCAGCATGGCAAAGCTCCAGGTTTTTCCCTCATACTCTGCATCATAATCATCCAGCAGTGCTTCATTATATTCCTGCTGCAGGCTGTTTTCCTTCAGGATCAAATCTTTTTCCTGCTCTGTCATTTCTTCATAATCCTGAAGGGAGCTTATTTCACTTTCAGTAAATACCTCAGAAAAAATTTCTTTGTAAGGAGAATTACATATCTGCGCCATAACTGCATAAACTCTGTCCGTAATATCCACAGCATCCTCATACTGCTGTTCCTGCAGGCTGGCATTCTCTTCATCCCGCACATCCATGTCGTAGCGGATCTGAGACAGGGAATTACAGGTTCTCACCCGGATACAGCCATCCAGAAGACTTTCATACAGAGAAAGCGCTTTCTCTTCCTGAAGAACTACTGTTTCCTGATTTTCTTCCTGTCTGACCGCTTCTTTGGCCAGTTCCTCAAGATGATCCGCAGTTTCATATATGACATCTTTGTCATAGGTCAGATCCCTTTCTGCAAAAGGAACCTCTGACCAGTTATTACTCTGATAGAGAGTCGTTGTCCGGTAAACATACAGTGTATACGGAGATGACTCATCCGTATAGGTTCCGATCAGTGTAAACCCTTCCTCCTCTGCATTGGAAATGCAGATCCGGCTGAACAAATATCTTCCGGAAAGTGCCTTAAAGGCATCCACATCAATGGCAAGACTCTCATCCTCCACGTGATAATCCCTAACCGCCATCACAAGAGAGTTTTCCGTTGGGGAATACAGATATGCTCTGGCTCCCCAGGTGTCGAAATACTCCGCAGATGCCGCATTCTGCGACAGAGCCGGTGCGATCACCTTCCGGAACCTGTCCTTATAGTCCTGGGAATAAAAGCCAAGGTAGCCATCCAGGGTAGAAATTCCGTTATATTCAAGAATCGCCGGGTGGAAGCCATAAGCCGCCGACCACTCTCCATTATAACCAATGTCCTCCTTCGCTTTCGCAAAGAGCTCTTCCGAATAAAATTCTCCGTAGCTTAAGTCATTGGATTCCTTTCCTTTCAGGATCTCATATGCCTTCGCTACACAAGTATGATAAAGATCATTATATCTCGTTCCCGAAAATACGATCAGCAGTACTGCTGCCACTGCCAGCAGATCCGTCAGAACGCACAGCCATTTTTTCTTTTCCTGATACAATCTCACAAGAACAACAAGAAATGCAAGATACCAGACAAAGGGGTTAAAGAAGATCGTCCTGTTGAACTGCCAGCCTTTCAGAGGTGGCACTATCTTTTCGATCAGGCTGCGGAAAGGCTCCAGATAGTAAATGCCATATACCACGCTGTTAAACACCAGAAGCACCATCAGCAGATTGTAACCGTCATGGAAAATCCCTTTCATATTTCCTTTCCGGATATAAGACACATTGAGAAACAGGAAATACAGAAGACAGACCGGCATCACCAGATATGTATGTATGCTTTCCGCATGGAACATTCCCTGTCTGAATCCCTCGACCATGGTTTTCACAATTTCTCCACCTGTAAAGCTTCCCGCCTCCATGGTAGACCGGATCGTTTCCTCACTTCCAAACAGCATGGTTCCAAACAGCCGGTACTCAAACAGGATGTAGCCCGCTGAAAGTACGATAAGGGAAAGGATCATCCGAAACGGAAATTTTCGGTCCCTGATCCACAGAATAACAAAGGCTATCGCCAGATATCCCAGGATAAACAGGCCAAAATAAGAAAAATAGGATAACAGTGGATAAAGAAATAACAGCAGATACCACCCTGCCGACGGACTTCTGTATATTTTCCGCAGGAGATATACCACCAGAGGAACAGATGCGAAGGGTATACCAAAGGCCGGAAAAACATTCAGGATCCCATAAGCAAACCCGGCAAGAAAGATCACCGGCTTACTTTCTCCATACTGATCCTTAAACAGATCTCTGGCAAGGAGCACCATGGAAAAGGTACCGATCACGATCTTTAGCAGATATCCTGCCACATACGCATAGTAAGATGGCAGGATCATATACAACAGAGAATAAAGTGAAAACTCGGAAGGCAGTACATCCCGGCTGATCCCCCCAAGAAACGGCACTTCTACGCCATGCTTCCAAAAGGCTCCTGTATTCTTCAGCATCTGGAACTGTGCCACGAACAGATCCAGGTTATCATGCACGGAAATAATACTTCCCTTTCCGAAAATCCCAAACACAAGGGCTGCAAAAACAAGAAAGCCGATGATCAGAACAAGATACCATTTTTCTGCTATTTTTTTCACTCTTTACTTCTCCTCTCTCTGTCTCAGTTCTTTTTCGCAGACGAGAGTATAACGATATTCAAAGTCTCTCCGGTTCTTCTGCGCACTGTTGGATAACATCAGTCCCGCAAAGAAAGACTGGATGGCAGCCAGCATGACAAATCCACACACGATCAGCGTCGGGAACTTCAGTACCAGTCCTGTAGCAAAATATTCTGCCAGTACCGGTATAAAAAACAACACCGAAACTACTGCCAGCAGAAGTGCAAACAGACTGAAAAAGCCAAAGGGCTTATAATCCCGGTACAGCCTGAAAATGGTCCCAAGAACCCTAAATCCATCAGCATAGGTATTCAGCTTGGATACACTGCCCTCTGGCCTGTCCCTGTAATCCACGATCACATTATCGATCTGCAGCTGATTATATACAGCATGGATCGTCATTTCTGTTTCGATTTCAAAGCCCTTTGACAGAATTGGGAAAGTCTTGACAAAGCCATAACTGAATGCGCGGAATCCGGTCATAATATCCTTGATATCACACTGAAACAGCCGATTGATACTGGCGCGTACCAGGGAATTTCCCATATTGTGGAAGGGACGCTTGTTTTCCGAAAAATAAGTGGAAGAAAGCCTGTCTCCGACTACCATATCTGCATTGTGATGCAGTACCTTGTCTACCATTTCCGGTGCGAATTCCATGGGATAGGTATCATCCCCGTCCACCATGATATAGCAGCGGGCTTCCACTTCCCGGAACATCCTGCGGATGACATTGCCTTTTCCCTGCATATATTCATGCCGGATCACAGCCCCTGCTTCCCTTGCCAGTTCTACCGTTCTGTCTGTGGAATTATTATCGTATACATAGATCACCGCCTCTGGCAGTGCTGCCTTTGCATCTGCTACCACCTTGGCAATCGTCTTTTCCTCATTATAACAGGGAATCAATACTGCTATCTTATCCATATCCGTTCTCCTTTGCTTCTTCCTTCAGACGGAAATAATTTTCCATGATCAGATCTCTGCTGTATGCACCAACCCTTTTCTGGGTTTCCTTCGGCAGATCCTTAATGTAGAAGGGCTTGCCGTACTCTACGATCACCGTGGTTTTCCTGATCCACGGGATATGATCTTCAAAAATAGCAGCAGAATTATAGATTGCCATAGGCACTACAGCGCAGCCACTTTTGCTTGCCACCTTAAAGCTTCCCTCATGGAATTCCATAAAGGTATCATTTACCCGGTTTCTGGTTCCCTCTGGGAAAATACAGATGGATATACCTGCTTTCACCTTGTCAATGGCAGTCAATATGGTCTTCAGTCCCTGCTTCACATCCTGTCTGTCCAGGAACAGACAATGCAGATTCTTCATCCAGTTTACCAGAAGCGGCCATCTCAGCATTTCCTTCTTGGCGATATATCCTGTCAGATCTGGAACTCTTGAATATGTGATAACAATATCAAAATAGCTCCTGTGGTTTCCCACGTACAGAACCGGTTCATTTTTTGGTACATTTTCCTCACCTTTTATAACAACCTTGGTACCAGCAAGAAACAGGATCATCTTAAATGCCCACTGCACGATGCGCAGGGAGCTGATATCCTTCGCCCTCTGATTAAATTTACCGATCACCCACTCGATCAGCAGCAGCGGTATGCCAAGCACCAGAAAAAGTACCAGAAATACTGCAACCAAAATCAAACGTATCATATTTTATCCTCTCTTTTCTGTCATATCTTCAGCTTCCGGAAACAATGCCAGCCAGCATAAATATCAGCATACTGTCTTCTTTGAACTGATTGATCACACAGGGAGCTTCCTCTGTGTCATCGCTGATATAATCAATCCCCCTCTCATTTCTGCCTAGGAGATAATGGAGCTGGTTTTCTATCATCTGCTTATACTCGTAATTGGAAATCACGTGATTGACCACTGTCAGATATGCTGCCTGCGTCAGGATCCTGCTGCTGTCACCCTCTGCTTCTGAGGAAGTCATATACAGGGATCCCCTGACTTCCTCAGAAATTTCTTCAGCCTGATCCATCAGCATCGTCATGATCTTTTCACACAGTACCATACTTACCGCCTGTTTCGTAGATATATATGTAACACAGCCTGAAAGCTGCACCATATCCTCTGCCAGCGTCAGATCTCCATCTGAAAGATATTCTACCAGATATTTCTGATAGGATACCTGCCCTGCCGCCCGGTAAATCTCTGCCGCAGCTGCAAACCGCCAGATTTTTTCTTCCCGGTCATCTGCTTCCTCACATAAAACTGCATGCTTAAATGCCCGGTCCGCTGCTTTCAGACAGGTCATGGCATATTCCTTGTCATAATTCTGATACAGATATCCGAACTTTGCCATTGTCATGGCAAAAGCAAATTCCGCCCCTGCACAGGCCGGTTCCACATAACTGCCCTTGTCATAAGCTGTAACACCCGCATATACTGCACCGGTCTGTTTATCCTGCATTTTAAGAAACCACCCGGTTTCATAACGGATCTCATCCAGAATATCCGGGATCTGATTTCCACTTTCCGGTATTCCTTCCTGGTCGGTATATTCCTGTGGATACAGCTCATAGGACATCATCAGCACAGCCATAGCCCTGGAAGCACCGGTAATATTTTTTTCACCATTTTCATTCTGATGCCATCCACCGGAAGCATCCATACTTACAGAATCATTTCCCCGGAGCACACTCTTACCGGTATGACAGGCATTATGTGCCTTATCCCCCGCATACTCACTGCCAAGGGTCATACCGCACCGGTTATAATAATACTGTTTACAGGCCTCCTGAAAAAGGGAATCATACACCGTATCCGATATGGAAAAAGAATAGGATTTCCCAAGGATCGGTGCTTCTATGTAATAGGTGCCCGGAGCAGCAAAATCAGAAAAGTCACCGTATGCCTCCTTTTCTTCTCCCTCTTCCTTTCGGATCTCCGGATACCCCTGATAAACAATCTGTTCTGTTTTCTTATCTACCACATAAAATTCCTGCGGCAGATCCTTTCCTTTAAAAATAACAGTTTTATTCTCCTCTGGCAGATAGCCGAGCCGGTCAACCAGGATCCCCGGCATGCTTACCGGCACCTCATAAGAAAGCTGTGGTTCTTGTTCCATACTGTCAGCCTCAGGTATATTTTCCTGGCCATTCTGCCGGTTTTCCTTTATACTGCCGCATCCCGTAAGGACAATCAGGCAAAGGAAAACCCAAATTACCGAATGCCTTCGCAAGATTCTTCCTCCCAAATGGTATATCTCTATTGATTATACCTGTTTTTAACAGTCGGGTAAAGATATTTTCGTTTTCCGGTTCCTAGCCGTGGGTTCCCTAGCTGAGTCTTGTCATGGGATTGACAGGATTACCATCCTTTGTCAGCTTGAAATATACATTGGTTCCCTCAATACTGTAGTATTTCGTCGGAGCTGCCACACTGGCGATCATATCTCCCATGGACACATAGCTGCCTTCTGAGACCAGTATTTCCTTAAGCTGTCCGTAGGTGATCTCATATCCATTACCAAGATCCATAGTAACCGCCTGCCCGATCTGCGGATCCTCAAATACACTTGTCACTTTACCCGCTGCCGCTGCCGTGATCATGTCTCCCTCATTTGCAGCGATTACAATAGCCGGGTTATATTTGTACTGATCCAGTGTCGGGAAATACACGGTCTTGTCCATACTGTAATTGATCAGCACGTTTCCTACGACCGGCCAGACAAGAGTATCCGTATCTCCAAAGGAAAGAGTCGGCTGCATGGCCGTGGAGATTGCTGGTGCATCTGTTTCCTGAGCTTTCGTGCCTGTTCCTTCCTCTTCTGCCGCATCTTCAGGCAGCTTTTCTCCTGCTGCCACATCCTCTGCCGGTGATGCTGACATACTCTCACTTACAGACCCATCCGGATTCTCCACGTTCTGCGACCCTGTTTCCTGAAAATATGGATCATAATCAAGGTCGTCTCCCGTCACCTCCTGTTCCTGCACATGCTGGATCGCCCTGATCTCATCCCCAGTATCATTTGCCGCTCCGTTTTCCATTTCACTTAAGTCCACAACATATCCACGGTCCTGCGTGGAAGTACTGTCCTTCATCCACAAGCCTGTGGCTGTTAATACCCCAAGCACCGTAACAGCACAGACTGCCATGGCGATCCGTTCCTTCAGCAGACCTTTTCTTCTTATTTTCCTTTTCATTTTCTATCTCTCCATTCCTTTTCCATCCGGTTGATGAAATTCATTGTTCTATGGATAGTTTTACCCGATACTTCCTGTTTATTCATGGAGAGATACTAAAAAAGACAGTATTCTGAATCGTTTTCAAAATACTGTCCTTTATACTGACTCATTTAACGCGGTTATAATTGATCAGACAGCCATCCAGAATGATCTGCCGTTCTTCATCTGTAAGATCTCCAAGCCTCACAGTAAATGCTTTCATACTGCCGCTCTTTACCGTATAGCCTGTGATCTCCTCTGCCTTCTCCTCTACAGCACTGCGGATGCCTGGGAAGAACAGGAAATCCTTATTGGTAAATGGCAGCTCTCCTTCAGGGATCAGGAAAGGAAGCATACCCCAGTTGATCAGGTTGGAACGATATCTCTTTGTCGCATATTCATTGGCGATATTTGCCCAGCCGCCAAGCACCTTCTGGCAGGAGGCCGCCTGCTCTCTGGCAGAACCATCACCTGGCTTTACTGCAAAGATAGTAGAGCCAAATCCGGTGTTGGTATGATTTACTTCTGCAAACTGCTCTTTGATCGTTCCCATGACTTCTTTCAGATACGGGAATGCCTGACAGGGATGTCCTCCCTGTACTCTTTCCTTCTCTGCCTTCTGGATCTCCTTGGCAAGTCCCACATAAGCAGGATCCTTTCTGGAAAGGGTAAACTCTGCAAGTCCAAGAGGATTGGAACGATAGGATGAGGTTTCTCCGGAAGGAATCAGCTCATCTGTGGTGGTTACCGGATCATGGATCTCGGAAACAACCTGAAGCACCAGGTTCTCCGGGAGTGCCTCCATTGCAGGCCAGTCCTTGATATTGGGTCCAAAATGGATCTCCACTGAAGGATCTGCCACGCCTTGGGAGTCGAAGACTCTGTTCTTATAAATATTGGCATCAAAATGATATTTGTATTTACCGATCGTGCCGTCAAATTCTGTCGCCGGTGTCAGAACACCTTTATTTGCCGCTGTTGCGGCAATGGAACGTGCATCCATCAGTGCTACGGAAGCGATCTGTCCACTCTGCAGCTTGGAGCCTTCTCTGTTCGGGAAGTTTCTTGTGGAATGACGGATACTGAACGCATTGTTTGCCGGTGTATCTCCTGCGCCAAAGCAGGGACCGCAGAATGCCGTCTTCAAAACAGCTCCTGTCTCAAGCAGTGTCGCTGCACAGCCATTTTTGATCAGCTCCATATAGACTGGCATGGAAGCCGGATATACGCTTAAGGTAAATTCATCAGATCCGATGTAGCTGCCCTTCATAATATCCGCCGCTGCACAGATATTCTCAAATCCACCACCGGCACAGCCTGCAATGATTCCCTGATCTACCATGAACCTGCCATTTCTTACCTTATCCTTCAGGGTATACGGTACAGCACCATCCAAAGAAACGGCTGCCTTTTTCTCTACATCATTTAAAATATCCATCAGATTGGCATTCAGTTCTGCAATCGTATAGGTATTGCTCGGATGGAACGGCATGGCGATCATGGGCTCAATGGTTCCCAGATCGATCGTGATCATACCATCATAATATGCCACATCTGCAGGATTTAATTCCTTATATTCTTCACTTCTGCCATGGATCTCGTAGAACTCCTTAATGGCATCATCCGTCTTCCAGATAGATGACAGGCATGTCGTTTCTGTCGTCATGACATCAATGCCGATCCTGAAATCTGCACTTAAGGAAGCCACACCGGGACCTACAAATTCCATGACCTTATTCTTTACATAACCACTGGCAAATACTTCACCAATGATAGCAAGTGCCACGTCCTGCGGACCCACACCCTTCTTCGGCTCTCCGGTCAGATACACACCAACGATACCCGGCATGTTAATGTCATAGGTCTGTGACAAAAGCTGCTTTACCAGCTCCGGTCCGCCTTCTCCCATGGCCATGGTTCCGAGAGCACCATATCTTGTGTGGGAATCACTTCCCAGGATCATCCTGCCGCCGCCAGCCAGCATTTCTCTTGCGAACTGGTGGATAACTGCCTGATGAGGAGGTACATAGACACCGCCATACTTCTTGGCGCAGGTCAGTCCAAACATATGATCATCTTCATTGATCGTACCACCCACCGCGCAAAGGGAATTGTGACAGTTGGTCAGTACATAGGGAATCGGGAATTTCGCAAGGCCTGAAGCCCTCGCTGTCTGAATAATTCCCACAAACGTAATATCATGGGATGTCAGCTTGTCAAATTTAATCTTAAGCTTGTCCATATTTCCGGAAGTATTATGCTCCTCCAGAATCCCATAAGCGATCGTACCCTTTCTAGCACTTTCTTTTGAAATCTCTCTGCCGGTCTTTGCTTTCAGCACTACGCCTGCCTGCTCATCATCCGGAATGATCTCCACTCCATTTACAAGATAAGCACCACTGCCCAATACCTGAACCATATGTATCTGTTGCCTCCTTTGATTGCTGTTTATCAGTAATCAGTATAAAATAAAATATTCTCCTTTGCAATCTTTCCTTGCGGGCAATTCAGAGGCAGCATCCCCTTTTTATGCTTTTTTGTGATCGTAAGAGAAAATAGTCTGTATGGTTCCGTCTTCGTTATAATGAAGCTCTGTATATTTCACGCAGCGTCTGTGATTGATTCCACCAGAAAGCTCGCAGTCGTGATAAAAAAGATACCATTTTCCACGGAACTCCACAATCGAATGGTGCGTTGTCCAACCGATCACAGGCTCTAAATTCAATAGCAATTATTATGTTCTAAAAAGAGCAAAAACGAGCTACTATAGAGGCAGGAAAGGAGCCATTTATTATGATAGAATCTTTAAACGGTATTTTTGAAACCATTAATTATAAGCAGAGCACCTCTATCAAGCTTTATGATAATGATGAATACGAAGACTATCCGGCGCACTGGCACACGAACCCGGAAATCATCATGCCAACAGAAAACATCTATACCGTAGAGTGTTATAATCAGATCATCACCCTGCGGGAGGGCGATATCGTCCTGATCTGCCCAGTCTGCATCCACACACTGTATGCTCCGGAAAAGGGACGGCGTATTATCTTTCAGGCTGACATTAATCCTTTACGCTTTATGAAGGAAATCGAAACCCTGGTGACCATCATATCTCCGCTGATCGTCATCACACCGGAGGATTTCCCTTCGATTTATGACAAGGTGAAATCTCTCCTTCTGGAGATCAAGAATGAATATCTTAGCAGCTCCACCTCCTTCTCCGAGGTCAGCATTTACAGCAAGACGCTGGAGATCATAACCCTGATCGGAAGAAGCAGGGCAGCTGCTGGCATAGAGACCCCTTCCCCGGACGCACCCCGCAAGCAGGAGGAATATATTGAAAAATTCATCGAAATCTGCAATTATATTTCTGCCCACTGTTCTGATGAACTGAATCTGGAAGCAGTGGCCTCCATGAGCGGCTTCAGTAAATTTTACTTTTCCAGACTGTTTAAGCAGTTTACAAACGTATCCTTCTATAAATATGTAAACCAGAAGCGCATTGAAAAAGCCGCCGAAATGCTCACCGAGCCCAATATTTCCATCACTAACGTTGCCCTGAGCTGTGGCTTTGAATCACTTTCTTCCTTCATCCGCATGTTCAAGATCGTAAAGGGCTGTACCCCTACAGAATTCCGGAATATGTACCAATATTGCTAAGGAGGTTCCATACATGAACAGACATTCCATTACACTTCCCACTTTTTTTAAGAGCGGCATGATCTTCCAGCGGGACAAGGAGATCCATATTTATGGTGATGCTGCACCCCTTGCAGCTATTGCTGCTGATTTTTACAGTGCTGACAGCTCCGCTTCCGGACGCCTTCATCCCATTCTCTCCGGGAAGGCCCACGCAGATACCAGCGGACACTTTCTGCTCACACTGCCGCCTCTTCCTGCCAGTGAGAGCCTTTCTCTCCAAATCTATGTAGAAAACACGGGGGAACCGCCCATTCTTCTGACGGATATTTCCTTTGGTGATATCTGGATTGCTGCCGGTCAGTCCAATATGGAATTTTTTCTGAAATACGACAAGGATTTTGAGGCGGTCAGCAGGCTTCCCCGCAACCCTGAAATCCATATGTTCAATATGCCCCAGCAGGCCTTCTGCGGACACAGCAGCCATAACAGAAGCGGCTATGGCTACTGGTTCCGTGATGATGACAGTGCCGTCAATACCTTTTCTGCTCCTGCCTACAGCTTCGCCAGGGAAATCCAGAAGGCTGCAGGTATCCCCATCGGTATCATTGGCTGCAACTGGGGCGGTTCCAGCGCAAGTGCCTGGGTTCCGGAGGAAGTTCTGCAAAAGCCGCCCCTTGACACCTACCTGAAAGCCTATGAGGACGCTGTCAGAGACACATGCAGTGATGCCATAAGAGAGGTTTCCCTTGCAGGATGGACATTTGAAGATTCCCTCCAGCATTCCATTGCCTTTGAACCTCTTCTGTATGGAATGAGCCGGGCTGAGCAGCTTATCTATATGAAGGAGCATGAAACAGATCCTGTCATTCCCATGGGACCCTATAACTTTAACCGGCCCTGCGGACTGTATGAACAGATGCTGTCTGCCCTGATCCCCTTCTCCATCAAGGGGGTTCTCTGGTATCAGGGCGAATCAGATGCCGGGGAACTGGCTCCCATGTATGATAAGCTGCTTTCCGGACTGATCCGGGCATGGCGCAGCAACTGGCAGGATAACTTCCCCTTCCTGCTGGTTCAGCTTGCTCCCTTTGGTGAATGGCTCTCCTGCGACAGCAAGGGCTACGCTATAGTACGTGAAAAGCAGGAACTGACAGCGAGCACTCTTCCCGATGTATTTCTTACCGGCATCATGGATCTTGGCTCCTATTATGACATTCATCCTAAGGAAAAAATGGAGGTAGGAAGAAGACTTGCCCTGCTTGCAAGGGGACATGTTTATGGCGAACCCATCCTGTGTGATTCCCCAAAGGCTGTTTCCGCCTCTCTTACTGAGGAAGGAACCATCCTGGTTTCCTTTGCCCATGCAGAGGGACTGAATCCCGGAAAGGGCAGCTCCGATTTTCTCCTGCATACAGAGGGTAAGGATCCGCAGAGTGTTCCGCCTGCCGCAGTAAAAATCAATGACACAGATGTTATTCTCACGCCTCCTGACACCCTTTCTCTCACGGATGGCCCATGCAGTGTTTCACTTGGATACCGTGACTATGCAGAAATCCATCTTCAGAATGCTGCCGGATTGACTGCCCTTCCCTTCCAGCTTCCGGTTCAAAGGAGGTCCTTATGAAAAACAGACACTGAACCCTTTTCTTCCCTCCTGGGAATACATTCCTGACGGTGCAACCGCCGGCTTCAAATATTTTGACTGCAGGAACGTCACACGGATCGATATCCGTGCCAGAGGCTACATGGATGGCTGCTTTGAAGTACGCATCTCCCCGGACGGGGAAGTGCTCGCCTCCGTTCCGGTCACAGAATATAACACATGGGAAACCTTCTCTGCTCCCTGCAGGATACCGGATGGCATCCATGCCATTTATATCACCCACAACGGCGGGCGGGTTCCAACACTTGGAGGCTTTCTCCTCCATGGAGATATGAGCTGATCAAGTGCTGCTCCTGTCACAGATCAGCCCATCGCTGCACCATCCACGGACAGAATCTCACCTGTCACATAGGCTGCCAGATCACTGGCAAGGAACAGAAATGCATTGGCTACGTCCTCCGGCTCGCCAACCCTTCTTAAGGGAATCCGGTCAACCAGCGGCTTTATCATTTCCTCCGGAAGGCTGGCGACCATATCCGTTCTTGTCACCCCCGGTGCCACCGCATTTACCCTGATCTGGTAAGGACCAAGCTCCCTTGCCAGAGAAATGGTAAGCCCGTTCACTGCAAATTTGCTGGCCGGATAAGCAACTCCTGACGGCTGGCCAAACTTACTGACCATAGAACTGGTATTCAGAATACAGCCGCCTCCCTGCTCCTTCATGATCTTTACCACAGGCTGTACCGCATGGAAGATCGCATTTACATTCAGGCTGATCACCTCATCAAAGTGAGCCGGGTCACAATCTATGGTAGGTACTCTGTCAGAAATACCGGCATTGTTCACCAGAATATCAATTCTTCTGTATTTCTGATGAATCCTTTCTATCTCTGCCCTTACTGCTTCCGGATCCTTCAGATCCGGCCATGCACCTTCTACCGGCCAGTCCGGGTTTTCTTCCTTTAGCTTCTGCAGTGCTTTTTCCACGGTTTCCTTTCTTGATCCGAAAAGGATCACCTGTGCCCCGTTTTCCAGGTATTTCTTCACAACCGCATAACCAATCCCTCTGGTTCCCCCTGTTACAACTGCTGTTTTGCCCTTAAGCATAAAAATACCTCCCTTCTTCTACTTCTATCATATAAAATTTCAGCCAGAATAACAACAAAATAGCTTCACACTTTCTTGTCGGTTATGCTGCCGGAATGTGCATATAATAGGAATAAACAGGAGGTGGTAATATGTTTGCGTGGATCATCTATATCTGGGAAAAGCTGCGGTCACTCTGGAAATCCTGATGGCTGTGAGGTCTGAATTTATTTCATTGACTTCATTTCTGTAACTCAGTATAATAAAAAAAGTTGGAGACGTATCGAAGCGGTCATAACGGGGCGCACTCGAAATGCGTTAGCCCTCCGGGGCACGAGGGTTCGAATCCCTCCGTCTCCGCTCAGGGATTGTTGCCGGCAAAATATCTGCCAATGTGACAATCCCTTTATTTTTTAAAGCAGTTCTATACTTTCGTAATTTGTTATCCACTCTTTGATACCAGCCAAATAATGAAAATGCCATAAAGAAAATCACACCGGTACTCAAAAAAGAAAAGGCCGGAAAACCCGACCTCTTCTTCACAATTCATCTTTGCAATTTTACTCTTACAGAAATTACTGTAATAAGGAAAGTACGCCCTGATTGGACTGATTAGCCTGAGCCAGCATAGCCTGACCTGCCTGGGACAGGATATTGTTGTTGGAGTACTTAACCATCTCAGTAGCCATATCGGTATCACGGATCTGGCTCTCAGCGCTGGTGGTATTCTCTACAACGTTATCCAGGTTGTTAACGGTGTGCTCCAGACGGTTCTGAACGGCACCAAGTGCGGAACGCTGAGTGGATACCTTCTGGATAGCCTGAGCTATTGTATCTATAGCCTTATCAGCATTTGTACTATCTTTTCCATCAACCAGCAGCTTACCATCTTCGTTAACCAATCCGAGACTCTTAGCACTCATGGATTCAATGCTCATTTCAATCTTATTATCAGCAGATGAATCAGCTCCTACGTGTAAACTTACATTTAACGCATCAGGTACATACGCGTTATCATAGGCTTTCAGTTTTGTAACAGTATTTCCTGTTGCAGCTTCCTTTTCAGCCTTAATCGTAACCTTTACTTCGTCACCTACATTTAATTTGGCTGTACCTAATTTTTCTGCCGTTGTATCGGTATCAGCTCCAGTAATAGAAAGTCCAGCCTGTAAATCTTTCTGAGCTGTCTGATTCCATTTCAGCTGAATTGTCATCTCGCCAGCATCTGCAGTAGTGCTTCCCAACTCTCCAGCGGTAATATTTACACCCATTTTTTTAAGCTGAGCTTGCGTTAAAGTAGCTTTTAATACCGTTGTATCTGCGCCACCCTCAACTTTGTATTCATCAATAAGTTTGCCATTTGCATCTTTTTTCTGAGTAATCTTAATAGCGCCTTTTACATTAGCGTCATCGTTTAATGCATCCAGTACACTCCCACTTAAGTCGCCAATTAGAGCGCCGCCTTTATTACCCTTTACTTCAGCAGTCACTTTACCTAATACAACATCACCAGCTACCAACTCTGATCCCATAGCAGCGTTTAATCCAACATTGGCTAAAGAACTTGTAACCGTCTGATCTGCTGGAGTAGCAGATACAGTACCTCTCGCGTCACCCTGTAACAAATAAGTTTCATTAAACTTAGTCGTAGTGGATACACGATCAATTTCTGTTACCAACTGATCAATTTCATTCTGAATATAGCTTCTATCATCTGCACTATTGGTACCATTAGCAGACTTAACTGCCAGTTCATTCATTCTCTGCAACATATCCTGAACTTCATTCAGAGCACCTTCAGCGGTCTGTACTGTGGAGATACCGTCCTGTGCATTGGAAGAAGCCTGTGTCAGACCTCTGATCTGCTTTCTCATCTTCTCACTGATGGACAGACCTGCTGCATCATCAGCTGCACGGTTGATCTTGTAACCGGATGAAAGCTTCTCGGTGGACTTAGCCTGGGTCTTTGTGGTTACGCCTAACATTCTGTTAGAGTTCATTGCTGTTAAATTGTG
>QULQ01000021.1:0-680 GCA_003490145.1 Lachnospiraceae bacterium OM04-12BH
TTTTCTTGGTCCATGTTCCTCGAATTCACGGTTTACTATATTGGGTGCGGTATATGCAGTTGCCATTGCTTTTGCTATTCTCCGATAGGGATTTGCTTTGCGGATAGGACACTGTAAGTTATATTTCCTCATCAGCCGACGGATTTTTTTGATATTCATCACTATAGGCGGTTCCATGTGTAACAACCTCATATATATGCTACGGGCACCTTTATGATATCCTCGATACTGGTATGCTTTCAGAATCAAAAGAAAATCCTGTCTGTCCCGTTCCTCTCTTTCCATTCGCTGGTCTTCTGTTGAGAGATAATGGTAATAGCCCGAACGGGATACTCCTGCAATTTCGCACATGGCAGCTACATTCAATAGATTATCGTTTTTTTGCAAAGTATCATAAATAATCTGATACTTTGCATGGGCTGGTATTTTCATTATTCCGGAGCCTCCGGATTTAAAGATACAATTTTTTTTAGAAACTCAATCTCCTGATCTTTATATGCCAGTTGCATTTCTAAATATTTTATCCGATTTTCAGCCGACAGATATCCGTTGCAGCCCTGTGCATAGGTGTTAAGATCTCGAAAACCATTTCCCTTTTTTACTTCATTTCCAATCATGGTTTTCAGACCATTTATTCTGGAATCCCCCAGGATATTTGGATCTATCCCAAGAGTCGAAAC
>QULQ01000021.1:690-40735 GCA_003490145.1 Lachnospiraceae bacterium OM04-12BH
AGATATTTGGATCTATCCCAAGAGTCGAAACAATCTCACGTGGAAGCCTGCCCTTTGACAGTTCCTCCCAAAACAGTTTTTTAAATTCTGCCGAGAAATGTACAATGCTCGGTGATACATCCAACACATATTTGCTATTTCTCAGTGTGAGCATTTCCTGTTCTGTAAACTTTCTGTTTGCCATAATTTCCTCCAATTCATTTTTATTTTAATATCAATCTGAATCGGAGTCAAAAATCGATTTTGTCCAAAATAAAGGGGATCATCAGAACCATGTCCGAAGTTAAGGGTTCCCTGTAAACTCATTGTATAGATTTAAGGGTTTTCGTTAAAACTTACTGTCTAATGGTAAGGGTTTTAAAAACTCAAACTGTCTAATCTATAGGGTACATTTTAGATTTAAGGAGATTTAAGAACATCTTCCGTAACAAGAAATGCCGGAAAGCCTTGAAACATAAGGCTTTGGCGGCATTTAAGAACTTCTAAAAAGATAATCAATTTTCTGTAATAGATTTATACGTAAAAGAGTTGATTTATGTCAGAAAAGGTTGGTAGATAGTGAGATCTGCTTTTGCTATAATAAGTTAAAATAAGTAGCAAAGGTAGGAAAAACATGAGAAAACCATACATAGATAATATAAGGTCAGTGACGGCATTTCACGGACAGGACGCTCTGCAGTATCTGCTGTATCCCTGGTTTATGGTGATCCTTTTTATCCTGAGCGGCATGTGTTCCCGGTTTTATCTGGAAAAGCATACAGAGAAGGAATATATCCGGGCAAGAACCAGGAAGCTGTTAGTGCCTTCTACTATAGGCGTTCTGGTATTTGGATGGGCACAGGGGTATTTTAATATGGCAATCAGTCACGCATTTGACAATATACCAGAAACCATTCCAGAGCCTGTTTTATATCTGATCCTCTGCGTATCAGGAACGGGGGTACTCTGGACGATCCAGGTCATGTGGATCCTGTCCATGATCCTTTTGCTGATCAGAAAGCTGGAAAAGGGACGACTGTCTGTCCTGGCAGAAAAAGCAGGGATTCTGACAGCACTGCTTCTTGGCATCCTTATCTATGGAAGTGCACAGATCCTGAATATGCCGGTGATCTGTGTATACCGTTTTGGTATTTACGGAATGGCATTTCTGACCGGGTATTATGTGTTTACTCAGGAAAAGGTGATAAAGGAACTGGAGAAATACTGGCTGCCCCTGCTCCTTGCAGCATTTGTGGCAGGGATCCTCTACACCTGTGTATATTATGGGAAAAATTATGCGGTGGAGCCTTACGTAAACAGTCCTCTGGCCGTACTTTATGGATGGCTGATGTGCCTTGCAGTGATAGGAGGCATGAAATGCTTTGCAGACAGAGAAAGCAGTGGGTGGCAGCTCCTGAAGCAGAGAAGCTTTGGACTCTATGTGTTCCATTATCTGCCGTTATCTGCCTGCGCATATGCACTGTATACCTATACGAATCTTCCGGGTATCCTGCTGTATGTTCTGACAGGGCTGGCAGCTTTCTTTGGTGGCCTGCTTTTGTATGAGATCGTCAAAAGGATTCCGGGTGTGCGCTGGTGTATCCTTGGACTGCAAAGATGAAAACTGGCATTAACAGAAACAGGAAATGATCCGATATCCTTAACAGGAACATTTCTTTTTTTTATGAAAAGGTTGAAGTTGCAGAACGCAGGTTGTGGGAGAAAGGAGAAATCGGATATGAGAGTAAAGAACATTTCCTTTTATATGGGAGATAATGCGGTTCAGAGAAAACATAGCGAAGAAAATAAAACCATTGACGGACGTGGCACAGCCATG
Source organism: Lachnospiraceae bacterium OM04-12BH (assembly GCA_003490145.1). Lineage (GTDB taxonomy): Bacteria > Bacillota > Clostridia > Lachnospirales > Lachnospiraceae > Suilimivivens > Suilimivivens aceti. Next base: position 2,507 of record QULQ01000021.1, read on the forward strand.
GACTCAGATTCCATTGCAGCCAAAAAGGCACAGGCGCAGAAGAAAGCCATGAAGATCATTGGGGATGCTTTTTCTGGTGATAAACAGATAGATGACGATCTGAACAAGCGCAGGGAAAAGGTCCGTACTCTGCAGAAGGAGAGCGGCGAAAATAGGGCGGCTATGAAAGATCTGCAGGATCAGAGAGAAAAGCTGTTAGAACAGGGCTATGCAGCAGACAGTGACGAGGTGAAAAATCTGGATGAGCAGGTAAAGTCCTATGCAGAGCTGATTTCTGATACAGAAGATGAGATCCAGATGGAGAATGCAGTGGTCAGACAGTCAAAGATTGAGCGGCTGAAATCCGATCCCATGGTAAAGGCCAGAGAGCAGGCAGATTCCGTGCTGGAAGCGGCCAGTGATGAAATCCTTGGAGATCTGATCGCCGAGGGTAAGCAGCATATCGACGAAAAGCTGGAAGAGGAAAAGAAGAAGGCCGAAGAGGCAAAAGAGAAGAAGGAAGAGCTGGAAGAGCAGATCGAAGCCAGAAAAGAGGACAGGAAGGAGCAGGAGAAGCTCACAGAGGATATTCTGGAGGCTGCTAAGGAAATGGAAAATGCAGGAAATACAGTATCCGATGCACAGCAGGCTATTAAGGCTCTGATGAATAAGATGAACCTGGTGGAAGATGATGTGAAGGGTGCTGCAGTAGATCAGGGAGTATAGATGAAAATATGGGGATGGTACATAAGATCAGAACAGGACAATAGGAAAGAAGATGGGAAGCTATGAATGCAGCACAGAAAATTCTGATTATTATAGGAGCATTTTTTGCGGCGATAGGAGGAACGATTGCTCTTATTATGGGAAGTATGGCCAGGCTTACAGGGATGCCATTTATGGCATTCGTGGCGATACCACTATTATTTGTGGCACTTGGAGCCGGATTCATCATTGCCGTTCTGATCAGTTATTCACGTAAGCGGAAGATCAGAACCCATGGAATCAGATACGAGGCTAAGATCTACGGTTATGTGGAGAATACCTCTTATACGGTAAATGGCAGATATCCGGTGAACACGAAGGTACGTTATTTTGATGCAGATCAGGTGGAACGGGAGGCAGTGATCCCTACAGGCTTTGCCAGAGGAAGCGGGGAATATCCTATTGGCATGACCATTACCATTTATGAGTACCGGGGGAAATTCAGCTTTGACCCTGCTTCTGTAAGAGATGAGGTGATTCCGGGTGAGGCAGAGCTGATGGATGACAAGCCACTTGAACCTGAAAAGCTGAAAATGGTGGCTGTGACCTGCAAAAACTGCGGCGCAAGCTATCAGGCTGCAACAGGATATTCCAGCAGATGTCCTTATTGCGGTGGTTATCAGAATGTGTAAACTGCCGACATAACAGGCAAAGACAGGAATCAGGAAAAGAAAACTGCCGACATAACAGGCAGCAGGAATGACAGACAGAAAACATATCTAAATATGGGGAGAGAGTGATATGCAGGTTGTGGGGGCGTCTTCTGTTTATCTGCAGAAGGTGACAGATAAGGAGCAGAACCAGCAGGGGCAGCAGACAAAAAAGGTTTCCCTGACGGCAGATTATACGAAATATGTACATGCAGTCCGGGATGGGTATATTGAGGAAGACGGGGTCAGGATTTCCATTTCAGATGAAGCCAGAGAGGCGCTGGAAAAGCTCCGGGATCAGTGGCAGGAACTGCAGGATGAGATGAATGCAGAGTGGATTATGAAGAAGGATCAACAGGCAGCGGAGAGATCATCAAAGACCATGCAGGATAGAACAAATGATCAGACCAAAGCGATGGAAATAGCCAGAAGGATTGCAAAGGGCGGACATGTACCACCAAAGGATGAACAGACGCTGCTTGATTATTCCAGTGACCTGTATCAGATGGCAAAGCAGGCAGGGATGCTTGCGAAGAAGCATAAGAAATACAAAAAGGCGCTGACTGAGGATGAGAAAAAAACAGAAGGGAGATCCATGTCAGAAAACGGTGGACAGGCAGCAGGACCGGAGCGGTATGAGATTGTGATGGAGATTCCGTCAGGAGAAGGAGAGATGGCAGATGGAAGTGCTGATGCAGAATAAACAGGAAAAAGCAGTAATTTCTTCCAAAAGGGAGCTGGCTGGCTATGTGTTCCAGATGCTGACAGAAACAGAAGCCAAGACGGAAATGTCAGAGGATGAAAAGAGACGCATGGAGGCCAGGATCATAGCAAAGCTGAAAGCAGGTAAGAAGCTGACCGGAGAGGAAATGGATTTCCTTAGGCGGTACAATACAGAGCTGTATCTGACAGCAGTCAGGGTACAGCAGATGGCAGAGGGGCTGAAGGAACAGCTTAAGAGAGCGAAAAGTAAAGAAGAGGCAGATGCGATCGTATCAACTGCTTACAGCAGTATTTCTGATAAAGATCCGGCAAAGGAATACCTGACAGCCGCTGTCAGCAATGTTTCCACAGAATTCCGCAGATCAGGTGCCTACAGCAGACTGCCAAATACCATAGACGAAGCGGAGAAAGCAAAGAAGAAGCAGACGAAAAACCCTTTTAAGGAATCAGATGAAAAGGATATGGATACAGAGGACGATTTTGATCTGACAGGCTGGAGTCCATTGCAGGAGGTACTGGATGCCATGCCGACATTCAGTGCAGAAGCCTGAAATGAGGAACAGCAGAGAGACAGGGAGGGAGAGATATGCTTACAGGAACCATACGCAGCCAGGTGCAGCTGCAGATGCTGGATCAGAAATGGCAGAAGAAAAAGACAGATATGGCAGCCGGAAAGAAAGAGGATAAGGAACTGACTGCAGAAGAGCGGGAATGGCAGAATTATCAGGATCAGATGGACAAGATCCGGGAATCTGACAGCTACAGCCAGATCTATACCAAGCTGAAAAGCGGAGGTACGCTGACGGAAGAAGAGATCCAGAGGCTGAAGGAAAAGGATCCGGAAGCCCTGGCAGAATATGAGCGTGCACAGGCAGAAAAGAAGCAGTATGAGAAACAGCTGAAAAACTGCAGGACAAAGGAAGATGTGGAAAAGCTGAAAATGAACCGGATGGGGAATTTCGCAGCCAGGGCCAAGGAGATTGCAAACAATCCCTATATTCCGAAGCATAAAAAAGTTGAGCTGATGAACCAGTTAAATAATGAGGTGTGCCTGATCGCAGATGCCCATGCCAGATTTACAAAATCAGCAGAATATCATGATCTCCCTACAGAGGGGGAGGAGCAGGAGAAGCGGGCACAGGAAGTAGCGGACAGGCAGGACAGAGAAACAGATCAGGTGCAGGAAGCCGCAGGCAGCGCAGATCAGACAGACAGGACAGAAGAGACGACAGCTGGAAAGGAAGAGACAGATACCGGTACAGAACCTGTGGAAATGGATGCTGATTTTGAGAAACTTTATCAAAATATCCGGCTTTTCCTGCAGAAAGAAGGAGCAGAAAACGGGAAATTCAGCCTTCAGGTGTAAGAAAACAGGGAAGAAAGGAATAAAATCCAGAAGAAAATGAAAATTTATAATAAAAATGTTGTTTTTCGGAGGGTTGGCTGTTAAAATAGGAGTTGGATTTTAGCAAGATAAAAAGCTATAAAAAATTCAATAGAAAGGATGTAAAGTTATGTCATTAGTAACAACAACAGAAATGTTCAAGAAGGCATATGACGGCGGATACGCAATCGGTGCTTTCAACGTAAACAACATGGAAATCGTTCAGGGTATTACTGAAGCAGCAGGCGAACTGAACAGCCCTGTTATCCTTCAGGTATCCAAGGGAGCTCGTGCTTACGCTAACCACACTTATTTGGTTAAGTTAGTTGAGGCAGCAGTTATCGAGAACCCTCAGATCCCGATCGCACTTCACCTGGATCATGGTGATTCCTTTGAATTATGTAAATCCTGTATCGATGGTGGATTCACATCTGTTATGATCGATGCTTCTTCCAAGTCTTTTGAGGAGAACATTGCACTGACCAAGCAGGTTGTTGAGTATGCACATGCTCACGGCGTTGTAGTAGAGGCAGAGCTTGGTACTCTGGCTGGTATCGAAGATGAAGTTTGTGTAGAGTCTGGTAATGAAGCTTATACACGTCCTGAAGAAGTAGAAGAGTTCGTTGATAGAACAGGCTGTGACTCTCTTGCAATCGCAATCGGTACTTCTCATGGTGCATACAAGTTTACAGCTGATCAGTGTACAAGAAATGCTGATGGTATTCTTGTTCCCCCTCCGCTTCGTTTCGACGTTCTTGAGGAGTGCATTAAGAGACTTCCTGGATTCCCGATCGTTCTTCATGGTTCATCTTCCGTTCCTCAGGAATTCGTTAAGATGGTTAACCAGTACGGTGGAAATATGCCTGATGCAGTAGGTATTCCGGAAGAGCAGCTTCGTAAGGCAGCTCAGCTTGCTGTATGTAAGATCAATATCGACTCCGATATTCGTCTTGCTATGACAGGTACTATCCGTAAGTATTTTGCAGAGCATCCTGATCATTTCGATCCTCGTCAGTACTTAAAGCCCGCAAGACAGGCTGTTAAGGAAATGGTTGCTCACAAGATCGTTAATGTTCTTGGTTCTAACGGAAAGGCCTAAAGAATCGGAATCTGAAAAGATAACAACTACGAAAGATAACATGAGGCGTCTGCTTATGGCAGACGCCTTTTTGCGTGCCATAGGAAATCATACTGAGAAAATCTCTCATTTCGTTCCTGCGCAGAAATGCTACAATAAGGATAAAAAAGAAAACCGGATGTGGAAAACCACATCCGGTTCTTTTCATTAGAATACGCTTTATCAGCGGATCAATTATAACTGAGGACCTGCAGCAACAAGTGCCTTACCAGCATCGTTTCCTTCGTATTTAGCGAAGTTCTTGATGAATCTCTGTGCAAGATCCTTAGCCTTTGTTTCCCATTCGGAAGCATCTGCATAAGTATCACGAGGATCAAGGATAGCAGGATCTACTCCAGGAAGAGCTGTAGGTACTTCGAAGTTGAAGTAAGGGATCTTCTTGGTAGGAGCATTTACGATGTCACCGTTAAGGATTGCATCAATGATTCCACGGGTATCCTTAATGGAGATACGCTTGCCAGTTCCGTTCCATCCTGTGTTTACAAGATAAGCCTTAGCGCCGCTCTTCTCCATCTTCTTAACGAGCTCTTCTGCATACTTTGTAGGATGCAGCTCTAGGAATGCCTGTCCGAAGCAAGCAGAGAAGGTAGGAGTAGGCTCTGTAATTCCACGCTCTGTACCAGCCAGCTTAGCTGTGAATCCTGACAGGAAGTAGTACTGTGTCTGATCAGGTGTCAGAGCAGATACCGGAGGAAGTACGCCGAAAGCATCTGCGGACAGGAAGATTACGTTCTTAGCTGCCGGTGCAGAAGAGATAGGACGTACAATGTTTTTAATATGATTGATAGGATAAGATACACGAGTATTCTCGGTTACGCTCTTATCTGCGAAATCAATTTTGCCTGCAGCATCAAGAGTTACATTCTCAAGAAGAGCGTTGCGCTTGATTGCATTGTAGATATCAGGCTCAGAATCCTTATCCAGGTTGATAACCTTAGCGTAGCATCCACCTTCGAAGTTGAATACACCGTTGTCATCCCAGCCGTGCTCGTCATCACCGATCAGGAGACGCTTAGGATCTGTGGAAAGGGTTGTCTTACCTGTTCCGGAAAGACCGAAGAAGATAGCTGTGTTCTTGCCATCCATATCTGTGTTGGCAGAGCAGTGCATGGAAGCCATGCCCTTCAGAGGCAGATAGTAGTTCATCATAGAGAACATACCCTTCTTCATTTCTCCGCCGTACCATGTATTAACAATAACCTGCTCGCGGCTTGTGATATTGAAAGCAACGCAGGTTTCGGAGTTCAGACCGAGCTCCTTGAAGTTTTCAACCTTAGCCTTGGAAGCGTTGTAAACAACGAAGTCAGGCTCGAAGTCCTTCAACTCTTCAGCTGTAGGCTTGATGAACATATTGGTAACAAAGTGAGCCTGCCAAGCAACCTCAACGATGAAACGGATTGCCATACGGGTATCCTTGTTAGCACCACAGAATGCATCTACTACGAAAAGTCTCTTGTTGGAGAGCTCTTTCTTAGCGATATCCTTAACAGCTGCCCATGTAGCCTCTGTCATAGGATGGTTGTCGTTCTTGTACTCATCGGATGTCCACCATACAGTGTCCTTGGAATTCTCATCTACAACGATGTATTTGTCTTTAGGGGAACGACCTGTATAGATACCGGTCATTACATTAACAGCGCCAAGTTCGCTGACCTGACCTTTTTCGTAACCTTCCAGTTCAGGTTTGGTCTCTTCCTCGAATAACATTTCGTAAGAAGGATTGTGAACGATTTCCGTAACTCCGGAAATGCCATACTTGCTTAAATCGATTTCTGCCATTTTTCTGACCTCTTTCTTTAATATAGTAATATCATAAAATATCCTGCTAATAATTATACATATTTAGCCGACAAAATCAACCAAAACTTCACTTTTTTACTGTGTTTTTGCCGGGAGAATATTTAACATCATAGTACTTTATGCCTACAATAGATTGATAATGAGAAAAGAAACTGATAAAATAAAAAGAACAAAGAAAAAGCAGGAAGCAGGGAGGTCTGAAAATGGGCAGAGCCATGACGGCTGGAATATTGACATTGATACTGATCCTGCTGCCGGCAGTGGCAGGTATTCTGGCATCTTACGTGCTGTACAGGATTATTTTCTGCTATCCGCAGAAGAAGAGACTGGCACCGGGAAAGCTGCCAGAGAGCCGGATGTATGCACCGTGGACAGAGCGGCTTAAGGAAAGCTGCCTTTTAATGGACAGAATGCCCTTTGAGAAGCTTACGATCCGGGCAGAGGATGATCTGACCCTGCAGGGAAGGCTGTATGAGGGAGAGACAGGAAAGCCCCTGATCCTGTTCTTTCATGGTTATCATGGAGGCTATCAGTGGGATGGCTTTGGATTTTTTCAGTTGTTTCGGAAGGAAGGATATTCACTCTTTGTGGCAGAGCAGCGTTCTCATGGGGAAAGCAGTGACAGAACCATTACCTTTGGTATCCGGGAGAGAAAGGATGTCAGAAAATGGGCAGAGCATCTGGCAGAGCGTTTCCAGGAAAAGACAATACTTCTTGCCGGGGTGTCCATGGGAGCAGCTACGGTGATGATGGCAGAGACAGAAGAGCTGCCTGTAAATGTAAAAGGGATCATAGCAGACTGTGGTTATACCTCACCGGAGGATATTATAAGGAAGAATATCAGAGAGCTGCATTTTCCCATGTGGCCAACGTATCCACTGGTGAGGCTTGGAGCCAGAATGTACGGACATTTTAATATGGAAGAAACCTCAGCGATAGAAGGGGTAGAAACAGGTAAGCTGCCGGTTCTTTTTATCCATGGGGATAAGGACAGTGTCGTACCCTATGCTATGTGTGAAAGCCTGTACGGTGCCTGCAGGAGCAGAAAAAAGCGCCTGACAGTACAGGGAGCAGACCATGCGGTCTGCTCCCTGGCAGCAACAAACGATTATGTACAGGCAATTCTCAGCTTTGCAGAAGGGCTGATAAATGAGGGAACTACAGGCTGAGTACCTGACCCTTGAAAATAATATCTTTAATATTCAGATCCTGATCCAGGATCAGCAGATTGGAAAGCGCACCCTCAGTAATCTGACCGTGTGCTTTTTCTATGCCAAGCTCTCTGGCAGGATTGATGGTAGCAGGGCAGATTGCTGTGATACCGCTTTTTAATTCATAGGCAGCCATCTTCCGGATGCCTTCAAGGTCGTGGTCACTGATATCACTGCCTACGCAGCCGTGAAAGTGAAGATCCTCCTTTTTGTGTGTGGTCCGCCTTGCGGCGGATAAAGGGAAGTTACAAAAAATAACTGGTAAGCAATTAAGCTGTGCTTCACTTTCAACGTCAATGGGGGAGCATTGAAAGTGCGGCTTCATCTCCGACAACAGTAACGTCGCTGTGGAGCTGTAGTACGGAAGCTGGTACTTGTGGAGTGATAGGTCCAAAGAAGGCTTCCTTTTCAAATGAGGACGAAGGCTCGTTAAAGCCGATATGTCCGTTGTTTCCAAGACCGAGAAGCTGAAGATCTATGCCACCAAGGTCATGGATGATCTTATTGTAATCATCACAGGCCTTTTCAGCATCAGGCTCAAGTCCATTTGGTACGAAAGTATGGTCTTTTCTGATATTGATATGATCAAATAAGTTATGATTCATAAAGTAGCGGTAGCTCTGATCGTTTTCAGGGGAAAGACCTTTATATTCATCCAGATTGACTGAAGTAACCTCAGAAAAATCAAGATCTCCCTTCTGGAACCACTGGACAAGCTGTTTGTAGGCACCAACGGGAGTGGAGCCGGTAGCCAGTCCAAGAACGCAGTCAGGCTTCATAATAACCTGTGCTGACAAAAGATTAGCTGTGACACGGCTCATATGTTCATAATCTTTTGTTTTAATAATTTTCATATGGATACACACCTTTCTGAGAATTTAACTCTCTTCTATATGGGAGCATAGCAAGTTCCAGACGAAAGGACAATAGATTTGGAAGCATTGCACAAGAATAGGAAAAAAAGAACATGGAATGGCAAATCATATTGTAAAAAAGAGGGGAGATTCTTATAATAGGAACAGAAAGGAAAGGGATTTGCATGAAGAGCATTCTGATCAAAGATACCACGAAGGAAGAAAGAGAGCAGATCATAAAGGAGTCACTCGATTGTGGTGGTGGCTGTGAGAATTGTTCGAGCTGCTGGCTTGGCGGTGGAAGTCCGTTTGAACTTTATCAGCCATATATTGATGGTGAAAAGGAGATCGCAGAGATCAACCGGGAATATAATGCAAGATATCAGAGAGGAAACTGAAAAGCAGCAGGAATGCTGATAGACACAGAAAGGATAAAGATATGGAAGAATGTCATTACTGCGAAGGTACAGATGACAAGGAAGAAGTGTACCATGAGATTATAGAGTGCATCACCGGGGCACTGGATGCCAAGGATGCCTATACAGCCGGACATTCACAGAGAGTCAGTGAAATGGCACTGAAGGTATGTGAACTGATCGGACTGAAAAAGAAGGATATACTGAAGATCCATATTGCAGCGCATCTGCATGATATTGGAAAGATCGGGATACCGGATGCCATCCTGAACAAGGAAGGCAGGCTGACGGATGAGGAATTTGAGATTATGAAAACCCATTCTGCCATTGGAGCCGGTATTCTCAGCAAGTCCAAAAGTCTGTCAGAGTTCAGTGATATTGTACTGCATCATCACGAAAGGTTTGACGGGAAGGGGTATCCGGATGGCCTGAAAGGAGAGAAGATCCCGGTGGGAGCCAGGATCATTGCAATCTGCGATTCCATTGATGCCATGACATCGAACCGCAGATATCGGAAGGCACTGGGATTCGATGTTTGTTATCAGGAAATAGAGAAAAATCTTGGCAAAATGTATGATCCGATCATTGGACAGTATGTACTTGATCATTTTGACAAGGTAACAGCCTGCCTTCACAAAAACGTGGCTGTGAAGGCAGTATAGGTAGCTTCATCACTCTTTACGGTAAGCTGTCCTTTGTGGACGGTGACAATAGAGCTTGCAATGGCAAGGCCAAGGCCGTAGCCGCCGTATTTCCGGTTCCGGGAGGCTTCACTTCTGTAGAAACGTTCGAAAATATGCTTCTGGTCCTCTGCAGGGATTCCATTTCCTGTATTGCGGACCAGAAGTATTTTTTTGTCTCCATGGGAAGAGAGAGAGATACTTACTGTGCTGTGTTCGCCTGAATATTTGAAGGCATTGTCAAGAAGGATCGTGACAAGCTGTCTGATGTTTCCTTCATTACCGTTCATGGTAAGACCATCCTGAATTTCCATGGTAAACTGCTTTTCGTATTCGAAGGCCAGACTTTCAAAGGAGAGGGCGGCATTTTTTACGGTGCTGCTCAAGATCCATGGGAAGCATCGGCAATAAACTGCTTCTGCTTGTCAAAGGCGGTCTGCACAGGCTTGGTGGTCCATCTGGACAGGAAAAAGACTGGAATAAAGATCAGGAAAATGCCAGGGAGTCCAACATAAAGGCAGATCCGCAGCAGCCGCAGAGACATGGATTTTTCTGTGGATTTGATATTTGGATATTGTCTGGAGTATCCAGAGCTTTTATGCCGTCTGCTGTATCCCGCATGGCATAGTCCTGGAGGGTGGCATAGCCATGCTGCATGGCAGAATAGCTGACAGAAATATTGAGAACCGCCAGGATCAATATAAAAATGGAAATGACACTGACCATGGTGATCAGGATAAAGCGACGCTGTAATTTTCGGATCATTTTGAGACCTCCAGACGATAACCGATTCCTCTGACGGTTTTGATCTGAACCGGTGTGTTCAGGGATGCAAACTTCTGTCTCAAAAAGGAAATATAGTCGTAATGATCACTCACGATCTGAACGTAGCCAAAAGTGCCCAGCGGATCGTGCATATTGTTGACGGGTGTCTGAGCTAGAACCGGATGACCTAACACAGAAATCCTTATTGACAGACAGAAAATACAGGTGCATATTGGAAAAAACGGATGGAGGAGACAATATTATGGAAGAAAAAAAGGTAAACATCCGGGTAGCCTCGCCAGAAGATGCAGAGAAGCTGCTTGCCATTTATGCACCTTATGTAGAACATACTGCGATCACTTTTGAGTATGAGGTTCCTTCTCTTTTGGAATTCCGGGAAAGGATCTGCCATGTGCTGGAGAAATACCCATATCTGGCAGCAGAAGTGGACGGTCAGATTGCAGGGTATGCCTATGTAGGTGTCTTTCACGACAGGGAGGCCTATGACTGGTGTGTGGAAACATCTATTTATGTGGATCAGAGCTGCAGGAAAATGGGGATTGGCGGGAAACTGCACCATGCACTGGAGGAGGTATTGAAGCTGCAGGGAATCCTGAATATGAATGCCTGTATTGCCTATCCGGAGGAAGAGGATGAGTATCTGACTAAAAACAGTGTGGAATTTCACAGACATCTGGGATATGACATGGTCGGAGAATTTCATAACTGTGGATACAAATTCGACAGATGGTATCACATGGTCTGGATGGAGAAAATGATTGGAGAGCATAGAAGCGGGCAGGATTTCCCAAAGAATTTTCCGCAGATCAGAGAAGAGGCAGAAAGCATACTTTCAAAATTGTAGTAGACGGAAGGAATAATAAAATCCCAGATGAACACCTGACAGAGAAGTCACAGATTCATCTGGGATTAATTTGCTGCGTCGTATATTTTGGTACAGCTCTACTTTAAGCAAGTATGAAGCCTTTGCCCTTCAGATATTCTTCAACCTCGAAGATCTCATTGGTATGAAGGATCAGGACAGGCTTGCCGGTATCTCTGTTAAAGCACAGATAAATGTAGTCAACATTGATATTACCCGCCTCCAGAGAAAGAAGAAGCTGGTTCAGATTACCTACTTTATCTTCCAGTTCTACGCCAATAACATCATTGGAACGGCAGAGATAGCCACCCTCTTTCAGGGAGGCGAGAGCCTTTTCCGTGTCGGATACGATCAGCCGCATGATTCCGTATTCAGGTCCGTCGTTGGTAACAGAGCCAAGAATATTGATATTGGCATTCTGAAGAATCTGGGTGATATCCTGAAAGGTTCCCTTTTTATTTTCAGCAAAAATAGCAACTTGTTTTAACATGATGGTTTCCATACCTTTCTGCATGATTCCACGCAATTTATATCATAGCACATTACGATGCCAGGGTCAAAAGGAGTATGTGGCAGGGTGCTAATCACACTCTGCCATTCTGTATCCAATGCCGATCTCTGTAAAGACATGCTCCGGGGCAGCAGGATTTTCTTCTATCTTACGACGGATATTTGCCATGTTTACCCGGAGGATCTGGTTATTATTGTCTATGTATGGTCCCCAGATCTTTTCCATGATATAGGAATAGGTAAGAACCTTACCACTGTTCATGGCAAGGAGTCCGAGCAGCTTGAATTCAATCTGGGTCAGGTGTACCATTTCCCCGTTCAAGGTGACAAGATGCTTTTCAAAGTCGAGAGTCAGGTTTCCATGATGGTAAACAGGTGTATGGATTGTGCTGTCAGAGCCAGACTGGCTGCTGTGACGCAGGGAGGTGCGGATCCTGGCAAGGAGCTCGACTGTGCCAAAGGGCTTGGTGATATAGTCATCAGCACCAAGGTCAAGAGCTTTGGCCTTTTCCTGCTCATGGCTTCTGGCAGAGATCACGATGATAGGAGTGGATCCCCAGTCGCGGAGCTGTTTTATCACATCCATGCCGTCAAGATCCGGGAGCCCGAGATCTAACAGGATAATATCAGGACAGAGGGAGGCGGACAGATGCAGTCCTTCCCTGCCGGTAGAAGCAGTAGTGATCTTATATCCCTGATTTTTCAGTGTAGTGGCAATAAAGGAACGGATATTCTCTTCATCTTCAATCAGAAGAATTGATGATTTCAGTGTCATTTTGAAAAATCCTTTCTCATAAAATTCTTTACTCGTTTTCTGTTCTTTCCTTGGGAAGGGTAAAGGTAAAGGTGCAGCCGTTTTCATTGTTGCATACACCGATTGTGCCGCTGTGGGCAGTTATGATCGTCTTGCAGATGGAAAGACCGATTCCCATACCACGGTAGGTATCTCCCTGATTTTCAGGGGTATAGGGTGAACCGTTAAAAATAGTGTCCAGACGTTCTGGTGGAATACCAATACCATAATCCCTGACACGAAAGGTAACAAGGGAACCGTCATCTGTGACGGTCAGTTCTATGGGCAGAGTGCTTTTTGAGTGGACAACTGCATTTTCAAGAAGATTGATGATGACCTGCTCGATCAGCATGGCATCCATGGGGATCAGCAGATATTCCTCCGGGACGCTGACATGGATATCAGCAGAGGGCAGTCGCTTTTTCAGCCTGCGGATCGCCTCCGCACAGACCTCCTCTACCGATTCCAGGGAAGTAGCGATCTTCATGGAGCGTTCATCGATCCTGGTAACGGACAGGAGGTTTTCTACCATATTAAGGAGCCAGTTGGAGTCATCATTGATGTGGCTTACTAGCTTCAGCTTTTCTTCTTCAGAAAGGGTATCATAGTTTTCTATGTAGGTGGAGCTGTTTCCGATAATGCCGGTAAGAGGTGTGCGCAGATCATGGGATACGCTGCGCAGCAGATTGGCCCGCATTTTTTCCTTTTCGGCATCCATAAGCAGCTTTTCGCGTTCCACAAGAATCCGGCCCTGATCCTTGATCTGGGACGTCATGGCACTGATCGTTATGGAAATGATCAGCATGAATAAAAAGGTAACGGGATAACCGGTCAGTGTAAAGTTCAGCTCAAAATAAGGATAGGTGAACAGATAGTTTACAAAGATAACCCCAGCAAGGGATGCCAGTACACCGTAGAGATAACCATCTGTAAAGCGTGCTATCAGAACCAGAGCCGTGATGTAAATAAGGGCAATATTGGCTGGATTTTCGGGTACATGGTGAAAGAACCAGAAAGCAATGCTTGTGGCCAGTGCTGTCAGTCCCAGTGTGATCAGAATATTTTTTAATAGTTTTCTGCTTTTCATCATCAGTAATTTTCCCATAGGGATATTATACTCCGATTACAGGGCACTGGCAATTTTCAGGTGTTAAGATATTGCAAAGATTACAAAGAGAAGACGAGGGAAAGCAGTCATGTTTCAGGTGACAGGGACATGCTTTCTGTGCTAATATTCAAGTAGAAAAGGCAGAAAAGAGGTACATGACGGGAGGTGGTCTTATGAGGATCCGTAATGATTATACTGGGTTTTCCGGAAAGGGTTATCAGGATAACTATCTTTATAAAAATAAGGAAGCAGCAAAGGAAAATGACAGCCAGGCAGACAGAACCAAGCCGGACGGAGCCAATACAGAAAACACAGTTTACCGGAAGAGGGAATCCACATATTCAAGGGACGGGGATACCTGTCAGATCACTCATACGGTTGAAAAGGAAACTCCCGGGGAAAATACCCACACAGGGATCCTTAAGGAGTTCTGGAATTCTCTTGGAGATGAGGGACAGACAGCGGGGACAGGAGGGCAGTCTCTCCATCTTATGGCTGCCTTCCAGAATATAAAAGCGGCATTCCAGAATTTTGTGAAAGAGCATATAACAGAGCCGGTCCGGGAATTCCCACAGAAGATCCAGAAGATACTTGGCAGGCAGAAAGAAATGCCAGACAGTCCTGCCGATGGGAAAATGGCTGGAGAGGGCGGCATGCCGGGGCATTCAGAGGATGGAAAGGAAAAGAAGGATAAGGAATGGAAGCCATGGGAGGATGAAGCTCTTGGCAGAATGCTCCATACCAGTCATCTGACGGATTCTTATACAAGAACCGGGGAGTATTGTAATCTTTCTGAAAATGTAACTTATGACAGCCGCAGGAAAAGAGGACAGTAGGAGTGAACAGACTGAATGAGTTACTTCCGTATCTGACATTCAGCAATATCTGTCGGGTACTGACAATATTTGGCTTTATTTATTTTGTGGTCAAACGCTTTATCATGAAGCAGGCACCGGTTCCGAAGGCGGCTTTTAAGCAGGTGCCCCATGAGCTTTTGGAAAGCTGTGTGGATCAGCTTGTGAAGAAGGAAAAGGAGCCGTTTGCACCCTATACACCGCCAAAGGAGCTGATCCAAAGCCTACAGCAGGATAGAGAAGATGAAGAAGCATTGAAGGAGCTTTTGTGTGATATCTGTGAGCATCTTGGCATGGACGGCAGCTATATTAAGCTGGTGATCCAGCATACACCGGTGACAGATCGGGCAGGTGAGATCGAAACAGATCTTGCCTTTACCACGATCAGGCTGGAGATCCAGAAGACCTATCAGGTGGATACACTTGTTGCTGTACTGGCTCACGAGGCCACGCACCTGAAGCTGTATTATCGTGGGGTCAGGAGGAAGGACAGCTGGGAAAATGAGATCCTTACAGACACAGCGGCTGTTTTTTATGGTTTTTATGATGTGATGTACAGAGGTTATGAGGTGCGTCAGGGTGAGAATGCTTTTTCCTATCATAAGGTAGGATATATCAGTCAGCAGGACATAAAATTCATTGGAGAATTGCTTGATAAAATATCTCAAAAACGGTATACTTGACGAAAGGGATTAGATTTACGGGAGAGAACAGCTTATGGGATATCATTCAATACCTTATGACAGAAGAATCAGGGAGAATATCAAGAATTATTCATTTTCCCATTTATATGATATGGATACCGTCAGGGAGTATCTGCAGAGTCTTGCAGATGTGCTGGAGATCAATATCCTTCTGACGGCAAGACACGGAGAAAAGGAGATCGTGATCGGGGACAGCTTCCTTGGGTTTTATCCGGATGTTGTCAATGATCCCGGGCGGAAGATCAGGGTACAGGACCGTACGATCGGTCATCTTTATATTAAAGAAATCGTATCTGCAGAAAACAGTGGACAGATTTCTGATATGGTAGACAGTACCGTTGCTCTTCTTGAGGAGCTTGGCGAGGAGGCCTACAAACGCAGGGAGACCAGCATTTATCTTGAGGAGCTTGAGCGGCTTCTGAAGGAAAGACGCCGCCAGATCAGCCAGAATGAAACAGATGATCCGCTGACAGGTGTTTACCACAGAAATTATTTTCTCACCAGAATGGAAGCAATTGACCGGTCGGAGGCAGTACCGATCGCCGTGCTGAATGTGAACATCAATGACTGGAAATTTGTCAATGACCACTTTGGAGATGAGGAAAGTGACAGACTGATCCAGACTGTGGCGGCGATCCTGAAGAATCAGGCAGGTCCGGATTACATAATCGGAAGGATTGACGGAGATGCTTTCGGGGTACTTATCCCCATGGCAACCGAGGAAGAGGCCGAATCATATATGGAAGCAGTGCAGAGAGCCTGTGATACCTATGAGGACAGGATCCTGGCGCCTTCAGTAGCGATCGGGTATGTGATCAAGACGAATATTGAAGAAAAGCTGGAAGACAGACTTTCTGATGCAGAGTACGAAATGTTCAATAACAAATTTGAAGTGAAGAATGCGAAGGGATATCAGGAACGCCTCAGAAAAGGGCTGAAGCAGGCTAAGTAAAGCAGATATCAGGAAGCATTTCTGAAAGGATATGGGATACGGTATGGCAGGGGCCATACCGTTTTTCTGTTGTTATACATACAGGAAAACAGAAGCGGATAGGAGAGGGATATGACAACTTTAAATGAAGATTTGATCTATGAGATTCTTTCTGCAGTAGAGGAAATTCCGGCAGGAAAGGTAGCATCCTACGGACAGATCGCCCGGCTGATCGGTAAGGACCGGAACGCAAGACTGGTGGGAAAGGTGTTGAGCATTTCTGATTATTATGGAGAGTATCCCTGCCACCGGGTGGTGAACCATGCGGGCAGGCTGGCACCTCATTTTACAGCGCAGGGGGAACGGCTTCTGGAGGAAGGAGTTACCTTTAAGGACAGGAATCATGTGGATATGAAGGAATGTCAGTGGGACTGCTGAGCGGCAGAGATGCGCAGACGGTTCTGCTGTGCAGAAAGCTTGGGTGGACAGGACAGGCAGAAAGGATCATCAGAATGGAACAGAGAATTTTGCAGTACCGTAAGTTTATGGACGAGGAACTTCTGAGGCTCTCGAAGGAGCAGAATGTTACAGGGGAGGAGATCAGCCGGATAAAGAAGGAACATCTGGTGCAGATTTCCCTTTTTCAGCATGAAAGGCTGGTACATCTGATCGTGACAGTTACGTTTGCCCTGCTGGAAATGCTGGCAATTTTGCTGACTGTGGTTTCCGGGGAGCTTTTTCCAATCCTGCTTTCGGGAGCCCTGCTGATCCTGCTCATTCCCTACGTCAGGCATTATTATATTCTGGAGAATGAGGTACAGAAAATGTACGGACAGTATGATGCACTTTGCAGCTTAAACATGGGGAATACAGCATTCAGACAGAGGAAATTATAAACTATTTATTAAATCATTTCTGTGACACGAAAATAAGAAAATGAAAGAAAAAAAGAGAAAAAATGAGATAATAAGAGAAAAGAAGTTAAAAACGAACTGTAATACTGTTTGCAAACAGAGGCATATAAAATTAATATAGGCTTTAGTGATTAGCACTCAGATTAAATGAGTGCTAACAGGACAAAGAAAGTGAATAAGTTAACATAATTTAAGGAGGCAGTTCATATGAAATTAGTACCTTTAGGAGACAGAGTTGTTTTAAAGCAGTTAGTGGCAGAAGAAACTACCAAATCCGGTATCGTTTTACCCGGACAGAGCAAGGAGAAGCCCCAGCAGGCTGAGGTTATTGCCGTAGGTCCTGGCGGAGTAGTTGAAGGCAAGGAAGTTAAGATGGAAGTTAAGGTTGGAGATCAGGTTATCTATTCCAAATATGCAGGAACAGAAGTAAAGCTTGATGAGGATGAATATATCATCGTAAAGCAGAATGATATTCTTGCAGTGATCCAGTAATCTTATTGAAAAAAGAAAAAGTTAAAGGAGGCCGATATATTATGGCAAAGGAAATCAAATATGGTGCAGAAGCACGTGCCGCTCTGGAAGCAGGCGTAAATCAGTTAGCAGATACAGTAAGAGTAACCCTTGGACCGAAAGGAAGAAACGTTGTTCTTGACAAGTCCTTTGGTGCTCCGTTAATTACCAATGATGGTGTTACCATTGCAAAGGAAATCGAGCTGGAAGATGCATTCGAGAACATGGGTGCACAGCTTGTTAAGGAAGTAGCAACCAAGACCAATGACGTAGCAGGTGATGGTACTACAACAGCAACTGTTCTGGCACAGGCTATGGTAAACGCCGGAATGAAGAACCTGGCAGCAGGCGCTAACCCGATCATTTTAAGAAAAGGTATGAAGAAGGCCACTGAGACTGCTGTAGAGGCAATCAGAAAGATGAGCTCCAAGGTAAACGGAAAAGAGCATATCGCAAGAGTAGCAGCTATTTCTGCTGGTGATGAGACAGTAGGACAGCTCGTAGCAGATGCTATGGAAAAGGTTTCCGGAGATGGTGTTATCACAATCGAGGAAAGCAAGACCATGCAGACAGAGCTCGACCTTGTAGAAGGTATGCAGTTCGACAGAGGATATATTTCCGCATATATGGCAACAGATATGGATAAGATGGAAGCAGTTCTTGACAATCCTTACATCCTGATCACAGATAAGAAGATTTCCAATATTCAGGAGATCCTTCCTTTACTGGAGCAGATCGTTCAGTCAGGTGCAAAGCTGCTGATCATTGCTGAGGACGTAGAGGGTGAAGCATTGACAACTCTGATCGTCAACAAGCTGCGTGGTACTTTCAATGTAGTAGCTGTCAAGGCTCCCGGATATGGCGACAGAAGAAAAGCTATGCTGGAGGATATCGCAATCCTTACAGGTGGTCAGGTAATCAGCTCCGAGCTTGGTCTTGAACTGAAGGATACTACGATGGATCAGCTTGGCCGTGCAAAATCTGTTAAGGTTCAGAAAGAGAATACTGTTATCGTTGATGGTGAAGGCGATAAGGAAGCAATCGCAGCAAGAATCAATCAGATCAAGGGTCAGATCGAAGAGACCACATCTGATTTCGACAGAGAGAAATTACAGGAAAGACTTGCCAAGCTGGCAGGCGGCGTAGCTGTTATCCGTGTAGGTGCTGCTACTGAAACAGAAATGAAGGAAGCTAAGCTTCGTCTTGAGGATGCACTGGCAGCAACAAGAGCAGCTGTAGAAGAAGGTATCATCTGTGGTGGTGGTTCTGCTTATATCCACGCATCCAAGGAAGTTGCAAAACTGGCTGATACATTGGAAGGTGATGAGAAGACAGGTGCACAGATCGTTCTGAAGGCACTGGAAGCTCCTCTGTTCCACATCGCAGCAAATGCCGGTCTGGAAGGAAGCGTTATCATCAACAAGGTAAGAGAGTCCGAGGTTGGTGTTGGATTTGATGCTCTGAAAGAAGAGTATGTAGATATGGTAAGTGCCGGCATTCTTGATCCTGCCAAGGTTACAAGAAGCGCACTGCAGAATGCAAACAGCGTAGCATCTACCTTACTGACAACAGAATCAGTTGTTGCGAACATTAAGGAAGAAACTCCTGCAATGCCTGCAGGCGGAGCCGGAATGGGCGGAATGATGTAACAGGTGCGTCAGCACGGATTTGCGAGTTTACAAAGAGCGGATTGTCCAAATGGATGATCCGCTTTTTTACGATTCTCCTGTCTATCGGGCAATTGACGTCAGAACAGAAAAAATATATAATGATTAAGAATATGCTAAAAAGGGAATACGAGCGACAGAGGTGTGGGTGTATGTCAGAGAAAAAGGAACTTGTGCTGGATGACGGCAGAATAGAGTCCATACAATATCAAAGCCCGGAGCAGCTTTATGAGGATCTGATCCTCCGTGTAAAAAAATATCACCCTTCGGATGATATTTCACTGATCGAAAAGGCGTATAAGGTAGCTTCCGAGGCACATAAGGATCAGCTCAGAAAGTCCGGTGAGCCTTATATCATTCATCCCCTGTATGTGGCGATCATACTGGCGGATCTCGAGATGGACAAGGAAACCATTGCGGCCGGTCTTTTACATGATGTGGTAGAAGACACTGTTATGACTGAGGATGAGATCCGGGAGCAGTTTGGAGAAGAGGTGGCGCTTCTTGTAGATGGTGTGACCAAGCTGCAGAAGCTGCAGTTCATGCGTGACGGAGATAAACCGGATCGTCTGGAGATGCAGGCAGAGAACCTCCGGAAGATGTTTCTTGCCATGGCCAAGGATATCCGTGTGATTCTGATCAAGCTGGCAGACCGTCTTCACAATATGCGGACACTTCAGTATCAGAAGCCGGAGAGCCAGCAGAGGATTGCCAGAGAAACGCTGGAAATTTACGCACCCATTGCACAGAGACTCGGTATTTCCAAGATCAAGGTAGAGCTGGATGACCTTTCTCTGAAATATCTGGAGCCGGAGGCATATTATGACCTGGTAGACAAGATCGCAGTCAGAAAGAGTGTCCGGGAAAAATATATCCAAAGCATTGTTGATGAGGTCAGTGAGCATATAAAGAATGCCGGAATTAAGGCGCAGATTGACGGAAGAGTCAAGCACTTTTTCAGCATCTACAAAAAAATGAAGAATCAGAACAAGACGATTGACCAGATCTATGATCTGTTTGCTGTCAGGATCATTGTAGATACGGTAAAGGACTGCTATGCAGCGCTTGGTGTGATCCATGAGATGTATAAACCCATTCCGGGACGTTTCAAAGATTATATTGCCATGCCCAAGGAAAATATGTATCAGTCATTGCATACCACACTGATCGGTTCCAATGGACAGCCTTTTGAAATACAGATCCGTACCTTTGAAATGCACAAGGCAGCAGAATATGGTATTGCTGCACATTGGAAATATAAGGAAGCATCTGATGGTAAAAAGGCAGATGTTTCTGAGGAAGAGAAGCTGACCTGGCTGCGGCAGATCCTGGAATGGCAGCGGGATATGTCTGATAATAAGGAATTCATGAACCTCTTAAAGAGTGATCTGGACTTATTCTCAGACAGTGTTTACTGCTTTACTCCTACAGGAGAAGTAAAGAACCTGCCGGCTGGCTCCACGCCGATCGATTTTGCCTACAGTATCCATAGTGCGGTTGGAAATAAGATGATCGGAGCCAGGGTAAATGGTAAGCTGGTGACTATTGATTATGAGATCCAGAACGGTGACCGGATCGAAATTTTAACCTCCCAGAATTCCAAGGGACCGAGCCGTGACTGGCTGAATGTCGTAAAGAGCACTCAGGCCAAGAGTAAGATCAATCAGTGGTTTAAAAATGAATTTAAGGAAGAAAATATTGTAAAGGGCAAGGAGCTTCTGAATACCTATTGCAGGTCAAGAAGCATCAATATCCAGAATCTGCTTAAGCCGGATTATATGGAAGCTATCATGCGTAAATACGGCTTCCGGGACTGGGATGCCGTACTGGCGGCTATCGGTCATGGTGGACTGAAGGAAGGCCAGATCATCAATAAGATGATGGAATTCTATGAGAATGACCATAAGACAGTGCTGACCAATGAGCAGGTGATTGAGCAGATCAAGGAGAATAGTCAGAACGCCCAGAATGAGCCGGCTAAAATGCGTTCCGGCAATGGGATCATTGTCAAAGGAATCCATGATCTGGCAGTACGGTTTTCTAAGTGCTGTTCACCGGTACCCGGAGATGAGATCATCGGTTTTGTTACCAGAGGAAGAGGCATTTCCATCCACAGAACAGATTGTATCAATATCCTGAATCTGCCGGAGATTGAAAGAGAGAGACTGATCGATGCCGAGTGGGAGGATACGCCGGATAAGGAAACAGGAAAATATCTGGCAGAGATCAAGATTTATGCCAATAACAGAAATGGCCTGCTGGCAGATATCAGCCGTGCCTTGACCGAGAAAAATATTGATATTCTTTCTGTCAATACAAGGACAAGCAAACAGGGACTTGCCACCATGCTGATTTCCTTTGAGATCAGCGGAAGAGAGGAACTGATCCGGATCACGGACAAGATCCGCAGCATTGACAGCGTTATTGATATTGAGAGAACTACCGGTTAAGATCATAGAAAGAAAGGAAACGTATGGGAAATCTGAAGGTAGAGTGTCTGACACTTGGTGTCTGTCAGACCAACTGTTACTATATACACAGGGAGGACAGCAGAGAAGTCATATTTTTTGACCCGGCAGATAAGGGGAGCTTCCTTTATGAGACATTGCAGGAAAAAGAATTTCAGATTAAAGCGATCCTCCTGACCCATGGTCATTTTGACCATATCTGGGGAGTGGAAGAGCTGAGGAAAAGATCCGGCGCGGAGGTATATGCTTACGAAGGAGAAGAAAAGCTTTGCCAGGATCCGGCCTTAAATGTCTCTGCAGCGGTAGGAAGAAGCTGCGGCATTACACCGGATCATCTGTTCCGGGATGGAGAGGAATTTGAGTTTGCAGGAATCCGGGGAAGGGTTATTGCCACACCGGGACATACCGGTGGCAGCTGCTGTTATTATTTTGAAGAAGATCAGATCCTGATCAGTGGAGATACCCTGTTTCAGGAATCCGTGGGAAGAACAGATTTCCCGACCGGCAGCATGAGTGCACTGGTCAGATCTGTGAAGGAGAAGCTGTTTACCCTGCCGGATGAAACCAGAGTATATCCGGGACATGGCATGATGACAACAATTGGTTACGAAAAAGAAAATAATGCCTTTGTATAGGCAAAAGAAAGGAAGGATCCATGAAAAAGAGAATGATCATCACACTGCTTGCTGCGGCTATGACAGCAGGGCTGCTGGCAGGATGCGGCAGTAAGAAGGAAGAAAAACAGGATCTGGCGGTAACACCTATAGAAACACCGGCAGCAGAAGAAACGACAGAAGAGGTGGAGACGCCAGAGGAAGAAGCTGGTGCAGGGGTGATCCCTGTAGAGAGGGAAATAAAAGATGGAAAGATGCAGAGCTATCTTACCGGCGAATGGAAGGATGAGGCTGTGGCAAACAGAAGGCCGATCGCAGTCATGATTCCGAATAATTCACCGGCAATGCCGCAGTACGGTATTTCCAAAGCCAGTATCGTCTATGAAGCACCTGTAGAAGGAAGAATTACCAGACTGATGGCTGTGTTTGAGGATTTTGATGACCTTGACAGGATCGGACCCATCCGCAGCAGCCGTGACTATTTCGTTTATGTGGCTATGGGTTACGAGGCAATCTACTGTAACTGGGGATTGGCAAGACCTTATGTGGAAGAGCTGATCAACAGGGATACTGTACAGAATATCAGTGCACCGGTGGAAGGTATTTATAATCCAGCACCAGAGGCCTATGACAGAGTTTCAAGACCGGGTTATGCAACAGAATTTACCGGTTATCTGTTTATTGATGGCATGAAAAAGGCAGCAGACAGACTGGGCTATACCTGGGAGTATGATGATGCTTATGTACCGCCCTTTACCTTCGCAGCAGATGGGGTAAAGGCAGAGACCAGCTATGAAGATGCAGAAACAGCAGTGAAGATCATGCCCGGCGGTACAGAAGGAAACAAAGGTGGTTATGGAGCCTATAATCCTTATTTCGAATATCATGAAGACGATGGGTTGTATTATCGTTATCAGGATGGAAAAAAGCAGGTGGATGAGATCGATGGAAGCCAGTTTGCAGTGTCCAATGTGGTGTTCCAGTACTGCCATGGCGAGGTCAGGGATGATCATGACTATCTTGCTTTTGGAGTGCATGGAGAAGGTGATGCCATCGTATTTACAGGTGGAAAGGTGATTAAGGGCACCTGGAAGAGATATGACGGAGATGCTACCCCTGCGAAATTCTATGACGAAAATGATCAGGAGATCATCTTTAACCAGGGAAAAACATGGATCTGTAATATCTGGGAAGAGTATGGAGAGTATGCTGTCTACGAGTAGGTGGCTTTACAAGATATGGTAAGTTGTGTATAATATGTAGGAAATGTCCGGCCAAAAGGCTTGTAAGCGTTTTGACCGGACATTTTTGATGAAGGTCTGTTCCTTGAAAAATGAATAGGATACTGTTATCATCTTCCTCATTTAGCGCCAGTGCCCGGAAACGGGACGACGAGGAGAAGGGTTATCGAAAATTCGGCGGGTGCCCTTCCGTAGCTCTTCGCTGCGTGATGTATCGGCAAATATGCGGGTAACTGCAAAACAAATACGATACAACGAAGAAAATGAGGAATGCAGTTGTAAGTGACTGTGGATCTTAAATCAGAACAGATAACCGGCTATAAGGGTGAGCTTTTGAATATAATGAAGAGAGGCCGGAAAAATAGAGAAAGATGAGGAAGATGATATATGTGTGGGATTATTGGATATACAGGAAAAAGAGAGGCCAGTGAGATCATGCTGGATGCGCTGGAGCTTCTGGAGTACAGAGGCTATGACAGTGCAGGTATTGCGTTGTTCCCGGAGAAAGGGGGTCCGGTAAGAATCTTTAAGAAGGCGGGCAGAGTGCATGACCTCAGGGAGCTCTGTGCAAAAAATGATGTCACAGGTCACTGCGGAATCGGCCATACAAGATGGGCAACCCATGGGGGTGTGAGTGATGAAAATGCCCATCCCCATCATTTTAAAGATGTGACGATTACCCATAATGGGATTATAGAGAACTACAGACAGCTGATCGAGAGGTATGAGCTGGACGGAAAACTGACCTCTCAGACAGACAGCGAGGTAGTGGCGGCTGTGCTTTCCCATTTTTATACAGGAGATCCTTATGCAGCAATCAGGAAGACGGTGCTGAAGCTGAAGGGAACCTTTGCGCTGTCGATCATGTTTGATGATATTCCCGGTAAGATCTTTGCGGTCAGGAATGTAAGTCCGATCGTAGCAGCCAATACAGAGGATGGTGCGATCCTGTCCTCCGATGTGGCAGCGATCGTGCCTTTTACAACACAGTATTTTGTTGTACCTGAGTTTCATGTGGTGTGCCTTTCCGGGGATGGAATTGAGATGTATGATCTTTCCGGCGATAAGGCAAGGATCGACTGGCTGACAGTGGACTGGGATATCAGCCGCAGCGATAAGGGTGGTTATCCTTTTTATATGGAAAAGGAGATCATGGAGCAGCCAAGGGTGATTGGTGAAACAGTGAAGCCAAGGATCAAAGATGGAAAACCGGATTTTACAGCAGAGGGAATCCCGGATGAGATGCTTGCATCCTGCAGAAGGATCTGTGTGATCGCATGCGGAACAGCCATGCATGCGGGACTGGTAGGAAAGAGCCTGATCCAGTCACTGATCGGTATTCATGTGGATGTAGTCATGGCTTCCGAGTTTATGTATAATGATCCTATTGTGGATGAAACAACGCTTGTGATCGCTATTTCCCAGTCAGGAGAGACGATTGACACGCTGGAAGCATTGAAGTTTGCCAGAAAGTGTGGATCACCCAGTATTTCCATTGTTAATGTAAAGGGTGCATCCATTGCAAGAGCCAGTGAATATGTGATCTATACCAATGCAGGTCCGGAGATCGCAGTGGCAAGCACCAAGGCCTATACGACCCAGCTTGCCGTGCTGTACCTTCTGACTGCAAGAATGGCTATAGCCAGAAAGCTCTGGAGTGATGAGCAGATGAAGGAATACATGGAGGAGCTTCAGAGAGTACCTGCAGTTATGGAAGAGGTACTGAAAAGCAAGGAAGAAATCCATCATATCGCAGATACCATGTTGAATGCAAGGGATGTGTTCATGATTGGACGCGGTCTTGACTACTCCATTTTACTGGAAGGATCCCTGAAGCTGAAGGAGATTTCCTATATCCATTCGGAAGCTTATGCGTCCGGGGAGCTGAAGCATGGAACCATCGCTCTGATCACGGAGGAAACACCTGTGATCGCGGTAGTGACGCAGGATAAATTAAAGAGCAAGGAGCTGTCCAATATCAAGGAAGTACAGTCAAGAGGAGCCAGGGTGATTCTTCTGATCAAGGGACAGGAAGAACTGGAACAGGAGAAGGTCTGGAGCAGTATTTTCCGGCTGCCTGTGATGAAGGATGAGTTTATGGTAATGCCTGTATCCATCGTGCTGCAGCTCATTGCATATTATGTTTCCCTGGATAAGGGACTTGATGTAGATAAGCCGAGAAACCTGGCTAAGGTAGTAACGGTAGAATAAAAAGGGAAGATGATAACAGAATCTATGGAACAGAATGTAATCGAAATAACATTAAATAAGGCGGGCTTTGAATATGATATCCACTCACTGGTAAAGGCTTTTTATCCGGAGTGTGAGGTCAGAGTCCATGCAGAGGGAGAAGGGGAACCCGGAAGTTCATCCGATGGGTACCCGAATCTTTCCCTGCAGATCGGGGAAGAGGAGATCGTCCTGGTGCTGATCCAGGCAGGAGGAGGTTCCTCTTCTTTCCATGCAAAAAAGGTAGTGATTTCAGATGCACCTGACAGAACAGAGGTAAAGAACCGTTTAAAGAAGCTGATCTATGTCGCACTCTCCGAATATACGGGAAAGCAGCTTCCCT
The DNA here is from genome assembly GCA_003490145.1 of Lachnospiraceae bacterium OM04-12BH. Taxonomy (GTDB): domain Bacteria; phylum Bacillota; class Clostridia; order Lachnospirales; family Lachnospiraceae; genus Suilimivivens; species Suilimivivens aceti. Next base: position 28,641 of record QULQ01000021.1, read on the forward strand.
GGGGGACGCTGACTGGGATCCGGCCAACGAAAATTCCCATGACAATGCTGCTTGAAGGAAGGAATGAGGAAGAGATCCTCTCCTATATGAAGGATACCTATCTGGTCAGTGAGGAAAAGGCAGGGCTTTCCCTGGAGATTGCAGAGAGGGAAAAGGAGCTTCTTTCCACGATCCACTATCAGGACGGCTACAGCCTGTATATCGGGATCCCCTTCTGCCCGACTACATGCCTGTATTGTTCTTTTACGTCCTTCCCGATCGTATCCTGGAAAAAGAGAGTCAATGAATATCTGGAAGCAGTGGAAAAGGAAATTACCTTTACGGCAGAGATCTATAAGGACAAGGTACTGGACACAGTTTATATTGGCGGCGGAACACCAACTACACTGTCAGCAGAGGAACTGGAGAGACTTCTTTCTTTCCTGAAGAAAACATTGGATTTTTCACAGGTGAAGGAATTTACTGTGGAGGCCGGAAGAGCCGACAGTATTACGGCAGATAAGCTTGAGGTATTAATAAAATACGGCGTGACCAGGATCTCTGTCAATCCACAGACCATGAAGGAGGAGACCCTGAGACTGATCGGCAGACAGCATACGGTAGAACAGGTAAAGGAAGCCTTTTATCTTGCCAGGGAAAAGGGCTTTACCAATATCAATATGGATCTGATCCTCGGACTTCCGGGAGAGGATGAAGAGGACGTCAGGAGAACTATAGAAGAGGTGAAGAAGCTGAATCCGGATTCCCTGACGGTACATTCCCTTGCCATCAAACGGGCATCACGGCTGAATCAGTGGATTGAGAAAAACGGGATCGAGGCACTTCACAATACAGATGAGACAATGAAGATTGCCGAAAACGGAGCCAGGGAAATGGGGATGGTTCCCTATTATCTCTACCGTCAGAAAAATATGTCTGGCAACTTTGAAAATGTGGGATATGCAAGAGAAGGCAGGTTTGGCATCTATAATATCCTGATCATGGAGGAAGTCCAGACGATCATTGCCCTTGGCGCCGGTACGGTGACAAAACGGGTATATGGAAATGGCAGGATCGAACGGTGCGACAATGTGAAGGACGTAGGGCTGTATATTGAGAAGATTGATGAAATGATTGATCGGAAGAGGAAGCTTTTGACAGAAGGATAAAAGTGTTTTTCTTCCTGAAATAGTACATCAAAAAAAATACCCAATCATACTGAGTAACCTATGAGATGTATTGAAACAACCTAATAACTGTGCCTTAAAGGACGAATTCATTTTAGAAGATGAGTTCGTCCTTTTCTGTTATAGTCAATTATTTAACACTATATGGTGTGGCAGCAACAGATAGTGTTATGAGCAAGTAGCAAAGCGGATTGCGAATATCCGTTTGACATCAAGGAGGAAAAAAACATGAACAGTACAGTGTTAGGAGCAAAGAAACATCAGCAACGTGTTTGTTTCCATGCCGGACTACAAGACCGGGCGGCTGGATGACAACGGGAAGGATGTGTATCAGGATATCGCTTACCCTGTGACAAGGCAGTTTAGGCAGGAATTATATGATGGGATTGTGAAAGAATTCCATGTTGTTATGGGGCACATGAAACAAGCAGACAAGGAAGAAAAAATAAAGCCTGAATAGAAAGCTACAAATGATTAATGGGAAAGATGAAAATGATATGAAGAGACCAAGTAATGATTAAAACTCGATATAAAAATAATGGGAGAGCACTGTAAAACAGTGCTCTGCTTGTTGTATAAGAGAACAATCTTAGCTTTTTCATCCTTTTTCATATTTTTATTATTTTCTTATGGAGTCTGACAGTTATAATATAAGGGGAGGTTTACCATGAAAATCATCAGTCTTGACAGAAAAAGTATAAAAATTAAGTTAGCAACTGCATTTGTGATTACTTCTATAATCCCAATTTTGCTGGTAAATATTATTTATTATTACAATACATCAAAACTTGTGCAGCAGAATGTGGAGAGCATGACAAAAGCAAATCTTGAGCAGACAAAAGTGAGCCTTGATGTGTGGATGGATTCCTATGAAGATATTCTGTTTCAGGTTTATACGGATGACTATATCGTAGAATTGGTTGAGAAAATCAATGGTGGTGAGGATGTCGCTAATAACAGGAAACTGCTCAGAAAAACGCTGAGGGGATTATTTTATACAAAAGATTATGTGAAATCAATTGCAATCATTACTGAAAGCGGAGAACTTGCATTTTATGACCAGTTGACGGCATCAACTACACAGACATCGTGGCTGGATAGTATTGCTTTATCCCAGGCGGAACTATATGAAGAAATCAGTAGTGATAATAAAACGCATCTTTTTTCTACCGGAGAAAAAGTGATTTTTGGAAGTAATTCCTGCTATTTGTTTCATATAGGACATCGTATCATTGATTATAGGGATGTGCAGAAAAAATGTGGGATTGTTATCGTAAGTATTGATGTAAAACTTTTGGAAGAAGTCTGTGGAACGCCTGCAGAAAATGGATTGAATTTTATTGTGGATGGCAGTGGGTATTTGGTATCCTGCTCAAATTCAAACAAAGTTGGAAAAAACGTTGTTGCTAAATGTGCAAGTGAAGAAGAAAAAGCAATTGTTTATCAGCAGATTGCAAGGGAGACGGAACTTTTTGCAGACAGGGAATTGTCCATTTATTCGGTGCATGATGAAAAAACGGGATGGGAAATTATCCGTGCAACAGATCAGGATGAGCTTGTCCAGGGGCTTCATGTCCAGCAAAAGATGCTGGGTTTTATTATATTTCTTTCACTTCTGGCGGTCTTGCTCATTATGGTCAGCCAAGTGACACGAATGACAGGTTCTATAAAAAGAGTAGTGGAAATGATGAGAAAGGCAGGAAAAGGTGACTTAACGGTTCATGTGGCGTACGATGAGAGAAGACCTACGGAGATAGAGATTATTGCAGAAGAATTCAATTCGATGATGGATAAATTAAAGAAGTCGATCGAGAAGCAGAAAAATGCAGAAATTACAGCGTTGGAGGCGCAGATTAATCCGCATTTTCTTTATAATACATTGGATACGATCAATTGGATCGCCATTGACAAGGACGAGTATGAGATCAGTAATATGATTACAACACTTGCCCGGATATTGAGATATGGAATTTCTGACAGTAATGGGATTGTAAAAATAAAGGATGAAATTGATTGGTTAAAGCAGTATATTTTTCTTCAGCAGATCAGATTGAAAAATACTTTTGAATGTTATATAGATGTGGAACCGGAACTTATGAATTTATCAATACATAAACTGCTTTTACAGCCATTTGTTGAGAATGCAATTCTGCATGGGTTTGAAGGAGTAGACAGGGCACACCGCTTACAGATGTGTATGAAGAGAGAGGATGATTTTATAAAAATAGAGATAGCGGATAATGGCTGCGGAATTTCTCCTGAAAAAGTACAGGAGATGAATGAAGGAATATTTAAGAAAACGGATGATAAAAACCATATCGGTATGGAAAATGCGATTACAAGGCTGCATATGTATTACGGGCAAAATGTAAAGGTTGTGATAGAGAGTGAACAGGGAAAGGGAACGGCAGTAAGGATTTGGATTCCAATAGCAGGAGGTGAGAACATCCATGAAGGCAGTGGTAATTGAAGATGAGATATTGATCAGAGAGGGGCTTTGCAAATTGATGAAAAAGATGTTTCCCGAAATTGAAGTTACAGGTACTGCGGGTAACGGACAGGAAGGGCTCCTTTGTATAGAAAGAGATAAGCCGGATATGATTATTACCGATATCAGGATGCCGGTTATGGATGGCTTGGAAATGATCACAAAAATGCAGGAATCAGGAATATTTCCTAAAGTAATTGTTTTGACAGCTTATTCGGAATTTTCCTACGCCCAGCAGGCTGTGAAACTGGGGGTAAGCGATTATATCATTAAACCTGTGGTTGTTCAGGAATTTGTTCGGACGATTCGGAAAATACAGAATCTATATGAGCAGGAACAAAAAAGGACACCGGACACAATGGGAAGCCTGGAAAATATAGTATCGGGTATTTTATATGGAACTTCTATATTGGATGAAGAAATGGAGAGCTTTCTGGATAAAAAATATGGAATTGAGAAAGATATGCCGTTGATAGAGCTGCTCGTCTATATGGGAGAGAGCTTTGAGGCTGAGCGGGAAAGAAAACGGAAGGAAATGTGTCAGATATTAAAGAAGAAAGAAGTAAAGTACTGTCTGGTAGACATGGAGTATGATAAAGTAATTATTGCGCTGGTCTATGGTTATTCGTCCAGGCGGGAGATAGAACGCTGGTATCAGAATCAGATTTTATTTCAGAACATGGGAGAGAGGAAGCAGAAAGTCAGTTATGGAATGCTGGAAGTATCGGGAGCGTGCGAGATCAGGGAAGGATATCAGAAACTTCTTCCATATATGGACTGGAATATTATTTTAGGCGCGGATATTTTAATATCATATCCTCAGATAACAGATGTCCAGACAGAAGTCTGCATTTATCCAGTGGAATTGGAAAATCAGATTAAGGTTGCAATCTGCATGGGAGAAAATGAGAAAGTCAGGGAAATTCTCCAGAGATTCCATAATTATTTTTTAAACGGACATGTTTATTCTCCGAAAGAGATAAAAGAATCTTATGTGCGTTTTCAGTGGTCTGTTTTAAATATTGCAAAAGAAGTTGGCTGCATTGATTATAAAGGCATTGACCAGAAAAAACTTTTGGATTCTATTATGAATGCAAAGACAGAACGTGAATTGGAAAAAACTTTTGAAAGAGTACTCTGCTGCATGAATGTCTCAGATAAGGAAACAGGAGCAGTGAGTCTTGCTGTAAAAAAGGCACAGAGTATGATTCATGAGTTTTATGCGGATGGAATTACATTAAATGAAATTGCAGACAGGTTAAATTTAACACAGGAGTATCTCGGCACGCAATTCCATAAGGAATTAGGGGAAAATTTTAGTACTTATATCCGCAATTACCGCCTGGCAAAGGCAAAAGAGATGTTGATAGGAACACAGCTCAGGCAATATGAAATATCGGAAAAAGTGGGATATGCAGATGCGAAGTATTTTGCCAGGGTATTTAAAGAATGTGTTGGCATGTCGCCTGCCGAGTATAGAAAATCGAATCGATAAATTGGCTGAACAGATCTATGCGGTCAGCTTAGATTATTTATCCTTTTTCATTTTTTTACCGTTTTGGAAAGAAATAAAAAGCAGTATGATGGATTCATCAAGAGGAACACTGACTATGGAAAAGAGTTTCAGTAAGGAGGAAAGTAATGAAAAGGAAAAAAATAACCGCATTATTTGCAGTTTTAGCAATGACTGCAAGTTTGGTCGCAGGATGTGGATCATCAGGAAATACTGGAGATTCCGCGGCATCAGTTGATGAGGGAACAACAGCAGGTGAAGAAGCATCGGTTAATGAAGGAAGTGAAGAGGAGCCTGCTCCGGAAACAGAATCTTCTGGTGATGCAGAGGCAGTAACAATCTGGTATTATTGGGAGACGGAAGGTCATCAGGTTGCATTGGATCAGGTCATCCAGGAGTATAATGCATCACAGGGCAATTATGAAGTTACGGCTAAGTATGTGCCATTTGCAGATTTTAAGAAACAGTTATCCATTGGCGCATCAGCTGACGAACTGCCGGATATTGCCATTTTGGATTCACCGGATCATGCATCTTATGTGGAAATGGGAATTTTTGAAGATATAACCGGAAAATTTGATGTTGGAAATTATTATGAAGGAACCGTAAACTCCTGTACAGTAGATGGAAAATTATATGGCGTGCCGTTTGGGGTAAATTGTCTGGCTCTGTATTATAATGAGGATATGCTGAGCGAGGCAGGCTGTGAAGTTCCAACTACATGGGATGAATTAATGGCTACAGCAAAGGCACTGACAACTGACAGCGTTACAGGACTTGCTCTTTGCAGTGTACAGAATGAAGAAGGAACATTCAACTTTGTTCCATGGCTTTGGTCAACAGGAGCTACTTCTTATGACATAAATAATGAAAATGGTATCAGAGCTTTATCATTTATTCAGAGTTTGATCAATGAAGGAGTTATGAGTAAAGAATGTATTAACTGGACGCAGGGTGATGTTATGAACCAGTTTATTGCAGGTAATGTGGCAATGATGGAGAATGGGCCATGGCAGATTCCTACTATGCAGTCAGAGGCTCCTGATCTGAACTGGAAAGTAACCCTGATTCCGAAGGATACTGACTATTCTTCTGTACTTGGAGGAGAGAACTATGCAGTGATCAATGGTGGAAACGTAGAAGGTGCCTTAGATTTCCTGACTTATGCGACATCTGAAGAGAAGGTTAAATTCATGATGGATAAATTTGGGTATATCTCTGCGGATAAGACGATTGCAGAGAATCAGTTTGAAGCAGATTCTCCTTATCAGCCATTTGTTGAAGAACTGAATTACGCAATGCCCAGAGGCCCGCTGGCTGAATGGCCGAGTGTATCTGATGCGATTTCACTGGCATTCAATCAGGTGATCACAGGAACGGCAACACCGGAAGATGCGGCAGCGCAGGCACAGGCAACAATTGATGGTATTGTAAAATAAAAATGGGAGATAGCTGCCACGCAGAGGGTTACACATTATATTCTGTGTGGCGGCTATTTTTATACTCTAAAGGAAGGTGCTTTCATGAAGAAAATTAAGAAGATGTTCCGGTATGAAAATGTAGGGATACTGTTTGTTTTTCCGGCTTTTCTGTATATGTTGGTTTTTGTTGGTTATCCAATCATACGCAATATCATTCTGAGTTTTCAGGATGTAGGTGCAGGTAATCTTGTCCGGGGAACAAAGAATTTTATCATGTTTGATAATTACTTAGAGCTTTTTAAAGACAGTGTTTTTAAGACTTCTTTATCCAATACACTGAAATATACGATCCTGTGTCTGATTTTTCAGTTTATGATCGGGTTTCTCCTTGCACTTTTCTTTAACCAGAGATTTACGCTGGCCAAACCGATCAGGGGAATCTTACTTGTGCCATGGATGATACCGGTTACGGTTACAGCATTAATGTTTAAACTTTTGTTTGCAACTGACATTGGCGTTATCAATTTTATTTTGAGAAGCCTTCATTTGATTAATAAAAATATTGAATGGCTGACCACTCCGGGAACGGCAATGTTTGCTTTGATCTGTGCGAATGTGTGGATTGGAATTCCGTTTAATATGATACTGATTTCAACCGGTCTCACAACAATTCCGAAAGAACTGTATGAGAGCGCATCTATTGATGGTGCCAATAAGGTGCAGACGTTCTTTAACATCACGCTCCCGTTATTAAAGCCAACGATTGAATCAGTGCTGATTCTTGGCTTTATTTATACTTTTAAAGTATATGATCTGGTATATGTTATGACAAGCGGAGGCCCGGTTAATTCAACTCATATGTTATCGACTTATTCTTATAAGCTGTCGTTTGAAATGTTTAAGTACAGTAAGGGATCTGCTGTTGCCAATGTCCTGCTGGCAATCCTGCTGGTAGTTGGTATTTTCTATATTAAAGTCACAACAAGCGGGGAGGAAGAATGATGGATGAGGAAAAGAGATTAACAAGAAGAAAGAATATTCTGCTTAGTGTTGTTTCGGTAGTGATCTTATGTATTCTTCTGTTTCCGCTTTATTGGGCGCTTATTACTTCTCTGAAAACAGAACAGGAAATATTCCAGAATCCGCCGACCTTCTATCCGCATGTCCTTAATTCAAAATCTTATGCGGCACAGGTGGAAACCGGTGATTTTAATATGTTCCGTTCCTTTGCGAACAGTTTCCTGATATCGGTCTGGGCTACTGTGATTGCAGTTTTGCTGGCTGTGCCGGCTTCTTATGGAATTGCGAAGTATCACTTCAAGGGAAGAAAAATCATGCTGTTGTCATTTTTGGTCACACAGATGCTTCCGGTATCAGTACTCCTGACACCCATGTTTATTATGTTTAAAAATATGCATGTATATAATACATGGGTTGCGGCTGTACTGGCGGATGCAACAATAGGAATCCCTTTCTCGGTTTTGATATTGAAGAATTATTTTTCATCTATACCGAAGGATTTGGAGGAAGCGGCTTATCTGGATGGATGTAATAAATTTACCGCTTTTATCAGGATATTAATTCCGATTGCAAAACCGGGGGTTATGGTCTGTGCGATTTTTTCCTTCCTTTATGCATGGGGGGATCTTGCATATGGAATGACATTTATTTTAGATCAGGAAAAACGTCCGATTACAGCTGGGATATTTAACTTTATGGGACAATATGGAACGAAATGGAGTTATCTGACGGCTTTTGCAGTAGTGACCATTATTCCGGTGGCATTGATATTCATTTTTATGCAGAAGTATATTGTAAGTGGTATGACAAGTGGGGCAGTCAAAGGATAATATTTGATTGGAGGATGAGATATGCTGGATTTAAAAAAAGAAAAATTGATTTTTCATTATGATACGGAAGAAGTGTGGATAGAACCATGGGGAGAGAATGCGCTTCGGGTTCGTGCCACAAAAGAGCATAAAATGCCGGAAGAAAATTGGGCATTGCATGAGCGGGGAAATGTTGACTGTGAAATTGTATATACAGAGCAGGGAGCCAGGATTATCAATGGTAAAATATACGCTGAAATAACAAAGCTTGGAAAAATCATGATTTATAACTCGGACGGTAAACTGCTTTTAGAAGAATATTGCAGAAACCGGAGAGATATTCTGGATAGAAAATGTAGTGCAATTGAAGTGGAGGCACGAGAGTTTAAGCCAATACTGGGAGGAGATTATCATCTGACTATGAGATTTGAATCCGTGGACAGGGATGAAAGGATTTACGGAATGGGGCAGTATCAGCAGCCTTATCTGAATCTGAAAGGTTTAGACTTAGAATTGGCACATCGTAACTCACAGGCAAGTGTACCTTTTGCCATTTCGTCTTTGGGATATGGATTTTTATGGAATAATCCGGGTGTGGGGCGCGCGGTGTTTGGAAAGAATATCATGAGTTTTGAAGCATATTCTACCAAAGTTTTGGATTATTGGGTAGTGGCGGGAGATACGCCTGCAGAAATTGAAGAGGCATATGCGGCAGTGGCTGGAAAAGTTCCTATGATGCCGGAATATGGGCTGGGTTTCTGGCAGTGTAAACTCCGTTATCAGACACAGGAAGAACTTCTGGAAGTGGCGAGAGAATACAAGAGAAGGAATCTGCCGATTGACCTGATTGTTATTGATTTCTTTCACTGGCCGAAGCAGGGAGAATGGAAATTTGATCCGGTATATTGGCCTGAACCTGATGCCATGGTTCGGGAGCTGCAGGAGATGGGGATTGAATTAATGGTATCTGTCTGGCCGACAGTGGATAAAACCTGTGAGAATTATGAGGAAATGCTGGAAAAAGGATTTTTGATCAGTACGGAGCGAGGATTTCGTGTAGGGCTGGATTTTCAAGGTGCCACGATCCATTTTGACGCGACGAATCCGGGAGCAAGAGAATACGTCTGGGGCAAAGCGAAACAGAATTATTATGAGAAAGGGATCAAAGTATTCTGGCTGGATGAGGCAGAACCTGAATATACGGTATATGATTTTGATAATTACCGCTATCATATGGGTACAAACCTTCAGATTGGAAATATTTATCCGGTTGACTATGCAAGAACTTTTTATGAAGGAATGGAAAGAGAAGGACAGAAGAATATTGTGAACCTTCTTCGGTGCGCATGGGCAGGCAGTCAGAGGTATGGGGCGCTTGTCTGGTCAGGAGATATTGCATCAAGTTTTGAAAGCATGAGGAATCAGCTTGCAGCAGGGCTGAATATGGGAATTGCAGGCATTCCATGGTGGACAACAGATATAGGGGGATTCCATGGTGGAAATCCGGATGACCCGAAGTTCAGAGAACTTTTTGCGCGTTGGTTTGAGTGGGGAACTTTTTGTCCGGTCATGCGTCTTCATGGTGACAGAGAACCAAGACAACCGCAATATGGAACCACAGGAGGAGCAACTTGCTGCTCCGGTGCGGCGAATGAAGTATGGAGTTATGGAGAAGAAGTTTATGGCATCTGTAAAAAATATATGGAATTAAGGGAGCAGATGAGGCCATATACAAGAAGGATCATGGAAGAAGCGCATAGAAAGGGAACTCCGGTTATGCGGACACTTTTCTATATGTGCCCGGATGATTCGGTCTGCTGGGAAACAGAAGACGAATATTTTTACGGACCGGATGTACTGGTGGCTCCGGTTCTTTATGCCGGACAGCGCAGCCGCACTGTTTATCTTCCAAAAGAGGAACGCTGGATTGACTATACAACCGGAAAGGAGTATGAAGGAGGACAAACGATAAAAGTAGATGCACCGTTAAATACTATTCCTGTGTTTATTAAAAAATATGGTGTGATTTATGCAGATCAACATTATCCTACTATGACGCTCGAGGATATTAAGGTACTTCCTGTGGCTAGCATAGCAGATAAGGATTGAGTGAGAAGAAAGCGCAGGCTTCACAGGGCGAGCAGGGGCGTAAGGCGATCAATCGCCAGAAAGCAGAGGCAAGATAACTTCATTTCGGGACGAAAGTTGCACCATGGAGAAATAATTTGATTTTTGAGGGTAGAGTTACCCTTAAAAATCAAAATTCTATGGAAAAATTTTTGTATGCATGGTATAATTTTGACAAAAAAGGGTAACATTACCCTTAAAAATCAATGAAAGAGGTTTTGCACATGGAGATTAAGAGAGATAGATATTTAAAAGCCTTAAAAGTACGCATGCATAACGGGATGATCAAAGTAATAACCGGCATTCGGCGTTGTGGAAAATCTTACATGATATTTCACATTTTCAAGAATTTTTTGCTGGAAAGCGGTGTGGCAGAGGATCACATTATTACCATAGAGCTTGATCAGAGAAAAAACAAGGAATTAAGAAATCCAGATCATATTCTTGACTATATTGATGAGCGGATCAAGGATTCTGAACAGTATTATATCTTGTTAGATGAAGTACAGATGTTGGAGGACTTTGAAGAGGTTCTAAATTCATTGCTGCATATTGGAAATGTAGATGTTTATGTGACGGGAAGCAATTCTAAGTTTTTATCAAAAGATATTATTACAGAGTTCAGAGGTCGTGGTGATGAGATCCATATCTATCCACTTTCCTTTAAGGAGTTTATGGAAGCGTATGACGGAGACCAGTACAAAGGATGGGCAGATTATGTTACCTATGGAGGACTTCCGCTTACCGTTACGATGCAGACAGAGGAACAGAAAATACAGTATTTGAGTACGCTGTTTGATGAGACCTATATTAAAGATATTGTAGAACGCAACCGGATTGACCGCATTCAGGAGTTAAACGATCTGATTAATGTACTTGCATCCTCTATTGGTGCATTGACCAATCCGACAAAAATAGAAGGTACGTTCAGAAGCGTGATCCAGTCCAACATTAGTGTCAATACGATCAGGCAGTATATTGAATACCTGAAGGATGCGTTTGTGATAACGGAAGCTCAGCGCTTCGATGTAAAAGGACGAAAATATATTGGTACTCCTGTGAAATATTATTTTGAAGATGTGGGACTAAGAAATGCAAGATTAGGTTTTAGACAGGTGGAAGAAACACATTTGATGGAGAACATAATCTATAACGAACTTAGAATGCGTGGCTTTAAGGTGGATGTTGGAGTAGTCCAAAAGAGAGAACGAGATGCGGAAGGAGTAACTGCAAAGAAACAGCTTGAAGTTGATTTTGTAGCGACCTTGGGAAGTAAAAAGTATTATATCCAGTCTGCTTATAGCCTGCCTGACGCAGAGAAGATAAAGCAGGAGAAAGCCTCTCTTATTAGCATCAACGATTCCTTTAAAAAGATAATCATTGTTAAAGACGTTATAAACGTAAGACATGATGAAGATGGCGTGGAATATATCAATATATATGACTTCCTTTTACAGGAAAACAGCCTAGAGTTGTAATAAAAAATAAATAATGGAGTCTGTGATACTTTTTCTGTAAAATAATCTAGGCAAGGTCCTTCTATGATAAAAT
>QULQ01000022.1 GCA_003490145.1 Lachnospiraceae bacterium OM04-12BH
TCTCATTTAGAATTTTCAGGGTTGCATTACTGTTTATTTGTCAAGGTACGTGCAAAGCGGGATTTTGTATGAAGCATTTCCCAAAAACCTGCATCGCAGATCTGCTTCGCATTCGTTGTTGTGTCTCTCAGACGCAACTCTGATATAATACCATGTGTTTCTGTCTGTGTCAACACCTTTTTTGAGATTTTTTATTTTTGTTTTTCTTCTCAGAAAAACCTTCCTTCCGTCACGCCGGATCTCTTACCAGCTCTTTCAGACGGTGGAATTTGATTATAGCACCTGTCCCAAGTTCTTGTCAACAAATATTTACATGAAATATAGGTTGTTTTTACAAGTCCGGGCGAAAAATTTGGAAGCACCAACTCTGGCACTTCCAGGACTATTGGTAGCTAAACGGAGAAAGAGGGATTTGAACCCTCGCGCCGCGTGAACGACCTACACCCTTAGCAGGGGCGCCTCTTCAGCCTCTTGAGTATTTCTCCATAATCTGAATTGCTTCCCACTACCAATATTTTATTGTGCATCTTTACGACGCAAAAGTTATTATACCTAAGCCACTATCGTTTGTCAACTTCTTTATCTAGTGTTTTTTGAGAAAAAAATACTAGATAAAGTAGAGAGCGGAATGCACAGGAAATATACTCCTGTGCACCGCTTCTTTTTCCATTTCTATTGAATAATTTCAAAAGATTCCACCTCATCCAGACCAGCAAACAAATTCACGATCTCTTCCTTACTGTATCTGGCGGGAATCAGTACCTGACAGCGGACCTGAAAAACATTTTTTCCTTTACGTTCCCACTTGAACTGACTTATGGATATATTATAACCATTCAATTCACTACTAATTTTACCAAAGGCATCTTTTTCATTAGACACCAGAAATACAACCCTGGCTCTCGTAGCCTGCTTTACTACCCAAAGATCCTTATGGCATACAGTCTGGATCAGAACAACAAGCAATGTTGTTCCAATGCTGATCGGATACATACCGGCTCCTACAGCCATTCCCACACCTACTGTAACCCAGACACCAGCTGCTGTGGTAATTCCGCTTACATAACCCTGCTTTCCAATAAAGATAAGGCCACCACCAAGTATACCAATTCCAGTGATAATACCTGCCGCAACACGGGAAACGTCCCAGGAAGTTCCATCAATCCCAATAACATCCATAAATCCATATTTTGATATGATCATCATCAGTGCCGATGCCAGTGCAATCATAATATGAGTTCTGGTTCCGGCCACTTTGGTACGAAGCTGCCTTTCCAATCCTATAATACCACCGCACAGACAGGCAAGAATGATCCTGACAAAGAAAGGTAGCTGCTCCATCAGAAAATTACCCATTCGTTACCCCTCCTTTATCCAGATACCTGATTTCTTCTATTATATAATGTGTACATCACAGGTATCAAATCTGACAAAGGCTTCTTCTCCAACCCGATAAATCCTCTTATGCTTGGGGTTAAAGTCTGTGATCTTAACAAGAGTATCTCCTGCCATTACATGGTAATTCTGATATTCACCCATAAAGCAGCTCATCACAACCTTGCAGGGAAGCTGTCCTTCCGGTGCAAGTACAGCTGCTTCCGGCCGCAATACAACAGTACAGTCACTTCCAACCTCAAAGCTTCCTATATCATCTACCTCTACGTCATGATTATCAATAGACAGCACTCCCTTTTCACCGTCCTTCTGTACAAGCCTGCCTCGCAGGAAGTTCGCTTCTCCGATAAAGTCTGCTACAAACTCATCGGCAGGATGATAGTAAATCTCCTGTGGTGTACCGATCTGTGAAACAACTCCCTTATTCATAATAATGATCTGATCTGAGAGAGCCATGGCTTCACTCTGATCATGAGTAACATAAACCGCTGTAATCCCCACTCTCTGCTGGATATTTCTGATCTCTGTTCTCATGGATACACGAAGCTTGGCATCCAGATTGGAAAGAGGCTCATCAAAAAGCAGAACACTCGGCTCTACTACCAGCGCTCTTGCCAGTGCAACTCTCTGCTGCTGTCCACCGGAAAGCTGGTTTGTCATACGTCCTTCCATGCCACTCAGTTCTACAAGATCCAGGATCTCCATAACCTTGTCATGGATCACCTTTTTATCCAGCTTACGAAGCTTCAGACCATATGCTACATTGTCAAATACATTATAGTGAGGAAACAGTGCATAGCTCTGGAATACCATCGCTGTATCACGTTTGTTGGGCGTCAGTTCATTAATAGGCTGATCTCCCAGATAGATTTCTCCCTCATCCGGGCTCTCAAAGCCGGCAATCATTCGAAGGGTTGTAGTCTTTCCACAGCCGGAAGGTCCAAGCAGGGTAACAAAGCTGCCTGGCTCGATCACCAGATTGGCATCATCCACAGCTTTAAAGTCTTTTCCTGTTTTAGGATCCTGATATATTTTGGAAATATGCTCCAGACGGATTCCTTTGGATTCTTTCAGCATATTATTTTTCCTCCTTTATCTTTTTACTTGTGCCAAAGAACCGGATAAACAGGTTCATCAGCAGAACCGACAGATATACAATAGCGATCAGGATTGTCGCGTAGGCGCATGCCACGCCATAGTAACCTTTTTCTGCGAACTCATTGATCTGACAGGTGATCAGCAGGAACTGCGGCGTTACAAGCAGAATGATCGCACTGATCGCAGTAATGCTGCGCACAAATGATGTTACCAGGCCACTGAAAAACGAATCCTTAATCAGTGGAAGCGTTACTGTTGTAAATACTCTTCCGCTTCCCGCTCCCAGATCATAAGCAGATTCCTCAATGGATTTGTCAATCTGTCTCAGGGCGGAAATACCACTTCTTGTTCCAACAGGAAGACTTCTGACGATAAATACAATGATCAGGATAATTCCGGTTCCATAAATACCACTGAGGACACCTGTATGGAAAATTCCATTTGCATAGCCTCTGATATAGCCAATACCAAGAACCGTTCCGGGAACCGCCATGGCAAGCATAGAAACAAATTCAATAAATCCCTTGGATCTGAATTTTTTCTTTACTACCAGATAAGAAATCACCATGGAAAGCAGGGCTGTGATCGGCGCTGCGATCACTGAAAGCAGGAAGGAATCCTTAAACGCCTTCAGTCCACTGTATTTAAAGAGATAATCAAACCACTTAAAGGTCAGTGAATAATCCCGTCCCCACAGCTTAAACAGCGCACCAAAAGGAATCATGATATACATGATGATAACAAACAGTGCTACAAGACAGCAGATCAGTGTAAGAGGAATAGTTACACTCTTATCCTCGATCAGCATTCTTGCTCTGGATGCTTTACCCGTCAATGTAGCTGCTGTCTTTCTTTCCAGATAATATTTCTGGATAAAGAAAAGGATCAGTGTCAATGAAAGTAATACCACTGACATCGCTGCAGCACCTGTAGAATCATAGGATCCTGTTACCTGCAGATAGATGGTAGTTGCCAGCGTATCATAATCACCACCGATCAGCATCGGGTTTGCGAAATCCGCAACTGACTCAATAAAGGTTACAAGGAACGCATTTCCAAGACCTGGCAGAAGCAGCGGCAGGGTAACTGTCGTAAATACCTTCATCCGGGAAGCACCTATATCACGGGCAGCTTCTTCCAGCGATGGATCTATATTTTTCAGAAGTCCCTTCAGCATCAGATAACAGACTGGGAAAAAGGTCAGTGTCTGAACAACTACAATTCCTTTTAATCCATATACATTGGAATCATATATGTGAAGGAGCGAACGGGTAATAATTCCACTCCGTCCAAACAACATAATAGTCGATAAGGATAATACAAAAGGCGGTGATACAACCGGAAGCAGTGATACAACATTAAACAGCTTTCCTACTGCTTTGTTTTTTATTTTTACATAAACATCTACATATGCAAAAAGAAGTCCGATTGCCGTAGAAAGAATTCCTGTCAGAAGTCCAAGCACCAGGGTATTGGAAAACGCAGTCCGGAAACGCTTCATGCTGAGAACTCTCTGGAATACGGAAAGCGTGAGCTTTCCTTCAGTATAAATACTGTCAATTAAAAGAACAAACAACGGATATACAATAAATAATACAAGGAAAATGAGCAGAATACTGATCATTCCTACCATAACCGGATCAGAAAACAGTTTTTTTCGATCCAGTTTTGCACTCTTACTTTGGGCAGCCATCTGTTTTCCCCTTTCTGATAAAAAGAGGGAGATGGTACAGACACCATCTCCCCTGATTTTGTTAATTACTCGGTCAGGAATCTGCTGCTGTCGGCATTTTCAGAAGAACCGTTTGTTACTGCATTGAAGAAGTCTTCTACATAGGTAGCTGTGTTCTGTTTCGCATCTTCAAAGTCGTAATCAATCACATTGTCAGGATCAAGTCCGAACTGGGTTGCTTCTTCAGGCTGCTCTGCATTGTCGATAACAAGGAACTGATAGGACTCGTTCTCTTTTGCAATATTTACGCAGTCAGGCGATAATGCATATTCAACCCAGAGCTTTGCAGCATTTTCATTCTTGCAGCCCTTGAAGATTGCTGTTGCACCAATTTCATAGCTGGTACCTGATGCAGGGATGATCAGATCGATATTGTCATATCCGGAAAGGATCTGAGTAATACCATCATGTAAGAAACCGATTGCGATAACGCATTCGCCAGGTCCTACCATCTTGGATGGGCCAGAGCCGCTCTTAGTATACTGATATATATTCTTATCAAGCTCCTTGAAGTACTCCATTGCTTCATCATGACCCTTCATCTGAACCATGGTGTTAATGACCAGCTTTGCTGTACCTGCTGTGGATGGATTGGACATTCCGATCAGCCCCTTATACTCAGGCTTTAATAGATCATCCCAGTCCTTTGGCTCCTCAAGGCCAAGTCTGTCAAGCTCTTCTTTGTTTACCATAAATCCAAGGATACCCTTGTAAATTCCATACCAGTTTCCATCCGGATCCTTGTATGTATCAGAAATCAGATGGGATGCATTCTGTGCCTGATAAGGCTCAAGCAGTCCTGCTGTTACCGCTTCATTATAAGGATCTGTTGTTCCTCCGAACCATACATCTGCGGAAGGATTTCCTGCTTCCTCTTCAATCTTGGTATAAACCTCGCCGGTAGAAAGTCTCTGATAATCTACCTGAATACCATACATTTCTTCAAATTTCTGACATGCTGCTGAAAGATAAGCTTCCTCGCAGGAACCATATACAGTAAGCTTTCCTTCTGCCTTAGCTGCTTCAATCAAAGCATCCATTCCGGAATCACTGCTCTCTGTGGTTTCCTCTGCCGCAGTATCTGTTGTTTCTGCCGCAGCAGTCTCCTGTGTCTCTTCTGCCGGCTTCTCCTCTGTTGCCGCGCTGTCTGAACTTCCGCATGCCATCAGTGACATGGTCATCGCTGCTGTCAGGATTGCGGCCAGCGCCTTTTTGCCCTTTAACTGTTTCATAAATGAATCCTCCTTTTCCGGGAGCTGTTCTTTAGACCACTCCCACCTTTGTTCATATGTAACAAAAAATTCATTGATTGTATTTATATTATATAAATACTACACAAAACTGTATACTGGACAAAACGCATATCCTTTTAATTATTCTGACATTTTAATCTCTGTATCTGTCCTGATATTCTGACGGGGATACTCCTATCAGCTTTTTAAAGGTGACACTGAAATAAGTGATATCCTTATATCCCACCATTTCCGCTACCTCATAAATCTTATATCTATGATCCTTCAGGAGCTTCTTTGCCGCCCGCATACGACACTGCGTCAGATAAGACAGGAAGGTAAAGTCTGTTTCCTTCCTGAATAAATGGCTCAGATGTCCCTCACTGATCGCGAGGCTCTCTGCCACAGACCTGACAGAAATATTGGGATTAGCATAATTCTCATCAATATAAGAGACTGCATCCATGATATATTTGCTCTTATCCCCCTTGATCAGACTGCATTCCGGATTTTTTTCCTCTGTTTCTGTTCTTTCTTTATTCTGCTTCAGGATACGCTCTACTGCATCTTCCAGCTCTCCGTCTGAAAACGGCTTCAGCAGATAATCTGCAGCTCCCAGCTTTACCGCTTGCTGGGCATAGGAAAACTCTCCATAAGCTGTCAGAAAAATAACCACTGCATGATTTCCCTCCTTCCGCAGGCTTTCCACCATTTCAATCCCGCTCTTTTTGGGCATACAGATATCTGTCACGATCACATCCGGGTGATATTTATGTACTGCTTCAATTCCTTCTTCCCCATCTCCGGCCGCACCTGCTACCATGCAGTCGATCCGGGACCATTCTGTTCCGTGTACAATCCCTTCCCGTACAAGCTTCTCATCTTCAACTACAACTACTTTATACATCCTTCTCCCCTTTTCTGACCGGCAATGTCATGTAAATACAGGTTCCTGCCCCTTCTTCAGACTCTGTATACAAGCCATAACCATCCCCATAATTCAGCCTTATGATCTCATTGACATTATAATACCCGATACTGTGTCTTTCTTCTCCCATTCTGTGCTGCTCTGAAGTATCTTCCTCGCAGTGATTCAGCTTCCACACCTGTTCCCTGCTCATCCCAACACCGTCATCACGGATCCGGATCTTAAGAATTTCTTCCCCTGTCTGTCTTGCCTGTACCATAACCCTTCCATTTTCTCTTCCTCCAAGACCATGGATGATCGCATTCTCTATAATTGGCTGCAGAATCTGCTTAGGCACCAGAAGAGCTGCCAGTTCATCCGGCAGATCCACAATAAATTCAAATTTATCTGCAAATCGGATTTCCTGAATCTGGACATATGCCTCAGCCAGTTCCACTTCCTTCGCCAGTGGTACCTCCGGGCTTGCAGAAATACTCATCCGCAGGATTTTGGCAAGATCTGCAGATATCGTGGCGATCTCTGGGATCTGATTAGCCTTTCCCAGCCATTTCATGGTATCCAGCGTATTATACAAAAAGTGTGGATTCAACTGTGCCTGCATCATTTTGATCTGTACCTCGCTCAGCTCCCTTTCTCTGGCAAGAAGACGTTCCATGTTATCAGTCAGATGCTCTGCCATCATATTAAAGCTCTCCGAAAGCTGCCCAAGCTCATCCTGACTGTCAACCTTGATCCTTGCTTTGAAATTTCCCTGCCGGATCTCTGCGATCGCATCCTGCATCCTCTTAATCGGCTGATAAATAAAGCTGCTGACCGATTTTGACAAGAAAATACAGATTATAAGTCCAAGAGCTGCTGACATCACTGCTATGGTAAATGCACGGTTTTTTAACTGATTTAATGCCGCAACCGGCTGCTGGTAAAACAGATAAAGACCACTTGTCTCTTCGTAATCTACGTAATAAAAATATTTCTTATCTGCACTCACGCAGGCATTCTGACTGTCGCTGTCAGCAGCCTCGTCCCGGAGCATTTCCCGTCTGATCCGACGCATTTCATCTTCGTCATAGGAATCCGTTGAGCAGTATACCATCTCCTGGAAGCTGTCCATAGCATAAATAACACCCTGATCCTCGCTGACGAGTCCCCACTTCATATTATCAAAAAGTCCGTCATTTACAGTTGCTACAATATATCCTGTGATTTCTCCCTTTTCTGAACGGACTGCCATAGCTGCCCTGAGAAACTCAACTCTTTTCTCCCCCTCATATAATCTGGCATTCCGTACAACTACCCTGCCCGGATTCTGTCCTGCTTCATATAATACGCTCCAGTCTAATGGCAGCTTTTCTTTGATATAAGTATTCTCCGTCACAGAAACCAGCTTGTTCCCTTCTGCATCATAAATGGAAAAATAAGCGTACTTACTGTATTTGGAGCTGACTGCGTACAGCTCCCGGTATACGGAGGTTCCTGCTCCATCTCCATTTTCCAGATTTTTGCGAATGATTTCTTCCTCTGCCAGCTGGCGGATCCCATCATAAATATTTGAAAAAGCCGAGTCAAAAGACCCGGCTACTGCGTTCAGAATCGTTTCCGCCTCCTGGTTCAGACTTCTCCGGTAGGTAATATTAAACATCTGAAGCATGATAAAGTATCCGATCAGCATCGGAATTCCTGCTGCCAGAAGCATACCGGCAAATGTTTTTTTGCGGAAAGAATAATTCTTCAATATTTTCATCGCTACTCTTCTCTATATGCTGCAATTGCGGTTTCATACAGATTATTTCCTTCAGGATCGATCACTACGATCACTGGAAAATCTTTAACCTCCAGTTTACGGATTGCCTCTGTCCCAAGATCGTCATAAGCAATCACCTCAGAGCGTAATATGGACTTTGATAAAAGAGCTCCTGCCCCGCCAACTGCAGCAAAATAAACCGCCTTATTGCGGACAATCGCTTCTTTTACATCCTCGCTTCTCCTGCCCTTTCCGATCATTCCCCGAAGTCCAAGATCAAGCAGCGCAGGCGCATATTTATCCATTCTGCTAGCAGTCGTAGGGCCTGCAGATCCGATAGGTCTTCCTTCCCTGGCAGGAGATGGTCCCATATAATAGATAAGATTATCCTTCAGATCAAACGGCAGGCTCTCTCCTCTTTGCAACGCCTCATACATTCTTTTATGTGCCGCATCTCTTGCAGTATAGATGGTACCTGTAAGATATACGTAATCTCCACTTTTCAGCCCGGATGTTTCCTTTTCCCCAAAGGGAACTGTCATATGTCGTTCCATATCCTGTCCTCTCTTCCCTGTCAGATTTCCCTGACTGCATGTCTGTTTACATGACAGCAGATATTCACTGCTACAGGCAGCCCTGCAATATGTGTGGGAAAAGTATTAATGTTCACGGCCAGTGCAGTGGTACTGCCCCCAAGTCCTCCCGGTCCGATCCCTGTTTTATTGATCTTTTCAAGAAGCTCTTCCTCCATTTCCTTTACATAAGGAATGAGAGAATGCTCATTCACCGGTCTTGTCAGTGCCTGCTTGGCCATCAGTGCACATTTCTCAAAGGTACCACCGATTCCCACGCCAACTACCATAGGCGGGCATGCATTGGGTCCAGCATCCTTTACTGCTGTAAGTATGGCATTTTTCACACCTTCAATTCCATCTGCCGGTTTCAGCATAAAGATCCGGCTCATATTTTCACTCCCAAACCCCTTAGGAGCCAATGTCAATCTGATCTTATCTCCGGATGTAATCGTATAATGGACAACCGCCGGTGTATTATCCTTTGTATTTTCCCTGATCAGTGGATCCTTTACCACAGATTTACGCAGAAACCCTTCTGTATATCCTCTGCGCACACCCTCCTGTATGGCATCTTCCAGAAGACCACCTTCTATATGAACATCCTGTCCAACTTCTGCAAATACCACTGCCATTCCGGTATCCTGACAGATCGGGATCATATCCTCTCCTGCAATCTGCAGATTTTCCTGAAGCTGCTGCAGAATCTGTTTTCCAAGAGGCGCTTTTTCAGACTCTCTTGCCCTGTCCAATGCTTCTGTCATATCTCCTGTCAGAAAATGATTGGCTTCAATGCACATTTCCCTGATATTTTCTGTGATCTGTTTGGTCTTTACTGTTCTCAATGGTCTGCTCCGCCTTTCTCTGTCTGTTCCTTCTTTCCAGATTTTCCAGACAGATCATCCAAGAATCTGCTGCTTTACTTCTTCCAGTTCTTCCTGGGACGGACTTCCAGGATTCCAGGAAAGGATATGCCCATCTCCTTCATATCTGGGAATCAGGTGGATATGGAAATGGAATACACTCTGTCCCGACACCTCACCATTATTCTGAACAATGTTAAAGCCATCTGCTTTCAGCTTTTCTATCATAACAGCTGCCATCTTTTTAGCAACCTTCATGGCTTCTCCGGCAGTCTCTTCAGGTATCTCATAGAGATCTGCATAATGCTCCTTCGGGATCACAAGTGCATGTCCTCTGGTAGCCGGACCAAGATCAAGGATCACGCGGAATTTTTCATCCTCATACAATGTTTTTGACGGGATTTCTCCAGCTGCAATTTTACAGAAAATACAATTATCATTCTTCATATTTCTTTCCTTCCCTCCTGTATTTCACAGGAACCTGTTATCATTATCTGTTGTTACCATATGCTTTACAATTTCTGATCCATAAACTGAAAGATCTGATCCAGTGTACGTAATACTTTAAAATCACCTTTCATTTTCATGAGCCCCCCCATAAAGGCTCTCTGAAATGTCATCCTGCCATGGATAATATCATCTACTGCACTGCGTCCGATCTGAATCTCCACATCTGCACTGTTCACATTCCCGTAATATACCCGGATCTCTGTTCCGTTTACTTCAATGATCAGTGGCTTCTTTTTCTCTTCAAGCTGGAGCTTATAAACAGCCTTAAAACCTGCCTGTGGCACAAAATGGCTCTGCAGCTCCCTGCAGTACTCATCCTCTGTATTTTCCTGCTCCTCTGTTCCCATCAGATCCCGGAACAGGCTGGTAAGCTCCTGAATATCCTCCTTTTTCCGCTTTACATAGCTGTCATCTGCTGCATACTGGGAAAGCTGTTCTGTTTCCTGCGGTGTCAGATCTGTATTTCTGGTGCTGGAAACAAGCTGCTTCACAGCCTGGTTACTGGCCGGGAAGCTAGCCATCTTCTGATTTACTGTCCGATAAATATTCTCTGTTTTCTTTTCAATGATACTATTATACTCCTCGTTACCTTCAAGATCTGCAATATCGGCAATATAGCCGCAGAGACCACTGCATGGCTTACCGCCCAGGATTTCCCAGGCATTTTCAAGATTCAGCTTGCCCTCCCGCTCTCCATAGGTCGTAGACATGACCACTGGACACATATAAATGCTGGCAATCTTTTCCTTATCTCCATACAGCCAGCAGGCATCCAGAAACTGCTGCATATAACCGCCAATACCAAACCATTCTATGGTCGTAGCCAGAATGATACCGTCTACTTCCTTTAGGGTCTTAGGCAGCGTAGTGATCGTGTTCTTCAGTTCATACAGGTGGTACCTCTCTACTGTTACATGCAGTTCCTCCAGAACCTCCTGCATTTTGTTGATCACATATAATGTGGGATCATCGATCAGTCCGCGGCCACCATAATAAATTGCTATTTTCATTCTGATTATCCAACCCTTTCGGTTAATGTCTGCCCTGTTTTTTAATTATACCATGGACGCCGGATTATGCAATCTTCTTAACGATATACAAATTTCAGCTTTCCAAGACGAATCTCGTCACCGGGTTCCAGGATCTCAGAAGTATTAGGCGTCAGACGCAGTCCATTCTTGAAAGTCCCATTAGTAGAATTCAGATCTGTCATACAGATTCTCGTTCCTTCTCTGGTGAACCGGGCATGTACCCGGCTGATGCTCTGATTATCGATCACCATATCCACGCTCCCTGCCAGCTTTCCCACTGTGATTGGCAGCCGGTTCAGGTCAATATGGAATTTATTATCCTTCCCTACTCCGTACAGCTTGTTTTCGCTGTTTGCTGTCCATGGAATATAGACGGTATCCCCATATTCCTTCCGCTGACCTTGTACTCTTTCAGAACAGGCCTCTTCATAGATTCCATGTGAAAACATTTCCTCTTCCGTTTCCCTGAATGACAGATTTTCCGTTTCTCTCTTTTGCTTTCTGCCAGAAAGCTTCCTGACTATAACTGCCCCCAATGAAAGAATCACCAGCAGCCCTGCCAGAAAAAATCCTGCGTAACTGAAGACAAGCAATTTTTCCGAAAGCTCATATGTATATGTCAGGTAACCAAGTACCACACTCAGAAAAACCGCACAGACCAGATAGACTTTTGCTGCCTGTGTACTGATCAACCTCTGAATTGCCGGATTCTCTGCCGGTTCCTGCTCTTCATAACAGGGATATGGTTCTTCCATTTGCATCTCATGTATTTCTTTTTCCGGTTCTAGAACGTTCTCTGGCTGTTCCTCTTCACCAAACCACTCCACGATTTCATCCAGTACAAACTGTTCCTTTTCTGCCAGATCCAGCATATGATATACCGCCTGCAGGGCAGCATTATCTTCTCCGTCCACATGATCTGCCAGAAATTCCAAAAGAGTGATCAGTGTCTGTGCCCCTCTGCTCTCCGAAAAAGGATCATAGACAAAATAAAATTCATCTTTTTCCAGCTCTGTAAAGATCATATCCGGTTCTATCAGCAGTCCATCCTCCGGCAGCAGAAAAGAAGCTGTCTCCTCCATCACCATTTTCAAGCTGATGAATAAGCTCTTCAGTTCTTTCATAGTAAGGTGCTTTCCTTCAAACAGACCTTTCACACTCTGTTTTGATGTGATTTCATAATAAAGCAACGTTTCCCCGTTAATATACCGGATCTGACAGGGCAGCAGCCCTCTGATCCGGTTTTCCGTGATCATTTTTCTCTGATAGTCATCTCCTGTCATTTCATCCTCACGGATGATCAGATAATTATGACGATAATCCTTATGATAACTGATCTCTCTCATTTACTCTGTCTCACCTTTCGTATTTCTTCCCTGATATTCAATCGTTCCAGCCGTTTGCTTACTGTCAGTGCACCATCATAACCACTGGTACCAATTTCAACATCCCCATATATTCCATCTGTATGGAGCTCACTTTCCTGCTGATCATAAAACGGATAATACTGCAGCCTGTCTGCCAGCGTTTCCCTCAGATAATCCGTATCTGTGCCTTTTTCTGCCATATCTCCATAAATCACTTCCCCGTAAAAGGAGCCATGGTCCGTAAACCTGCTGCCACGCAGTGCCAGAATATAAAGATCCTGGGAGATGACACATCTGTTATAAAGAAAAAAGGCCAGAAGAATCACCAGCAGATAGAGAAACAGTACTATCGGCATTACAAAGGATGCTTCCACCGTCAGATATCCATTTACCTTTTTATTCCACAAGCAGTACCACCTCCAGCGCTCCCAGTAAAAAGGGCAGAAACGGAACCGGTTCTTCCTTTTTCAGGCATATTTTTCCTGTAGTAAAAAGACCGGACAGCATAAAGGCCGTCCCACATACGGCTGCACATTTCCCCGCCCCCAAAAAACCGCCAAGGATAAGAACTGCCAGACCATCCCCATATCCCACCTGTTCACTGGTAAGATATGCCAGCAAAAGCAGGAATAATCCCGGCAGCATCCGGTAAAGCAGTTTTCCATCATTAAAGCCTCCTGTCAACGTAAGATATAGCATTCCAAGCAGAAGGCTGCCTGAAAGCTCTGTCAGAGACAGCCTCCTGTCCCGGATATCTTCTGCCGAAAACCAGGCAAGAAACAGCAGTGCCAGACATTCTCCTGCATAATCGTTAATCATAAATCTGCTCATTATCCATCTCACCCACACTTACTGCAGGCACTCCTGCTGCCAGCCTCTGACTGCGGCACCATGTATACAGTTCTCTGCAATGCGCTGCAGTCGGACTCCCCATGATAGCGATTTCCCCATGCTGTCAGATAAACAAGACCGCCTTTTACCGGTTTACATCGTTCGCATGCTGTATACTTTTCTCCGGAGCCGTTCCGCATATTTTCTGTTTCCTCTGCAGAAACTGCCTGAACCTTCACCCGCAGATAGGTACACTGATCTGACAGATGGTATCTGGTTCCATTTTCTGTGATATACACATAGATTTCTGTTCCGCCTTCTGGTTTTCCACAATTCCCGGGAACATATCCGGTAAAACCGTGCCCGAAGATCCCATCTTCTATCTTCAGAGTCCCTATCGGGAGGAAGTAAATAAACGGCTTTATGTCGTAATCTATTTTTACAGATATATTTTCATAAGCATCTGCTTCTGCCTGAACTTTCATTCCCGTTTCTCCACCCTTTACGCAAAGATAAGGAAACGGTTCCTGATCCAGTGTCTCTCTGACCATTTTGCACAAATCTCCTTCCTGTTCACCTGAGCCACCATATTTTTCATAAGCAAGAAAGCACGATTTGCTGATGGCACGGTGCATGGAACTAAAAGCATTATTTTGAAAACGAACCACTTCCATGCCATACAGCAGTGTGCTCATGAAAAACAGAAACAATGGAAGAACCAGACATCCCTCCAGTGCCATTCCCCCTTTCAGGAAAAAAGAGGAAGAGAGAGATGCTCTCCTTTTTTCAGATGTGATGAGAGAAGGGATCTTTGAATTTAGTTTGCATAGTTGTATTCTTTTAAATCTGGAGAGCACCTTTCTCTTCCTCCTTTTCAATAGTATCCATAGGTTCTGTCGATCAGATAGTTTCCACGAACGGATCCTGCTGCCTGGATCTGCGCCCGGAACCGTTCCACACAGCAGTCCATAGCAAATCCGGTATTTCCTGTCAGCATCCGGATATCCATTTCCATGATATCCATTGCCCTATAGTTTCGTTCCTTCTCCGGCAGTGCTGATATCATACCTGCAAGGTACTGCTCATAGCTGATTCCGGAAGATACATTCTGACCTCCCTGTATTTCCGCTTCTGCAATTATAGCCGGACGGATCACCCAGCTTTCTTTCCTCAGGCTCACGCTCCCACCTTCCAGTAACACTTTTACCTCTGACAATGCTTCCAGATAAGCACAAGCATACAAAATGCTTTCTGTTACAGGCTTCAGGAAGGCAGGGTTCAGGGATACTGCCTGTAAGCCTTCTGCAAGTCCTGCCGCCTCTGATACCAGATCACTGTCAGAAAATACAGCCTCTGCATTCACCGCAAAGCGGATCCCTGCCAGCTTCTCCACTACTGCCTGCAGATTTTCATAATCAGACTCCTTTCCCTCTGCTATATACTCAAGCTGATACTTTAGAAGTCCATCTTCCTTCCCATCGCGGTAATTTCCCATCATTTCAAGCAGATAAGCTATAAACTGACCGGTATCTGCCTCTTTTTGCCTTTGCAGGTTACTCCTGTCACTGCTATCTCGTCCTGACAGATAATCTTCTTTTAGAATCTTTCCCACCGGAACGCGATCTATAGGTGCCCCAACCAGAAACAGTACATCACTTCCCGTAAATCCATATGCCCTGTCTGCCGGATTTGACAGAGGCACTTCTTCCCACTCTCCCTTATCATTCTGGATCAAAGGCAGCTCCATACCGGCTATCACTTCCATTAAGGCACTCCACGCTCCCATGGCGTCTTCCTGCCCTGTACCTAAGATACTGTCACCACTTGATAGTATCTCTGTCTCCTCTCTGTGGATTCCATAGTCTTCTATATATTGCACTGCCTGATTTTTCATAGACCCTCCCTGTCCATCTGCAGCTGTCTGCACATCATTGACCACTACATTTTTCAATGCAAGATTGCCCCACAGGTCACTGTTCTGAAACAGTGCAATATTTTCCGAAAGATAATACTGCAGCCGCCGTTCCATATTCTGAAGGGACGGCTGCGCCTCCTGATAAGAAAGATCTACATAGAAAAGCCCATATCTGTCATGCAATGTCTTCTCAAATTCTGCCAGCGCAGAATTCATACTGATATCTGCTATGCACTCCATTCTGAGCCGTTGTCCGTTTCTGATGGCAAGCGCCGTCAGTGTCAGAATTACACCGGAAAGAATCGACAGGGAAAGAGACAGAAATACTGTCAGATATCCCTTCATCATGCCAGGATCGCAGAGCTGTCTGCCGCAATCTTCTGAAAAATACTTTCTGTCAGTTCCATGATCTGGGTTTTAAAGATCAGTACCAGACCGATCAGCACCACAATGATCAGGATCATTTCCACCGTTCCCATTCCCCTGTTATTGATGCTGTTCCTGCGCTTATTACCTCTTCTGTCCTTTTTGTCAAAGCTGCTGCCTGACACTTTTTTCTCATTTACCTCTGTCATTATTTTGTTTTCCATATATAGTTTCCTCCCATCAGATTCATATATTATCCCTTTTTGAAGCTCCCCATCGCCGGCAGCAGGATCAGGAACATGACCACCAGAAGCATGATAAGCATAGGAAATAAAAGCTTCGTCCCCGCTTCCTCCCCGTATTTTCTTGCCCGGTATCTCTGCTCCAAAAGCACTGTCTCTGCTTCTTCTGCAAGAAGTGACAGCAGCTTCTCATTTCCCTGCCTCAGATTTTCTGCCAGAATAAAGGAAAGTCTGCTGCACTCTCTTTCCCTGCATCTTCTCCCAAAGCTCCTGTAAACCTCTGTTTCTGCTTTTCCATTCTGAAAAGCGAAGCCAGCCAATACAACCTCCTCATAAAGATATTGTCTTTTCCCTCCTTCCCTGCGCTTTCTCTCATACTCTCTTCCGATCCGGATAAAGGCAGTTCTTGGTGTCATGCCTGCTCCGATCAAAAGCTGCAGCTTTGATACAAACTGCGGATATGCTCTTCTGATCTCCTTTTCTCTTTTTCTTTCCTTTTCGTAAAGCTTCCTGTCCAGTGAAAATGAAAGCAGAATCATCCCCATGACCAGAAATGGGATCACAATGAATATTGTTTTGTCTAATTCTTCCTGCCAACAGATGGGCTGGCCATCCATTTCTTCCGGAAGCCATATTTCCTTCTCCTCAGGGTTTTCTCTGTCAATTTTTAAGAGCAGCTCCTGCAATTCCTTCCGGTAAGCCTCCTCTTCAGTCATTCTCTCTGGATATACCCACAGCGGTATTTCTTCTGTAAAGGAGCTTTCTTCATAGGAAAGACTGACATAGAGGCTGACAGACAGTCCATCCTCCGGGATCTCCTCTGCGGTAATTTCACCCCGGCTGTTTATAATCTGAGCATTACTGCTTTCCCATGAAATCTGAAAGGGCAGCCCATCCAGATACCCCGGAAGCAGCAGCCTGTGAGTAACCCGCTTAAGACTTCCGTTTCCATTCAGGATCTCTGATGTCAGCCTTTGCACTGCTTCTGTTTTCAGTGCTTCCAGCTCTTCCTGCGTCAGCCTTCTCTCCGTAACAGTAAGGACCATCCGTTCTTTTCCATATATACCGTTCCCCTGCAGGATAACCTCATAGGATCCTTCATTCCATTCCTTCCGCTGCAGTGTTCCCTCTTCTGACAGATTCCTTTTTTCTTCTCTGCTGATACAAAGAAGAAGAATGACTACTATACAAGCTGCTCCCATAAGGATCAGCAGCCGCCGTTTTCTGCGATAAAATGACTCATATTTCTGTTCTGCCTTTTCCCGCGGAAACAGCTGCGAAAAAAGGAACATTCTCTGTTTATCTATCACCTATACTTCCACCTCCACCAGCCGGCAGCTCAGGAAATAAGCAAACAGATAAAGGGAAAGACATCCTGTCATTAATATATTCCCGGCTGCACTGCTGTAGCAGGCATCAAAATATCCGGGCGATGTAACCGTAATATACAGAATGATGAGAAACGGCATTCCATTCATAATTTTCTGTTCCAGTATCCTGGCACTAAGCATTACAGCAATCTCCTTTTTCGTTTCTGCCCTGCCCTCGATCACACCACAGACCTGCTCCATGACCGACACCATATTGCCGCCGCTTTCCTTCGCTACCGAAAACACCTCTGCAAAGTCAGTGATCTCTTCTATCTGACAGATTTTCCCAATCTCCTGCCACAATCCGGAAAGGCTTCTGTTATTCTGAAGCCCTGTCTTTAAAAGTCCCAGTATCCTGCAGATCTCACTTTCCTCTCCGAAAAGCTCCGCCATATCCTCCCTGCCTTTCAAAAAAGCATTTTCTGCTGAATATCCCGCTTTCAGGGAAGCTACTGTAAGCTGCAGTAGTTCCTTAAACTGCTGTAACAGGTCATCCTTCTTCTTTCCAAGCAAAAGTCTCCTCTCCCGGCAGTAATACATAATCCCGACAGGCAGCAGGAGCAGGGCTGCTCCTGCTCTCCGGTAAAAGCAGTATGTCAGCAGTACCACGGCTGCCACACTCTTTCCAGTCAGGATCCAATGTTCCTTTGCTGAAATCCGATAAAAGCCATCAGACGCAGATCCCGGCTGCCCGGAGCTTTTCTTTCTGCATAAGCTCTCCCACCTTTTCCAGTTCACCAATGATCCTGCCCTCTCTTTCTGCCACCTCCCGAAACCGGTAAAGGCTCCGGAACTGAATTTCTCCTTCTGTAAAAGGAAGCGGCTCCGCAATCTCCAGCACCCGTCTTGTCCCATCCCGGAGCCTCCCAAGATGCACCATCAGATCAAATCCGGCACTGATCTGCCGCCGAACCGCCGGAATGGGAATCTCCATCCCCATCAGTACCAGTGTCTCCAGCCTGCTGACCACATCCCTGATGCTATTGGCATGTATCGTTGTCATCCCACAGTGTCCTACATTTACACTCTGCAGCATATCGATCGCCTCTTTTCCCCTTACTTCACCAACAATCAAGCGTGTTGGACGCATTCTTAAAGATGTACGGATCAGATCCCGGATGGTAATTTCCTGGCAGCCTTCCACACTGGCCACCCTTGTTTCCAGCCTTACCAGATTTGGCAGTCCCTGAAGCTGCAGCTCCGCAGAATCTTCAATGGTGATCACTCTTTCTTCTGGCGGAATAAACGCCGACAGGGCATTAAGTGCAGTTGTTTTCCCACTTCCGGTACCACCGCTTACCAGGATGTTATATCCGGCTTTTACAAGAGATTCCAGAAGCTCTGCTGCTTCCCGGCTGATTGAAGAAAACCGGATCAGCTGTTCCATGGTCATAGGTTTCCCAGGGAAACGTCTTATAGTGAGTACCGGGCCATTTAATGCCACCGGTGGTAGCACGACATTGACTCTGGATCCGTCCTTAAGCCGCCCATCCATGATCGGCCTGGCTTCATTTACCGTCCGGTTACATCCGGCTGCTATCTGCCAGATCACATGACAGAGCTTTTCTTCCGTTTCAAAGCGTACCGGGATCTGTAATAATCTTCCTCC
Organism: Lachnospiraceae bacterium OM04-12BH; assembly: GCA_003490145.1. Taxonomy (GTDB): domain Bacteria; phylum Bacillota; class Clostridia; order Lachnospirales; family Lachnospiraceae; genus Suilimivivens; species Suilimivivens aceti. Next base: position 18,803 of record QULQ01000022.1, read on the forward strand.
CTTTTCGATGAAAACAGGATCTGTCCCATTGACCATGATCTCTGTAATTTCAGGATCCTCCAGAAGCTCCTGCAGCTTACCAAGCTCCCTGATCGCATGATAAATATTTTTCCGCAGGATCGTCATGGAAGAAAGCTCCAGATGTCTTCTTTTTCCCTCTTTCAGAATCTCTGTATCAATCAGTTCACAGACCTCCTCTTCCTTCAGATCCTGCGTCAGATCCATCCGGTTTATGATCTCCTCCTCTACAAGTACCAGTTCATCAGTCCTCATGTTCCTCCTTTCTAAGAAGCTCCGGGAAAACCTCCTTTCGGATATAGGCTGCAAGGTCTCCATATGTCAGTTCCCCAAAATGCATGGGCAGCTTACGGAACAGCGGCAGCATCCATTTCCTCGTTTTTCCTGTGATCTCCTTGTACTTCATTGTTTCCAGTGCCATTTCATACTGACTTGTTTTCGCTTCAGCCAGTGCATCCTCCCTCACAATGGTATAGATCAGATCACAGTTTTTCAGCACCTCCCACAGATCCATCAGACAATCCGACAGATCCAGGATCAGATATTCGTAATCCGTGATCTTCTCAATCTCCTGGAATAGATCGATCCAGTCTGTTCCCCGGATTCCTGACAGGCTTTGATATACATCCGCAGGCGGAATAAAATCCAGTCCTCCTACGCATTCTGTCAGGCTTTTCAGCTGATAAAACAGCTTTTCCCTGGCGCAGCTGAAATAATAGGTCAAATCCGAAAGATCTCCCTCAAATTCCCGGTTCAGCATTTTCCCAAGCCCTGAATACGCCTCAAAATTCAGATAAAGCGTCCTATGCTTCCGGGCAAGCATCTGCCCCAGCGTCAATGAGAATGTCGTCTGCAGGCAGCGTCCTACCGGAGTATAAATCCCTATGATCTTCATTTTTCCTCTGCGGCAGGCAGTTACGGCAATTTCCTTTCCATTTCCCCCTGAATACTGCTCCATAACCTCCCGGAGCACCCTGTCGCAGGACTGATATTTATTTACATGATAAAGTGCCTGATTTAAATTGGTTCCATTTTCGCTCAGGATGATAATATGTGGAATTTCCAGAGCTTCGACCTTCTTTTGATATGCGTTCTCTGATACGAGCAAGCATTCTACTTTTTCTTTTTCCAGAAAAGAATAGAATTTGTCATCCCGTGTAAAGACATGGACTTCAAATGGGACATTCCCCTTTGTTGTGATAAAGTCCATAAGGCGATAGGCATAGTTTTCCTCACTATCAAGAATCGCAAGGATTCTTCTGTTCAATGGTATACATTACCCCTTTCTGTAATACTCCCTGTGTGATTATCAAGTTACGTTTGAAACATTTGTTGAATGTTGGAAAGAAGCTTTCCTGTGATCTTCCGGAAAATAACTCTGTTGATCGTTTTGATTCTAGAAAATAAACAACTGCTGTTTGTTTATAGGTCGAATTATATAGAATAAAATTTCGTTTGTAAATAGGTCTTTCAAAAAAATACAAACTTTGGTACATACTTACAAAGAATACCGCTGTATGAAACAGCGGTATTCGAAAACTCCTGATAAATACTGGCGATTCTGGTGTTGTAATTTTTACTAAACAGCCTTCATATCTGTTAAAGGTATTTTTTGAATTCTGGTATCGGAATAACAGTTCCACCTTCCATTGCTGACTGATGCGCACATATTCCTGTTCCTGTCCAGTAAGCTCCTACAATATCATCTACTACAGGCTTTCTGTCCTCTATGATAGCACGGACAAATTCATGTATCATATGAGGATGGGAACCTCCATGACCGCCTCCCTGCTTAAATGACAGATGAGTATTTTCATCATTATACACTGTCTCTGTCGTAAATCCAGCAATACTGTCCGGCAGTCTATATCCATAATCCGGAACCTTTATTCTTTCCTCGACAATTTCTCCACCTCTGTTATATCTGCCAGGATCACCATCGATATCCAGCATTTCCTGCTGGATATCTCCGGTCCGAGTATAAATAACCGGATCCTCAGAAGCCAGCTGCTGCCATTCAAAGCTCATATCTCTGCCGTATATTCTGAAGCATTCTGAATAGCTTCTGGCAACTCCATAAAGAAAGCGTTCCATTTCTATCGCAACATCACTGTGTTCCATTGTCACAAATGCGGCCTCGAATGCAAATGGAGAATGGTATTGTGATACCAGCTCGTCCCTGATCCTTCCTGATCCTTTTGCATACACTTCTTTTGGATAATCATTCAGCAGCATAAGACAAGTGCCTATCGCATGAGTCGGATGCATCAGAGGCGGAAAGCCCTCCCAGTATGAAGGCCAGCCTTCCATATCCTGATAATGCGCGCATGTCATATACTGTATCTTACCGAACTTTCCACGATCCAGCAAATCCTTCACATAGAAATATTCTCTCCCAAATACAGTTGTTTCCATAAACATGTACTGCTTTTTACTTTCTATCCTGGCCTTAATAACATCTTCCAGTTCCTGAATGCTCATGCCCATTGGAATTGTACATCCACAATGCTTTCCGGCTCTTAAAGCCTTTACTGAAAAATCCGCATGTGTAGAAGGCGGTGTAACGATATGGATTGCATCTATCTCATCATCCCGAAGCATTTCATCATAGCTGTCATAGCAATCCTTACTGTTGATTCCAAATTTCTCCTGGGCTATTTTGATCAGTTCCGGATTTGTATCAGCAATTGCTATTTCATATACATCCGGATGTTTTAAATATATCGGTATAAACTCCATTCCAAAGCTTATTCCTACCATTCCGACTTTAATCTTATTATTAATCATAGCCATTCACCTCTTAATTAAAAAGTGGCATTTCCTGTGGATATTTCCCCATAAAACCGGGTCTGCCAACCAAATCCTTTGTTCGTTCTGAAGCATCCATCAGACCGGGAAGCGCACTTTCCGGCTTATCTAAATAAAAATATGTACAACATGACCAGTCGTCTTCTCTTTCAAATAAAAGAGGTCTTCCATCCAGCATTGGGATATTGGTAAAGTCCACAGCCTCACCATCCGCAGAGATCACCTGGTTATCTGCCATCTGGTTCTTATACAATAGCTGTGCATGATGGAAATAGTCATCTCTATCAACTGCACCTATCTGCTGTATAGTTGCTCTGAAATTGCTGTTAAAGTAAATCGGATCCGGAACATGGAAACGATAAAAGCATAATTCCATATTTGTCTTATCATATACCGGACAACCGCAGTACAGATCATAATAGTAATCTTGTCCCCAGGCTGTTCCAATATAATCTTCCACTCCGGTACCACATATAGTAGGGAAATCTGTATCACCATCAATATATGCTTTGAATTCACCCTCTCCCCACCATGTATCAGAATATAATTTTGTATTACACCGAACTCCCATATTCGTGCCTAAATATCGTCCTTTTCCTTCAACATAAGGGAGTAACTCGAAATCCTTTTTCAAATGAGTAAGATTCTCCCGGTTGAAGAAAGCGTGAAAATACATGGTATCTTCCGAGAACTTATCCCCCAATGTATAATCTATATCATAATAAAAATGTTTAATAGGTGATGAAGATTCATTTGTAATCACAATTTTCATACCCGTTTTAAATGGCATTGGGATATATGTGCTGAAGCTGCGTCCTTCAGGATTGGAAAACAGTGCATTTTTAAATGTTGCAACCTTTCCCAGTCCTACACAGAAAAAGTCTCCAAAAGGTACATCTACTGCCGGCTTATCACAATTGTCCCAAAACATCTCAAGCCTCAGTCCTCTTAAGGTATCCGGTGTCTGATCATTGATCGTAATCCAAATACGACGGATAATGCCGCTTGTATTTTCTGCATGCGCTAAAACCCTGCTCTCTCCGGTATTCAATGTAAACCAGGGAGCTCCTTTTCTGCCATTCCTGGCTGTACCTCCTGCGCCTTTTGCGCCATCCGGATTTTCATGGCTTGCCCATCTGGACACAACTCCTTCTTGAAATTTAAACATTTCATTTCCTAACATATAACTTTCCTCCTTTATTTTATTATTAATACATTTTTAGTCCTTCATTCCGGTCGTCTTAATTCCTTCAAGATAATATCTCTGAAGCACTCCAAAAATTAAAACAGTTGGTATAATTGCAATTACTGATGCTGCCAGAATCTGATTCCACGAAATTCTCAATGATCCCATCAGTGTTGCAATCTGTATCTGAATCGTATATTTACTCTTGTCCTGAGCAACAATGGTAGACCACAAGTACGAATTCCAGTTAGTAACAAAAAACGAAACTCCCAAAGTAATAAACATAGGTTTTGCAAGCGGAACATATATTTTTCTGAATGTCTGGAAAATTGAACATCCATCAATTCTTGCCGATTCATACAAGGAATCCGGCATTTCCACAAAATACTGTCTGAACAGGAAAACACCGTATGCATGAGGCACCATAGGAAGTATCATGCCCCAAAGCGAGTTTACAAGCCCTAAGCTTTTGATTATAAAAAATAATGGAATTATAATTACCGGAAAGGGAATCATCATCGTACTGAGCACCCACATAAAAGCTGCTTTTTTTCCGGGAAATCTTAATCTTGCAAAGGCAAAGGCAGCCATAGAATGTACTATAAGTGCCAAAATCGTCACCATTGTTGCTACAAATAACGAATTTTTAATTCCTGTAAAAACATCCAACGTTGTAAACACCTGTTTAAATGCATCAACGCTGACATGTTTTGGGATAATCCGATAATCAAATACCTCTGTATCTATTTTAAGTGAACTGCTTATAAGCAGAATAATCGGAAAAAGTGCAAAAGCTAAAAACACACAACCGACAATAATTTTTATTAATAATATTCCGTATTTTTTCACTCTAATCACCTACTTAAACTTTAACAGCTTCATCTGTATGACAGTAGCAATCATAATAATTAACGATAATGTTACAGCAATAGTAGAGGCATACCCAAATCTGTATTGTTCAAATGCAAGCTCGAAAATATAATATACTGTTACCTGTGTTGTCTTCCCTGGTCCTCCGGAGGTCATAACTCTGACCTGGTCAAATGCCTGAAACGATGCAACCAACGATGTAATTAACACAAAAATAGTCGTTCCCTTAATAGACGGAAGTGTTATCCTGAAAAATCTCTGAATCGCATTTGCACCATCTATCTTCGCAGCTTCATAGTATTCACTTGGCACATCCTTTAATGCTGATAAAAATATGATCATATTGTAACCAAATACAATCCATATTCCTACAATTGCAACGCATACCAATGCCTGCGTACGTGACCCCAGAAAAAGCTGCCTTCCAATTCCTAATTCCTCCAATATTTTATTAATATATCCGTTTCTGGAATTAAACAAAAACGTCCATAACGTTGCGGCAACAATTGTCGAAACTGTATTTGGCAGATATATTGCTATCCTACACATTTGTTGACGCTTATTCCCTTTGATCGAATTCACGAAAACTGCTGCTGCCAATGAAAGAATATAAACCGCCAGAACATATATAACAGCATATTTTCCGGTAACCACTAAACTATTTTTGAAGGTGGAATCCTTGATCATCCTCAGATAATTAGCAATTCCAACAAAGGTCTTAGTTCCCAGTGCATTCCAGTCATACAGACTTATATAAAACGCATATACTATTGGTATAAAAATGAAGATCAACATCAAAATCATTTCCGGTGCAATCATCAGGTAAGAAATCAATGTTTCCCGCTTTATATGCTTTCGTTTCTTTTTCACATTAACTCAGGCCTCCTTTACCTTACTGTTTATTTGCTGCAGGATAAGATAAATACCCTGCAGCAGGCAAACAGTTTGGATTTTATCTGTCAGCTTAGCCGCTGAACTTTGCTCCACTCTCTTTCTGATATTGCAGCATACTTTCCTGTGCGTTATCTGCTGCCTCCTGTGCACTTGTATTATAAAGTGCATCCTGAATCATAGTAGCCACAATTTCCTTTGCTTCACCAGACAGTGCAATTTCCGGCTTTGCAGTCTGTAATACTTCTTCGGAGAATACAATCACATTTTCACTACTCTGATATACGTCCTTACCGGCTTCGATAACAGACTCTCTCATACAATAAGAGAATTTGGACTTTGTATTAAACTCTGTCAAGTGATCCTTATTAAGCCACATCCAGGAGATGAAATCCTTGGCTCCTGCTATTTTTTCTTCACCATTTTGATTATTTACCATTACATTCCATCCACCTGCGACACTGGCAGTATTCCCATTTGCTGTTGCTGCGGGTAATGGTACAACGCCATATTTCTCAGGATCTGCACGGAAAACTGACCAGCTTCCATTGATCTGCATAGCAGTTTCTCCATTTGTTAAAATAGATATATCTGAAACAGATCTTCCCGGTGTTTCATTACAATTTCCTGAATCCAGTAAATCTCTCCATAACTGAAGAGCATTTACAACCTCTTCAGAGTTCAGATTAGCCAGGCCTTCTTCTGTAAACAGGCTTCCACCCTGCATCCAGACAAAAGGGTAAAATGTAAAGCATTGCCAGTCACCTTTGTCAACCTCAAATGTAAATCCTGCATAATCATCTGTATTTAATTTTGCCGCTGCCGTTTTAAGTTCATCCCACGTTGTTGGAGGAGTAACACCATTCTGTTCCAGAATTTCCTTATTGTAGTACAACGCCACTAAATCACCGTCCAATGGAATGCCGTAAATTACACCATCTCTTGACACGCGGTCAAACGCTGCTTCTGTGTAATCCTGTTTTATGTCATCCGTAATAATATCATCCAACGGTTCGCACACGCCGGCATCAAGATACTGGTTAATAATTGCCGGACTGCACTCAAAAATATCCGGAGCCTCATTTGTTGCAAATGCTGTCGCAAGCTTTGTCGTTGTATACTCTTCAAATGGAATAGCCAGAAATGACACATGATACTTGTCCTGAGAATTATTGTATTCTTCTATATATTTCTCTATAAATGCAATTTCATCTTCCTGTGTCCATTGATTCCAATATACAAGTTCAACAGGAGCACTGCCTTCTTCAGCTTCTGCAGCCACATTACTGTCATTGCCTTCTTCAGCTTCTGCAGCCACATTACTGTCATTGCCTTCTTCGGGCACCTTGTTTTCTTTTCCGCATCCCAGGATCCCTATGCTCATACTCAAGAGCATGATTCCCATGATGCAGCTCGCTATTCTTTTTTTCATCATACTTTGCAACCTCCCATAATCTTTCTTTTCTCTTAGTTATCTTGCTTTATATCCCGGTACCTGGATTTGTTTTATGACTTTATTCTACTTTTCCAAATTCGGCAATAAAATACCACTTTTTTTCAAAGGTGTACTTTTTGCCATATTCTATTTTCCAGCAGAGTATTATATATTATAGGTAATAACAAAGGAACTACATTAAGCTGTATGAGGTAACACAACAGGTGAAAAACATAAGACTTTCTTTACAAAAACAATTATTGATCATCTTTTTATTTATTGCTCTTATTCCAATGACAATTACCGCATTACTGCTTTACCGCACTCAGACTAAAAATACGCTTAACTCTGAAATTACATCCCAGATTCAGGTATTAAAGCTGATTTCCTCCAATATCAATCAGAAGCTGATTTATTTTAATAACCTCACTGCATCCGTTTATTACAATAATGCCATTATAAACTGTCTTGAAAAGGGACAGGCTAAACAGTTGACCTTTTACGAAAAAAAGGAAATCCAGCCTTCCATTAATTCATTAATGAGAACAGATGATATGATTTTATCTCTGTCTCTTATGACAATGTCTGGTGACACTTTATATTGGAATGATGGCTACAGTAACGTTATGCACATAAACTCTCTTGATCCTGAATTTCTTCAAAAAATATACGCCGGGAATGGAACAGGTATCTTATCTAATCCTATTACCCGTACCAATAAGCGTAAATATCCTTCTTCCAATACCTCTATATACTATGGACGGCTTCTTCGCAGTCCCACAAATTATTTTCGTCCGATCGGAATATTGCTGGTTGAGATTGATATAGATTCTTTTGAAGATACAATTATAACTTCAAATTTTAACTCAGATTCCTCTTTTCTTCTGACCACCGAGAATAATACGTTAATATGGGGATATCAGGAGGAGAATTTAGGTTATCATATCGGGGATGTTATACCTGCAGAAATATTAGGTGCATCTCCATATTCTATTATCAATAATAATGGAAACAGCTATTACTGCTTTAATACCAGGATCAATTCCATGGAATATAATTGTTATTCTTTCCTTCCATTTTCGATTATTGAAAGCAAAACACGTTTTATCAGAACTTTACTTTTACTGATATGGATAGTATCTTTTGCATGCTTAAGCCTGACTTATTTCATGCTCACCAGGCAGTTTATTGTACCAATACGCCGACTTTCCATTATTATGCAGGAGCAGGACTACTTACATTACTTCCCTTCCCCCGACTATCCCGTTCATGATGAAATCGGCAATCTGTACAACTCATTTCAATCTATGAGCCAGCGTACTTTAGATTTGATCGAACAATTACAGGAGTACTCAAAAAAAGAGGCAAAACAACAGCTTGCTTTACTTCATGCACAGTTAAATCCTCATTTTTTATACAACACTTTAGATTCTATCAGCTGGATGTCCTTAAATGGAAATGTAGATAAAATACCCTATATTATAAATGCACTGTCAAATATCCTTCGGTATAGTATTATAAAAGAAAACGATTTTGTCACTGTAAATGATGAACTATCCTGGCTGAAAAATTATATGTATATCCAGGAAATCCGATTTCAAAATTCCTTTACGATACATTACCACATTAAGCCTGATATGCTCACTTACAAAATACCTCGTTTTATCCTGCAGCCATTTATAGAAAATTCATTACTGCATGGCTTTTCTGAAATACATCAGGGCGGTATTATAATTCTTAGCATTTTTTTAAAGGATAACTCTGTTTTTATAACAATAGAAGATAATGGAAAGGGCATGTCAGAGCTTGTCATACATTCTATACTGCATGGCAAAAGTGACGGTATCGGTATCGCAAACTCAAATGCTTATATAAAACAACGCTTCGGAAAATCATATGGAATACAGATCATATCACATATTATGAAAGGTACCAAAATAATTATCACTCTCCCTGTTCAGAAATGAGGAAAGCTTATGAATCGTGTAGTTATCATTGATGACGAAATACAAAGCCGTAATGGAATCGCTGAAATCTTCAGAAATCATTCTCCCCAATGGGAAATAGGTGGTCTGTTCGAAGATGGGAGTCAGGCACTGGAATACCTCCTTCAGCATCCTGAAATTAACCTGATTGTTACTGATATACGTATGCCCAAATTTGATGGTCTGGAGCTGATCAGCAGAATCCGCCAATACAACAAATTAATTCCAATCATTATTATCAGCGGATATTCAGAATTCTCTTATGCCAAAAAGGCAGTTGATTACCAGGTATTCCGTTATATTGTAAAGCCCATTCTTCCATCTGAATTTGATGCCGTGATTACAAGTGTGGAAAACTTTTTCCGATTAGAGGATGATCCTTTTAATGAATATAATCTTACTTCATCAGAATTTGATCAATTTTTGGATCTTCTGTTTTCTGAGTCAGTTTCTTTAAATAAAAGTCAGACAATCCATATACTGGAAAAACAGTGTGGCTTCTCATTTCAAGGTGCCTGGTTCTTATTAATAGCCGGAAATCATGAATTTAATAATCAGATTGATAGTTATAGAACCTTGATACAAAATTTTGCTTCTGAAATATCGCCGGAACACCATGTATTCTTATTCCACGAGAAAATATACTGTATAATCTTACAGAAAACGAATATCGATTATGATGCTTTCAAAAGATATATGCAAAAATTTATCTGGAAATTCAGTTCAGATTTATTTGTCCATACCGGAATATATCACAGTTGCAATAATGATACGTTAAAGAATGCATTTTTCAGCGCGCTTTCCACTCTGACACAGTTTTTCTACTCAAAGACTTCTGTGCATATATATCAGGATCAAAAGCTTTGTGATTTTCCGTACTCTGTTTACAAAAATCTGCAATTACAGCTCACAAACGGTAATTTGTTAAACATAAGAGATGAAATCTATTCCTTTATGGATTACATCAGAGTCAAACAGCCATCCTATTACGAATTACATTCCTGGATAAATAAAATTACTCATATAATCATCCAGTACTGTAACGACAAGAAAGTACCTTCCTCGTACTATATTGATTATACAGAAAACCTTCAATTTCTTTATAATTTTTATTGTCTCGAAGATATTGAAAATACACTCTTAGCTATGATTGATAATATTTTTGAAAAAATAGCCGAACAGACAAACAGCACAAATACTTTTCTTGTTGAACAAGTACAGAACTATCTTTCTGATCATATAAGTGAAAACCTGACACTTTCAGATCTAGGTGATGTTTTTGGTATAAACTATTCGTCTCTCAGCAATATTTTCAGTTCTACAACCGGTCAGACCATTATTGAATATTTAACATTTATACGAATGCAGCGCGCAAAAGAATTGCTTATCAATACCAACAAAAAAATATATGAGATCTGTTCTGACATTGGATACTCAGAACCCAAATATTTTATTAAGCGCTTCCATCAGATCGTTGGTGTTACACCAAAGGAATACCGGAAAATCTATACGAAATAATTCAAGGGATATTATTTTCTCAAATGAAAATAATATCCCTTTTTCTGTATCAATTAAATTATTCTGTCAGCTGATGGGAATCCATACCCTCATCTGGTTCAATCCGCGATTACCCCAACTATAATATGGCACCAAGGTAATCTGACATTCTTTTGTTACCGGTGCATCATAGCTATAAAGGTCATCACTGACGACTTTCCGATAGCCTTCTGCATACAATTCCTGAATACCGCATAATTTATCCGGCATATATTCGCTAAGCGTTATTTTTCCGTCTTTTTTCAGGCTTAGCGATAGTACGTCATTTTCGTTATCCACACCCTCAGCACAATAAACAAGCGGTCCCCTCTGCAGTGCTGCTTTCCCTGTATTAGCTGCCACCCGGCTGCTTGTATATACTCTTTTCACTTCCATATCCAGCTCTATTGTTATGATATCTTCTGCCCGGTATTCTCCAGATATATATGCATAGCCCGCTTTCATTTCATACTCTGCAGGCTTTCCGTTCAAAAGAATTTTCGTGTTCCCGCTCCATGCCGGAATACGAATTGCTAAAGGTACGTACATAGTTTCCTTTACCGGTGCAAATTTATAGCTAACAACATGATTGTACGGGTAGGCTGTCTCTAAGATTATTTTACCACCAAAATTCTCTGTTAAATCTAATGTACCATCAATATATAAATTAGAAAACAACGTATCCTGGGTCAAATGCCATGCATATTCAGAAACAGAGGATAACATTCTTGCCACATTAGGCGGACAGCATGCACAGGCAAACCATTTGGGTCTTACAGGAAGAGCATGCTTGTGGGTCTTTGCTTCCCCTGAAATACCGGGTAAGGTCTCCAATGGATTGACATAGAAAAACCTGGTTCCATCTAACTGCATTCCTGCCAGCACACCATTATATAATGCCCGCTCCATTATATCAGCATATTTTCGATTTCTTTCCAGATAGAGCATTTTATTGGCAAAGAAAATCAAACCGATTGCGGCACAGGTTTCCGCATAAGCTGTATCGTTTGGCAGATGATAGTCTTCTGTAAAAGCTTCACCTTCATAAGCAGAACCGATACCACCTGTTACATACATTCTGCACTGGGTAATATTGTTCCAGAGAGTCTTGCAGGCCTCTGTCAATGTTGTATCGCCATTTTCCATTGCTGCGTCTGCCATTCCGGTATATAAATATACCGCTCTTACTGCATGCCCGGTAGCTTTCTTCTGTTCCCTGACCGGAGCATTACACTGCATGCATTCTTTGTCCTCCGGATCAGCACCCCATACTGTCCATTTTCTTCTTTCCTTTTCTTTGCAGAAATAATCACTGTCTACACCTCTCACGTTAATAAAATGAAGTGCTAATTCCTTATATTTCTCTTTCTTAGTGCAGCGATACATGCGTAATAATGCCAGCTCTATCTCCGGATGTCCCGGATATCCTTCTGCTCCATCTTCAATAAAACGTTTGTAAATATGGTCTGCCATACCACACATAATATCTAACAATTTAACCTTACCGGTACACTCAGCGTATGCAACGGCAGCTTCCATCATATGTCCTGCGCAATATAATTCATGTGCTTCCTGCAAATTGGTCCATCTTTTCTCCGGAGCCTTTACGGTAAAGTAAGTGTTCAGATATCCGTCTTCCTGCTGTGCCTCGCCAATCAGATCGATAATTTCATCACAGCGTCTTTCCAGTTCAGCATCCGGATACTGTGTCAAAGAGTAGGCCACGCCCTCTAACCATTTTGCTACGTCACTGTCCTGAAATACCATACCATAAAACTCACCATCACACTTTCCGGTCTTCAGCTTCTCTGCAGCCATACGGAAATTCTCAATACAGTGACTTTTGTCCGCACCTTCAATCTGGTCATTAAGTGCCTTCTCCTGATAAGGAAGCACTACATCTTTGACCAGCTTTTCATATCTGCCAAAAAAACCATCATTTACCTTAAACTTCTTTACTAATTGCAAATCACCCATTACATACCCTCCATCTGATTCATGTTTCTTTCAGCAGGCGGCTCTGCCTGCTTCCTATATTATGTATAATAATCCTCTATTACATAATTTAAAATGGAATAAAATCTTTATAATTTGTACTTTTTTCCGATTTTACCATAACATGCCTCAAATTACGGGAGCTTTTCCGACCTGCTTTCCTAGATACCGGGTATATATGTTTTCCGATATTCACCGGGTGGGCATCCTTTCTTTCTATGAAATATTTTGCTAAAGTAAAACACGTCCGAAAATCCTGTCAATTGCGCAATTTCTGTAATGGATTTATTGGTTTCCTTCAGCAGCTGTTCTGCTTTTCGTAATCTTAGTGTACACTGATATTCCTTAATGGTTTGTCCGGTCACTTCCTTAAACAGGGTTCCTGCATATTTATAGGACAAGCCACAGGCTTCCTGAATCTGTGCAGAGGTAAATCCATCTATATAATGCTGTCTCACATAATTCTGTATCTGCTCCGCATAACCGTTACTCACCTTATCATCCTGTGCATTCTGTGCACATTCCAGGAAAATCTGCCACAGACGGATGGACGTCTGGGGAATATTCCCATGAATATGAGCTTCTATCATTTTCTCAAAGTTTCTCTTTATTTGTGTCTTCTCTTCACAATTTATTAATTTGGGGAGAGTAATGAAATACCGATCCTTCTCAGAAGGCTTAAGGCTTATCCTTTCATCATAATAAATCCCTCTTGGAAGCTCCTCCATACAGGATGAGGGAGCATCACAATAAAAATGCGCATAATACCAGGATGATCCTATTTCAAATGATCTATTCCCCCAATGATGAATACCACTTTTCAGGAAAAAAACCTGATCCGGCATAATTCTATAAGGAATCCCGTCCTCTATAATCTCCATGCTTCCCTGTAATAAATAAATTGCCACATGAAATGGCGCTGTCCGATCCGCATGGATCATCGGTGCCAACGTCACACTATAATCTGCTTCACTTACAAAAGGCATAGCTGTACAGGGTATCTTCAATAAATGCTCCATCTTCATATCCTCACCTGCATTTTATCCATAAATGTATTTTTGCGTATTCACAAAGGATTTGCAAGACCTTTTATAAATATTCAAAACGCTAGGCATTTACCAGAAAAAAATACCGCTGTATGAAACAGCGGTATTCGAAAACTTCTGATAAATACTGGCGATTCTGGTGTTGTAATTTTTACTAAACAGCCTTCTTATCTGCTTCCAGCGCAGACCATCTTGGTTCCGCCTGCCTCCAGTCCACAATTCGCATAATATCTCCTCATTTGTATGATTCTCTAACCCTTTACGGCACCGGCAGCTATTCCCTTTACTATATTTTTCTGCATCAGGATATAGAAAAGAATAATAGGGATGCTGGAAATAACGAAATTGGCTAAGATCAGGTTCCACTGATTACTGTATGTTCCATAAAAGTACTGCTGTGAAAGCGGCAGTGTCATAGGCTTTCCATTTCCATATACCAGAAATGCCACCAGAAATTCTCCCCATACCCATAATGCATTCAGAACAGCTACGGTTGCAAGAATCGGACGCATTAAGGGTAATACGATCTTGTAAAGCATCTTTGTTCTGGAGCAGCCATCAATAATTGCGGATTCCTCCAGCTCTTTCGGCAGACCGATGCAATAGCTTCTGCACAGAAAGATAGGTACCGGCATACCAAGAGCCAGATATACAAGTATTAAACCAAATAAGTTTCCTACCAGATGTATCTTCCGTACAACAACGATCAGCGCTACCATATATACCTGAAACGGAACAAAAAGCGTTGTCATAATAACAAGCATAATGATCGTTGATAATCTTGAATTCCATCTTGCCAGTGCATAGCCGGTAATAGCAGCTATCAGAACAGTCAGGGAGGTTGTTACTATTACTGTAAAAATACTGGTCAGGAAGGAGGACACAAAATTACTCTCTGTAATAATGGTGATGTAGTTATCGAAGTTCCATGCCTGCGGCAGAGCCAGAGCCGAGGAACTGATCTCCCCCTTTGTTTTAAAGGAATTGATAAGCACCAGAAGTAACGGAGAAGCAAATATCAGGGCAAATATTACTGTGACGATATATTTCATGATCACAAGCAGAATATTTCTCTCTTTTCTCATGATAACTGCTCCTCCTTTTTCTTCATAACTGCATTCAGCACAAGTGAAATACTTGCGATAATAAGGAACAGGATAATCGATTGTGCAGATGCATATCCATTACGTCCGGCACCAAATGCTGTTGTATATATTTTGTACACCATGGTACTGGAAGCTCCTACAGGTCCTCCTGACGTCATTGTATAGGGAAGCTCAAACACCTTCATATGGGCTGCCACAGACAGGATCAGACAGGTCATGATCGTAGGTGCCAGAATAGGAAGCTTTATATACCAGATTGTTTTCCATGTTCCTGCACCGTCTATCTCTGCTGCTTCGATCAGATCCTCCGATATGCTCTGTAGACCAGCAATGTATATTACCATATAATAGCCTGCCACATTCCAGATCCCGACTATTGCCAGCGCCAGTATGACCAGTGATTTATTGCCAAGCAGTGCCACAGACTGACCTGATATTGCCTTTGTAATTTCCGGCAGAACCTTTGTATATACAAAATACCAGATATATCCTACTACGAGCAGACTCATGGTATTCGGTATAAAAAATATCGTCCTGAAAAAGTTTTTAGCCTTCAGCTTCGAATCCAGTAAAAACGCCAGTATAATAGATACAAGATTACCTGCAATCACAGCGATCAATGTATAGCTCAGGGTGTTTGCTATGGTTTGTGTAAACGTTTTATCTGTAAATGCTTCTTTATAATTATCAAACCAGATAAAATCATATTCCTGCTTCATTCCATAAGAATTAGTAAAGGAAAGCCAGAAGCTTTGAGCTACCGGAATAATAAAGAATAAAACAAATAATATCATTGCTGGCAATAACAGGCAAATATAAAATAGAGCTTCTCTTCTTTTTTTATTCATATGCTTTTCACATCCTGTAGGAAAATTGGAGCCATCATACCAAATGTTCCTGATATAATGGCTCCTGGATTATCTTTTACTGCTTACTGCTGTTCTGCATAGGCCTTATCCCAGTATTCATCCAGGGTAGAAGCCAAGGTATTCCAGTCATTTTCTCCTAACATATAGTAAGAGAAAATCTCCCAAAGCTTATCTGTAAATGTCGTTCTTAATACTCTGTCTCCTAAAGGAGTGATCTTACCAGCTGAGATATAGGAATTAATATCAGCTGCAACAGGATCATAATCTACATTTACGCCATTGATTGCTGAAGAAACCGCACACTTTTCTGCCCAGATCGTACCTGCCTCTTCGCTTGCCATGTAAGCCAGGAACTTCTTGGCAACATCTGCATTTTCAGAATCCTTGCAGATAGAAAGGGATGTATCGGGGAAGCATAATAATGCGCTATCATTCGGAGTATCATTAACCGGGAATGCCATAATTCCAATATTGGCATCACTCTTTACACCTCTGACGCTGGACAGTGCCCATGAGCCTTCAAAGTAGAAAGCATTTTCACCGTTTGCAAAGTTTGCTGCACAATCATCATAGGAAAGATTGTAAGCATTATCGGGATCACAATATTTGTAAACTACATCCTTTAACTGATCGAAGGACTTCTTCCAGCCTTCATCATCAACAAATGTATGCTCACCGGCATCTCGCTCTGCACTCCAGTCCGGGTTATTGGCATATACATTCTCAGCGAACAGACCGATCAGTGCAATATAAGGTACACTCAGGTCACTCAAGCTTGATGCGAAAGGAGTTATCCCATTTGCCTGAAGCTTATCACAGGCAGCTACTAATTCAGAATAAGTAGTGGGTACTTCAATATCGTTTGCAGCTAAAACATCTTTATTATAGAAAAGTCCGATCCATCCATTATCCAGCGGCATTGCATAGGTGCCTTCATCATAAATCTTATTTGCTCCCGCAAGAGTATCTGCATTAATATTTGATAAGAAGTCCTCACCGGATAAATCCAGTAAATAATCCTTGTCAATCTCCTTCATCCATGTAACAATGTCAGGCATATCTCCGGAAGCAGCCCTGGAACGCAGGGTTGTCTTAAGATTATCAGAGTTCATGCTCTGCACCTCAATTTTCACACCCGGATTTGCTGCTTCAAAATTAGCGATGATCTCGTCAAATGCAGCCTTTGGTGCATCCTCGATCTTGCAGGAAAGGAACTCCAGTGTTACATCCTCACCGGATGCAGCAGTCTCTTCTGTGCTTTCTTCTGCAGTCTCCTCTGTACTTTCTGTACCTTCTGTTTCTGTACTCTCTTCCCCAGCTGCTGAGTTTCCATTATTTGTGCCACACCCAGCTAATAATGAAGCTGTCATAGCAACAGCCAGAATCACTGATACTACTTTCTTTTTCATCATTTTACCTCCTAGTAAAGTATATTTATATAATTTCCTTGCGGAATACCGCACTTTGTTACACCTTCAGCGAAAGCTTTGGCTTTTCAAAAATATTACTTAACACATGACAGCATGCCCCTAAGGGATATTCCTCCTGTTTTAATGAGCCAACCCGGATATCAATTTCATTTTCATACCCTCTCATCATATACTGCCTTGCCGTTTCTTTAATCTCTTTTATGAATTCACTGTCCTTAATCTGAGGATATCCACCAATGATCACTGTCGTAACCTCCAGTGTCTTGATCATATTTGCGACAGCAATTCCAATATAAAAAGCAGACTGCTTCAATATCTGGAAGCTGATTTCCTCTCCCTTTTCTGCCTTGTCAATGAAATCCAGCACTGTCCGGTGCCTTTCTTCTTCCGCATTATAGGTTCCCGCCTTAATGCACCGCGCTTTATATTCTTTGTTCATTGCTATCTCACTTGCAAATGCATCCAGACATCCATGTCTTCCGCAGGAGCACAGGGGGCCTTCCGGATTGACCGTCGTATGTCCGATAAAGCCTGCATTGCCCTGACGTCCGTCCAGTGCATGTCCGTGGTAGAAAATAGCACTTCCTATACCGGAGCGAAGTCCGATATAAAGAAAATCCTGTACATCAGATGACATATATTTTTCGCGTTCTGCCTCAGCCAGCAGATGGACATCATTTTTGATATATACGGGCACATGGAATTTCTCCTCTAAGATATCCCTGACGTGGATATCATCCCAGTTTCTGATACGTTCGATATGAATAGAAATCCCGTTTGGTTCATCAACATTTCCAGGAAGCCCGAGTCCAATGCCTGCCACCTGATCCATGCTGATACCGGTCTGCCTTACCATGCTGTCAATTTCATCAATCAGACTCTTCATGATCATTTCGGCATCTGCATCATCCTCAAAGTGGATTTCTTTCGAGCCGACAATTTCTCTGGCTGCATTTGTTACTGCAAGTCTGGTCGTATGGATAGGAAACTCCAGATCCACACCTATTGCATAACAGGCTTCTGCATTGATCAGTATCAGATCCGCAGGTCTTCCACCCGTGCTCTTAACCTGTCCTTCCTTGATAATATAATTATTCTCCTGCAGCTCCTTGATCACCTCAAGAACAGTAGGCCGGCTGACCATCGTTCTGCGTACGATCTCTTCTATCGTTAGTGGCTGATACTGAAGGATAGTCTGCATGATCAGATATTTATTCGCTTCTTTCAGAACCCGTGTCGTATTTTTCATTTACAATTCCCCCTTGTGTTTCTCATCATAACATCACCCTTTGGTTTTGTAAAGTATATTTATAGAAATATTTTATAAAAGATTTTTACAAAAATAGTTTAAATTATTTTTCCTTTATGTTATACTCGAAGGGCAAATAAATGATAATTTTAGAAAGGATACGTTGTTAGCATGAATAAATGTATAACCCAGACTACTGATTTTTTAGCAGAGAGCTCTGCTCTTCTATTAAACAACTGTAAGGTTGTGACACCTGATGGGACAACTATTTTTACACCGGACGGCGTTTCCAGCTATAACGCCCTATGGCTCCGGGATTTCTCCTATATGACAGAATATGCCGGAGAAAGTATTTCCAATGCAGAGATCACAGGCTGTATCCAGTTTGCGATCGATCACCGGCGTGAGGATGGATGGATGCCGGATCGTGTCTATGAAGATGGGGTCACTGCTTACGCTGCCGGTGTTGTCGGACATCCCATAGGTGAGGCAAACCTTGATAATACACCCTTCCTGGTATTTACTGTCCATTCCTTAATGGCAAGGCTGGATGCAGAGGAGTTCCAGAAATTATTTGACAACTGGGAGCCTTATTTACAGAAGGGACTTGAAATCATACCCTTAGACGAAAATGGGCTCGTATACAATGACCCTCAGCGTCCGCATTCTCCATATGGCTTTACAGATACCGTAGCCAAAACCGGTTCTCTTTATATGGAAAGCCTTCTGTACTGGCGCGCCTGTCTGCATATGTCAGAAATGTCACAGTCACCGAAAAAAAAGGAAAAATACCTGCAGCGCTGTCACGCCGTAGAAGCTGCCATTCATCTTTTATATCATCCGGCTTCCCATGCGTTTTATGCCGCAACCGGGGACTGTGCACAGATTGATATCTGGGGAATGGCATATATGTTATATATTAATTTCCCGTGCCTTGAGGAATACAGGAATGATATTCTCCATTTCCTCAAAGCAAATTATGATAAATATGTAATGTATGGACAGATACGTCATTTACCGGACGGCGAATACTGGAACAGATTATTGATCGAGATTCTGCCGGAGGAATACCAAAACGGTGCTTACTGGGCAACTGCCAGCGGATGGGTGATCTGGTGCCTCTCCCATATTGATATTCCTCTGGCAGCAAAAACCTTATATGATGTAGTTTCTTATTTCCAGAAGGAAGGTTCCTTTGAATGCATTAATACAGATTACCAGAAGCTTTCTTCCTTTGTTGTTAGCACTACAAATGTATTTGGCTGTGTAAAACGTTTAAAGAATGACCAGGCATTCTGGGATGCCTATGAAAAAATCGAGATAGGAGAATAGACTTATGAAATATGGTATTTATTTTGCTTACTGGGAAAAAGAATGGAATGC
>QULQ01000023.1 GCA_003490145.1 Lachnospiraceae bacterium OM04-12BH
TGTCTAATGGTAAGGGTTTTAAAAACTCAAGCTGTCTAATCTATAGGGTACATTTTATACTTTGCAACTTACTCATACTTTGCAACTTTCAAAGTATGAATAACCCCTTATAAATACTATATTTTTTATCATATTTTGCAACTATTCGGTGTCGCTTGGGGCAGTCGGTTTTATCCAGTAGCATTTTCCTCCAAATCCATCTTTGTCACTCCTTATATTCAGTTCTTTTCTTGCCCTGTTCAATGTATCATAAGAAAATCCGTTTGCTTCTCCCAGATTGCGTAACTCACTGGCAAGTCGCTTTCCCTCCGGTATATTGTTTAGAAGAAATAGCTTTGCTGCTTCAATCTCTGTATTTTTTCTATGGTCACTATTCCGCAGTGAGTTATACTCATCCATCGATAAATCACTTTCACCATCAATCACTATTCCACCATGATCTGGATCTATATGAAACAGTTTTGTCTTTCCTCTTTGTGAATTACTGCTTTTTTCGTGACTCATATACTTTTGAAATTCCTCATTCGGAACATTACCAACAGCAAGCATACTTCTTGCAATTCCAGGAATATCCATAGAACCAATGGTCCTTGTTATTGAGGATCCTTTTTCGTTTTTGTTAATATGACACACCAATACAATTGCAACATCGTATTTTTCAGCCAATTGAGCAAGCCTTGTCATCACCGGTCTGGTCTTATTAGCTGCATTCATTTCAACATTTGCTCCTATGTAAGCTTGAATAGGATCCATTACTACCAAAGCTGGTCGTACCTCCTTTATAATTTCCTCCAACTTTGGATTTTCAAATGATAACTCTGCCTTAGGATCAATCACAGAATATACATTTTTCATATTGGCTCCGCATATTCGCAAACGTTTTTTTATAGTATCACCCAGTCCATCCTCTGCTGTAATGTATATTGTTTTTTCAGGGCACGAATAGAAAGGAGTTACATCAAAAAACTGTTTTCCTGTGCTGACGCACGCCACAGCATAACACATTACCCATGTTTTACCGGATCCGGGATTGGCAGAACATAATGTTACTTTTCCCCTCGGAATATAAGGACAATAGAGCCATTTCAAATCCTCTTCTGCAACATCCTCCATACATATAAGACTTATTGCAGATGCTTCCGCAGTTACAACAATTTTTCTTTCTGCTGCATCAAGCAATTGTTCTGCTGTGTACTGTTGCAGATAGTCCTCTTTTTCTTCCATTCGTATTCCTTCACCTTCCTTTCATATTCTGTATCAATCTTTCTTGCAATCTCTCTGGCCACTGGCTTCAGCTCCTGATCACGCTGCCATTCATACAGACTAATCCATATTTGATATACGCACCTGACCCGGTCCCTGCCACGCTTCTCATATTCTGCCAGCACATCTGCAAGAAACTGTGGATCATATAGGCTGTTTGCATATATCCTCTTTATGAGCTGCTCTGTAAGATCAGCATCAAAATCAATCCACTCACAATTAAGCATTGGCTTCTCCCTGTGCCAGTCCACCGAAGAACCTCTCATTTGCATAGGCTATAGGCACCTTACCCCGGACGGTCATAAAGCCTTTCTCCTTCAATTCTGCGTTCATCTGCCGGATATACTCATAGGCCTTGCTTTCTGATACCCCAAGAGCCTCTCCAAGCTCCTTTGCACTGTATGTCTGTCTGCTCATGCTCTCACCTCCCTGTATACTTTTCATACTTTTCCATCACTGAATCAGATACACCGCTCTTATACAGCTTTCTGATGTCCGCTATATGCTCGTCTTTAAGCAGTGCAAGACGCTTGATAAGATCCTTACTTCCGTTTGTACGGCTGTTGCACCTTCCATCCGAATATCTGATTTCGTAGATCATGCTTTCATATACCCTTTCTTGCTAAAAAAGTGCCACGTAGCTTAGCATTTTTCCATTGAAGTATCTTCGGTGGTAAATTCTCCGTCTTTGGGTCTGTGTCCCTCTCTATAGCCGTAAAGGGCACACGTTTTTACACTACATAGCCTTACTTCCTTGCTGGATCCACAGCAGCAGTCAAGGCATTTCTTACGTATTGCCTTTACAGGTGTTAGCTTTGCCATGCTTTCACTCTCCTTTCTCTCCTACCATACCGCCGCCAGGCTCTTAATTTGATATGATTTCTGTTACATCAACTTCCAGCGCTTCCGCAACTCTTCCTGCGCAAGCTGGTGTGACGACTTGACTGTTAAGAATAACATTCATCCTTGCCCGACTTACACCATAAACATCAGCAAGCTGTATGATTGTCATTTTTTTACGAGCCATTGCAATATCTACCTTATCTCTGTCCAGTTTCATTTTTTCACCTCCTTTAGAACACCTTTTTGGTGTTTTCTATTGACACATTAACACCGTATTGCTATATTGTCAATAGTATATTGCAAAGAAAACACCAATTTGCTATTATCTTCTTTGTAGATATGGAGGTGGTAACATTGGATTTTTCTGAGAAACTAAAAGCATTAAGAAAAAAACATGGTCATACTCAAAGCACATTAGCTCACTTATTAAACGTATCTCAAAATGCTATTTACAATTGGGAAAATGGGAAACGGGAACCTAATTTAGATACTATTTTAAAAATTGCAGATATATATGGTGTTTCTATAAATTATCTAATGGGAATGAGCGATAAGGAAGAAAGTTTATGTGATATGACAACGTTTCATGATGAGATAGATGAATATACCCATGAATTAGGGGAATTTCTATATTATAACCCTGAACACAAACAACTATTTGATGCATCAATGGAAGTGAAGCAAGCTGATCTTCATTTAGCAACTGAAATGTTAAACCTAATAAATGGGCGATTTATTGAAAAAGATCCCATGAAAGCAACCTCAAAAAAAATGAACCACCAGAGATAGGTGACGATTTTGACCCAACATTTTAGGACGTAACCCAGGCTTACACCCTGTTGAATGGGGCTGACGTGCTCAGATAGCCACTTTACAGACTGCACTGGTAAGTTTTACCATTGCAGGCAAAAATGCTCTGCAAAGGGCTTCCACGTGCACATTGACAATACTATACTTACCAAGGGAACCGAAGGGGCGATATGTCAGCTGCCGGACGTTATACGGAAGGAGCTGGTGCCAATGGTTACATATCAGGATCTGATCCAGTTTGTAATTATGCTTTGCGCTGTTATAACTCTTGTTGTAACTCTTATAAAACGTAAATAAGCGCCCTCGCTCTGGTAAAGTAAGGCGCTTATTTATTACAATTTACTCTGCCGGCGGCTAGGCTTCATCTAGCTTTCGGTTCTCTTGTTAAGTATAGTATACCACCCTTCCCCCGTTAAGCAACAGGAAATCGAAATAATAACATATGCAATTTTATTTTTCTCTTTTACCATACCGCCGCCAGCACATGGAAAGAGGGAAAACAAATGCCAGTATTTAAGGACGAAGAACGAAATACTTTTTATGTAAAAACCTATTACACCGACTATACCGGTGCCAAAAAGCAGAAAATGAAGCGTGGCTTTAAGCTGCAGCGGGAAGCCAAGGAGTGGGAACAGGACTTTCTGTCCAAGCAGTCTGCACAACCCTCCATGCCCTTCCGGGTCCTTGCTGATCTGTATCTAGAGGACAAAAAGGCACACTGTAAGCTGATCACCTACGAAACAAAGAAAAACCGGATAGATACCTGGATCCTGCCATACTTCAACAGGCAGCCACTTAATTCTATTGACGCAAAGGACATACGGAAGTGGCAATCTGATCTGAAGGAAGCAACAGGGCAGACTGGAAAGCCCCTTTCTCCCGGATATATGCAAAATCTTGTCACAGAATTATCCAGTATTTTCAATTTTGCGATCCGGTTCTATGGCCTGTCTGTAAATCCCTGTGTTATTGCCGGTAATGCCGTTGGTAAGAAGCAGAAAAGCCTTTCATTCTGGACAAAGGACGAATTTGACCGCTTCATACAGACTTTTGAAAAGGATGATCCATACTATACCGCTTTCCTGATCCTGTACTTCTGTGGTCTGCGGATCGGTGAATTGGAGGCTCTTACGGTTGCAGATATTGACCTGGAGCAGCATACCCTGTCAGTGAATAAAACATATCATCTGATCAACGGGAAAGGCATCACAACCACTCCCAAGACGGCAAAAGCCAACAGGGTTATCCTGCTGCCAAATTTCCTTGTAGCCCGGATCAAAGAGTATGAATCCCATATATACCATCCTTTACCAGACGCAAGGCTGTTCCTGCTTTCACATTCTTCCTATGCCAGGACTCTGGAAACCCATACCGAGATCGCCGGCATTAAACGGATCAGGCTGCATGACATAAGGCACAGCAATGCATCCCTTCTGATCGATATAGGATTTTCTGCTTTGCTGGTATCAGAACGACTGGGGCACGAAAGTGTATCAACGACATTGAATATATATTCTCACCTGTTTCCGTCAAAGCAGTCCGATGTAACAGACAAATTACAGCAGATCTGCAAAGGTAATTCATATTTTTAGTATCATTTGAGTATCACTAAAGCCCGGAAAGTACAATTCTATCATACCTCCGGGCTTTTAAGAGCAGATAACGGGAATCGAACCCGCCTCCCCAGCTTGGGAAGCTGGTGTTCTACCGATGAACTATATCTGCGGAATATAAAATATTTAAAAACTCATATGCCAGTGCTTCACAATCGTCTGACTTCTCCTGCACTTGCTATATTATAGCATTATCTCCTTTTTCTGTAAACCGGCAAGCTGCAAATTCCTCATTTCAAATTTTCTCATTCTGGAATGGTTCTTCTCTCCCTGCAACGGAAGACTATAAAAGTCTTCCGTGCGGAAAATTTATCTGTAACTGACTTATACATGGAATGTACCTTCTGTTTCCTCCCTCAGATGTCACCTACATTCTCTCCGGTGCTGAGAAGCCAAGCACATCGATACAGGTTTCCAGAATATCTCTTGTCAGGACAAGAAGTGCGATAAATCCTGACTTCTTTTTTTCATCCTCTTCTGAGAGGATCTTTGTTTCATGATAAAATCTGTTGAAATCATTGGCCAGCTCATAGATATAAGCACACACCTTATGAGGTGCTGTCTCCTCAAAGGCATTTTCCATCATTGCGCTAAACCTTGTGATCTGCAGCATCAGTGCCTTCTCGGATTCACTGACTGCCTCCTGCAGAACCGCATTTTCCAGTCTCCCGCCCTGCTCCTTATACTTATTCAGAATAGATTTGATCCTGACGATCGTATAAAGGATGTAGGGACCTGTGTCTCCCTCGAAGGAGGTAAACTTGTCAATATCAAAGATATAATCCTTGGATGCCTGATTGGAAAGATCACCATACTTGATCGCTGAAAGCGCTACCACCTTCGCTGTTTCCCTCGCCTCTGCCTCCGGCACTTCCCTGTTGTCTGTGATCTTCCTGTACATCTCTTCATTAATCTCAGAGATCAGTGTTTCCAGACGCATGACACCACCCTCTCTTGTCTTAAAGGGCTTGCCATCCTTGCCATTCATAGTTCCAAAACCAAGGAACTTCAGCTTCGTATCCTTATCTACCAGCTTTGTCTTTCTTGCGCAGCGGAATACCTGTTCAAAATAAAGATCCTGTCTTTTGTCTACCACATAAATGATCTCATCCGGATGGAGCTTTTCCATTCTTTCCATAATGGTAGCAAGGTCTGTCGTATTATAAAGAGATGCACCATCTGATTTCAGGATCATACAGGGCGGGATCTCTTTGGTATCGGTGTCTTCTTTGACATCCACGACAAGCGCACCCTCGCTCATATGTGCATAGCCTTCTTTTTTCATGTATTCCACCATACCCGGAATCACGGTATGGACATCAGATTCACCTTTCCAGAGATCAAATTCCACATTCAGGTTCTGATAATTTCTCTTAAGGTCAGTGACAGACACTTTTATGATATGCTCCCAGAGGGCCCTGTATCCTCTCACTCCGTTCTGCAGCCTGTAGGTTGCCTCCATGGCCTTTTCCTTGTAGGCCGGATCCTCTTTGGATTTACCACTTGCTGTCGGATAGATCTCCTCCAGCTCTGAAATTGTAAAAGGTGCTTCTTCAGGATATTCTCCCGTATAATTCTCATCAAAATATACAAGCTCCGGTTTCCGTTCCTTCAGTTCTGTAATGATCAGCCCCATCTGCAGACCCCAGTCACCAAGATGGATATCACTGATCACCTCGTGACCGGCATATCTGGCAATTCTCTTGATACTTTCTCCGATGACAGCTGAACGAAGATGTCCCACATGAAGCGGCTTCGCAACATTAGGTCCGCCATAATCCATTACGATCTTTTCCTTCTTTGCCGGGGGCTCCAGGCCAAACCTTTCACTTTCTGCCATTTTCTTCAGATAATCACTAACAGCGGATTCCTTCACCTTGATATTTAAAAACCCGGGAGCTACGGCCGCCACCTCTGCAAGCAGCTCACTGTCTTCCGCTTTCGCTGCCACATCCCCGGCGATCATGATCGGTGCCTTCTTATACTTCTTGGCACCTGCCATTGCTCCATTACACTGATATTCACAAAGATCGGGGCGGTTTGAAAGAGTTACCCTTCCAAGCTCTCTGTCATAGCCGGCATCCTCAAATGCCTGCATGATCTCCTCCGATATCAGATCCAGAAATTTCTTCATTATCTTAATCCCATGCCTTTCTCCCGTCCGCATTTCCATGCCTCCGGTTCATACTGTTTTTATATTAGCATTCTTTACGCTTTTTCACAAGAACGCTTTTTTTCTTCCCGTTCCATCCTTGAAAAAATACATCCACAGTAATCCTGCCTGTACAGTCCGTATTCTTCCGACAGCTCTACTGACCGCTTGTATCCATTTTTCTTTTTAAAATCGGAAGGCAAAAAGGAAATCCCATATTCCTTTGCAAGCTGCTCCCCGATCTCATTGATCTTCTGTGCATTTTTCAAAGGGCTGATGGTCAGCGTTGTTGTGAAATAATCTGCTCCCTCTTCTTTTCCAAGTGCCGCTGTTCTTTCAAGTCTGAGCAGAAAGCAGGCAAAGCAGCGCTCTCCTCCCTCTCTGCAGGCTTCCAGTCCTTTTATTCTTTCAAAATAAAGCTCTCTCTCATAATCCCCTTCTATGATCTCAATAGGAAAAGCTTCCTTTCCCACATCCTCCCTCCGGTTCCATTCCCTGATCAGACGCTTCTGCTCCTCTACCCGCTTATGGTACTCCGGCTCCTCTGTAATATTGGGATTATAATAAAAAACTGTGATCCTGAAGAATCCCCTCAGATACTCCAGCACGTAACTGCTGCAGGGTGCACAGCAGCTGTGAAGCAGCAGCTTCTTTCCGTAATTCTCTTTATCTGCCAGAATTTCATCCAGCATTTTCTGGTAATTCTTTTTCTGCATCTCTCTGTCCTTATTCAAAAAATGCACTGTAGATCCTTATACTGGATCTGCAGTGCACCTTCACGTTCTGATCTTTATTTCTGCAGAGGACTTTCTCTGTAAATAATATCCTCTCTGCCGGGTCCATTGCTGACCATAGTGATCGGATATCCGATCTGCTCTTCTACGAACTCAACATACCTTCTGCAGTTCTCCGGAAGATCCTCATATTTCTTAATTCCCCTGATATCACATTTCCATCCTGGGAGTTTCTTCAGTACCGGCTTTGCCTTCTCAAGCTTATAGGTAACAGGGAAGTCTGTTGTAACCTCTCCATCGATATCATAGCCAACACAAACCGGGATCTCATCCAGATAGCCAAGTACATCCAGTACGGTAAATGCCACATCTGTTGCTCCCTGCAGTCTGCAGCCATACTTGGAAGCCACACAGTCAAACCAGCCCATACGACGGGGACGTCCTGTAGTAGCACCGAATTCACCGCCATCACCGCCACGTCTTCTCAGCTCATCTGCCTCATCCCCGAAGATCTCGGATACAAACGCGCCTGCTCCGACTGCAGAAGAATATGCCTTGCATACCGTAACGATCTGTCTGATCTCATACGGCGGGATTCCCGCACCGATCGCACCATAAGCTGCCAGTGTAGAGGATGAGGTAACCATAGGATAAATACCATGGTCAGGATCCTTCAGTGTACCAAGCTGTCCCTCTAAAAGGATAGTCTTTCCTTCCTTCAATGCCTTATCAAGGAATACAGATACATCACATACATAGGGCTCGATCATTTCTTTATATTCATGCAGTGTAGCAAGCAGTTCTTCCGGTTGCAGAGCCGGCTTGTGATAAAGATGCTCTAAGATAACGTTCTTCTGTTCACAGATTCTTACCACCTTGTCCTTCAGCAGCGCCTCATCAAACAGCTCACTGACCTGAAAACCGATCTTTGCATATTTATCAGAATAAAAAGGAGCGATACCTGATTTGGTGGAGCCAAAGGACTTCTTGCCAAGTCTCTCCTCTTCATACTGGTCGAATAAAATATGGTAAGGCATTACCATCTGTGCCCTGTCAGAAACTACGATCTTCGGCATCGGAACATTCCTGTCTGTGATAGACTTGATCTCGTTTATCAGGATCGGGATGTTCAGTGCCACACCATTACCGATCACGCTGGTCGTATGTCCATAAAAAACACCTGATGGAAGCGTATGCAATGCAAATTTACCGTAATCATTTACGATCGTATGTCCTGCATTTGCTCCACCCTGAAAACGGACAATAATATCTGCCTGTGCTGCAAGCATATCTGTGATCTTGCCCTTGCCTTCATCACCCCAGTTAGCACCTACAACTGCTTTTACCATAAAAATATCCTCACTTTCATGTAGAAAACCGCATCCGCGGATTTCTGTTTACTCTGAGCTCTTTACTTTATGATTATACAGGATTCTTTGTTATAAGTAAAATCAATATTCATTATATTTGTCATAATCTGCAGTTATACAACAAATTCCTGCAGAATCCGGTTCAGTTCATTTGCCTTTTCTTCCAATGCTTCTACAGCCACATCCAGCTGTTCTACAGAGGCAAGCTGTCTTTCTGCTGAATGAGCTACATTAGCGGAGCCTGCCGCTGTCTGTGCAGATATCGCACTGATCGCCGAAATTGAAGCCAGTGTTGCATTTCTTCCTTCTTCCATGCTTTTTACATTTTCATTGATCACAGACAATGCTCCCAGAAGACCCTCAACCTGTTTTCCAATCCTGTCAAAGGATTCCGTAGTCAGCTCTACCGCCTTCTGCTGATCCTCCACAACGCTCTCTGCCTGTCTCGCAACCTCTGCTGCCTCCTGACTGCTTCTCTCGATCTCTGATACGATCCCTGCAATTTCTTCTGCGGAATGTACGGATTCGTCTGCCAGCTTTCTGATCTCCTGTGCCACCACTGAGAAGCCTTTACCTGCTTCTCCGGCTCTGGCCGCTTCAATGGATGCATTTAAGCTCAGAAGATTTGTCTGTTCAGCGATCTCATTGATCGTTTCTATGATCTTATAGATCGACTTGGACTGACCGGACAGCTTCTCTATCGTTCCTATGATCTTTTCTGTAATTCTGGTTGTGGATCCTGCGCTCTCCTTCAGATGATTAACAGAACTGCGTCCTGTTTCTATTCCACCCTCTGCCTCTCTGGCAAGATCACTGATCTGTGTGGTATTCTCCCCAACCATGCTGATACGTCCAGAAAGAGAATCCATCTGATCCTGGCAGAGTGCTGCTTCTTCATCCAGCCTTGCAACTCCCTGATTGATCTCCCCGATTTCACCCTGGATCCCTCTTGAAGTCTCCAGAAAGCTTCCGGAGGCGCTGATCATCTTTTCAGAAGCTCCTGCAATCTCCCCATCTACATCCTTAAGACCTGTTACCAGCTTCTTCATATGACCTACCATATGGGAAACCCCTTCTGCAAGCAGTCCGAACTCATCTTTTCTTCCTGTCGTTATCTCTACCGTCAGATCTCCTCCGGAAACCTTCTTTAATTTCCTCAGGACATCTCTGATCGCCCTTCCATAGCCACCTGCCAGAAGAAGTCCCATCAGTACTGCTACGATGCAGGCTGCAACTGTCAGGACTACAGACAGCTTCTGGATCTCCCGCGTCTGTCCCACAATGGTTTCTTTGGGGATAAGTGCGCAGATATAAGCATTTCTTCCCTCCACCGCGGTGTAGAGGAAGAGATACTTATCCTCTTCTACATAAAAGGCTCCTTCGAGGGCTTCCTCCCCTTCCATTGACCTGATATTTTCAAAGTAATCCTTTCCCGCAAACACAGTCCCCTCTTCCGGCTTCTGTGATGCCGAAGAAAGATATTCTGTGCCATCACCCGTCACAAGTCCTACAATACTGCCTTCTCCTCCCTCTAACGAAGACAGTGTGCTTTCTACTACCTCCTTACTGATATCCACAAGCATGACTGTCCTGGTATTCACAAAGTACTTGGCAAGTCTCACACCATATTTACTGCTGTCTGTCTTCAGCTTTTCATCCAGGTCACACCTGTTTCCAAATAAAAAATAATGGTACTGGTCCCCGGCTACCTGTTCCCCTTCTGAAGTTGCGATATAAGCAGAGTAAAGACCAGGTTCCTTCGTCTGGGTTGTTGTGATCGACGTATGCTCGTCCGACAGGAAATAAATATTTGTGATCAGACTGTTTGCAACCACCTCATGATCCAGTGTATCCTGAAACTGCCTTGGGATATAGGCATAGGACGAATCCATATTTAATACCCCTTTATAATATTTCACCAGGGTTTCATCTGTCAGATAATCCTTATAGGTACTCTGCACCATATCTACTGAAAGGGCAAAATAACTGTTCATCATCTCCATTGTTCCCAGTGTGGATTTTTCATAGCTTTCTATGATCTGCGCAGATGCTTTCTGATAAGAGGATGCCCCAAGCACCAGGATAAATGCAACCGGCACCAGAAATGCCAGGATCATCCGAAAACTCATCTTCCTGAAAAATATAACTTTCTTTTCTTTTTTCCCTTTTCCCATAAGAAACCTCCATTGCGAAACTTTCGTAAATTTTCGCATCTTTCTTTTATTATACACAACAGATCTCTGTTTGAAAAGAGAAAAAGGCACCCAGATCTTAAAATCTGAATGCCTCATAGATCACTTGTATTCTTTATTTTACTTAATCAATCTCACAGATCCATCCTTCAGGAGCCTTAATGGTTCCCATCTGGATACCTGTTAATGTATCATACAGCTTCCTGGTGATCGGTCCCATCTCTGTGCCATAGCAGATCTCCCTGCCATGATCTACGATCTTGCCAACCGGTGAGATAACTGCTGCTGTTCCGCAAAGTCCACACTCAGCGAACTCTCCGATCTCATCAAGATATACCGGTCTCTCCTCTGCTTCCAGTCCAAGGTATTCTTTTGCAACCTGGATCAGTGAACGACGTGTGATAGAAGGCAGGATACTGTCTGACTTGGGAGTTACTACCTTGCCATCCTTTGTAATGAACAGAAGATTTGCCCCACCTGTCTCCTCGATCCTGGTTCTGGTAGCTGCATCCAGATATACGTTCTCATCATAGCCCTGCTTATGAGCATCTACGATCGCATGAAGGCTCATTGCATAGTTCAGACCAGCCTTGATATGGCCTGTTCCGTGCGGTGCTGCCCTGTCGAAATCACTGACACGGATGGTGATCGGCTTAGCGCCACCCTTGAAATAAGGACCAACCGGTGTGGTCAGGATCCTGAACTGGTATTCATCAGCAGGCTTTACACCGATAACAGGGTTGCTGCCAAACATATAGGGACGGATATATAAGGTAGCACCACTTCCATAAGGAGGCACGAAGGCTTCATTCGCCTTAACAGTCTTCTTAACTGCTTCAACGAACTTGTCCTTAGGATAAATGGGCATCTCAAGACGAGCTGCACTCTGCTCCAGTCTCTCACCGTTTAAGTCGGGACGGAAAGTTACGATCTTACCATCCTTAGTAGTATATGCCTTCAGACCTTCAAATACAGTCTGTGCATACTGCAGAACACCTGCACATTCATTAAGGACTATATTAGCATCGGTTGTGA
Source organism: Lachnospiraceae bacterium OM04-12BH (assembly GCA_003490145.1). Lineage (GTDB taxonomy): Bacteria > Bacillota > Clostridia > Lachnospirales > Lachnospiraceae > Suilimivivens > Suilimivivens aceti. The sequence goes on from QULQ01000023.1 coordinate 12,013, forward strand.
GGGTTCCCTCATCCCATGCACCATTCTTATAGTTGGAAACGAATCTGTAATCTGTCTGTAGATAGCCAAAGCCAAGATTGGCCCAATCAATATTTTTCTTTTCCATACTGTTACGCTCCTCTCCTGTGTAGAACCATATTGAATTTTTTTTATTATTATCCTTTTCCTAAAAAAAGTCAATAGTTCTTTGGTTTTCCCTATTTTCTGCGTTCATACTTCTGAAAATGATAGGTGATATCGAAATACACCTGCTCATCACTCTCACCAGTCAGCTCCCACTCCGGATCCTTCTCCAGATTTGGGAAAAAGGCATCTGCCTCATAGGCACGGTCTATCTTTGTGATATGTGCGGTATCACAGTAAGGCAGAAGCTGTCTGTAAACACTCTCCCCGCCGATCACATATACATCCTCTGTGTCGTAGTCCTTCAGTCTTTCGAGAAGCTCTTCGATACTGTTGAACACCTCTGCATCCTTCACCTTGAAATTCTCATTTCCGGACAGAATCAGATTCTCCCTGTTCTTAAGCGGCAGTCCCCCCGGAAATGTCTGCAGTGTCTTCCGCCCAAGGATCACGACCTTTCCTGTCGTTTCTTCCCGGAAAAATTTATGATCTGCCGGAATCCTCACAAGGAGCTCATTCCTGTTTCCAATAGCCCAGTTTTCATCTACCGCTGCAATTACATTCATGTATTTATCCTCATTTTCTTTCTGTTTTTAAATAGCGATCGGTATATTTGTGATCTGCTCTCCCGTCACATAATTTTCCACGCTGACATCATTTCTCGAAAATTTATAGAAATCCCTGATCTCCGGATTCAGATGAAAGGTGGGAGCCGGGTACTGTTCTCTTGCTATCAGCTCCTTTATGACCGGAATATGTCTGTCATAAATATGGGCATCTGCGATCACATGCACAAGCTCCCCTGCATTCATATCACATACCTGTGCCAGCATATGGACAAGCACTGCGTACTGGACTACATTCCAGTTATTGGCCGCCAGCACATCCTGGGATCTCTGGTTCAGGATCGCATTCAGTGTCAGCTTATCCTCTCCCTTCTTCTGGGTCACATTGAAGGTCATGCTGTATGCACAGGGATACAGGTTCATCTCATGAAGATCCTCATGCACATAAATATTGGTCAGGATCCGGCGGCTGAACGGATTGTTCTTCAGATCATAGATCACCCTGTCCACCTGATCCATCATGCCTTCCTTATATTGATGCTTCACACCAAGCTGATAGCCATAGGCCTTACCGATGGAACCGTTCTCATCGGCCCATTCATCCCAGATGTGGCTGTGAAGATCGTGGATATTGTTGGATTTCTGCTGCCAGATCCAGAGCATCTCATCCGTTGCACTTTTCAGCGCAGTCCTCCTTAATGTGATCAGGGGAAATTCCTTTGAAAGGTCATACCTGTTTACCACCCCGAATTTCTTGATGGTATAGGCCGGTGTCCCATCTTCCCAGTGAGGTCTTACCTTTTCCCCCTCTGTGCTGGTGCCATTCTCCAGAATATCCCTGCACATATCCACAAATATCTTATCTGCCATACTCATAATACACGATTTTCCTTTCAGTTCTCCCATTTATCACAAAGGGAATTGATCTGGTCCGCAAACTTGCCAAGCTCTTTATTCGGCCTTCCCTCACACTTCTGGATGACAGAAAGAAGTCTCTGGCCTGCTGCCACAAGTCTTGCAAACACATCGGATACCGCCTTTGCTTTTTTCTTCAGTGCCACCGGCTCTGCCTCATAGACAAATTCGCCGGTCAGCAGATCAAATTCCGTTCCGCTGTAAGGAGCATAGGCCTGATATCCGTACTCCTTTTTCAGACATTCCGTAAAAGACATACATACGCTGTCCTCACCATGAACCACAAATACACGCTCCGGCTTCTCCGTAAAGCCCTGCAGCCAGTCGATCAGTCCGTTTTTATCTGCGTGTCCGGACAATCCCGTAAGGGATCGGATACCTGCCCGTACCGCAATAGGTTCCCCAAACAGCTTTACTTCATCAATGCCCTCCACAAGACTTCTGCCAAGCGTACCCACTGCCTGATAGCCGACAAACAGGATCGTACTGTCCTCTCTCCACAGATTATGCTTCAGATGATGACGGATACGGCCTGCATCGCACATACCGGAAGCTGAGATGATAACCTTTGGTGTACTGTCAAAGTTGATAGCCTTGGACTCCTCACTGGTAATGGAAAGCCGGAGGCCTGAAAAAGAAATAGGATTGATCCCTTTCTTTACCAGCTCCATGGCCTCCTCATCAAAGCAGTCTGCTTCATTCTGATGAAAAATACCGGTAGCCTCTACCGCCAGAGGACTGTCCACATAAACCGGGAAGTCCTCATGCCCTTCCACCAGTCTGTTTTCTTTTATTTTTCTGATAAAGTACAGCATCTCCTGGGTTCTTCCGACAGCAAAGGAAGGAATCACCACATTACCGCCTTTATCAAAGGTTTCCTTCAGTATCCCGGTCAGTTCCCTTATATAATCAGGACGTTCTCCCGGATGCAGTCTGTCACCATAGGTGGATTCCATGACAACATAATCTGCTTCCTGCGTCTTCTGCGGATCCTTGATCAATGGCTGGTTTTTATTTCCGATATCCCCGGAAAAGACGATCTTTTTCGTGACCCCCTCTTCAGTGATCCATACCTCGATACTGGCTGAACCAAGAAGGTGTCCCACATCCGTAAACCGTATCTCGATCCCATCGCAGAGAGGCATCTTCTTTCCATAGGGACAAGGCACAAGCCTGTTGATCGCATTCTGCGCATCCTCCATTGTATATGGCGGTTCATAGGGCTCCTGTCTGGCATTCCTCTTTGCCTTACGGTTCTTCCAGTCCGCCTCCTGCATCTGGATGTGCGCACTGTCGCGCAGCATGATGCTGCAAAGATCCGCAGTTGCCTCTGTTGTCAGGATCTGTCCGTGAAATCCTCTCGCCGAAAGCTGTGGCAGCATACCGGAATGGTCAATATGTGCATGGGTCAGAAGTACATAATCAATCATGGACTCTGCCACAGGAAGCGGTGCATTTTCAAACACATTAACGCCCTGCTCCATACCGTAATCCACCAAGATATGCTTCCCACATGCATAAAGATAATGACAGCTCCCTGTAACCTCATGATCTGCCCCTATAAACATCAGCCTCATGCCATTTCCTCCAATCTGTTCCTAAGCTACAAATTCCTTCACAATATAACAAAGTATACCATATCTGAATATAATATAGCAAACCTTATAAGGACACTTACAATGCTTTCGTCTTTTCTGACCTTTCTTCTTTTCTGCATTGCGCTTTCTGCAGACACCTTTACCGCAGGGCTATCCTATGGCAGTTCCGGTGTCAGGATCCCTGCTCCCTCAAAGCTTATTCTGGCCCTCGTTTCCGGTCTCATGTTTACCCTTTCTGTTTTTTTCTCCGTTTTTCTCTCAGTGCATTTTCCGGAAAAAGCAGTCCTTCTTCTTTCCTTTCTGATCTTTTTCTGTCTTTCTCTTTATAAGGGCTATGATGCCCTGTCCTTCAGGAGCCACGGCAGATGCGGACAGAAAAAAGCACTGGCCGGAGCTTTTACCACCGATTCCCTTTCCCGCAGGATTAACTATGCAAAGCCCTCTGTCCTTTCTGTGAAGGAAGCCTTCCTGCTCTCCCTTGTCCTGTCTCTTGACAGTCTTACCGCAGGCGCCGGTTATCAGCTTAATCTTCCTCCGCTCCCTGTCATACTGCTGCTTTCCTCCGCGATCCACCTTTTGTCCCTGATCCTCGGACTCTCCTTAAGCAGACGGCTTCTCAGGAAGCATTCATGCATACTCTCTCTTCTCCCGGCCCTGTTCTTTCTCTTTCTTGCCCTGTCCAGGCTTTTGAAATTCCTGTACTCCTGACAGCCTTGCAGAAAGCACCAGCAGTTCATGCACCACAAGCGGCATGGATGACAGCAGAAGCAGAAGCCCCCATTCCTCCAGGGTAAGACGGCTTGTGCCAAACAGCTCCACAAAGTACGGAATTTCCGTCACCATCACCTGCAAAAGGATGCCAACCACAAAGGATGCCAGCATATAGGGATTGTTCCGGTGATTCATCCTAAACAGGGATTTATTCACATCCCTCATACCGATGGCATGCATCAGCTGACTCATGCCAAGAACTGTAAAAGCATGAGTCTGTGCTTTATTCAGCACACTGGTTACCATAAGCATCTTTCTTATATTATCAATGCTCACCGGCAGTCCCCTTACAAGAAGCTCCCGGTATGGCACCGTCAGAAATGCCAGCAGGCTGATACTTCCGATCACAACCCCATAGCAGAGCATACAGGAAAGTCCTCCCTGTGCAAACAGGCTTTCCCTGCTTTTCCTTGGCGGCTGTCCCATCAGCTCTTCTGTATCATTTTCATCTGCTCCAAGGGCAAGCGCCGGCAGCGAATCCGTGATCAGATTGACCCAGAGAATATGGCTTGCCTTTAAAGGCGGCAGAAATCCCGCAAGGACTGCTGCCAGCATGGTCATGATCTCCCCGAAATTGGAGGATAAAAGGAACAGGATCGTTTTCCTGATATTTTCATAGATTCCACGTCCCTCCCGCATGGCCTTCTCTATGGTTGTGAAATTGTCATCCGTCAGCACCATGTCTGCTGCATTTCTGGCAACATCCGTTCCTTCCTTTCCCATGGCGATCCCTACATCCGCCGCTTTCAGGGATGGTGCATCATTAATGCCATCTCCTGTCATGGCCACGATCCTGCCCTTTTTCCGCAGGGCTTCCACGATCCTTACCTTATGCTCTGGTGATACCCTTGCAAACACGCGGATCCCTTCCACCCTGTCCTCCCATTCTCCTTCAGAAAGAGCTGCGATCTCATCCCCCGTCATGCACTGGCTCCTTACATCTGCAATCGACAGCTCCCTTGCAATGGCAAGTGCGGTATCCACATGATCCCCTGTGATCATCACAGTATTAACACCAGCCCGCCGGAAGCTCTGAACTGCCTCCCTAACACCTTCTCTTGGTGGATCGATCATACCGGTAAGTCCAAGAAATGTGAGGTTCTCCTCGGAAAGCAGCTCCTTCTGTGAGCCGGTTTTCCCCTCTGTCTTCATGGCAAAGGCCAGCACCCGCAGAGCCTCACCCGCCATTTTCTCCGCCGCCTTCATGACCTCCTTCTTCTCCCGTTCAGAAAAGGGAAGTTCCCTTCCATTGCGGTACTGCCTGCTGCACCGCAGGAGGATCCCATCTGCTGCCCCCTTGCAGTATGCCACAAGGCTCCCTTCCCGCTCCTGTACTGTGGTCATGCGCTTTCTCTCAGAATCAAAGGCTCTCTCCGCCACTCTTCTGTACTTCTGCCCATAAGCTTTTCTGTCGTATCCATACCCATCTGCATAGGCAAGAAGGGAAATCTCTGTAGGATCTCCGATCCGCTCTTCAAGGTCAGCATCATTGCACAGAACACAGCTTTCCAGGAAATATTCATGTCCCTTTCCGGTAATATCACCTGCATCCACGATCCTGCCATCCAGATAGCACTTCTTTACTGTCATCCGGTTCTGCGTCAGTGTTCCTGTCTTGTCCGAGCAGACCACGTTCACCGCCCCCAGTGTTTCCACCGAAGGAAGCTTCCTGATAATGGTTCCTGCCTTTACCATCCTGGAAACGCTGAGTGCCATCACGATCGTCACGATCGCAGGCAGTCCCTCCGGCACTGCTGCTACTGCCAGTGAGATCGCAGTCAGGAGCATTTCCCCGATATTCCGCTTCTGTACAACCGCCACCAGAAACAAAAGAAGACAGAGCATCACCGCCCCGATACTGAGTATCTTTCCAAGATCGGAAAGCCGTTTCTGCAAGGGTGTCAGCTCTGCCCCCTTCTCCTCAATAAGGCCTGCGATCCTGCCGATCTCTGTATCCATACCGGTAGCAGTCACCACTCCCCTGCCCCTCCCGCAGGTTACCATAGTGGTCATATAAGCCATATTCTTCCGGTCTCCCGGATTTTTCACCTTTTCTGTCAGAGCCGTGTCATTTTTTTCTGAAGGAAGGGATTCTCCCGTCAGTGCCGCTTCTTCTATCCTCAGATTTACCGTCTCTGTCAGCCGGATATCTGCCGGCACCTGTCTTCCACTGTCAAGCAGGACAATATCCCCCGGCACCAGAAATGCACTGTCGATCTCCTGCTCCCTGCCGTCCCGGACAACAATCGCTTTTGGGCTTGTCAGCTTTTTCAGCGCTTCAATAGCCCTCCTGGCTTTTCCCTCCTGGATCACACCCATACACGCATTCAAAAGGATCACTGCCCCAATGATACAGGCATCTCCCGCTTCCTTCAGAAACAGCGACACCACAATAGCCGCCATCAGGATATAGATCAGAGGATCGCACAGCTGCTCAAAAAAGAGCTGCAGAACCGGTTTCCTTTTTCCTTCTAAAATCCTGTTTTCTCCATTTTCAAGAAGACGTGCCTTTGCCACATCCTCTTTAAGTCCATCCTGCAGACTGGTCGTAAACAGCTTTTCCAGTTCCCTGACGCTTTTTTCTGTATACATAACAAATCCCTCCTGTACCCCTATTTATATGCGGGATACGGAGGGATTAGACTACCTATTGACCAGTAGGCTGTGTATAATCATCCATATAAGTGTCATTGCATCTGGTACAGCGGTACAGCGTATAACCGGCGCTTGTGGCTGTAGGCGGGATCACAATGGATCTGTAATTGTGTTTATTTGGATCAACCGGGATCTGTTCTGCATAGGTACTGCCGCAGCTGCATACATATGACCGGATCCCCGGCTGTGTACAGTTGGCCTCCTGTAATACATAGGAGGTGTAATTATGCACATGTGGTGTGGCGCTTGGTGATGCTGTTGCACTCGGTGATGCCGTTGCCGCAGCTGTTGCCGAAGGCGATGCACTTGTCCCGGCTGAAGCACCTGCCGTTGCGGCAGCTGTTGCCGAAGGCGATGCACTTGGTGTTACCGGTGGGATAGACCTGGTGTCCAGTACCACACCACAGACAGTACAGGTTCTCTGCTCAGTTCCCGACTGCTTCTCTGTTGCTGCTTCTGCCACTGTCCAGTCTGTTGCAATATGTCCCATAGCCGGGATCGGCTCGGTATAAAAGCTGCCGCAGCTGCAGGTATATTTCCTGAGGCCTGCCAGCACACAGGTAGGCTCTCTTTCTACAGAAGCAATATAGTCATGCACATGGGATGCGGCCGATGCGGAGCCTCCTTTATAAGGCACAACCTCCTGTGCTACCACCTCATCACAATAAATACATTTCTTAACCTTTAATCCTTCCTTATCTGCAGTGGCCTCTCTCACAGTTTCCCAGCTGTCCTCTGCCACATGACCAGTAGAGGGGCTATCCACGTAATAAACATCCCCGCAGATATCACAGGTATATTTCAGCCTGCCTGCCTGATAACAGGTAGCCTTCTTCTCCACGGTCTCTTTGTAATCATGTACATGATCTGTTGCAGTAGAAGGGCTGTGCTTCTCTGTATCGCCGGAAAGATCTGACGGTGTCTGATCCGTACTGCCTGTCTGATCCGGCAGGATCGTCGGAACTGGTGCAAGGGAAGGCGCATCCGTAATATCCGCCTCCTGCGTACTGTCCGGCTTCACGTTGTCTGCCATCTTCTGGCTCCCACTGCCACCGATCACTGTATAACCGATAATTCCTATTGTTGCAAGGCAGGCGATCACTGCTAATACCCCCAGGATCCCTGTCAGCACCTTCATCACACTTCCCATAGCTGTTTCCTCTTATGACCTTCTTCTCATATGATGATATTTTATCATACTTTATCTTATTGTTCTATCTGAAATTATCCCTATTTCTTCCCTGCTTTTTCCCTGTTCTTCGGCACTTTTCCCTGTAGCATAATCGATAATGATGCCGGGCTGTATATTATAAAGAAAAACATGATAACAGATCGCTTTCCCATGATCCTCCACAGAATATGCTTCCATTTCCACACCTCTTGCCACCAGCTCACTTCCTTTAAAATAAGGAGTCACCCGGTAAAGCACATGTCCCTCAGTACGATCCAGATAGCGCATGACCCTTTCCTCCCAGGGCAGCATAGTCGTGGCATTCAGGTACCTGGTTCCGGTGATCAGATTCTTTTCATTAGCCTCCTGCCCGGTCAGGGCATAGGCGATCAGGTGGCTTCTATTATATAAATAGGGCGGACTTTCATCGATCAGATCTTCGTATTTCTTCTGTTTCCATCCGGAAGGGCGTATTTCTCCGATATCCCCTCTTTTTTCTGTCGGCATCATGTCCCTGGACAGCATGGCGACTGCTGTGCCACACCTTGAAAGTCCATCCAGCTCACTGTAATGCTCTCCGGTAATATGGCTCAGCTCCCATTCCGTAAAATTGGGTCTTCCACCATTCAGAACGATATAGTCTTCTCCTGAATAGTCCGGAATACTGTCCGGATCTGCGATACAGGTACTCTCTGAGCCTCCCTCATCTGGCAGATAGGCTTCGCTTTCATAAGCTGCTGGCTGCTCTTCTTCGTTTTCCAGTATTCCCGGCACGGTAAAGCTTAACAGACAGAGTATCAATATTCCCATCAGGGTACGCATATCACAACACCACGCATGCTTTCTTTTCTTACTTCTTTTCATCAGAATATCTTTCCTGTCAACAAAAAACATACTATAATGATCCCTGTACAAACTACAGCTTACTTAAGGATAACACTTTTATGAACTATTACATGGCTCCCATGGAGGGACTTACCACCTACATTTTCCGCAATGCCTTTCATCAGTACTATGGCGGTATTGACAAATACTTCACACCCTTTCTCTGTAACCGTCATATGAGCAGCAGAGAAAAGAACGATATTCTGCCGGAGCATAACAGTGGGATGTGTACCATTCCCCAGATCCTGACAAACAAAGCAGAGGATTTTCTTTCCCTGTGCCAGGACCTTTCTTCTTACGGCTATGACACTGTCAATCTGAACCTCGGCTGCCCTTCCGGAACCGTTGTTGCCAAGGGGCGGGGTGCCGGCTTCCTTTCCTGTCCTGATGAGCTTGATGCCTTCCTTGACGAAATCTTCAACAGATGTCCTCTGTCTATTTCCATCAAGACCAGGATCGGCATGGAACAGGAGTCTGAATGGGAAACACTTTTGTCCCTTTATCAGAAATACCCAATTGCAGAACTGATCATCCATCCAAGACTTCAGAAGGAGGGCTATGGCGGCATGCCTCACCTCAGTGCATACAAAAGAGCAGAAGAAATGCTTTCCTGCCCTCTTTGCTATAATGGTGATATTATTTCTCCTGCCACACAGGAAAAGACTCTTAAGACTCTTCCCGGCATAAAAACGATCATGCTCGGACGTGGTCTTCTGAAAAATCCGCTTCTTCCTGCACTTCTCCGTCAGGAAAATACGGATCCCTCCACGCTGAAAAGCTTCCACGATACCATTCTGGACGGATATCTTTCCATCATGTCTGGTGATATGAATACATTATACAAAATGAAAGATCTTTGGACATTCTTCGGTCAGAGCTTCGATGGTGCTGAAAAGTACCTGAAGGCTATCCGCAAGGCCAGAACTGTCACTGATTACCGGCTCGCTGCCAATGCCATATTCCGCACCTGCAGAGTCATCCTTCCAGCTCCTTCTGATCCCTGGTAATGTTTTTCATCCATTTGAATTTAAAATAATGAGCAAATACCACCGGCATCTTTTCAAACTCATCCAGCGTCATCACAAAATAAACCCATACCGGTGGCAGCTTCAGCACATACGCAGCAATCGCCATCAGTGGTACTGATACTCCCCACATAAACACCGTATCCACTACCATGCCGAACTTCGCATCACCACCGCCACGAAAGCACCCGCAGATCAAACAGGTATTAATACCTTCCCCTACCAGTCTCCAGGTGGTCATGATCATAATGATCCCCAGATAATATATCGCTGTCTCTGTCAGCTTATCACGATAAAACTGTACCATAAACGGACGGATCGCCAGGATCACGCAGCAGCCCAGAAGACTTACGATCACAGTAAGCCACAGTATTCTTTTCGCATATACCTTCGTATCCTCCATCCTGTTTTCACCAAGCGTCTGACTGACAATGATCGTTGTAGCATTAGAAAAGCCACGGCAGACAATGGCACCCATATTGACCACCATGACAGCTACTGCATTGGCCGCTACCATATCATCTCCGATATGTCCAAGGATCGCCGTACAGGTTGTGGCTGCCACTCCCCACATCAGATCATTCACCACAGACGGTGCACTTATCTTCAAAAAATCTTTAAAAAGAACACCTGACCGCCTGAACAGATTCTTCAGCCGGAATTTAATATCCTTACCTGCTGCAGAATACACAAAACACAGGATCACTTCCACTGCTCTTGCCGATACCGTGCCAAGCGCTACTCCTACAACACCCAGTCTTGGCAATCCAAACAGTCCGAAAATAAAGGCTGCATTCATCATCACATTGACTAACAGGGAAACCACATACAGTGCAGAAGGAAAAACGATCTTCCCAACACTACGCAGGGCACTCACAAAAACCTGTGAGAATCCCATGAACACAAAGGAAAAGGAGAGTACCTTCAGATAAGCTGCTCCTTCCTTTATGGTCTGTGGACTGTCAGAAAATATCTTCATGATCGCTTCCGGCGCAAAAAAAGAAAACGCAAAAAACAGAAGTGAGATCAGGATCGCCACTCTGGCAGCCAGTCCAATGATCCTTTCAACTGTCTGCTTGTCTCCTTTTCCAAAGTATTGGGCGCAGAGCACGCTTGTCCCTATCCCAAGTCCATAATAAAAGCAGAACAGCACAAAGGTATACTGATTTGCCAGAGACGAGGCCGCCATGGCTGTCTGGCTCACATAACCAAGCATGATCGTATCCGCTGAATTCACCAACGTACTGATCAGGTTCTGTATCATGATCGGAAATGCCAACTTCAGGGCATATAATAAAAACTGTTTTCTGTCCAACCGCTCTTTCATCTTTTATCACCATTAAAATCTCGTTCCACATTTGGGACAATATTCAAAATCCTCTGCCGTCTCAAAGCCACAGCACTGACAATGTTTATACGCACCATAAAAGCTACCATAGCCTCCCCTGTTTACTCTGGTCAGATGTTCCTGACGTATTTCCACAGGCTCCCCACGGGAAATTGCTTTTCCAATCTCCGGATCCAGTTCATACAGGGCGTGGCAGCAGCTTGTCTGCACGTAATAATGCTTATTCCATTTCAGGCAGGGGATCAAAAACAGGGAAAGCACCGTATAGGTCATAAAAACCTGATATCTCCCATATTTTCCACACAGATTACAGATAATCGTCTGTGTAAAATCAAAATCCTTCCTGCCATCCGTAATACCCATCATAAAAAACATGGCACTTCTCCCTATCTTACCATTTTATAAAATTTTGTCCATCATTTTCTTGTGATATAGTAATCACAGTATTCAGCCCCCTCGGCAACCGATTTTTCCCTGTGATAGCATACTCCCCGGATCCCTGTGGTGTAAATCTTGTCAATGGCACACATGACCGGTGCTTCTCATGATTGCTTCCCGGTTCCGCCATATGATCCTTGGCAGTCCAGGGATCCCGGTAAGGGCTGCCAGCTTTGCTTTCACTGCTTCCCCGGCAGAGGGCGCATAGTCCATTATAAGCTTTAAGGCCTCTTCTTTCGAAACCTTCTCCTGCAGTGCCAGATAAATGCCGGCCATGGGATATGCTACATTTCTGGCATCCTTTACAGCTCCTTTATTCTCTCTGATCAGCTTCATGCTGTAGTTTCCCGCTTTTTTCCACAGTGCAGCTCCGTCCTGTTCACCGAATTTTGCAAGAATAACTGCTTTCAATCCGGCAAAGAACATATTTTTGTCCAGGATATTTTTCATAGGTATTTTATTTCTTTCCCTTATATCTATCTTGTAACGCCTCTCTGATAATCATTCTATCATATATCAGACGCATAAAAAAGAGGCCTGTAACCCAAGTGAATCACATTCCTCTTTCCGTAAATCCATAGTTATATTATGTTTCAGGTGATAGTATTACTGCTTTCCGCTTCACATCTCGTACATTTACATTTGCCTTCTGAAAAAATATGGGGTTCTGTTTCCTCATGCCCACAACGCTTACAGACACACTTATGTTTTTCTGAATCGACTGGCTGCAAATCACATTCTGCATGACTGCATGTCATTTTACAATTTTCACATGTTCCCGTTCCCGCATTCCATTTATGGTCACATTGCCTTTCGCAAAACTTACATACCCCATTGTTAAACGCACATTCTTCCTCTGCAGAATAATTGCAGTTCTTACACCTTTTCAAATGCATATCAGTTTTATCAGGCAATATCTCATATTCAAATCCACCATCATGCTTACATGTTTTCTCAGGTTTCGGTGCCGGATCTGATGGCTTTGGTGCTGGTGGTACTTCCGTTGGTGCTGGTGTTTCTGAAGGCTTCGGTGCTTCTGAAGGTGCTTCTGAAGGTGCCGCTGTTGCTTCCGGCTTACTCTCTGTCTTAGAACTCTCTGGCACACTGGCCGGAACAGAAATCGTTTCTTCTGCTGGATCTGCCAGTACGGATTCCGGCACTGCAGGCTTTGCAATCACCTGTCCGTTCATTCCACTCACCGTAATTCCTGCCTTTGTTACAGCATCGATCGTTGTTAGTTTTCTGTTCTCATTGATACCATAATTGGCGTAGTGCACATAATATGCCACAAGATCATCCCCGAACGCATTCTGAAGATCCGGATAAGCAGAAATATAGGCGAACACATTAAATGCCGGATTTATCTGTGTTCTTCCTTCCTTTAATCCATGGGTAATATAATGATTCCAAAGAGCCTCCCTGTCATTTCCATATGCCTTGGCAACATCAGGATAAGCCTTGGCATATATATTTACATCAAAAATCTTTTTCAGAGCTTCCAGATCTTCTGCTGAATAGTTGATCTTGTATCCCGCAGCAATTTTCTGCAGTGAATCTTTAGGTATTTCTGTCTTGTTTTTATCCAGTATATTAGAAGTATACAATGCCCCCATATTATTCTTGACTATCATTGCAGCATCTGCTGTCATTACCGGGCAAAGACTCACGGTCAGCGCCAGTACCAGTGCTAAAATTCTCTTTCTCATACTGTATTCTCCTTTTACATCTTATAACTGAATTCCCTGTGAGAATATTTTAGCACGTGGAAAACCTGTGTGCAATTACTTTGCAGGCGTACCTATGCTTCATTGGAATATTTATCCGGTACAGATATTCGTACCATCAAACAGCAGATGGGGCATAATACAGAACAGCAGACTTGGGATTACATCCACGAGGTTATTGATGCCGAAGAACGCAAGAATCGTTTAAGAGGTGGAAATCTGCTTGGAAACAGCCAGAAACCGCATAAATACGCTTTAGATGCAGTTTAGATGCAAATTTGGAGAAACAAAAAACACCCAAAACGCTGTATTTATCAGCATTTTGAGTGATTCCACCAAAGCACGAGACGGGACTCGAACCCGCGGCCCCGACCTTGGCAAGGTCGTGCTCCACCAACTGAGCCACTCGTGCGTTTTCAATTTCGAACCGCTGTATCCAACGGACAAGTATTAATATACATGATACTATTCTTTTTGTCAACAGCAAATTTGAAATTTTTTTAAATTTTTTAATTATTTGAAATCTTTATACATTACATGCACTGAAAACCCGGCTTCTCCTCCGGGATTTTCCCTGAACCCGGAATCCGGGTTTTCTTACGAAGCTCTGTCTTTCAGCTTCACACGGTAGATCCTGACAAGAGATTCATTGATCCTGTCTTCAGTAAGGGTTCCATTATTTACTGCATCCAGCACTCCCTGATAGGCTGTTTCGAAATCTTCAGGCATAAGGATCATATCTGCCCCGGCCTGCAGCGCCTTTACGGCTGCCTCATCTGCTGTATAATAATCTGTAATGGCACTCATTGCCATAGAATCGGTAATAACAACTCCGTCAAAGCCCATCTGGCCACGAAGAACCTCCGTGATCATCTTTTCAGAAAGCGTACAGGGGGTATTGTCTCCTGTAATACCAGGTACAGACAGATGTCCGACCATGACAAAATCTGCTCCGGCATCAATTCCTGCCTGGAAAGAAAGGAAATCTGTTGTTTCAAAATCCTCCAGTGTTTTTTCAGAAACGACCATTCCTTCATGAGAATCCTCGTCTACACTGCCAAGTCCGGGGAAGTGCTTCAGGCAGGCACTGACACCGCCCTCCTGCAGACCTTCCACGCTCTTTGCCACATAAGTAGCCACATCACCGGCATTTGTTCCAAAGGATCTGTCTCCAATAGAAGTATTTCCTTCTGTCACTACATCAGCAACCGGTGCAAAATCAAGATTAAAGCCATACTCTGTCAGATAGGAGGCAATACTGCTTCCTGCAGTCTTCGCATTGTCCGGGTTTCCGGATGCTCCGATCTCCTTCATGGTTCCCACATTTTCAGCAAGACCTGCTGCTGCAAGACGGCTCACAGATCCGCCCTCTTCATCTGCAGCAATAAATAATGGGTATTTACTGTAACTGTCTGTATTACTGATCATTTCCTTCAGCTGATCCCCCGAAGAAATATTCTGCTTAAAATAAACCAGTCCTCCTACTGCATACTGTGTCAGCTTTTCCTTCGTAGTATCGCCCGCCTTGGTCACCTGATCTGTTCCTGTCAGTGCTTCCGGAGTGATGACAAAGAGTCCGGCTACCTTATCTTCGATCGGCATCGTTTCAATCTGTGCATTTACGATCTCATCCAGGGGGCTTAGCTGCTCCTGTGTCTCTTCTTCCGGGCTTGCCACCGGAGCTTCCACTACCACCGGCTCTTCCTGCTGTGCACTCATCTCTTCAAGCTGTGCTTGCAGCTCTCTGGCATTTTTCTTATCCTGATAGGAGGTAATTCCCTTATGGATTCCAATCCCGGCTCCGGCGATTACCACTGCCATGATAACTGTCGCACTGACATAGGCAATGATCTGATTTTTCATCCGTCGTTTTCTCCGGTATTCTCTTCTGTCTATTTCATCAAATTCTTCATCTCTGTCGGTATCTGCCATTTTCATCCTCATTCCTGTACTGCGTATGTTTCTTCTATTAAAAGTAACTGCCGTTTCAAAAGCCGGCATCTGTAAACCATGATACCCTATTTACCGCCGAAATACCACAGGAAATTTCTTTCTTCACTTCTTTTCTCTGGTTTGATCCCAAAAAGCCCGTCCAAAATTTTTGGGTATTCAAAGTTGTTGAGGGGCTGGTTTCGTGAGGGTACAACTTGAGGGGTTGTCGT
>QULQ01000024.1:0-19646 GCA_003490145.1 Lachnospiraceae bacterium OM04-12BH
CAGGCATTCCACCTGCTAGACTACTCGCCCTTGTCTGGGCGCACAATTCCGATTTGTTGTCATCTTCATTATACTTCATTGGCTATCGAAAAGATAGCATATTTTATGAAACTTGTCGGCTGGGAACAGCTTGCAACGCAAGGTGTCCCCAGATGGCAAGTCCACAAAAGGGTAGCTGACGGCAGCCAGCGCAGGGGAAGCGTAGCGTCCCCTGTTTGATTTGGAGCAGACCATGACTGCGGAAAATCACAGCCCTCCGGCGAGGAGCCTTCGGAGAACGCAATGCACCAACCTCTGGATGGTGTATAATTGCGCCCTTAGTAAACTAAGGGGTTTCCGGCTTCTCCCGTTCCAGCAGTTTTTTCAATAGTTCCTGCGTGTCCTGCCTGTGAAAAATGAGTTTCAACAACAGCATGACATCATCATCTGTCAGGCGTTCCGGCTCTTGCAGAAAACTTTCCAGCATACCGCCACGAGTACAGAGCCGGTGCGTCCGTTCCTTTCGGGTAAGCTGCTTTAACTGGTGCTGCAATGCCTTTTCATCATTGATGGCTTTCCGCAGTTTCTTTTCGCTTTTCTCCAACTCCCGGTTGAGCTTTTCCAGCTTTGAGGTATCAGGCAAGGGCAGCGTCCTCCTTTCCCGGTATCAGCACATAAATCCGGTTTGGTTCTCCAACGCCCTGACGCACCCGCATGATAAGTCCGGCGGTTTCCAGTTCATTCAGAGAACGCTTGACCGTCATGGGACTGCGGGACAGGACTGCGGCAATGGCTGTGACAGGGAAGCAGACAAACAGGATTCCGTTCTCGTCCTCCTGACCTTTGGAGAGCATAGCGTCCAGCATCCGGCAGTACATGACCTTTGCGGTGCTGCTGACTGGAAATCCTGTCAACGCTCTGGGAAATGGCATACAGGGCGGCAGTGGTGTGTCTATCGTCATAAATTCAAAATTCATTCGGTGTGTTCCTCCTTTTTCTTTGCTCGTTTGGATAAATAACGGGGGCAGTCAATCACAACCGCCCGGAAGCTCTGCTTGCACCCATGCTGGCATTTCCGGCATAATTCGTTGTAAGTGACACGCCCCCGGTCATTGAGGTAAAAGGAAAGCTCATGCTTCCTCTTTTTGCTCATTCTCGGCATATTGTGTTTCCTCCCGTTTTAGTGTATGGTTTCGGGGCGATTTTCGGCAAAATTACAGCCATAGAGCCGATTAAAATCTCCCGAAGTATCAGCGATAGGGTAGACTATCCCCCTATCAGATTGTCGTGTTTCGGTATCATTTCGGTGTCAGTTCGCCAGTTCTCCCCGGTGTCGTTCCTCCCCTGAATCTCACAGCGGCGTATCGCTCCCTTTGGTACGCTCGTTTCGGTCAGGGTTCCTCCACATCCCTGCCAAAAGTCATGGCACTACATCGCCGGGGAAGCATATCCCACACAGGCTGGTCATTCGATTGGAATAATCCATCGATGAACTACCTGTATCATAGAACATTTTTGTGCCCTGTGCCGTATGTCCACAAAGTAGGAATTAGGGGTAAAAATCAGAAATTTCCACGATTGCGGAAAGTGTGATATAATCCAGATAAGCGGCAGCAATGAAACCATTGGAAAGGAGCGTGCGCCCATGAAAGGAGCAACAAGCATACAGGAACGCCTTTGGGAACTCCGCAAGGACAAAGGCTTAAATCTGGAAGAACTATCAAAGCTGAAAGGCATTTCCAAATCAGATATTGGAAGATATGAAAAAGAGGATTTTAAGGAAATCAATCATGGCAACCTTATCACGCTGGCAGACTTCTATGGGGTCTCTGTTGATTATCTACTGTGCCGGACAGAGAACAGGGAGCAGATCAACACACCATTGACGGAGCTGCATTTGAATGATGAGATGGTGGCACTGCTGAAAAGCGGTCGGATTAACAACCGTCTGCTCTGTGAGCTTGCTACACATAAAGATTTCATCAAGTTTCTTGCAGACATTGAGATTTATGTGGACGGGATTGCTACCATGCAGATTCAAAACCTCAATGCACTTGTCGATACCGTCCGGCATGAAATCATTGAACGGTATCGCCCAGGCGAAGATGACCCGCATTTGAAAGTGCTGCAAGCCGCCCATATCAGTGATGATGAGTATTTCAGTCACATGGTTCTGGATGACCTCAACCTGATTATCCGGGATATTCGGGAAGCCCACAAAAAGGACAGTGAGAGTGCGCCCCAGACCACCGTTGCCGATGAATTGAAAGAAAATCTCGAAGCAGTCGAAAATTTCAAGGGCAGCCGGGATGAAAAGCTGGTTGTCCTTTACTGCAAGCAGCTCGGTATCAACTATAAAAATCTGTCAGACGAAGAATTTCGCTGGCTGATTCGGATTCTCAAAAAATCAAAGAAAATGGGAACGCCTATCAGCCAGAGGAAAAAACGGTAAAAAAAACCGCTGTTGCATGGTTGGGGTGCCTTCCATGTAGCAGCGGTTCTTGCTGTGGTTATTATTTCATTCGTTTTCTTAATATCCGGCGATAATTTGTTTCTCCCTTTGGTGCGTCCTGTATAATTTCCAACACACCATCTTCAAGCATTTTATCAATGCGATTAGAAATCCATACATCACTAATTCCAAGTTGATATTTTCCTAAAACATTACCTATAACAATAGCCATTTTGAATTGCTCTGGCTGTTCCGCAATTTCACGAAGAATGAAACTATCATATATATCTTCTGAAACACTTTGCAATTTACCATTTAGCATTGCACGCAAAGGTGCATTTTCATTTTGAAGTTGATTCCATTTCATAGCACAAGCTGAAAGAAATACAGGCTTAGCTTTTTCTTGTAGAGTTATATATTTTCCCCATTCGCCAGGAGAAACCTCACCCCATGCTATTTTGGATGTCATAGTATTTTCTTTTCCATATTCCCAGGCAGGTAACTTAACCAAATAAATTGTTGTCTGACAGTTTAATGGTCGAAGTTGTTTCATAAGCCAGTACATACCGCAAAGTTCATCCGGATTATAGCTATACCAAATACGAACTTCTTCCCCAGCTACATATCGTTCAATAACCGAAGACAATGTAGTTTTAATTTTCTGTATTTTTTCTTCAACCTGATAGTCTAAATCCTCTACAAACCAGACAGACAGCATTTTCTTGAGAACATTTTTCCGCTGTTCGCCAATTCCATTATCAGAAATATCTCCCACACTAAGAGCCATATCAAAACAATAAACATCACTGCTCTTGCCTCCCAATGGAATAGCATTCTCCCAAGCAATATGTTCTTGTTCCTGTGCTTGAATTTGTGCTTCTTTCATTTCATCTGAAGATGGAACACTCCCATCTTCGTGCCTCATAAAGACCGAAACTGCACTTCCTCTATACTTTCCCTTACCGTAAGTTTGGGCAATTTTCAAACTTCCACAGGCACTTTCACCAAATACAATTTCAATCATCTTATATACCTCCGATTTAATTACTCCCGTATGAATAAATTATATCATGCAAAACAATTTCTTCTGCTCGGTTGTGAATGTTATTGCAACGCTGCACCCATTCCATTTGACGGGTACGCTTCAATTCCTCGGTCACGCCCTCGGTGGCTTTCATCTGCTCCATGATGGTGTCTAACCGTTCCTGTGCCTGTTCGTTCAGGTCTGCAAGGTATGTCCATAACTCCCCGGTCAAGGTCAATGTGTTCAATCTGGCTGGGTGGACTTCTCTTAAATATTCCCGGTGCATCCGTCCGTACTTTCCGATGGGGCGGTGTTCTTCCGGCAGCTTCAAGTCTGGGATGTAGTAATCTCCAACAAGGATATAATCAATTCCGTTTTCTGTTATTCTTGGTTTCAATTCGCTCATGTTCCTTACCTCCTGTGGAAGCAGGCTCGTCTGGTACTAACTCAATTACATCGGTAATCTCACAATTCAGCGTTTCGCAGATACGGGCTAATGTGTCCATGCTGATGTGCTTTCCCTCTTTGCTCATGTTGGCAATCATATTCGTTGTCATACCAGCGGCAAGCCTTAAATCTTCTTTTCTCATATCACGCTCTAACAGTGTGTGCCAGAGTGGTTTATAGCTGATGTGCATATTATTTTCCTGCCTTTCTATCCATACCACCGGGGCGGTTGCCCCGGCAGGAACTTTTCTCTTATTATAACACCAATCTTGTGAAATCACAATTTATTCTTGTAGCCTGCCGCTGATACCGTCTGGATTGGTTTTTCCTTTCTTTTTGTTCCCTTTAATTAGCCATGAACTGCTTCATGCCCTGAGACTTAGCACCAGATAGCGATAGGTAATCTTTTGATGTAATCTCCAGATTTTCCCCCGCTCCACACCGTGCATGCAGTTTTCACCGCACACGGCGTTCCATCGAATTCAACAGCCGGGGTTTTTCATATACGATTTACACACTTCGTAACAGCATATTTATTAAAGAATGATTGACAGCTCATAATCTTTTTTTGGTTTCGTGGCTGCTCCAGCTGCAACGATTTTCCTGACCTCAGGAAAATCGTCTGGAATACTATGCCCACTGTTCTCACATGCGATCATTGCTCTTTTAATTACTTTTGCAAAATTCTCCCATTTTACATAATCAAGCAGGTGCATTGGCTATTTCTAATGAGCTCGGATTGGTTGTTTCTACTGGACTCTGAGTGGTCGATTCCTCCGGGCTCTAACAGTCAAACTTTTGTCACCCGTTTAGGTATAAGAAAAGCCCGGAAAACCTTCCCGGATCAGGCTGTGCACTAAACGCACTTGCCATTGATGAGCCGTTGGAATATGCAAAACTGTATCTTGGATTTTGCCTACTGAATATTGAGAAAATTTAGGCTGAGAATTGAAAAAAGGCTATCCCTTTATTGAGACAGCCTTTTGAATTTAATTTGGCTTATCTATCGTTTATTCTCTCATTCAGATTCTTCTCTGTATTCAAAGACGAACCACTTTTCATTCATATAAATTTCTATTGTATCGTCTGCCCCATACTGATAACCAAATCCACTTCCAAAATTAGACTGATTATCTTCTGTTGGTATTTCAGTTCCATCGACAGTTGATGTTATTTCTCCATCCATAGTGCCACAACGTGCATCCATGATGCTTTCTCTCCCTGTATCGTAGTATAATTTACCATCTATTCTTACCATAGGTATTCTATCCCACATGGCATTTGCTTCTGTCTGTTCTATCACGGTAATTTTATAAACCTCTCCTAATTGTGCAGGATATGATTCCATTATTTCTCCGTTATAGCTAATTTCTACGAAATCTCCAATTTGCAATTCAGGGTTCTCTTCGTTTGATATATAAAACTTATCTGCTGAATCAAGTTCCAAAGAACCATCTACCGGTTTTACTATTATTGAATCATGATTCGTTTCAATTACCGATGCCTGAAATGTTACCATTAGCGGTCTATTATCTGCCGAAGCAAGCATTTCAGTTATACAATCACCTAAAGCAGGCGTTGGTTTATAAATTCCTTGATATGGCTGTTCTACATATTCGATTCCTTTATCTACATAGTAAAAAAGAGTAGTTCCTGCCGCCCCATCACAATTTATATTGATCGTAATAGAATCTTTGTTGACCGGTGCATCATTGATTGATTGCTGACTGGTTGTTTCCATATCCATTAGCATAGATAAAAATTCATCAATAAACTCCGTAGCTTCACCTTCTGCGTTAGGTGACATAGCATATTTGTCACCGTCAGAGACACCAATCGATACAATATCCTCTCTGGCTGGCAATCTAATAGGATTCCCCTGTTCTTTTCTTCCACATGCACATAACATAATTGAAACAAAGCAGCAAAGACAAACAATACTGCATAATTTCTTTTTCATGGTCATAATCCCCCCAAAATATATTTCGTATTATACGTTATCTAAGTGTATATTTCAATGTGTGGGAAATAGCCGGAACGTGTTTTTATGCATTGTGAATGCATGTTTATAGGCTCGTTTTCAGTGGGTACACAATTCCGAAAAGGGAGTATTGTTTTTATCTATACGATAATTGCCGCCATTGAATGGCGGCAACTCCTTATACAATCTTTTCACTTACATTTTCCACCTACTTCCGGTTCCAAAGCTTCAACAATCGTTCGCAAATCGGTGCATAATGTTCCCCAATAAGTCCGAAATCCATCTCCTTATACGTCCAGACAGCACAACCGATACCGAACTGTCGGAATACGGTATCCACATCCGTGAACCAGCGCAGGGTATCTTCTACAGGCGCCTGATCAATAACACCGAATTCTCCACAGTACAAAGTCACTCCGGCATTTTTCGCAGCAGTAACCGCTTCCATCACCATTTCCGTGATAAATTCTGTTCCCATGGTCTGTGACTGTGCCTTGCAGACTACTTCTCCCTGATATCCGATGGGTAGTGACTTTGTACGATAATAGTCCATTGCTTCCGGATAATAGATATCTTCGGTCTGGCTGATGGTCGGTACCCAGTGTGCTTTCTGATGGGTAAACAGCAACGGCTCATAGAAATGGAACGTGAATAATATGTTTTCATCCTTGGGCTTCCTTAACAGTTTCAATGTCTTCACACTGTTCCATTGAATTCCGCCGTATATAATAATGGTGTCTCTGGCTATTCGGCGAATAGCGTCCACCGTTTCCGCAATGAGCAGATTCCACGCTTCCGCATTTTCCTGCTCTACCACTTCATTCAGCAGTTCAAATGCGACATGCGTCTCGTTCGCATAATGCTCTGCGATCTTGATCCACAGATTTACAAAACGCTTCTGCACCATTTTATTTGTAAACAGAATATTCTTTTTCTTATCTCCGGCATTATTAAAATCATAGCCATACGCTTTATGCAGATCCAGTACAATGTTCAATCCCTGCCGTTTACACCATTCCACCACTCTGGTCACATAAGCAAAGCCCTCTTCTCTGGTTCTGCCATATTCATCTTCCAGTACTTCATAATCAATTGCCAGACGTACATGGTCAAATCCCATGGAAGCAATCTTACGAATGTCTTCCTCCTGAATAAATGCATCGTAATGTTCTGTGCTATGCACACACTGAGATAAATAGCCACCTAAATTGATACCTCTCTCTAATTTCATGCTCTTGCCCTCCTGATCCTTCACAACGGAAAATTTATAATCCTGCAGTTCTTCTTTTCTCTATCATATAATTTGAAACAAAATTCATATATCGTTTCTATATTATTTTTATCGTTTTTATGCTATATTATTTATAGCTATCAGTGTGCCACTATCTTCACTCCACAAGAGAAAGAATCGCATAGCGGTTTTGAAAAACACTTTCATAATTTCAGAAAGGTATCCATATGAACATTCCTCAGGAACTTCTCTATCAACAATATGTCCGCAGAGAATTAGAAACTTATCGCGCCCCTTATGATCCGGAAGCGGAATTCTATAGCTATGTCAGGCATGGAAATACTGAAAAAATAAAAGAATTATGCCATGAATCTTTTCAGGAAAAGAAAGGTCTGGGTGTCCTCTCGGATTCTCCTCTGCAAAATCTGAAATACCACTTTACCATCACTGCTGCTATGCTGGCAAGATACTGCATCGAAGGAGGTATGGAAGTCGCAGAGGCTTATGATCTCAGCGACTACTACATTCATAAGGCGGATCTAATGAAATCAAAAAAAGAAATTTCCGCCCTGCACCCGCAGATGTGTCTGGATTACACTACTCGCATGGAAAAATTGCATAGAAATCATGCCTGCTCCCGTCCGGTTGCCCAGTGTCTGGAATATATCTATGATCATTTACATAATCGTATCACTGTCCCGACGCTCGCCGCTCATGCCGGCATATCTCCCGGTTATTTAAGTCACCTGTTCGCAAAAGAGATGGGAATTTCTGTCAGTTCCTATATACAGAGCAAAAAAATAGAGACCGCTCAGAATATGCTTTGCCATTCCGATTATGCGATCTCTGTAATTTCTTCTACCCTGGCGTTTCCCAGTCAAAGTTATTTCACATCTGTATTTCGGGAAAAGACCGGGAAAACACCAAAGCAGTATCGTGCAGAACACTTCCGCACTTCCGGCATCAAATAAAAGAACCGGAGTATACATAAATCCCATAATTTTTGCTATCCTATGTATACTGTAAAGATTCCGATTTTTCGTTGCCATACTTCATATACATGTGTGTCAGGCTGAATCTGCAGAAATTCCATAACATAAGGATCTTTCACTATTTTCTCATATTCTGGTTTTGGCTCTGTTGTTTGAATTTCATTTGCAACCGCTATCTTATCCTGGCTTGCTAAAATACGCTGATAATACATCGTATTGATCTGCCGTTCCAGTAACAAAATGTCAATAATTTTTTAATCACTTTTTCAAAAAAGGGAAAAATAGAACGTATAGTTAATTTCCATACGCTCTATCTCACATTTCATATTAAATTTTTGAATTCTACAAACTGAAATTTCTGGATGCGTATAATATGCGAAAAAAACTTAACTCCATCTTAAATATAGTGCTGAGTTTCACTGCCATTCTTTAACGCTATTTTCACCACACCAAGCAATGCTGCAAACAAAACACCAGCAACCGGCCATACAATCCATGTAATATCCCAGCTCATCGTCCAGAAGCTCCATGCAAGGTAAATCGCTGTAGTCAAGCACCAATATACACCTGAAAACGTGTCAGTCTTTTTCTTAAACAGTTTTTCTTCTTTTGTATATTCGCCTTCCTGAAGAAGGGTATCGTAACTGCTTTTTACCATCCCAACACGAACCAACAGATTCACTCCTATTGCAAGTATGAATAGCAGCAATCCAACGGAAAGGCCACAACAATAGTCAGACGTTTCCATGGCTCCGGCAATAATTGTCGGAATCACTGCCAGTATACAAAGCACTACCCCAACAGCTGTTCCTCTGATAAAAATCGGTTCATAGGAATCTTTTTTTTCTCGTACTATTCCAGATACACCATACTCTGTTTCAAAGCATTCTTTTTCAAAATGTTCCATATGTGATTCTCGCATTCCATATGTAATAAACAAAAAGACGGCTGCCGCAACCATTCCAAGCAAAAAAACACATCCAATTACTGTTGCCAGAGATTCCGAAACATGAAATACGCCATCTTCTGCCATTGTCACAAGAACAATCAATAATATTGGACTTGAGATACACATACTTGTTGCGTTTGCCACTACTTTGGATCCATTTCTTTTCATGTCAAGAAATTCATTTGCATTCTCCATAGTTACTTTTTTCAACGGTTCTGCATAGCTTTCAGTACTTTCGTGATAGGTGATATTTTCTGCTTTCATTTCATCTTTTAATAGGTAATCTGTACTAACACAAAATAGCTCCGACATCTGTAAAATTCTTTGCAAATCTGGAACAGCTCCTGCACTTTCCCACTTAGATACTGCCTGTCTGGATACGCCCAACTGATTGGCTAGTTCTTCCTGTGACCATCCATTCTTTTTTCTTTCCTCTGTAATCTTATCAGCTAAAATCATTTTTTTCTCCTTTTGCAGATTTTATGAGCTCAGTATAACAGTTTTGCTGTTTGCATTCCACCATTTCAGGCTGTAAATCTGTCAACCAGCAGTTGCAAATCACAAAAGAACTCTATGAATTCCGATTTTCCAACAATACAAGCAGGAAATTATTTATCATCTGTATTTTTCCACTTTCTTTTTGATACGTCTGTTCATGGTCTGTCCTCCTGCAAATAGATGATTGTCTGGGCTGCCCGGTTTTTCTCATAGAGGGCTTCGCAAGCCTTGATAAACTGCTGCAATTCAGCCCGCCGTTTCTGTTCCTCCCGGTGGGCGGCTGCCGCCTGTCCTCCGGGTATCAGCCGCAAGCGGGGTCTGTCCGCTGCCCGGTCATTTGTGATTTGTGCCAATCTGAAATCCCTCCTTTGCGATTTTTGCGTCTAAACTTTCCGTAGAGTACAGAAATATTCCTGCCCTAAACTATGCGTCGGTTGTCATGTGCCCCCATGCGCGTTATACTATGAACAGACAAACGGAAAGGGGGTGCCTGATATATGGACGCTAAAAAATTTGGTACATTCATTGCAACATTGCGGAAAGAAAATAACATGACGCAAGTTGAATTAGCACAAAAGCTGCAAGTGACCGATAAGGCAGTCAGTAAATGGGAACGTGGTTTAGGTTTTCCCGATATAAATACGATAGAGCCATTAGCCGACGCTTTGGGCGTTAGCGTGTTGGAAATCATGCGTTCGGAAAGAATAGCAGAAACCGAAATTACACAAGATACAGCTTCCGCTGCTTTGACAGATATATTTGAGTTTGTAAAGCTCCAGCGCAAGGCTGAACGAAAATCCATTTTCAAAATCGCCGGGGGCGTTGCAGCCTGTCTATTTCTGATATTCTTAATTGACGGTATGGGTTGGCTCGGCTTTGCAATGGTGTATTTTCCTGTTATCTGCCTTTTAAGCGGTATCGCGCTTTTGATTTACGGCGTATGGAGAAAGAAAAACAAGCTGCCCTGCTTGCAAACTTTCGTTTTAGCTGCTGTTATGCTGCTAATCCCGGTTGGAGTTGTTGTGTTCCTGTTCCTTGCGGGGGCTTTAGGGCTTGCTCCTGTTCCAAACTAAATACATTTGTCAATGCGCTTATCCATCGTGATTATATTGTGCAGTTCCGACAACGGGATTTCTACTACTTTTTCTCTCTGAGCATCGGCACGGCTCTCCTCCGTAGAAAACAGATCATCTACCGATGCCAGCCCTACTTTTTTCGCGCTGCTTTTCAAGTTTCAACACCTCCTTCGTCAGATTTCGATACCCCTCTGCCACCTTGCCGCCAGGGTCATGGGCGAAAATACTTTTTCCCTCTGCGCTAATTTCCTTTGCCCGGACAGAATGGGGGATTTCCGTTCCAAAGACTTTGATTTTACTTCCATAGATGTCCCGCAGCAAAGCAGCAATCTCTTTGGCAAAGTTGGTGCGGTTATCCACCATCGTCAGCAGGATACCGTCAATCTGGAGCTTTGAATTGATCTGCCGTTTCACCTTACTGACCGTAGATATAAGCTGTTCCAGCCCTGCCTGAACGGGAATTATGATCCTGTTCGCAGCCGCCAGCGCATTGACCGTAAGCATCCCCAACGAGGGCTGACAGTCAATCAGGATATGGGAATATTGTCCCTTCAGTGTGTCCAGATATTGCCGTAAAATCGTTTCACGGCTCATGGCGTTTACCAAAGAAACCTCCATACCGGAAAGCTGAATATCCGCAGGCATCAGGTCAACGCCTTCTGCATGATGCAGAATACCTTCTCCGGGACGTATAGGCTGATCCATCAGAATTTTGCCCATTGCATCCGACAGTGTAAATGGCAGCTTGTCTGGTTGCGGATTTCCCAAGCTGATTGTCAGGCTTCCTTGCGGGTCCCTGTCGATCAGAAGCACTTTCTTTCCGGCCTGTGCCAGACCTATTCCCAAGTTCGCACAGGTTGTTGTTTTGCCAACGCCGCCTTTCTGGTTGGCAATGGCGATGATTTGCGTGTTCATTGACTTCACCTCATTTCTAATTATTGCTGTTGCTTCTGGAAATAGAAAAAGCCGCCACTTCAAAATTAACAGTGAAGTGACGGCTCTTTCTATCGCCGGAATACGAGTTCCTGAAATGAAAAAAGCACCCAGCATTTATACTGTGTGCTACATCAAATTCATATTCAATTATTCAAATTAGCTCAAACTATGCCAAACTGCCACAGCCAAAAAACGAGGGGAAGGAGGGCTGAAAAGCACCCCAAAAATTGGCTCTCGGTTAACCACTTTGGGAACCACTTCCCCCTCTTTTTGCCCTCTTTTTAGCCAGTTAACCACTTGCGGACCACTAAAAATTGGATGAAATCGGCTCTCGTTTTGCCAAATTTGGTCAAACCATATCAGCCCGTTTAGATATAGCAAAAGCCTGGAAAACCTTGATTTTCCGGGCTTTTTGAACCATTTTGATATAGTCTGAGCAGTCGATTATCTCTTGCTGAACTGCGGAGCGCGACGAGCTGCTTTGAGACCGTATTTCTTTCTTTCTTTCATACGAGGATCTCTTGTTAAGTAGCCAGCCTTCTTGAGAACCGGTCTGAAGTCTGCATCAGCCTGAAGTAATGCTCTTGCAATACCGTGTCTGATTGCTCCGGCCTGTCCTGTATATCCACCACCACGAACGTTAACGATTACATCAAACTTGTCAGCTGTTTCTGTAGCTGTCAGAGGCTGACGAACGATAACCTTCAGTGTCTCTAATCCAAAATACTCATCAATACTTCTTTTATTAATTGTAATATCGCCCTTTCCAGGTACTAAATATACTCTGGCGATTGATTTCTTTCTTCTACCTGTTCCGTAGCATTTGTTTGCTGCTTTAGCCATCTTTATTCTCTCCTTTCAGTCCCTTGATTAAAATGTTAATACTTCGGGTTTCTGAGCTGCATGCTGATGCTCAGGACCTGCATAAACGTGGAGCTTTGTATACATTTCTCTTCCTAAAGGTCCCTTGGGAAGCATACCCTTAACAGCGAGTTCAACTACCTTCTCAGGCTTCTTAGCCAGCATCTCTCTTAATGTGGTTTCCTTCATGCCACCAACATAATCTGAGTGATGATAGTAGATCTTCTGGTCTAACTTTCTTCCTGTTACCTTAACCTTCGATGCATTGATCACGATCACATAATCACCGGTATCAATGTGAGGAGTAAAGATTGCCTTGTTCTTTCCTCTTAAAACCTTGGCTACTTCTGAAGCCAGGCGTCCAAGTGTCATATTTGTAGCGTCTACTACATACCATTTTCTTTCGATTGTAGCAGGACTTGCCATAAATGTTTTCATTGTTTTCCCTCCGTAAAATTTGTTCATGTGCTGCGCACATAATGCACAGGTACTTTCTTATCTGTATGCGGATGTCCGGGCCGCACTTCGACGATCAAATACTCTGTCAGGTACTCTATTTGAAATACTGTGCTAAGGAGATTTTACACAGTATTATCAAGCAATTTCGCACTGAATTATTATATTACACGGTTCCCGGAGTGTCAACAACTTTTTCCATATAAACACAGGAATTTCCTATGAATCAGATCTATTTTCATCCTGCCCTGTCCATTCATATTTTACCAGCGTAAGTCCACAGGCCGGTGCCGTTGGTCCTGCTGCCTGTCTGTTCCTGGCTTCCAGAATATCCTTTATATGTTCAGGCGGATAGCTGCCTCTTCCTACTTCCATCAGAGTGCCGGCAATGATCCGTACCATATTATACAAAAAGCCAGTGCCGCAGACAGAGATTACGATTTCCTTGCCCTGCCTTTTGATCGTAATGGAAAGTATCGTCCTGACTGTAGTTTCTACTACCGCTGCCACGCTGCAGAAGCTCTTGAAATCATGTTCGCCGACAAGATATGCCGCTCCTTCTCTCATCCTGTCAAGATCAAGTGGGACATAGGTAAAGTAGGTATACAGCCTTCTGACCGGCTCTGGAAAGGTATCCTGATAGATCCGGTACTCATAGGTCTTCCGGCTGCTGCAGTGTCTAGGATGAAAATCAGGTGCCACCTCACAGGATTCCCGCACCCGGATATCCTCAGGCAGTCTCTGGTTCACCGCATAGCAGATTTTCTCTGCCGGAATCCTTGCCTGTGTATCAAACACCGCCACATTACAGAGCGCATGCACCCCGGAATCCGTCCGGCTCGCTCCGATTACCTGAATTTCTTCCTGCAAAAGCTCCGACAGTGCCCGGTTCAGTTCTCCCTCTATGGTTCTCCCGTTTGGCTGTACCTGCCAGCCATGATATGCAGTTCCATCATATGCAACAACTAATTTTACCCGTTTCATGGCACTCCTGTCTTCCTAACTGTCTTACTGTTCTGCAATGCAGCCTCTGTTTTACAAGATGTTCTTTCCCTTTAGAACAGGATCCGTCCAAGAACCACACCGGCTGCAAGATACAATACAACAGCTCCATAGGCCAGATAATCTCTCCTGTGGTAGATCAGTGGCTTCATCTTCGTCCTGTTTTCCCCGCCCCGGTAGCATCTGGCTTCCATAGCAGTCGCCAGATCGTTGGCTCTCCGGAATGCCGAAACAAAAAGGGGCACTAACAGTGGCACCATATTCTTTGCCTTTTGTATCAGATTACCACTCTCGAAATCTGCACCACGGGCAATCTGGGCTTTCATGATCTTATCTGTTTCCTCGATCAGGATCGGAATAAACCGAAGTGCGATTGACATCATCATGGCGATCTCATGCACCGGTACCCGGATGGCATTTAATGGCTTTAACAGCTTTTCCAGACCGTCCGTAAGCTGATTGGGTGTGGTTGTCAGTGTCATCACCGATGAGCCTGTGATCAGGAATACCAGTCTGACCGCCATTTTCCCTGCCTGGATCACACCTTCCTTCGTGATCGTCAGCTTCCAGATGGTAACAAGCGGCTCTCCCTGTGTCAGGAAAAGATTGCAGACCACTGCCATAATAAGCAGAAATACGATCGACTTCATGCCCCTTACCATAAAGGACGGCGGCACTTTGGAAAGAGCGATAACTAACACAAGAAATACACCGGCCAGCACATATCCGACCCAGTTATCCACAACAAACAACGATATGATAAAGCATATCGTTGTCACCAGCTTTGCTCTGGGATCCAGTCTGTGTATCACGGAATCTGTCTGATAATATTGTCCTAATGTAATATCCTTTAACATAACTATCCCCTGTGCAGTGCGGCAAGAATGGCATCCCGCGCCTCTTCCACACCGGTAATATCAGTATCTACCCGAAGTCCCTTTGCTTTCAGTGCCTGCATGATGTAGGTAATCTGCGGCGCTGCAAGTCCTACTTCCTCAAGCTCCTTATAATGCCGGAATACCATCTTCGGCGCATCGTCAAACATTACACGGCTTTTATTCATCACAATGATCCTGTCCACATATCTGGCTACATCCTCCATGCTGTGGGAAACCAAAATCACTGTCATCCCTGTTTCTTCCCGAAGCTTCGCTACCTGGTCAAGGATCTCATCTCTTCCCTTCGGATCAAGCCCTGCTGTCGGCTCATCCAGGATCAGCACCTCCGGCTTCATGGCCAGTACACCGGCTATGGCTGCCCTTCTTTTCTGCCCACCGGAAAGTTCAAAGGGTGACTGGTAAAAGCACTCATCCGGAAGCCCTACCTGCTTCAGTGCGGTATAAGCCCTCAGTTCCACCTCTTTCCGGTCAAGTCCCAGGTTCTTTGGTCCAAAACAGACATCTGTAAACACATCGGTTTCAAAAAGCTGGTGCTCCGGATACTGAAATACCAGTCCGACCTTGCTGCGCAGTGTCTTTCTGGAATATCCCTTTTCATTAATATCCTCACCATTGTAATAAATGGCTCCCGAAGTCGGGGCAAGCAGCCCGTTCAGATGCTGTACAAGCGTGGACTTTCCGGATCCGGTATGCCCGATCAGTCCGATAAACTGCCCGTCCGGTATCACAAGATTGATATCTGTCAGCGCCTGAAAGGAAATACTTGTTCCTTCCTCATATATATGATTCACATGATCCAAAACTATCGCCATGCTGTTCCTCTTTCTTCTATAATAAATCCACTATCTATACGCTGTGTAGACTTCACTCTTTATAAATGGAGTGCTTCGATCAGTTCTTCTTTTGTAAGAATCCCCTCCGGGATATCAAGCCCCTTTTCCCTGAGCTCATGTGCCAGCATAGTCACCTGTGGCACATCCAGCCGCAGCTCCTTCAGCTTTTCTACCTGGCTGAAGATCTCCCTTGGTGTTCCCTGCAGGGCAACTTTTCCCTGATCCATAACAAATACTTTATCCGCATGAATAATTTCTTCCATATAATGAGTGATCAGAATGATTGTGATCCCTTCCACATCATTCAGTGCCCGTACTGCCCGGATCACTTCTTTTCTTCCAAGGGGATCCAGCATGGCTGTCGGCTCATCCAGTACGATGCACTTTGGATGCATGGCGATCACACCAGCAATGGAAACCCGCTGCTTCTGCCCTCCTGAAAGCTTGCCGGGTGCATATTTCCGGAACTCATACATTCCAACTGCTTTAAGGCTCTCTTCCACACGCTGCCAGATCTCTTCTGTCGGCACACCGAGATTCTCCGGGCCAAAGCCCACATCTTCCTCCACAATCTGTCCAATGATCTGATTGTCCGGATTCTGAAACACCATCCCGGCCTCTCTTCTCACATCCCACAGCTTCTCATCATCCCGGGTATCCATGCCGTCTACAAAGACAGTTCCCTCTGTAGGGTAAAGAATGGCATTAAAATGCTTGGCCAGTGTGGACTTTCCTGATCCATTATGACCAAGGATTGCTATAAACTCTCCCTGTTTCACAGAAAGAGAAACGTTGTCCACAGCGGTTATAATTCCCTCAACATTTCCCTCTTCATCTCTTCTGATATAGTCAAACACCAGATCCCTGGTTTCTATAATTGCCATTTGTTCACCTCATATGCCAATCCGGTTTACAATTCACGTCTGTTCCCTATTTTACTAGATATCAGTTCTGTTTGCAATAGAAGGAATTTCGAGGTATCATCAGAATATCGGCAGTAAAACTGACTGTTTCCTGCCGTCCATTCATGATTCTTTAAAGGAGTATCCGCTTATGAAAAAGCTTCCCATAAAGTACCTTGTGATCCTCGCCATCCTGATCCTTACCTGTTCTGTAATTTCACACAAGCTGTCCGGAAAGGAAACCCTCCAGGATTATGCGGAAAAGAACCCGGAGGTGGCATATGCCACAAAAGAGCCCAGTGTTTCCCCTGATGCCGGTTCCCCGGCTTCTCCCAGTCCTTCCCCGGCTTCTCCGAGTCCTTCTCCGGCTTCCACCTCATCTGTTCCTTTTCCGCTTGCAGAGAAAACAATGGACAGTATTGAATACGAAACCGGCTTCTTTTACCAGCCTCTGACTTATCCTGTCATCCACCGTATTACCGGTATCTCCTATCCTATGTCAGAAACAGATGCAGCGCTGCTTTCTTTAGAGGTGCCTCCTAATATCTTATCTGATGAGGAAATGGCATCCCTTGCTGTATCCTATGAAGATCTTCGTTATATGAATATTCTGTACTATGATTTCAATGGTGATGTACAGACCGGTGAGCTGATCTGCAATAAAGCGATTGCGGATGATCTGATCGAGATTTTTTATGAGCTGTATAAAAATGAATATCAGATAGAAAGTGTCCGCCTGATAGATGATTATAACGGCGACGATACAGCTTCCATGAAAGCAAACAATACCTCCTGCTTTAATTACAGACCGGTAGACGGGACCTCCTCTTTAAGCAAGCATGCCCTTGGCTGTGCCATTGACATCAATCCCTTCTACAATCCTTATGTCGTCTTTAACAAAGGAAAAGCCGGAGAAACTTACATTTCCCCAGCCGGTAGTGAAATCTATGCTGACCGCTCGAAAGTCTTTGCCTATAAGATCGATGAAAACGATCTCTGCTATAAGCTTTTTAAGGAACACGGCTTCACCTGGGGTGGTAACTGGAATTCCTGCAAAGATTATCAGCATTTTCAGAAGGTGCCGCAGTAAGCGGTACCTTATTCTGCCTGCGCCTTTTTCATCATAAAAAGCAGTCCCGCAAACATCCATATATTTCCTACTGAAATCCATGCACAGTCAATCGCATTGACAAAAGCATGATTGCCAAAGATATTGAACAGCTTTGCGATCAGCATACCTACCGGAAGTGAAAATACAAAACACCACTTCGGATATGGTGTTTTTCCCTTCAGAAAGGCTGAAATCTGTGTTCCCTCCAGGATCAGGAAAAAGATCCAGAACAGAATCAGCGACGGCACGATAAAATAATCAGCAAACTGTTCTACCGTTTCCAGTACATTCTCTGCCCCTGCCTCTGTCTGGCTTCGGTACAGAAACAGCATCATACAGATCGGCACATGAAATCCACATGGTCCAAACACAATATACCCGATAATTCCCGTTCTGAAGTTATGTGCTTGCTTCTGTGACCTTTCTGCCATAAGACGATAAATTCCAAAGTAAGACAGGCCTTCCAGAAATATACCGAACATTCCAAGCAGTGCCGCTGCAAATAATGTGCTGTTCTCTGCGTGCCTGTAGGCAGAAAACATCCTTACCAGCCCCTTCTTCGTTTCATCCTGGATTCCCCATCCGATCATCATATCTCCGATCAGTGTAAGAATTGCTGCAAACAGCCCTATGGAAAGCAGCTTTCTAATTCTTGGCCAGTCAAGCTGGCTGTCTATTCCAATTGGATTAAATTCATTCTGGTTCATACGATTGCAGCTCCTTTACAATTATTTCTTTTGTTTGTGATTAGTTGCATCTAACTCCATATTCATTTTATTACTTCCTTCTTTTCCAGTAAAGTGATTTTTCTCCTATGCCCGCTTATCTGTATATATGTTTTGTATTTTATTTGTTTTTTCTTCTAATTTTGTTTACTCTGTCTTAGTTTTGGTATATGATACAAATATGAGCGTTATCTCAAACGGGTAGCGGTTCGCCTTTCGCCAGAATGTTTTACATTTTGAGAACTTCCAGTATCTGGGAGGTGATACAAATGGAAAATAGGATGAAAGGTACATAATTTGATGATTGAAATGCTTCTGAGTGTCATTGGTATTGTGGTAACAGTTATCAGTATAATTGTGACTCTGATCAGCATCATTCAGACCTGCAGAAAAGATAACCATCAAAAAAGCAACCGCCCTCGCCCAGGGAAATAGGTTGCTTTTTTAATAAGTAACTCATAAACTGGCGAACCGTTGCTTTACGGTAACGCTCTTTTTATGTTTTTAGATTAACACTTATGGAAGGACTCGTCAACGTTGATTTCCGATAATTATTTAATTATTTAATCCGATCATTCTTTTCTCATATCTACAAAAGAAAGTCCACTTTCTTCTGTATGTTCTTTATACTTTTATATCCCATCTTTTCATACAACCTGATATTGATCTGGCTCGAAAAATCCCTTGCGTTTTCTTCTTCCGCTTCCTGCAATGCCGGTACATCACGACTCCCGATCATTTCTGCTTCACTTTCAAATGCCAGAAGCTGCAGCCTGTATGTCGAGTAGACTTACACCTCACAATGTAAGCCCCTCACAGAACCATACGTGCGGCTTTCCCGCATACGGCTCTTCATAATAATATTTACAGTCTCAAAACAAGCTGACATAAATCTTTGGCATTGCCAATGGATAATATTTCAGCATTTCAATGAATCCTTCTCTTGTATAACTCTTTCTGTCACTTCGTCTATTCAGCACCTTAAACAGAAGTTCTCTCACTTGTTGTTTGTAGTTTGAAATCATTCTGCCATTAAAACTAATCCCATAGTACCTATAGTGTCCTGTCAGCTTCAGATTAAGCATTCCCATTAGTTTCTTTAGTGGTTGGTCTCTGTTTGCGTATAACCACACTTTTATGTCTCGGATTTTCTGTCTGAATTTCTTAGAGCTTGTCTTTGGCATTATATATGGCATGCCTTTGCGTGAACGCCCACAATAGAATGTGAATCCCAGAAAATCAAATGTTTGTAATCTGATACACTCACCGCTCTTTTTCTTTGCCCTTGCAAT
>QULQ01000024.1:19656-19900 GCA_003490145.1 Lachnospiraceae bacterium OM04-12BH
ACTCACCGCTCTTTTGCTTTGCCCTTGCAATATAAGCACCGCTTTGTAAGAGACGACTTTTACTATCTTCTAATTGCAAACCGAACTTTTCCATTCGTTCTTTAAGAAGCTTGTAGTAATTCTCTGCTTCCCGTTTGTATTGAAATCCTGCAACAAAATCATCTGCATATACAATTAGAAAGTTATCTCCCTTGCATTCTTTGGTAATAATAAACTTATACCATAGTGTCAATACATTGTGCAT
>QULQ01000025.1 GCA_003490145.1 Lachnospiraceae bacterium OM04-12BH
ATATAATAGAAATCTGAAAAGGAAAAAGTCATAGTGTCCTTGACAAAGGGTACACTTTAATCCCCTCACGTTTTCCTGTTCAAAGGTAGTAGGCAAAGTAGTAAATTCAGCTTTTACTACTAAGCAATCAACCGTTCCATTTCTGCCATTGCATTGTCCGGTGTAGCGTGTGCGTAGTAGTTCAGCGTCATATTGATGTTGGAATGTCCCATGATGTACTGTAACGCTTTCGGGTTCATTCCCGCGTTTGCTAAGTTGGTGCAGAACGTGTGGCGTAAGGTATGCGGCGTTGTCACTTTCGGTAAGGCTTCCTCATGGCTCTTGTTGTACTTCTTCACAAGCCCCCGGAACATACTGTCATAGTTTGCAGCCACTTTCGGCTTTCCGTCCCTGTTGAGGAATAAGAAACGACTGTACCCGTCAATGATAACCGGCATTGCCTGTCTGCGGTTTTTCAGCACACGCTTAAATGCTTCACAAACCTTTGTACTCATAGGGATTTGACGGGTGCCGCTTTTCGTTTTCGGCGTTTCAATGTAATAGCCGCCCGCTTCGGAATGTTTCAAAAGTTGGTGGTCTACATTGATTAGCTTCTTCTCAAAGTCAATGTCCGTTTCCGTCAGCCCGCAGAGTTCAGAAATACGGAGCCCTGTCCCTAACAGTATGATAATCTCGTCGGAATATTTCTGATAGGTCTTATCATTCTGCATAAAGGATAAAAGCGAGGATTCCTGTGTTGAGGATAAGGGTACCTTTGGCTCCGTATCATCTTCCAGAACCGTGTTCAACTGGAAGTCAAACGGATTTTTGCGAATACAATCGTCCTGTATGGCTGTGTAAAAAGCAGCTTTTAAGGAACGCTTGTGGTTGTTGATAGTCTTGAAAGAATATCCCTTGTCTTTCATTCGTAACGCCCATTCTTTCGCGTCCGACAGCTTCACATTCTCAATGCTGCAAGCTCCAAGTTTATCTTCTTCCAAAATCCGCATAAGCTGTTTGCGCCCCTGTTTCGTACCCGGTCGGACGTTTGCCCGGTGGCGTATCTGCTTTGCGTAAAGCTGGCAGACAGTCATTTTCTTTCCGATAGGGTCTATCCCGTCGTCAAGGTCTTTCTGGATTTCTTTTTCCTTTTCCCGAAGCGAAATATCGTCGCGCTTCCCGGCGGGTGTCTTGTCGGTAGGTACTAACTTCCAAGAATACACAAACTGCGGTTTCCCAAAGGTATCAATGTATTTGTAAGCATATCTTCCGTCTTTTCTCTGGCTCTCTCCTGTCCGTAAGATACGGTTTCTGTTATCGCGTCTTTTTTCCGACATTGTGCGTCATGCTCCTTTCCATGACGGAAAGAGCCTTGATATGCCTGTATTCTTTATACCACATTCAAGGCTCAATTTCACTATATAACTTCCAATGTGTCAATGATTTTTTCAAACTGTTTCCGCTTGATTTGAATACGGTTGCCATTCATAATGACCCACCCGGCAGCCGGATTTTCCTCTGCTAACTTTCGCAGCTTGTTTTCTCCAATGCGGAAGTATTTAGACGCTTCCTCAATCGTCAGCGTGTACTTTTCCCAAATAGGAACATCAGTATAATTCATGTAAGGTGTCCCCCTTTCTTGAAAAAATAAAATGGTTACAATATCAAAAAGGGGCTTTAATCAGACAGCTTCGGCAAGCCTCACGGGAATTGCACCCCCGCATGGTTCTCATGCAGCCCTACCCATTATCTGCGACGCTTCTAACGCTCGGATTATAGCTATAAGGGAGTATCATTATACCGATATGCGGATCGTGGCGGCAGACGTGCCAAGGTCTGCTATGGAACGCTGATAGTTCCCGCTCGGTGTTTCTCCCTCCTTTCGGTCATCGCGTATCAGCCCAATGGCTCCCCACATATCGAATGTATCTGATTTGCCCTATGCTGCGCCGCCATTCTCCTGCGTCGCTTTCTTTGTCAAGGTTCAAAAACGGTCAAGTTTTGCAATCTGCGGAAAGGGGAACGCAGATTACTTTTTACTTAGACCTCAAATGACAGGACAGCCCTCATAAGGCGTGACCGCAAGCGGTCGCGTATGTCCTCGTCTATGCCCCAATAAATATTGCCGCGCTCGTCGCGGAGCTTCCGCATAGACAGGGACGCTATGTAACTTTCGTAATGCTGTACGACAATCTTCATAGCTTCCGGGTCGCCCTTAGTTGCGGCTATGATTACCGGGTAAGGCAACAAGCCGCTTTCAGCGTTCTCATTGTTAATCTTCGTAGTCATAGGCGCGTTCCTCCAAATAGCGTTTTAGCAGCTTCATAGAGCTTTTCCGGCGGGTCTGTACTGTTGTCCTCGGAATATTGCAGTATTTCGCAATTTCCCGTTCGCTCATATCAAAGAAATAATAGAGCAGTACGGTTTCCCGCTTTTCGTCCGGCAAACTGTGTAGGGCTTCGGCAAGCAGCTCCGCAGTTATCTCCTTGCCGCCGACAACGAAAGACTGTTGCGCTTTATCGTCTGTAAAATATTCGTCGCAAACGTAAAGCTGTTTTTCTTCCTGTGGCGACAAATCGGAAAAAGGAATTTCGCGTAATTGCCGCTGCTTCGTGTCCCTGTGGGCGTTCATAGCTTCCCGCCTTAACGCCAGTTTGCAAAAGCCATTAAAAGCACAACGGATTTGCCATTGGGTACGAATAGGTTCGTTCATGTTCTCACCTCCTTTCGCAGCCGCGAAAGCGGTGGATTTTGAAATGTCCCCTTTCGTAATCCCTCAAACCAAAAAACTTGATTTTGGACGTTGATTTTTGGCGATTTTTCAAAAAAACTTTTGAAAAAATGCAAAAAGCGCCCGTCTGCAAAATGCAGATGAACGCATAGGAATTAACTACGGTATTTAGATGATTTGACAGTTCATATTCAAGGGTAGAAATGTCCCCGGCGGTGGTCGGGCTTTTTTTGACAAGTCAGAGAATGTAAAGATTTGTCGGTATGGTTTATCACTCATGGCGGCTACCTCCTAAAGCCGCCATATCTGAATGATTACAAGTCGTCACATAGACAAAAAAATCGGCGGCTCTGAAAATCAAAGCCGCCGAAAAATAGTAGGCGCGTGAAAATGCTTCTGCTCTGCGACGGCTTTTTTTCTTTTGCCGTCGCCCGGCAGATGAAATATCTATTTAATTATCTCGTCATTGCCGCCTATAACTGATCCGGGCAGCAATATAGTAAACTCCGTAGAGCAATATAAAAAAGACAAATGCAATACTAAGAGAGCCGATTATCCACAAGTTGTTTGAAAATACAGGGAGATGAAACGCACTCAACTGCATTTTCCCCGCACTGACATATACAAAGCAACTGCTGATAATCAAAGCGGGTAACAAAGGGAGTAAAAACATCATTGACAACTGGCGATTATTTAGTTTCTCAATATCCCGCCTATTCATTCCAAGCTGCTGTAAAATACAGTCCTGTCGTCGTTTCTTCTCCCTGTCACTAAGAATTTGCATCGCCAAAATTGCCGCACCAGTGATTTCAAAGACCAGTGAAAGGTAAAATAAGCAAATAGCCATAGCATAAAGCTGTGTCAAACTTTCTTTATCTATCCACTTGCCGGACAAATAATCAACATTATCAATCAGAGCTGTCACACCGCTACCGTCAGACGCAGTTTTCCCAATATTACGTTTTAGCATAGAAAGACCATCACACATTTGAACGATATTTTGCAAATCGCGGCTATCAAGCGGCGTTTCTGTTATGACAGACAGCAGACTATATAGTGTCGTCATTTGGCTAACCGCCTGTTCTGGAACAATGATACAAAAGTCAAGACCATTTCCGTATGTGTCCATCTGGCTGAATGGTTCACAAAATATGCTATCCTCTGCGAATAAATATCCGGCACAATTCAGACTTTTATCCTGTTCAAGCAATATTTCAAAGGGCTTTTTAAGTGCGGGAACACAATGGATATAACACAAAGACGGATTGAGTTCTACGGATTGAAGCCCCAGTATTTCGCGCAGTTTCTTATAATCACTCTGTTTCATATAAGTATCATGTTGATATTCTGCGTATGCCATATAGCCCGAACGTCCGGTACTTGATATACAATCGTTTCGCGCTGCAAGAAAACTATTCTTGTTATCCGTATAAATGCTGTAAACATAACTTGACTGAACGGGGAAGTTAAGGTCAAGAACATTTTCATAAGCCGAAAAATCCTGTAATTCTGCCTTGTGTAAAATCATTATATCAAATACGCTCTGTTCCATATTTTTGTCTGCAATCATATAAACAGCGGTACCCGCCCCCATAAAGGTTAATGAAAGCATAAATAAAACGGAAAGAACGCCCATGATAATGCTTGTTGAACGGATTTTTGCTGTAAAGCCGCAAAATAGTACCAACCTGTTTTTTTCGTATTTCCATTTTTCACGATTGCCAAATTGCATAATGAGAAACGTGGGTACACTTAGGAAAAAACCAAATAAAAACAGTACCAGACAAACAACGCCTATAAGCACATCATAACCATTCCCCAGCGGCCCGGTACACATCAGAAAAATTCCTACACACCCTGTCAAAACAGATATAAAAAACAGTGCAATGGCAGATACTCCGTCATGCAGCAGCTTTTTTTCGTTCTGGCGCTCATAATACAACAAATCGTAAAGAGTTACCTTGCTTATCCATTTGTTGTTCCTCCGTATAGCGTAAAAGAGCATTGCCAAAAAATAGAGACAGGTTAATGCTGTGGCATTAAATGAAAAGTTCCACCTTAAGACATATATCATACCAAACATAGAGCTAAGAACCGCTTCTAACAGTTGGGAAAACAGTATGCCGACAGGAAGCCCAATAGCAAACGCAAAAATGCCAATCAAAGCGTTTTCATAAAAAATAAGCCTGCATATAGAACGGTTAGGGATTCCCGAAATCATATAGATACTCAATTCCCGGCTTCGTTTTTTCAATATATACTTTGTCATGTACCCAACAATCCACCCCATAATAAGGACAATGAGCAATGACGCAACAATAATCATATAAGGCAGCACGCCGATACTGGGAAACGCTTTCACAATATCCGAAAAAATCAGTGAATTAAAAGCGTACATAAAGGAAACCGTACAGGCAAGTGTGATGAAGTAAAGCAAATAATCTTTTGACTGCCTTTTCGCATTGCGGATTGATAATTCCTTTAGCATGGATTGTCACCTCCCAAGAGGGAGAGAACGTCAAGGATTTCGTGATAGAATATATCCCGCGTCTTTTCGCCTTTCAATATCTCATTAAAAATCTTCCCGTCC
Source organism: Lachnospiraceae bacterium OM04-12BH (assembly GCA_003490145.1). Taxonomy (GTDB): domain Bacteria; phylum Bacillota; class Clostridia; order Lachnospirales; family Lachnospiraceae; genus Suilimivivens; species Suilimivivens aceti. The sequence goes on from QULQ01000025.1 coordinate 5,301, forward strand.
TTTAGGAATAAAATGCGGTCTGCATAACTGGCACAAAATGCGTCATGTGTTACCATGAGGATTGTAGCACCTGTTTCTTTGTTAAGCTCTGACATCATCTGTAACAGAATACGGGCAGAATTAGAATCAAGGGAACCTGTCGGCTCGTCAGCCATAACCAGTTTGGGATTACATATCATTGCCCTTGCAAAAGCACAACGCTGTTTTTGACCTCCCGATACTTGAAAAGGAAATTTTTTCAGTGTGTCGCTGATTTGTAGCCGCTGTGCAATATGGTTAATCCGCTCCGTAATTTCTTTCGGCGGCACTTTCCCGATTGTTAAAGGTAAAGCTATATTTTCTTCCAATGTCAGCGTATCTAACAGGTTGAAATCTTGAAAGACAAAGCCAAGATTATCACGACGAAATGCGGATATATCATCTTCGCTTATGGTCGTAATATCCTTTCCGTCCAATAAAATGTGTCCGGCACTTACGGTATCAATGGTAGATATACAATTTAACAAGGTGGTTTTCCCGGAACCAGACGCCCCCATGATACTCACAAATTCCCCATGCTGCACATAAAAGCTAACTTGATTTAAGGCTTTTGTGACGGAACCCTGATTACCGTAATATTTTTCGATATGTTCTACACAAAGCAATGGTTTTGGACGATTTATCATTTTTTCATTCCACCACCTTTCCGTTTGAAATGATTATATCTTTGTCCGCAAATTTCAGAATATAGGTATATGTTGCGTCCTCTAATCTTTCAAAATAGAGTTTCATCGTATTTTTCGTATTCAGAGATATTTCTGCTTCTATCACATAAGTCTCTGTTATATTCCCGTTTGAATCGGTTTTGCGTTCTTCGGCAAGTTTCGGAACAATAGACGTGTAGGGGAAAGTTCCTCTTACATTCAAACAGGTTACTACTTCCCCCTCAGTTACAAATTCAACTCCCGCACTATCTGAGCGGAGCTGTTTTGTTTTCCCCACCATATGAAACATAAAAAACAGGCAGAGGGCAAAAAGCAGCATGATACCTATTACAAAACGTGTTCTTTTTTTCTTTGTTGTACTCATTATAAAACTCCTCCTTTTGCCCCTATTCTATACGGAAATCCAAAGCGATTGTATAGAAGTTGGTTGATTTTATCTAACAATTTTGTAAGATATAAAATCAAACATTCAAGTGGTTACTTTTCGGAAAATGCAACAGGACAGTCGTATAGCACCCAACTTCGGATTCAATGTCAATGCCTATTCCCAGTTTCAAGCAGAGCTGGTCACATAAGTACAAGCCGATTCCAGTTGATTTTTTTCTCATTCTTCCATTGCTGCCGACAAAGCCTTTATCAAAAACCCGATTTACTTCGCTCGGCTTAATGCCTATGCCATTGTCTGTAATAGACAGGGTAACATAATCCCCCATATCTTTTGATTTGATTTGGATAACAGGCGGCTTATCACTGCAATATTTAATACTGTTAAAAATAATCTGGTTGATAATGAAGCCAAGCCATTTACTATCGGAATAAACAAAATCAGAAATAGAATCTGTATGAACACATACTCTATTATGGATCAGAAATTGTTTATTTCTGGACAGCACCTCAAGCACACACTGTTTCAGTGAAATTTCCTTAATCAAATAATCTTTTTCCACGCTGCCCAAACGCGCGTAAAACAGAACCTTTTCAATACTTTGCTCCATAAGTTCTGTTTGTGCTATGATTTTTCGCATGATTTCTGTTTTGTTATTCTCACATAATAACTGAACCCCCGTAATAGGAACTTTGATTTCGTGAATCCATTGTTCAATAAAATCTTTATATTCCACATTCAAACGACGAATTTCAGTCACTTCATCAGTCATACTTTTTAGAGCAGTTTTCAATAGCCGAAAATAAATTTTTTCTAATTCTGTTTCTGGTCTGTCTGCAATCTCCGCAATTAAATATTTTTTGTCCAAGGTCTCCATTGTTTCCAACAAGTATTGAATCCGTTTTTGCTGTTTCCGAAAATATGCGAACATTGTAAAAAAGACAATGATTGCAAAGCATACCCATAACAAAGCCATTTCTGACAGACTAATGCCAAAAGCCAAAAGGAGAACAGAAAAAAACAGTCCTCCGGCAAAACAGACAAGTAATGTAATTTGGTTATCTTTCATATAGTCTGAAAATTTCATATCTTGTACCCCATACCGCGTTTGGTCTGTATGAAATCAGCCGCCCCAAGAGTACGCAGCTTTTCTCTTATCCGCATGATATTCACACTTAAAGTATTATCATCAATGTGAATTTCATTGTCCCATAAATATTCAACTAAATCTATTCGGGGAACAATCTCGCCTGTATGTTTGAACAGATAGTACATGATTTTTAGCTCGGTTTTCGTTAATTCAATTTCTTTTCCGTTTGCTGTAAGCGTCCCGGCAATCAAATTAAATTGAATCCCGTTATGCTCCATTATACTAATCTGTTCGGACGTTCCCCGCCGCAAAAGAAGGTTTATTCTTGCAAGCAGAATAGGGATGTTATAGGGCTTTGTAATGTAATCGTCGCCCCCAAGTGTTAATGCCTGTAATTCGTCCATTGTTGTGTTACGTCCTGTAATGAATAAAATCGGAGTTGTGGAAAAACTGCGGATAGAGCTGCAAAGGCGATACCCGTCTTGCTCCGGCAAATTTATATCAAGCAAAATCAAGTCGGGAAAAGCAGATTTAATGTAGTCGATTGTTTTTGCAAAATTGATAACGCAATCTACCACATACCCCGCATTGACTAAAAGCGTTTTTAATTCTTCTCTTATCAATTCTTCATCTTCAATTATCACTATTTTGTAGGATTTCATTTTTTTGCTCCTTTCCGCGTTTGGTTCTTCCGTCAATCGGCTTTTCTGCGTTCTTTGGTATCAGCCACATATACCCAAGTTTTGAAACGCCCGGTATACGGTTCTCGCTGCAAAGTATCTGTACCCGTCTTTCTGAAATGCCCCATTTTTCCGCTGCCTGTGGCGCAGACATATATTCCATAATTCTCCCGTCCTTTCTGCATACAGTATCAGTATAATTATACTCGGACAGGCGAATAATAGTAAGTGTCTGATTATGAATTATTTTGGTGCATAGTAGGAATTGTGTAAGCATATCCAACAGGAAAGGGGAACAGTAAAATGTAATCGGGTGAATGAATATGGCAAAAAGACCAGTAGCTTCATCACTCCTTTGGTTGTGGATTTGTTACGCGATAGAACGCCGTTTTGCCGGGTTTTGTTAAAAACAGTGGCACTTTTTCGGTTCAGATAAATATAAAAACCAACATTCAGAACAATCCCCACTGCTGTGGAAATGGGTGCGGCAAGTCCGATTGCTGTCAGGCTGGCATCCGGCTGGATACTCATAAAATAAGCCAGCGGCAGCCAGATGAAGTCCCGCTACCAGCACCAGAGATCATAAATCATCTTTATTCAATCTTAATACACCACAAGTGTCCTTTATTGACTCTTAAAGCCTCCTGCTATATGATAATAACATCAAAATCGATAAGGAGCTGCCTTTATGCCAAAGGAAATCATTCATCGAAGACGCCGCCTTTCATCTTTTCAAATTATCATATTAGGTTTCGCCTTGGTCATCCTAATGGGATCACTACTGTTAATGCTGCCGATTGCCACAATAACCGGGTGCGTAACTCCATTTAACGAAGCCTTATTTACTGCAACCTCTGCAGTCTGCGTGACAGGACTTATCATACAGGATACAGGAAGCTATTGGTCAGGCTTCGGACAGGCGGTCATTCTGACGCTGATCCAAATTGGAGGACTTGGCGTCATAACCGTGGCTGCCTCATTTGCACTGTTGTCTGGACGAAAAATCTCGCTTATGCAGCGCAGCACCATGCAGGATGCAATCTCAGCCCCAAAGGTCGGTGGAATCGTCCGACTGACTCGCTTCATCCTGTGGGGAACATTTTTGATTGAGCTGCTAGGCGCACTTGCTATGCTGCCAGTGTTCTGCTGCGACTATGGATGGCGTGGCATCTGGATGGCAGTGTTCCATTCCATATCAGCCTTTTGCAATGCCGGATTTGACATTCTTGGAACAAAAAGCAACCTCTATCCATCCCTCACCAGCTATGTGAGCAGTCCCTCAATCAATTTTACAATAATGCTGCTGATTGTGACTGGCGGCATTGGCTTTCTGACATGGGATGATATTTGGGAAAACAAGTGGCATTTTCGTCACTACCGAATGCAGAGCAAGGTGATCCTTGTTACTACAAGCCTTCTCATTGCTCTGCCTGCCGCGTTTTTCTTCTTCACAGATTTTTCCGCACTTCCCACAGAAAGACGCCTGCTAACGTCCCTTTTCCAGTCTGTCACACCGAGGACGGCGGGCTTTAACACGGTAGCTCTGCCTGCCATGTCTAGTGCATCACAGGGTTTGATGGTTCTTCTGATGCTTATTGGTGGCTCTCCTGGTTCTACGGCGGGCGGCATAAAAACCACAACTCTGGCAGTCCTGCTTGCCAATGCCGCCGCTACCTTCCGACAATGTGAAAACGCGCAATTATTTGGACGTAGAATTGATTGCAGCACCATTAAGACTGCCACAACCATTCTTACAATGTATCTTACCCTATTCTTTGGCGGAGCAGTTTTTATCAGTACATATGAGAATCTGCCGTTAGTCTCATGCCTTTTCGAAACGGCATCAGCGGTCGGAACAGTGGGACTAACGCTTGGTATTACACCGCAGTTACATATCCCCTCGCAAATTGTGCTGATTACACTCATGTATCTTGGCAGGGTTGGTGGTCTTACGTTGATTTATGCGGCTCTTTCCGGGGAAAAAACAATCAATGCAAGGTTACCGCTCGAAAAGATCACTACCGGATAAGTAAAGGAGGATTTTCTTATGAAAAACATTTTATTAGTTGGAGCAGGCCGATTTGGACGGCATATCGCGATGCAGCTATCTCAGCTGGAGCATCAGATTATGACTGTCGATGCAAATGAAGAACGAATCAATGATGTACTGCCATTTACCACCAACGCACTGATCGGTGACAGCACAAATGCAGAGTTTCTTCGTTCGCTTGGTATCGGAAATTTTGATGTCTGCATCGTTACAATCAGCAGTAATTTCCAAAATTCACTGGAAACAACCTCACTGCTGAAGGAGCTAGGTGCAAAGTGTGTGGTGTCACGCGCTGAACGGGATGTGCAGGCAAAATTCCTGCTTCGTAACGGTGCAGACCATGTAATCTATCCAGAAAAACAGATGGCAAAATGGGCAGCGATCCGATATACTTCCAATCATATTTTTGACTACATAGAGATTGACCAGCAACACGCTATTTTTGAAGTAGAAGTGCCGGAAGGCTGGATTGGAAAAAGCGTTGGTGAACTAGATATCCGCAGAAAATTTGGGATCAATATTCTCGGCATCAAGCACGCAGGAAAAACAGATGTTTCTATCATGCCTGATACGATATTATCCAGCGATGTATCAATTCTGGTCTTAGGCGAGTATAAGATGCTGCAAAAGTGCTTCCGGATATAAATACATTGGAACCCGATGTGCAGGATATCATTTTGACCGTTGGTAGAAACCACATATTGGTGCTATAATATTAAAAAGGCGGTGGGAATGTGCAGAACACAATAAACAGGACGGCAAAGGATCATATTTTGGTATGCCTGTCCTCTTCTCCATCTAACGAACGCATTGTGCGCATAGCAGGCAGGATGGCACAGGCATTTTGTGGGAGCTTTACTGCACTTTATGTGCAGACACCAGAAGATGCTGCCATGAATACGGAAGATACATCACGTTTACAGGCTAATATGCATCTTGCGAAGCAGCTTGGTGCGGAGATCGTCACAACTCATGGAGAAGATGTGCCCACGCAGATTGCAGAATATGCACGTCTCTCCGGTGTAACCAAAATCGTAATTGGGCAAAGTGGCATACAGTGCCGCCATTTCTTTAGCAAACCAATACTGACAGAACGGCTCATTGCGCTGATCACGGCCGCTGATATTCATATCATTCCGGATGCGGAGGACTACAGGAATTCCCGCAGGAAACCATCTATCCCTATTTACCCGGCATTCCCGGCTACCCGTGATCTGCTTCTGACCGCCGGGATTTTTGCGGCTGCAACGATCGTCGGATGGATCTTTTTGCAGCTTGGCTTCGCAAACGCCAACATTATCATGGTCTACCTGTTGGGGGTGCTTCTGACTTCTGCTTTTACAAGCGGATATACCTGTGGCGTGCTATCCGCTTTTTTGAGTGTCATCCTGTTCAATTATTTTCTAACGGAACCCCGTCTGTCTTTAGCAGCCTATGGCAGTAAATACCCAATAACCTTTGTCGTCATGTTCACAGCAGCACTTTTGACCAGTACGCTTGCTGCAAAGCTAAAAGCTCATGCGCAGCTATCTGCGCGGGATGCCTACCGGGCGAAGCTCCTTTTTGATATGAACAGGCAGCTTCAAAAAGCTGAAACGCCAGAGGAAGTCTATCAAATGACTGCAACACAGATACAAAAGCTGATGCAGCGGGACGTTCTGATCTGCCCAGCACAAGGTGATACGCTGCTTGATGGAATCGTTTACCCTGTAGATGGAAGCAGTCCTCACAGCATTTCAGAGGATGAACAGGAGCCGGATGTGATCCACTGGGTATGACAAAACCGAAGACGAGCAGGAGCAACGACCGAAACATTTCCAAAGGCAAAACGACTGTATTTTGCTATTTGTACCTGGCAGCAGGTTTACGGAGTTATCGGGATCCTAATGGAAAAACAGACACAACCGGATGCATTTACATCCAGCATTCTTTTTTCTATTCTTGGTGAGTGCACTCTGACTCTGGAAAGCCTGCGAAATGCTGATGAAAAAGAAAAAGCTGCGGTTCTTGCAAAGAATGAACAGCTTCGTGCCAACCTCCTTCGTTCCATTTCCCACGATCTGCGAACGCCTCTGACCTCGATTTCCGGAAATGCCGACACACTGTTGCACTGCTATGATGTACTGGATGATCAAACACGGAAACAGATTTTTTCGGACATTTACGACGATGCCCAATGGCTGATCGGGCTTGTTGAAAATTTGCTTTCTATCACGAAAATTGCGAATGGAAATGTTAAGCTGCATCTTTCTGATCAGGTTGTTGATGACATCATATCAGAAGCACTCCGACATATCGACCGAAGATCGGCAGAACATCATATTACGATGAATTGCGGAGAAATACCCTTGTTGGTGCGTGTAGATACAGGACTCATCATGCAGGTACTTATCAATCTGGTGAACAACGCGATCAAATATACTCCGGCAGGATCAACTATCCAAATCACAGCAATCCAGCGCGGAAATGTAGCTGAAATCTGTGTCAGTGATAACGGCACTGGTATACCAGATGAATTAAAAGAACGTGTTTTTGAAATGTTCTTTACTGGAAGTAATCCTACCAGTGACAGCCGACGCAGTCTTGGGCTTGGACTGTCCCTCTGTCAAGTCATCGTTCATGCGCATCATGGAAAAATGACGCTAAAAGACAATTTGCCGCATGGATGCATCTTTTCTTTTACGGTAGCACTTAGTGAGGTGAATCTGAATGAATAAACCGCTTGTCCTTGTTGTAGAAGATGATACGCCGGTGCGCAATCTGATCACAACAACACTAAAAACTCACGAATATCGGTATCTTTCATCGCAAAACGGTGCCAGTGCTGTGATGGAAGCATTGTCACATAATCCAGACATTGTACTGCTCGATCTGGGACTGCCAGATATAGATGGTGTGGAGATTATCCGAAAAATCCGGTCGTGGTCGAATATGCCAATCATCGTCATCAGTGCGCGAGCGGAAGATTCTGATAAAATTGAAGCATTGGATGCCGGAGCTGATGATTATCTCACCAAACCCTTCTCTGTAGATGAGCTGTTGGCACGGCTGCGGGTGACCCAGCGGAGACTTGCACTGATGAAAACAGACATTACACAGGAATCTCCAATTTTTACGAACGGTGCACTGAAAATTGACTACATGGCAGGCTGTGCATATCTTGATGGCACAGAACTGCACCTGACACCCATCGAATATAAGCTGCTGTGCCTGCTCTCCAAAAATATGGGCAAAGTTCTGACTCATACCTATATCACACAACAGATCTGGGGTAGCAGTTGGGATAATGACGTTGCTTCTCTGCGTGTATTTATGGCCACTCTTCGCAAAAAATTGGAACGTGGAAAAGACACGCCGCAATACATACAAACGCACATCGGCATCGGATACCGAATGCTGCGGGTCGAATAAACAATTCCTAAACCCAAAAATCAGACTTCACGGGAATAGATTTTGATATCTTCAACTATTAATAATCTCAAAATTTTACACCTGCTTCTTAACATTAATTTTACAACAGGTATTGTATAATACCAATGTCAGCTGGTCAATAAATACGATAACAGAAGGGAGCCAGAATAGCTTGAAGCGCAGAAAAATATCTCAAATTGCTTTACTCATCACAGGTATAGCCATGGTCAGCTACGGTGCGATCAGGGGAGAGGCAGCCATCGTACTGGGAAAAGCAATAAAATTATGTCTGGAGTGTGTCGGAATTGGATAAGAAAAAGAAATTACTGTCAAAACAGACAGCCAGAATACGCGGATGGATACAGGCAGCTGCCACGCTGCTTACCAATATCCACCTCCCTAATTTGTTTATGGGAAAAATATACCAAGGCAAGGCAAAAACAATATGCGTACCAGGATTAAACTGTTATTCCTGCCCTGCTGCGGCAGGTGCATGTCCAATCGGTGCCTTCCAGGCAGTTGTCGGATCCTCCAGCTTTAAATTTTCGTACTACATAACCGGATTTTTTATTTTGCTCGGTGTGACACTTGGAAGATTTATATGTGGTTTTTTGTGCCCGTTTGGATGGTTTCAGGATTTGCTGCACAGGATCCCCGGCAGGAAATTCTCCACTGCCAGACTGAAGCCGTTAAGATACCTGAAATATATCATCCTTATTGTTTTCGTTATACTTCTGCCAATGCTCATAACGAACTCCGTAGGAATGAGTGATCCGTTCTTCTGTAAGTACATTTGTCCACAGGGTGTTCTGGAGGGGGCTATCCCGCTTTCCCTTGGAAATGCTGCCATACGGTCTGCACTGGGAAAACTTTTTTCTTTTAAATGCCTTATTCTGATCACGGTGGTTGTACTGAGTATTTTGTTTTACCGGCCCTTCTGTAAATGGCTTTGTCCTCTTGGCGCAATCTACTCATTGTTTAATAAAATCAGCTTTCTTCGTATTAAGGTTGATAGCAGCAGATGTGTCGGATGTAACCAGTGTTCAAAGGCATGTAAAATGGATGTGGAGGTATGTAAGACTCCAGATCATCCGGAATGTATACGGTGCGGGGCATGTATAAAGGCTTGTCCAAAGGCTGCAATCTATTACAATTTAAAGGAGTAATCATTCATGAAAACAAAAAAGACATTTATTTCTATTTTTACACTCTGCATAGCATTATCTCTTACGGCATGTAATGAAAAAACCGCTGCAGATACAGAAAAACCGCAGGATACCCAGACCGAATCCGGCACAGGAGCTGCTGATGCTTCCAGCTCTCTGCTGAATGACCTCTATCAGCAGGAAAACCAGCTCTTTGCAGATCATGAGGATGTTTGGAACAAGGTATTTGGCATGATGAGCAAAGACACTACTGATCCAGATGGAAATTATGCTGATTTTCTTTCTGACACCATCGAAGCAAATAAGGCTTCCTTCACAGATGACGAACTGAAAATACTCACTGACGATATTGGAACGATACGAAAAATTGAGGAGCAGATAGCTGAAATTGAAAAAAAGAATACCTCATCCGGTGACACTGACCAGAATAACAATTCTGAAGCGGCATCTCCCTTCAAAAATTTCTCCGGTCAGGATTTTGATGGTAATTCTGTTAATGAAAGCCTGTTTTCCGGGAATTCAGTAACTGTTATCAATTTCTGGTTTTCCGGCTGCAAGCCCTGTGTTGCCGAGTTATCTACGCTTGATGAATTGAACAATGCGATCAGCCCAATGGGAGGTGAGGTAGTAGGCATCAACACAGACACCTTCGATGGAAACGAAGCTGCTATGAAAGAAGCGGCAGCGATTCTCGAAAGCCAGGGTGCCACGTACCGCAATCTTTCCATTGACTCTGCTTCAGATGCAGGTAAATATGCCTCCGGTATTATGGCATTTCCCACAACAATATTAGTTGACAGAAACGGTAATATCGTGGGTGAGCCATTGCTTGGAGGGATCGATAATCCGGACAGCTATGATGCCCTCATGAAGCAGATCCAATCCGTGATTGATGCTGACAATGGAGAGAAACAGGACTAAGCTCTGCGCTTCCGCCGCACCCTGTTGATATGCCGTTCATAATCTCCGCTTTTCAAAAGCTCTGCCAGTACATACTGTTCAAACAGCGGTACCGGACAGGAATAAAACCCAAGCTTTTCCTCAAAAGCATCCACAAGCTTTTCCGGAAGCACCATATATCCGATACGTACTGAGGGGGCAATGGTCTTTGAGAAGGTATTCATATAGATCACGTTCACACCCTTTGCCAGCGAAAAAAGAGAATCCTCCGGCTTGCTGGACACCGTCAGCTCCGAATCATAATTATCCTCCACGATCACTGCATCCCTCTGCGCCGCCCAGTACAGATATTCCCGTTTCTGGGAGATCCCGATGGTGATACCGCTGGGATAGCTGTGAAAGGGCGTCACATGAAGCACCCTCGCCTCTGTTCTGGCAAGCTCTGCAGACGGAATTCCGTCTGCAGAAAGAGTCAGTGGATCGCAGACAATCCCCATGGATTCGTAGACTCTCCTTATCTTTTCATAGGAAGGGTCTTCAATACCGAAAATACATCCCGCACCAAAAAACTGAGCCACCATCCCATAGAGATATTCCGCACCGGATCCGATAATGATCTGTCTTGGCTGCACCTGGATCCCGCGGCTCCTGCCAAGATAAGAACAGATCGCTGTCCTGAGCTCCTGACACCCTCTGTTTGGTGATTTTACCAAAATCTCTTCGCCATAATCCAGCAGCACCCTGCGCATGGTCCTGGCCAGCACACTGAAGGGAAACTCTCCCACATGATGCATACTTAAGTGTGCCCTTGGCAGCTCCTTCTGCCGGATTTCCGGATTCACCTGGAAATCCGCTTCCCGGTAGATCACATAATAGCCGCTCCGCTGTCTTGCTTCTATATATCCTTCATCATTTAACAGGTTCATGGTATGCTCTACGGTCACAAGACTTATCCCCGTTTCCGCCGCAATGATCCTTTTGGAAGGAAGTCTGCTGCCATAAGGGTATACGCCCGCCACGATGTCCTGCACAAAGTGATTATATAACTGGATATAAGCCTGCACCCCACTGTCTTTTGTAATTGAATAATTCATCTGGTCTTATTAGAAACTCCTTATTTGGTTATTTCGATATTACCAAAGTAATTGTATCCTTGATTCAACACTTTGTAAAGGAGTTTATTGCCAGCCCCTAAAAACAAACCTGAATTATTCACCGAACAGCAACAACTGCTGAAATCAGCATAGTTACTGTATTTTAATTGAATATTGCTTTTCACTCATTTAGTGAACAGAAAAAGACCACTATCTATGATAAAACTTAGGTGTCGAATCCAAATCAAAGAAAGGGTCTCTCTATGGATAATTTAAACACCGTAAGCTTAGAAAGAAATGGCCAAATTAAAATTAATTTCGATGGAGGCGATTTATCCTCTGATGCAGGACTTTTCCTATTTAAAGAATTCCTGTTTAAGATTGGAGCCATTAAACTCATCCATTGTATGTTCAAAACCAATGATACTACATGATCCATATCCATAGCCTTAATTATCGAAAAGTTGTATCCTTTTTATCCCTGTCGGGATTTCCGTGGTTCTGTTCGGCATTCTCCCTGAAATCCTTTGTGACCGGATAGCAGACATCCTGATAAATCGGTTTGCCGTGCTCGTCCACCTGCTTTGTTTTATAAGAAGGCATTGATACAAAGATTTTCTCTTTACCCTGAAGGATGTTTGGAATACTTATTCCTGCTTACTTCAAAAATACCGTTTTCAGACACCGCCATAATCTCTATGGTTTCCTGAATGGATTTCGGTGTCTTGTACAAAGGCTCACTTGCCTTTTTCAAGAGCTTAAATCCGTCCGTAAATAAACCCATTGTCTCTAACCTCGCTTTCTTATCTGTGAAAGCCCGCCGGGAACATCACCCAACGGGCTTGTTCCCGACCTCACGGTCAGATACATATGAATAGTTGTGTTTATCCTGCTAACACTAATGGTATATCCATTGACTTCATAACAAAATTTATGTATAATTTTGTTATCAAACAAGGAGGTGTTTTTATGCCAGCAATCAAATCAAGTGCTGATTTAAGGAATAATTACAATGAAATTTCTACATTTTGTCATAATTATCCTGAACCAGTTTTCATTACGAAGAATGGAAAAGGCGATCTTGCTGTTATGAGCATTGAAGCCTACGAAGAACTGACCAGCCGCTTTGAACTTTACAGCCAGATTAAAGAAGGAATGGACGATATTGCCACAGGCAATACAAGACCATTTTCCGAAGCTATGGCTGATATCAGGAGCCGCCGCAGTCGATGAGCTATCAGGTTCATATCACTTCCACCGCAGAACACGATATTATGCGTGCTACGGATTACATCGAATTTACCCTCAAAAATCCTGATGCCGCAGATAATCTGTTAGATGCTGCGACTGAACAGATAGGCTCACTAGCCGACCTGCCACAGAAGTTCCGTCTGGTAGATGATCTGGTACTGGCAAGCTGGGGCATTCGTTTTGTGATAATCAATAATTACCTTGCTTTTTATACGATTGATGAAGAAAAGCAGACTGTAATCATAGTCCGATTTCTCTATCAGAAAAGTAACTGGACTTCCATTCTTCGACAGGGATTTTCTCTCATTTAAGGAATCTGTTTTTATGCAGGTTCCTTTTTAGTGCATTGCTTTATAAGCCGCCATACCCGCTATCGCCAGCACAAACACGGCTGCCAGTCCAAACATCATATTTCTTGTCTTTTTCTTCATTTCTTCAAATTCCTCCTGTTTCTTTACTGCCGACTCAGATGTTGTAATCTCTGATTGAGTTTTTTAGGTGCTTGGATAGATTTAGTTCTCGGTGCCCGTTTTGTCTTTTCGGTGCTCCAATTACTCATTTTTATATTTTTTCGGTGTTCACAAGCACCATAAAATAAAAAAATGCAACAATGAATTTTTACGATCATTGTTGCAAAAAATCGATGTTCCTGGCGGGAATTGAACCCACAACTAGCGCTTAGGAGTTCAAGTCACTACAGAAAATCTATGTTTTTCTTGGTCAACATAAGTCAAG
>QULQ01000026.1 GCA_003490145.1 Lachnospiraceae bacterium OM04-12BH
CAGAGATGTTGGTGCTCTCTCTTTTTCTTTTATTCAACTGACAAAAACTTTACTCTATATGTCTTACGGAATCTGTCGTAACCACCTGCAAAGATCAACAACTTGCACCCCTTGATAATCATAGGTTTCATGATGTGTCCTGGCAATGATCATCTTGGGATATGCATCTCTTATTGCAAGCAACGGCGAATATTCTCTTTCCTTTAAATCATATCGTTTTGCCTCATAGAACAGAAAAGCATTCTCCAGATAGTCAATATACTTCGATACCGTCTTTCTTGTTATTTCGCTTTCGTCATTCTTTAAGGTTTCACTGATGTTATTAGGGGAAAGTAAGTTGCCGATGTTATCCATCATAAATTCGGATATAATCATACTGCCGCTCTTCCATCTTATATACATAGGCTCCGGGCATACCGCCCGTTCGGACATACTGATCAAAAGCATCGTCATATCCTATTCCCACTTTTTGAATTATTTTCAATTTTCGGTAATACAATTTCTGGGCATATTCTAACACAGAATGTGCGTTCTGTCGTTATTCTATTTTTCTCTTTTTTAAATAACCAAGAGAATATTTTTATTTGATAGAAATTTCCTATCAAATAAAAATACAGCCCGCTCCTTCAAGGGAGACAAGGCTGTATTTTTTTACAACTCAATGGGTAATACTCCTGTGGGGTTCCATTTCTTCTGGAACAGTTCCACGAGAAGTTCCAGGGTTTCCATGGAGTAGTCCCATGCCTCAATGCCGGTACCCCCTGCAGGGAGTCCCTTCAAATCGTAGGGGTTTCGCATTGCCACTACGGTCATGGGCAGGGCGCGAGCTGTCAGGGCGTTCAACAGTTTCTGCTGTCCCGGTTTTAAGTGCATGTTATAGGTACACAGCACAATGCTGTCGCAGTTCTGGGGAATCTGTCGGAGTGCTGCCTGGATTTCCTCCTCCGTGGGGTCGATGCCGGTGACAATTCCCGTGCCGCCCATCTGCGCTGGCATAAACTTGGCAAAGGAACGATCCTCCTCCGGGTTGCTTGCCTGGGTCACACAGAAATTGTCGCACCCGATAAAGACAGGATGGCTGCCAATCACCGGATCTTTTCCGCAGACGTGGGCAATGGTTCTTCTGCGGATTTCCCGCTCGATTTTCTTATCCTCACGGTCATCATAAAGCTGGCATCCGCCGCCAATCTCATATTTTTCCTTGTAAGCAAGAATTTTTGCGGTGGACTGCTCCATTTCTTCTATAGAAAGAATACCGTCCTCCAATGCCTGGTAAACCGCCTGTACGCTCTGCTCCACTACCTCTGCGGAATGGCTGATGCAGACCAGGTCTACCCCTGCGCCCAAGGCACCCTGTACACCCTGTACGGAACCGTAGTAGGTTTTGATGGCATTCATCTCCATGCAGTCACTGACTACCAATCCTTCAAAGCCCAGTTTTTTCTTCAAAATGTCCGTAATGATGGTGCGGGACATGGTGCAGGGCACCTTCTTTTCCTCAATGGAGGGGAAAAGAATATGACTGGACATCATGGCAGGAATCTGGTGGTCGATGGCGGAACGGAAGGGAACCAGTTCAAATTCCATCAGTTCCTCCAGAGTTTTGTCCACCACAGGAAGTCCCAGATGGGAGTCCACCGCGGTATCGCCGTGACCGGGGAAGTGTTTGCCGCAAGAAATCAGGTTTTCCTCCCGGTAGCCCTCAATCACTGCCTGGGTTGACTCCGCAACCTTCTGGGGGGTATCGCCGAAACTTCTCACTCCGATCACCGGGTTCTGGGGGTTGTTATTCACGTCTAACACCGGAGCCAGGTTAAAGTTCACGCCACAGCTTTTCAACTGTCTCGCCGTGATTCTGGCGCAGGTTTTGATGTCCTCCAGTTTTCCAGTGGCAGAGAGTGCCATGCCCTCCGGGGTGTTGCAGAACTCCTCGGAAAGTCTGGTAACCACGCCGCCCTCCTGATCAATGGTAATAAAGGCGGGATGCCCGGTTTCCTGTTTCACAAGCTGCTGGATTTCCTCGCACAAAGCGGTGAGCTGCTCCTTGCTTTTCACGTTCTGGCGAAACAAAATTACATTGCCAATTTTATATTCTTTTATCAGCCGGACAAATTCCTCACTGAGCTTTAACCCTGCAAAGCCCGCAACGAAATGCTGTCCCACCATCTGTTTTGTCTGTTCCATTTCCATGTTACTAACCATGCCTTTCCCACTGTACCTGTTTTATTCATATAAATGGTATTTCTGTTTCTTCTGGGCAAACTGGGCGCTGTCTGCCTCGTAGGATGCCAGAAGTTTGTCTTTGTCCCAGTCTCCCAGTAACTCTCCACCGCCGGACAGCAGTGCCAGCATAGGTTTTCTGCCCTCTGCAATGGGAGGAAGAATCTGGAATTTATCGCCGTAAAGTTTCCGCACGGTGTCCAACAATGTGATGCCCAGGGTCACGGGGCGGAATACCTTGCTGTCGGTCACATGGAACACAACGCCTGCACAGTTTACTCCCGCGAATTTAGAAGTGGAAGGAATAAACCACACCGGAGTGGTGATGACACCGGGCAGTTTCTCCTGGTTTAACGCCTCGGACAACTGTTCCGCATCGATATAGTCGGCACCCACTACCCGGAAAGGCGCCGCCGTGCCACGTCCCTCGGACATATTCGTTCCTTCTAACAGGCAGATACCGGGATAACAGAGCACGGATTCAAAGTTCATCAGTGCGGGACTGGGAGCCACCCAGATTTTTTCCCATTCGGGATAAAACATGGAGCGTTTCCATCCAGTACACTTCACAACCCGCAAATCACAGCCAATGTTTTCTTCTTCATTTATCATCATCGCCGCCTCACCCGCGGTGAGTCCGTAACGATAGGGGAATTTGCAGCAGCCCACAAAGCTGTGGAAATCATCCTGTAACAGATTTCCTTCTACAATCTCGCCGCCCAAGGGGTTTGGTCTGTCCAGTACCATCAGGGGTTTTCCTGCCGCCGCGCAGTCCAGCATGGCATTCCGCAGGGTGGAAAGATAGGTGAAAAACCGCACGCCCACATCCTGAATGTCATAAATCAGCAGGTCAAACTGCTCCAGCATTTCCTGGGTAAAGTGTCTGCCGTTGGAGCCGTAGAGACTGTAAACGGGAATTCCGGTCTCCGGGTCCTCGTAGCGCTCCACCAGTTCGCCGGCTCCCATATTGCCCCGGACGCCATGCTCCGGTCCAAACAGAGCCGTGAGATGACACATTTCCTGCAAAATCTTAATGTCCGACTGCAACTGGCTGTTTCTGCCTGTGATATTGGTGAGGAGTGCCACCCGTGCATCCCTCAGTTCTTTTTCCTGTTCCTTGATATGGTCAATTCCGTATAATACCATGTTCGTCACCGCGCCTTTCTCTCGCACCTGTGTCCTGTAAATCCGCCATTTTTACTGTGTGATTTTTCCCATAATCACCGGAACCGCCGCCCCGGTCACAGAGGGAACGTTGTTGCAGTTTCCGGAAATTGCCTCGCTTGCAAGCACGGCAAATGCCACCGCCTCCTTGGAATCGCTGCAAAAACCGATATCCTCGTTGGTGAGAATCTGACAATACGGCAGACACTCTGCCAAATCTGCCAAAATCACCGGGTTATGGCTGCCGCCGCCGCCCACGATAAGCTGATCGGGGCTTTCCTTTGTAAAATGCTGTAACCCATAAGCAATGCTTTCCGCGGTAAACCGGGTAATGGTTCGGAGACAATCCACATCCTCGACGTGGTGTTCTGCAGCAAACTCACAGATTTTTTCCAGATAGGCTTTTCCGTAATACTCTCTGCCACTATTTTTCGGGGGAGGGAGCTGGAGGTAGGGATCCTTCATGAGGAAATCCAGTAGGCCCTGGTGGATTTTCCCCTGGGCTGCCAGTTTTCCGCCCTCATCGTAGGCTTTTTCCTCTTTCGTCATCCGGGAAACATAGGCATCAATGAGCATATTTCCGGGGCCGGTATCGAAAGCGGTCACCTCGTCTAAGGTGCAGTTTTTCGGAAGAAGGGTCACGTTGCCGATTCCGCCGATGTTCTGCAGGGCAATGGTCTGGTTTTCCTTCCGGTAAAGAAGGTACTCCACATAGGGAACGAGGGGGGCGCCCAAGCCGCCTGCCGCCATATCCCGGACGCGGAAATCCCCCACCACGGGGCATCCCAGCGCCTGGGCGATGTAGGAATCCTCCCCAATCTGGAGGGTTCCCCGCACCATGTCGTGGAGATATTGCGCCTGCTCCGGCATGTGCCACACGGTCTGTCCGTGGTTGCCTACCAAATCCACTTCTTCTTTGGGAATTCCCGCTTTTTCACACAGTTTCTCACAAGCATAAGCATACTGTTTTCCCAGATAATTGGCAAGCTCACAGAGTTCTTTCGCACCGCCGTAAGCTCCGTTTGCCACCAGAATAATCCGTTCCTGGACTTCTTTGGAAAAGGGGAGGAACAGAAAATCCTGTTCCTCCACCTTAATATCAAGTCCACTTCCTGTAATTTTTGTCAATACTGCGTCAATTCCATCCGCAGAGGTTCCAGACATCAAACCGATAACGGTTCTGGTCTGTTTGTTACGCACTTCAAAAATATCTTTTCTCATAGGACTCGTCAGCCTTTTCTGTTATGCTCTGGCAGTTGCGATTGCCGCAGACACATGTCCGCCAGCCTGCTGTAATGCCGCGATTGCTGCCTGCTCATCCACATGATTTTCAATCATCACGATGGCAGTCTTGGGTCTGTAATCACACTGGTCTAACACTTCCTTTGCCTCATCCCTGGAAACGCCTGTGGCGTTCTGGACGATGGACACGCAGCGGTCAATGAGTTTTAAGTTGGAAGGTTTCACATCCACCATCAGGTTGCCGTAAACCTTGCCCAGCTTAATCATGGAGCCAGTGGAAAGCATGTTGAGAACCATTTTTTCTGCGGTTCCACTCTTCATCCGGGTGGAGCCGGTGATAACTTCGGACCCGGGCATGGGTGCGATGCCGATATCTGCCAACTGGTCGATTTCCGAGCCTTTGCAGCAGGTTACACTCAGCACGGAGGCTCCCAGGGATTTGGCATATTTCATGGCACCGATGACATAAGGAGTTCTGCCGGATGCGGCAAGTCCTACCAGCACATCTTTTTCCGAGAAGGAAACCTTTTTCAAGTCCTCCTCTCCCAGGCTGGCATCATCCTCTGCGCCTTCCACTGCTTTAAAGATGGCAGGATATCCGCCTGCGATGATGCCCATGACGGTTTCCGGGTCAGTGGAGTAGGTGGGCGGGCACTCTACGGCGTCCAGAATCCCCAGTCTGCCGGAGGTACCGCAGCCGGTGTAAATCAGCCGTCCTCCTTTGGAAAGTTTGTCCGCAATCAAATCAATGGCTGCCGCAATATGATCCAGCTCTTTTTCCACAGCCTCTGCTACTTTTTTATCCTCATCGTTGATAAGTTTCACCATGTCCCGTGTGGATAACTCATCGATATGCAACGTATTTTCATTTCTCTTTTCAGTTGCGATTTTACTCAGTTCCATTTTTTCATATTCTCCTATTTTTATTGCCCTTAGCCTTTGACTGCTCCTACGGTTACACCCTCAAGGAAGTACTTCTGCAATGAGAAGAACAGGATAAACATGGGCACCGCGGAGATACATGCACCTGCCATCATAGGGGAGAGCAGTGTTCCGTTTGCGAATTTAAAGGTCTTTAAACCAACCTGGATGGTGAACATCTTGTCCTTGGATGTTACCAGGAACGGCCAGAAGAAGTTGTTCCAGCTGCCAAGGAAGGTGTTGATTGCCATAACTGCCAAAATGGTTTTGGACAAAGGAAGGACGATTAAGCGGTAAATTTTAAACTGGTTACAGCCTTCCAGCTTTGCACTCTCGATTAACGCGGTGGGGATGCTTGCAAAGAACTGCTTTGCAAGGAAAATGTTGTAGGAGGTGCAGACTCCGGGCAGAATCAGGGAGATATAGCTGTTGGTCAACTGAAATTTACTTACCAGCAGGATATACAGGGGAACCTGGACAACCTGGTAAGGAATCATCATTGCCATCAAAACCAGATAGAATAAAAATTTGCGTCCCTTGAAATCAATTTTGGCAAAAGCGTATCCTGCCATGCCCGCGAAGATAACGTTGCCTAAAGCAACGGCTACTGCCACTACCACGCTGTTCCACAGCCACCGCAGGGAATACTGGTTAAAGTTGAGGAACGCCTTGTAGGAGTCCAGGGACCAGCTTTTCGGGAAAATGGAGTAGGAGGTGGATGCCGCCTCAATCGCCGGTCCAAAAGACCACGCAATCATGTATACAATCGGGAACAGGGAGATAATTGCAAAAATAATCAGCACTGCAACCAGAATGGAGTTTCTTATGTATAACTTCTTTTTATTTTTTAAGTGTTTGGAATATAATCCTGATGCCATAATGTTTGTCCTTTCCTAATATTCGACGTCATCGCCCATGAACTTAAACTGGAGCATAGTCAACAGACCAATGACCAGTGCCAGAATGATTGCCTGTGCGCAGGCAAGTCCATACTTACCGTAGGTAAACGCGTTGTTGAAGATTAACAGACCAATCATGGTGGTGTTATTGTCGGGGCCGCCGCCAGTCATCATGTAAGCGTTCATGAATACCTGGAAAGAACCGATGATTCCGGTTACCAGCAGGAACAGTGTGGTAGGTTTACATAACGGGAATACCACATATCTTACTTTCTGTAAAAAGGTAGCGCCGTCGATTTCTGCCGCCTCATAGTAGGTGTTGTCAATGCCGTGGAGTGCCGCCATATAAATAATGATGTTACTTCCGTGGCTGGATAACAGCGCCATCAAAATCAGGGAAAGCATTGCGGTTTTGCTGGAACTGAGCCAGTTCTGGGATGCGATACCAAAGATGCCTAAAATTCTGTTGAAGATTCCGGACGGGGAGGAATCATATAACCACAGCCATACAACGGCGATTGCCACACCGGATGCAATGCCCGGCAGATAGTACAGTGCTTTGAAAACAGACTGTAATTTCTTGGAAAAGGGCAGAATCATCAGGGAGATGACAAATGAAATCAACAGAGAAAACGGTACTACAATCACGGTGTAAATAACCGTATTTTTGATTGATTTCCAGAACAGGGAACTCTGCAGGGCATCTACATAGTTCTTCATTCCCACCCATTCTGACCCAAAAGGTTTGTATTTCTGCAAGCTGGTAATCACAGCGGAGATTACCGGATATAAGGTAAACATAACAAAGATAATCATTGCTACCGCAATAAATATCCAGCCGCTAATATTATCTGCCCGTTTAACTTTGTGTTTTCTACTGTTTGTTTTCACGTTCTCAGCTCCTTTTTTTGTGTAAAAAAGCCCTGCTCTTACCAGAGCAGAGCTTTTTGTCTAAAATTTATTGTAACTAGTTAATCCAACCGGATGCACAGTTTTCTTCACCAAAGAGGTTCTTTGCCTCGGTGCAGATTGCATCGTATACTTCCTGGGCAGTAGTCTCACCAGCAAGTAAGGACTGGAATTTCGGTACAACAACTTCGTTCATGATGGTTGTTGCATTGGAGGACATCTCTGCAGTAATACCTGAAGGAGGTGCAACTACCAGACCGATTTCACGCTCGGATGCTTTTGCATTTGCCTCAGACTGGTCTAACTCATAGGATGCCTGTGCCTCTCTACCACTTGCACATACACTGGATAAGTACAGCTCGTTATCAACGGATGCTGCTCTGTCACCGTTACACAGGAAAGCCATGAATTCACATACGTTCTTCAGATGCTCGTCTGTGGTATTGTTGTTTCTCAGTGCAATCAGACCACCGGTGCTGCCGTAGCAGGACTCGGTTACGTTGTCCATGGTAGGAACAGGCAGGAATACATATTCCATCTCGATGGTGCCTTCTGCTGCGCTGCCATCTTCCATGCCTGCAATGTTTTTCTTAACATTGGACTCGAACAGGGGCATTGCTTTACCAGTTACCATTGCCTGACCGGTTTCCAGCATTACCAGTCTCTGACCAGCCTCAACGGAGTAATCCGGCATATAACCAGACTGGGTCATGGTCTCAACTGCCTGCAGAAGAGTCAGCATGTTGTCAGATGTGTAAGCATATTTTAAATCACTGGTGAAATCAGAGGTAATTCCTGCGGATACACCGAAGATACTTACAAAGTCTTTGGTTGTAACACCGGAGTTTGCGAATACGAATCCGAAACAATCATCGGTGGTACCGTTTTTGATAATGTCAAGGAACTCATCGAAAGTCCAGCCTTCTGTCTGAATCTTCTCTACATCAGCTCCGGCAGCCTCTAACATTTCTTTGTTACCACCCAGTGCCTGAATGGAAATGTAAAGAGGTAAACCGTAAACGGAACCATCCAGTGTCATGTAGTCTAATGCGTTCTGGTCGAAGTCTGCCAGTACAGAACTGTCAAGGTAATCTGCCAGGTTTACGCCAACGCCCATCTCTGCGTAACTTCCGATGTCGCTGTAGTCTACTTCGATAATATCAGGTGCCTCACCTGCAAGTGCCATGGTGGTTGCTTTGGAAGTGTGCTCATCCCAGGAAGTTGCAATAACTTCTACCTGAATGTTGGGATGGGTTTCCTGATACTCTTTAACCCATGTATCTAACTTCTCAACATAAGTTCCGGTGATAGGCGGTACCATAATGGTGATGGTATCTTCTGCATCGGAAACTTCTGCTTCAGCAGTTGCTGTTTCTTCTGTCTTTGTCTCAGCAGGTGCTGTAGTCTCTGCGGCGGGAGCGTCTGAGCTGCCACAAGCTGCAAGAGAGGTTACCATAGCTGCTGTCATTAAAACTGCTACTAACTTTTTCTTCATACTTTTCCTCCGTTCCAACAAACTGTGTTGAATATGTACTCCATCAAGTGGATGATGCTATGATAGCAGGATGGTAACTTGTTTTCAAGCATTTGACTTTATTATGAAACTTTGTTTCACCGGTTGTTACATTTGCCTAAGAACCCTGCTTTCCTACAGTCCTCTTTGGCAAATTGCCTAAAGCTGAGCTTTTTTTATTCCGGCTGCTGCTCTTTTGTGATGTAAGTTTTGTTGAATCTTCCCAGGAATGTTTCATAGTTGGTGTTGACATAGGCGGTATAGAGAATGTCCATAATGTTAAGCTGGGAGATACGGGAGGAGCTGGCGCCCCGGCGGAACAGTGCCTCTCTCGCGGAGGTGTACAGCAGATAGTCCGCTTTGCCGGAAAGGGTGGACTCGGCGTAGCGGGTGATTGCTAACAGGGGGGTGCCGTTTAGGTTCAACTGCTCTGCGCATTTAATCATTTCGCTGGTTTCCCCGGAATAGGAGAAAATGATGGCAAAGTCCTCGCTGGTGGAATTTTGCGCCAGGAGATACTGGGAGTGCCAGTCATCCATGACAAAGCAGGATTTATTCACACGAAGGAATTTTAGGCTGGCGTCTTTGGCAACACAGAGAGAGGCGCCCATGCCAAAGAGGAGTACCTGGCGGCACTGGCACAAATGCTCCACGCATTTCTGTATCACCTCCACGTCCAGAAAGCTGAGGGTTTCCTCCAGGGATTTTGTGTTCTGGTAGGTGATTTTCTCTGCGATTTCCTGAATGGTGTCCTGTCTGCCGATGTCACTTAAATGTTCTTTTCCATTATTTTCATATTGGGCAAGTCCGTAGACCATCGCCTGTTTGAATTCCCGGTAGCCCTTAAAGCCCAGGGTCTGACTTAAACGGACAACGGTTGCGGGAGAGACATAGAGTCTGGCTGCCAGTTCCCGGATGTTGTACTGCATCACCAGGGACGGGTCCTCCAGAATATATTTTGCGACAGTTTTTTCAGAGTTGCTGAGGCTGTCGTACATTTCCCGCATACGAATCAAGGGGTTTCTTTTCATGGTCTACCTCCCAGAAAGTTTTGATAAATACCCGGTCTGGAGTCGGGGATTTCCACGGCGTTGACACATTTCTCATAGAAGGGACGGGCGCCCTCCACGCTGCCGATGACGGCATAGGCATAGCCCTCCTCCCTCATGGATTCCAGGCACGCCAAAAGCAGTTCCCTGCCGATGCCTTTGCCCTGTTCCTCCACGGAAACTCTGGTGGGGCCGAAAAAGTCGGGGGCTGTGGCGTCGTAGCAGGCGTAGCCCAGGATTTTCCTGCCGCGGACGGCGATGTACATGCTCACCGGGGTGTGGGAAAAGCAGACATCACATTCCCCAGCGGCGGAGATGCCGCTGTGCTCCTTCACCCATTCCACCACCCGGAACTTGTCCGGCGCCATGGGGCGGATAATCTCGTAGTCTTTGTCCGTGTCCTGCGCTCTTTCCGGCAGGGCGTATAATTTTACCAGCATATCTGACATGGTAGTGTCCTCCTATACCCACTTCTGCGCCATCATCACTGCGCCCACGGCGGCGTTTTGTCTGGGTGCCACACAGGTGAAACCGGGGCAGGTTTTCTCGATTTCTGCCACTACAAATTTCCGGTATGCCGTGTCATTTTCCAATAGTCCTCCCAACAGGGCAACCTCTCCCTGTTCCATGCGGAGGCGTTTCACCACGGCAGCTACCTGGCGGCTTACCTGGCAGGCATTGTCCTGCAAAATCTGTAAAGCCACCGCGTCTCCCTGGGCTGCTGCCTGTTCTGCCAGCCGGGATGCCTGTGCCACATAGCTTTTGTCGTTTTTGTATACATAAGTAATGACCTTCTGGCGGTCATCCAGCTGGAGCTGTTCTGCTAAGAGTTTCGCCAAAGAGGTGGGTTCGCCGTAGCCATCCCAGAAGTGTGCCACTGCCTTGATGACATCCCTGCCGATGGCGTAGCCACTTCCCTCGTCTCCGATGAGGTGTCCCCAGCCGCCTGCGCGGATGCTGTCACCCTCAGCATTCCTGCCACAGCAGATAGAACCGGTTCCCGCTACCAGCGATACGCCGGGGTTTCCTTCCAATGCGCCCCAGAGGGCGATTTCGTGGTCACCCACCAGTTCCCATTTTTCGATGCCTGCCTGGTTCATCGCCTGCTCCACCAGTCCACGCATCTGGGGATTGCTGACACCCGCCGCACCGATGCACAGGGAAACACACTCCCCTTTGTTTTGCAAAAATTCGCAAATCTGTTTCATCAACGCGGTAAAACCTTCTTCGCCGATGCTGTTTAGGTTAAAGGCGCCGAATTTTTCTTCCGCGATGGTCTGCCCCTGCAAATCCTGGCAGATAACCTTGGTTTTGGTCCCTCCACCGTCAATGCCTGCTACTATTTTCATGTTGTAATACCTTCCTTTTTACCACTCTATGAGTTTTGTGGGGGTGGTTTTTGTTTGTTTCCTTCTATTATTGACGGTTCGGAAATTATTTTCAAGATATTTTTATGGGTTTGGAACATTTTTTCAGAATGTGTAAAAAGGTTGGGGACTATCGAAAGGGGAGATGGGAGGGTTGAGGTGGGAAGTTTAGCTGTGGGGTATTTGTAGATTATTTCATTTTTGGGGTAAAGGGGGAACAAGGCAGTCACGGTGTGACTGCCTTGTGGTAGATTTGTATTGTAATCGTCGTTCTGCGGATAGAGTTATTCCAGTCCGTATTTGTGGAGCATTTCCTGCAAAAATTCCGGGTCTTGCAGCTGCTCTATTTTGTCACTGTCATTGTTTTTTATCATAGAACCAATTAAGGTTAAGAATTTCTTCCGTTCTTCTGCCATATATTCTTCCATCACGTCACACATTACCATCATTCCTCCTTCACTCTCTTTCAAAAATTTAGCCCGCCTGGACAGTTTCGGAAACTTCGGATTGTCGATTTCCGTCTCACTAAAGCACTTCATCAGTTCCGCTATCTCGGTTTTGTCATCCACTTTCATATTTACAAATACTTCCAGCAGACCGTCATCAATGGCAATTCCGTTTTCCCGAATACCTTGTCAATATGGTAAATGGTTTTCCCATATCCCAGAAAATCCTTTTCGGAAATGTAGACGATAATCACTCTGGGGACTTTTTCAAAACGCTCGCCGGGGTCTGTGTTCTTTGTGACAATGCACGCCGCATTGTACCTGGCTCTCTTTAAATGGTTATCGGAGTTTGCCCGCTGAACTTCAATATCGCATCGACTGCCATCCCCAAGTATACACAGGGCATCCAGCCGTACTGACCTTCCCCAGACATTCCGGTGGCTGCTCTGGACTATGACATCTTCCACAATCAGCCTGTCATCCTTCAGAATTGTCCGCAGTATTTCCTGGCATACCTCCAGGTCATCCGCCAGCACTTCAAAAAACACATCATCAATGGGGCGTAGTTTCTTTACCCGCTCCCTTTTTTCTGCAAGAGAATCCATCGTTACCTCCCACGTTGCAGTTGGCGCAGGAGAGTCGTACTTACCCTTTTATTATATACTGCTCTGCCTGCTAAAATCAATAAAGTTACGCGGCAGTGAAAATTCAAAAATTGTATACAAAAAGCTAAGAGTACACCTCAAATTCTTCGTACCAAAACAAATGGGATTGAACGACTGAATAGTCCTTTGAAAAAACAGATAGGAATCCCAAATATGTAACTTTAGAATAACAGACTGGGAGGGGTTGCGTCAAGGTATTTTTCTCTCCTCCTACAATGCCGTTTTCTCTCCTCCTACAATGCCGTCCCTCTGGTGGGAACAAAAAATTTCGACATATCGTTCCCCTCCAGTTCCAATAGTTTCACTTTTTTATCAATGCCACCGGCATATCCGGTAAGGCTCCCGTTGGTTCCCACCACCCGGTGACAGGGAACAATAATAGAGATGGGATTGTGCCCCACAGCGCCACCCACCGCCTGGGCAGACATCCTGTCGATACCCTGCCGGGCACTAATCTGTCTGGCAATGTCCCCGTAGGTCAGGGTTTTTCCATAAGGAATAGACAGCAGAATTTTCCACACTTCCTTGCGGAATTCCGAAACTTTTGCACCAAAAGCAATGGGCGGTGTGAAATCCGGCTCCTGTCCTTGAAAATACAGGGTAAGCCATCGGTCTGTCTCTGCAAAAACCTGCAGTTCCTGTTCTTCCACATCCCTGTCAATGGTATCTGCAAAATATTTCTGCCCATCAAACCAAAGCCCGATAAGCGCCTCGCCGTTACCTGCCATGGTAATCTCACCTATAGGTGAGTGATAATGCGAAATATAAATTTTATCCATGGTTTTTCAGCCACTCCATTTCCCTTTTCTTTTCCTCCAGAGATGCCCGGTAACCCTCTAAGTTTTTCTGAATGGTGGCGAGCTGGATGGTTCCGTCGATTTTTTCCCCTGGACGGTCCAGCCAGGGTCTGCACTTTTCTTTGGGATAAATGGTTTCGATGGTGTTGGCACCGATGGTCAGCCACTGTCCTTCGATGTAAATCCGGTTTGTATCAGGGTTCACTGCCTGTTTCCATTCCTCCCAGGAAAGTTTTCCCTGTTGAAGAACTTTTTCCTTGCAGGAAAGATGATAAACCACACCATCCTCCCGTGGTTCCAGATGAAGCATTTTCGGGTCTGCCGGTTTCTTAAAAATCAGGTCAAACAGCAGGGCCAAAGGCTTCAATACAAGAATCATGGCAGCCAGAGTTACCCAGTAAGATACGCTGCCAATCACATTTCCCCAGGTAGACAGAAAGGTGGAAAAATATGGTTCCCGTGACCGGACACCCAACAGATAAATCACCAATGCCGTCACCCCCAGCACCTCAATGATGGCGGCAATTATGCCAAAGGGCAGTAACGTCTTTTCTTTTTTGATTCCCCACGCCGCGTACCGCTGGCGCTCCTCCTCCGTAAATAAAATCGGTAGATTGTAATGCTCTGTCATGGGCATCTCCTTTTCCTCAGAATTTTATCATCCCCGAATGGAGAGTGTCGCTGTTTTGCACAAACTGGCGAAAGCGCTCCACCACCGGCGGCAGGAACACTTTTTCATCGTGAACCATAAATAACGACCGCTCATAGGTGGGGGAATCAATCTGCAAAATCTCCACATCCAGCTTTAAGAGCAAATCCATATAAGGCACCACGGCGATGCCAAAGCCTTTTGCCACCAGTCCGGCAACCACCTCGTCCTCCTCCGTCTCGTAGGCAATGTGGGGTTCCATGCCGATTTTTTCAAACATACCCTGAATCACGCCGCGGATTCCCGCACTTTTTTCAAAGTAAATCTGGGGATAAGGGAGGGTGTCCGACAAATCCACAGATTTTCTGGCGGCAAGGGGATGTCCCTTGGGGGTGATGAGAACCAGTTTCTGTTTTTGCACCGGAATGGCAGTCAGATTCAGGTTCTCCGGTGGCTCGGAGCAGAAAACCAGGTCGTAACTTCCCACTTTCAGTCCGTCCAAAAGCTGCGCCGTGACTCCCGTGTGAAAGGTAAACTGCACCTCCAAATCCCCATTTCTTTTCAGAAATTCCGATGCCAGGGCAGGAATAAATTCCACCCCCAGCGGGCGGATGAACCCCAGACGAATCAGCCCCTCCCCCCTGGCACTGCGCTGTATGGAAGTCATCCCTTCGTCCAACGTTGCCAGGGTTTTCTCCGCACAGACCAGAAATTCCTCTCCAAAGCGGGTGAGTACGGTT
The DNA here is from genome assembly GCA_003490145.1 of Lachnospiraceae bacterium OM04-12BH. Lineage (GTDB taxonomy): Bacteria > Bacillota > Clostridia > Lachnospirales > Lachnospiraceae > Suilimivivens > Suilimivivens aceti. The sequence goes on from QULQ01000026.1 coordinate 14,582, forward strand.
CTGCGCCCATTTTTTTCAAAAAGAGGAACGCCCAGTTCCTTCTCCAACTGCGTGATGGCGTGGCTGAGACTGGGCTGGGCGATACAGAGCTGTTCCGCCGCTTTCGTATAATGTTGTACCTTTGCTAATGTAACAAAATAACGTAAATAAAATAGATTCATTGTTTTATAGATAAAAACTATTGTTTGATTAAAATTATTTATTTGCTAATTATCTCTATTGCTACTAGACTAATGTCGGTCAAATAATAGAAAAGAGGTAACTTATGAACCAGACATCTTCTATTTCTTCTTATAAAATATGGCGTGGCGAGCTGGCACTTGCCGCCGCAGTGATTATCAACAGCTTTGGCGTGGTTCTGATGCTGTATTCCGGTGCGGGCATCTCCGCAATTTCCAGTGTTCCCTACGCTTTCTCAGAAGTTTTTCCCAAAATTTCCCTGGGAACCTGGACTTACATTTTCCAGGGACTGTTGGTTCTGAGCCTGATGATTCTCCGCAAACGGTTCATTCCGTCCTATTTGTTCAGCTTTGTAGTAGGATTCGCTTTCAGTGAACTGCTGGATGTCCACGAACTCTGGATTTCCATTCTGCCCACCGCACTGCCCTGCCGGGTGCTGTATTTTGTGCTGAGTTATCTGATTCTCAGTTTCGGCATCGCTCTGTCCAACCGCTGTGGACTTCCTATCACTCCTACGGATCTGTTTCCCCGGGAACTTTCGGAAATTCTCCACACCAAATATTCCAATATTAAAGTGTCCTTCGATGTAATCTGTCTGGCTGTGACTGCCGGAATGACACTTCTCTTTCTGGGGCATTTGAAAGGGCTGGGTATCGGCACCATCCTCGCCGCCTTTACCATGGGAAAAACCGTAGGGCTCATCGGTGACTGGATGAACAAGCATATCCGCTTTATCACTGTGGATATCAAACAGCTGCGACTGCCCGAATAAAGAAATACACTTGTCTCTCTTAATTCCCCTTGGTGCAGTTGGCGGCATCAATGGCGATGGCAAGCATAAGCGCCACCACTTCATCCTCCGGGTTCATAATGTCAATGACATAAGTATCTCCCCAGTGGAGCAGTTCCTTGGAAATGTGAACCATCACGCTGCAGCCGGAATACACATCGTAGTCCCAGGACAAAAAATCCCCTTCACAGCGCCATCCATTATAGTCCAGATGGTATTTGGGCTTGAAAAAAGTAAACTGCTTTTCAATACTCCCAAAAGTCTGCCCATCAATTTCAATGTCAAAGACTGGCAGAAAAGTGAAAATCCGCTGTTTTACCATGCCAATTTCCCGGTTGGCACTATCATACACGTGAAGTTGATGCCCCAGACGGAAAAGTTCCGCTTTAACAAAATACTTCGGTTTGCCATCCTCGTCATAAATATCGTAGGTATCTGTCCACGAAAACACCCGCTGTTTAATCAGTAATTTCATTGTCCCGCCTCCTTTTCCTGTTGATGTCATTGTAGCATGAGGAAGTTATTGTTCACAAGTACCTGAACATTTGCTGTAAAGGTAAAATTGGTATTGAGATTTTCTGCCGATTTGTTATAATGAAGATACAAAGGGAACGCTGTAACACGGCTCACCCCAAATAAGATTAGCTTAAATGCCTAAACAGGCACAGCCGTCATTATTGGTAGTAATGGCGGCTATTTTTTCGCCTTGAAAATCTTATAACAAAGACTAACAAGGCTGACAATCACCACCACCCGTCTAACGGGTGGTTTGCTCTGAGGCTATAAGCCTCTGTTACCGGCCAGCGCCTAAAGACGCTGGCTTTCACTTTGTTCAAGCCACTACGCCCTTGACTCGTCGCCGCCCTTCAAAGGGCGTCTGTATTACCGGCTACCCCTTGAAGGGGTCCTCGTACTCCTTCACACTGAGTTTATCCTGCATGATATCGTACTTCTCCTGGTCTTGTATATACTTTTTTATAGTTGCCTCATTAAGTCCTACTGTACTTACATAGTATCCTTCTGACCAGAAATGTCTGTTTCCAAATTTATACTTTAGGTTTGCGTGCTTATCATAAATCATAAGTGCACTTTTTCCCTTTAAGTATCCCATAAACTGTGACACACTGTATTTCGGTGGTATGCTTACTAACATATGAATATGGTCGGGCATAAGATGCCCTTCTATAATCTCTACTCCTTTGTATGCACACAATTGTTTCAAAATATCTCTAATGCTCTCTTTGTATTGATTATAAATTATTTTTCGTCTATACTTTGGAGTGAAGACGATATGGTACTTACACATCCACTTTGTGTGTGCTAAATCGTTGGTCTTATTGGCCATTTTAATCACCTTTCCTTTCTGTAGTAGTGGCTTGGACACCTCTATTATACCTTGGAAAGGTGATTGTGCTATAAGCACCTGCCCACCACCCGCATAGCAGGTGGTTTATTGTTTCGCACATCTCCATTTCTCCGTTTGGAGAAACTCCGATGCACTCAACAGGCTAAAGCCCATAGAAAAAACAGCCGCCATTACTTACAATAATGACGGCTGTACCATTTTTATTTTTCCAACGCCTCCCTGCAGAAATAACAGCAATATCTGTCTCTGGAATTCAAAGGCAGTAGATTCTCCGCGCCACAGTACCCGCAGATTACGCATCTGCAGTTTGCAGGAACCGGGTCACCCAGCAAAAGCTGCCTGCCGGGAGTCCGTCCATCGGAACGCTGTCGCATTTTCCGTGCAGTTTCCGCCTCCTCCTTGCGGTGCTCCTCCTCGTCCTGCTTTGCCTTCTCATGGAGATACCCCATGGTGCTGTGCTTGGACGGATCACTCTGGGCAGGCGCAGGCTTTTTCGCCTGGGAAGTATTGCTTACCGCGCTGTGGGACGGATAAGAAGTTGCTGCCGGACGGCTTGTGGTGGCGGGTCTGGACTGCACCGGCTACGAGTTACGGAACACCTCCGCTGACTGCTGTGCAGACTTCGCCGGTGTGTTGGGTTTCACCTCACTGCCCTTGGACCTTTTCCTGACCCCACGGATAATCACAAAAAAGAATATGTAAAAAATAAAAAGACTTAATAAACTGCTTGCTATACCAATCCCTCTCCTTCTAAGAAAATAACCATATTTAGCATATCATCAAATAAAGGCGAGCGCAAGAAATGGTTTACAAATAGGTAAAAGGTTCTCCTGCCTCCACAAACTGGATGGGAACTCCAGGGGCGAGGGGCTGCAGCCACTCCGGGAGATATTTCATGCCTGCCTCCTCTGTGCGGTTGTGTCCGGGAATAATCAATGCCTTGTTCATATTCATCATGGACGCATCCCTCACATAAGCGCAAAGTGTCCACTCCACGATTTCACCGCAGACAATGACATCCAGACTTTCTTCCTCCATAAGCTGCATGGGTGTGTACTCTTTGCCCAGTCCCAGGCTGCCACCGCCAATTAAAATTCCTACCCGTTCCACCGGGGTCTCCGGCTTTCCTACAATCTGCATCACATCCATGTGGAGTTTGCTTTTTAACTCCTTTGCCAGCTCGCCCACGGTTGTTTTAGGGATTTTATAGCAAAAATCCGACTCTCTGAGAATTTTCCGCTCTTTTGAACACATTTTGGGGATGTGATAGTTTTCCCATCCCAGTTCCCGGATGAGTCCCTGGTAAATTCCATCCCCTTCCACTGCCATGTGGATGTAGTCGTGCATCCGCCAGATTGCGATTCCGTAGTCCAATATCAGTTTTCTTTTTTCCAGATAAACGGAATCCTGCTCCTCCCACTCCCTGTCGTCATTGCAGGTAAAATAGGTAGGTTCATGGGTCACAATGAGATTGGCACCCAGTTCGTGCGCCTTTTTAATCACATCCACCGTTGCCATAAAAGTAGTCACGATTCCGGTAATTTCCATTTCCGGGTCACCCTCTATCAACTGGTCGCAGGTTCTGTCCAGCCGGTTTAACCCGCATTTTTCAATGACATTGTCAATTAACTCCTGTACTTTCATCTTTATGTCCATTCCTTTCTCCGGTTTTGTATTCATCCGAACCAATCCTTCAGAAACAATTCGTAGTTGTTACTCTGTTATCATACCCCATGGCAGGAATCTGCGCAAGAATGGATAGAGTAAACTTACTGTCAGTTGGAGAGTCGCAGAAGATTCCCTGCTATAGACTTGC
>QULQ01000027.1 GCA_003490145.1 Lachnospiraceae bacterium OM04-12BH
CTCATAGCTGTTTTCAGCCCATCCATCCCCTGCATATTGATGTCCAGAAATAATAGCTGGCACGCTTCCAAAGCAGATTGTTCTTCGCATAACTGTTCTCCAGAATCATATTCTGTAATAGTAAACTCATAATTCTTTTTTTCACCATAGTCTGACAGCAAATCTGACAGATTTTTTCTGTCATCTATCCTGTCATCACAAATAATAATGTTCATATTTTTCATTCCTGTCTTTAATTGCTCTCATGCCTATAAACCATACAAGTCTCACCTAGCACTCTTTATTATATCAAACAAATCTTTCACTCGATCATTCTCTGCATCAAATGACTATTTTCCGCATAGAACGACTATCTCCTATAGAAACGCAGAAGCACTGTATCTCAAACTCTTTGAAATACAATGCTTCCCTGCATTTTCTATATCGTCATGTTGATACCACTACTTTATGAATCCCCCACATAATCCATCTGATAATACTTCAATTCTTAGTTTTTTCCAAAAAAATATATTGATGTTTCATATTGCCAACTGTATTTTCTTTTCTCTGTTCTTCCCCTTAAAGTGAAAAGTTCCCTGCACAGGCCACAGTGAACCATACCATAGTTCACCTGACCGGCGCAGTAATCCCTTTGTGCCTATTTTATGATTTCATAGAGCAGGCTGCTCTTTCCTCCATTTTCACGCCATCTCTGCTTTTTCTGTATAAATCCTGCACACTCCAGATCGCGGATTGCACGCTTGACCGTACTTACAGACAGGTGCAGCTCTCTGGCAATGGTACCGATTGCCGGATAGCATGTCCTCTCCCTGTCCGCACGAGTCTCCAGATACAGATAGACCGCCACCGCCCTGTGTGGCAGCTCTGTTTCATAGATTTCTTTCCTAGTCACCCTGCCTCCTAATCTTCCGTCCGTAAGGTCTGCCGCATCTTTTTCATGGTGTCCGTCAGCGGTGTCTGCTGCATCCCTCCTGTCCTTGCCGTTTCTGCAGGTGTCTCGTCTGGTTCTTCCATACAGCACATATATCTCCGTATGATCTCCTCTTCAATCTCCTGCTTGTCTGCGTATGCTACCTTTCTTGCAGATTTTTCTTCGCTCTCATAAGGTTCTTCAAATGTGATGCCCCATTTTAAGAACAGTTTCAGTTTTGTCCGCATAGGATGAGTCCCGGTCTTTGATACGATAAAGTTTCCTTTTGGCAGTGACTTCAATTCATCCGCTGTCATGAGTGGTCTTTGGATCATCTGAAGGGACTGGCTCGGATCATTCTTTCCCCGGCTGATGGAACCGGACATGACAGTTTTGCTGCCCAGGCTCTTGGAGAGCACTTCCGCTGACTCCGAGTTCGGTGCGAACCCACCGAAGATGGTATCCTGACAGTTATCGATAATGATTTCTGCACCCTCTTTCCCATAATTCTTATTAAGCTGGGCAAAGGACTGGATCATGGGTACGATACTCACCCTTCTGGATCGGGACGCTGAGAACATCATCTCTGCGCTTTCAATCTTCGGAATCGTTCCGACCTCATCCCAATAGAAAACTACACGGTTGTTCAGTTTCCCTCCGTTCTCGTCTGCCACCACGAGAATTTCCCGGTAGAGCTGCTGTAAAATCAGAGAAATAATAAAATACTTGGTATTGTCCTCCTCCGGCATGACCAGAAACACCGCCGTCTTTTTTTTGCAGAAAAGCTCTGCATCGATGGCGGTATCAAAACAGAGTATCTGCTCCAGCTCGGAATCCAGAAAAGCATTCAGTCTGGACAACGCTGTGGAGAGAACCGACTGCATGGACTGCTCTGCCGTATTTAAGGCTGCCCCTGCAAACCATTTCGCCTTGTGGGTATCCGGGAGTTTTGCCAGAAGTAGCTGGAACTGGTTTTTCCCTTTCACTTTAGATGGTGCAAGTAAATCCTGTATCAGTTTGAACACGCTGATGATATGCCTCTTTCCATCCGGGCAGAATTCCGCAATGAGCAGAATGGCTGCCGTCAGCACGCCTTCTGCCGCATCATAGAAAAATGCATTCTGTCCATAGCTCGAACTGTCCGTACCACCGGAGGAGATAATGGTCTTTGCCGTAATCTTTGCATACTTTTCCGCTTTTGCCTTGGCACTCAGGTTCGTATGGTCTGCAAGATACTCATCCATGTATTTGTTGACCAGATGGAGCATATTGTCACCATCGCTTCTGGTCGGATTACGAAGATCGATGACTGCCGTATGGTAGCCATAGTATTTTTTTGCAATGCCTGCATAGTTGCGGTATAAGTCTCCCTTTGTATCCGTGGTCAGGAAACTCATTCCACAGGCACAGGCGTATTCGATGTTGGGATACAGAAAGTGTGCGGTCTTTCCGACTCCTGCCGCACCGATCATCAGACAATGCACATCCCCGGTATCCACCAGCGCATATAGTTTTCCTGCCCGTTCCATGCTGCCGAGTACCAGTCCCTGTGCAGTCGGCAGGTTCTCACCCCTGCGCCACAGCTCCGGTTCATAGGGCACCTGCACATAGGTTTCTGCAATTTCTTTTTTCGTGGCAAATCTCGCCGTTCCATGCTGGCCGTCCCCGACAGTCCTGCTCTTGATTCCGTTTAATGTATAATAGTGCGACAGAAGTGACACGCCTCCAATCACGGAAAACATTGCCACTCCTGCGATCACCAGCATCACGACTGGCTGCATAGCATCATTCCTCCCTCCTGATGTTCCACTTTCTGTTCCTTCACATTCTGTTTTGCCGGCTTCATCTGCTCTTCCCCGCGGTCAATGGCAACAAAAATATGAGCCCGGATGCATTCCATCGCAAGGCTCATACATTTTCTGGCAAGCAGTTCCTGATTCTCTTTTTGTTCTAAGTCTTTTGTATCGAACACCTCCAGTGTTTCTTCAAAGGCTGCCTGCATCTGCCGGATGCGGGTGTTGAAGTTTCCCTTGTCTTTATGCGGCAGATAATGCTTTGACAGATTTTCCAGTATCTGCCCTGCACTGGTTTCCCTGCCAAGTGCGATCCCCTCTTTTTCCATGCACCGCACAAGCACTCCGGTCAGAAGCATCCCCGGTCCGTCAAAGGCATCCGTAAGCTGTTCCCTGCCCCTGCCTTTTTTCAGTTCATTATAAATATCCTGATAATAACGGCAGATATAACTTCTGTTGGCATACTTGATGTTGATGGATTCCGTCACCTCTTTCAGCACCTCTGTCCATGCCCTGCATTCCATGACTCTCGGATGCTCCTGTGCCGGAATTGTTTCCTCACCATATCTGCCCTTTAAATCCTCATTCCAGTCTTTGCAGGCTGACTGTAACCGTTTCACCGCACCATATCCATTGCGTACCAGAATCTCTGCCAGTCTGCCGCACGCCTCTATGCCTGCCGGATCATGGTCGAGGCACAGCACAACCGTATCCAGTCTTGGGTTATCTTTCAATGCCTGCAGCATGGCATGTTCTGCCACACCGTTTAAGGTGATATAACTGTTCTCCTGCCAGTTGTCTGGATACAGGGACAGAAATGATAACAGGTCAATGGGTGCCTCAAACACATACAGTCTGTTTCCAGTTCCCCTGTATCCAAATCCGTAGGCAGCTTCCGAGCCTTCCTGATTCAGCCGGAAGCTCCTGCCGTCAGAACAGCTCCCCTTCACATGGATATGCCGGATTTTCCCCTCGCTGTCCAGTCCGGCAAATACAATGTTGTGATGCTCCGCAGATTCATATATGGTTCCTGCCTTCGCAAAATACGAGAGGATTTCCCTGTCAATATGGCGCTTCTGCAGAAGGTATGCATAGACTCTCTTCATGGTCGGATTTTTCTCCGGCAGTTTCAGTTCCTTTGGCTCTTTCGGTTCTTTTCTTTCCTCTGTCTGTTCTTTTTCTACAGACTGCCGTCCTTTCTCCGCTCTTCCCGGTTTTCTTTTTGTCTCCTGTCCTTTTCCCCGTTCAATAAGCTGCCCCTGTTCTCCATCCAGCAGGTAGCTTACCGCCTCCGGGTAGGACATCCCAAAGAATTCCTGCATGAAATCAATGGCATGGCTTCCAACCTGTCTGCTGTGGCGATACCAACTGCTCCCCCGGAAAGTCACACTCCTGTGCCGTTTCCAGCGCCATTCATTCCCGGAACGCTCCACCTCCTCATGCTCCCGGCGAAGGATGTCCGCAATCTGTACTGCATTGGCACGCTCCTTCTGTTCCTCTGTAAAGTAAATAAAATCTCCCAATCGTACCTCCTCTCATCATTTCTACCACTCCTCCAGTGATCACTGTGTCTGTACCATGTTCTCATGGTCATCCACGGCATGTCCCTGTGCAATCTTCTTCTGCCGGATTTTTCGTGCCAGCTTTCTGTCAATCCCCTGCCTGCGTCCTCCACTCTTTCTTCCAGCCACATTCTCTTCGATGATATGTTCCAGATGCCGCATGAGCCTTGTTGCCATTAAGAACAGATCGGGGTGTGGCATATCATTCCAGTGTTCTAAAAAATACGCTGCATAAATATTTCCCTGCTCTGCGGATTTTAAAAAATAATCGTATGCCAGTTCCTTGTCCTGCTGGACATCCTTTCCGATCAGATACACTTTCCCAAGGGCATATTGTGCATACTGGTTTCCGGTGTCTGCCGCCATCTTCAGATAATGCAGTGCCAGTTCCGTGTTCTTTGGCAGTTCTTCTCCGGCAAGATAAAGTTTCCCTAACCTGTATGCTGCAAATTGATTTTTCTGTTTCGCAGCCAGTGTCAGATACTGTATGGCTGCCGGAATGTTTTTAGTGTCCTCTTCCAGATATATTTTCCCAAGCTGATACTGTGCATAGCTGTTTCTGGCATCTGCGGCACGTTTCAGGTGGAACACTGCTTTTTCCATGTCCTCTGCTACCAGTGTGCCTTCCCTGTACAACCGTCCGATTGCATAATCCGCAAACGGATTTTCCTGTGCGGCTGATTCTTCCAGCCACTTTACCGCTTTTGCAATCTTTGCGTAATCCGGTGCTGTCCCAGACTCCCCGCTTAACTTTTGGCTCTCCTGTCTGATATAGAGTCTGGCAAGCTGATAGGAGGCATGGGTGTTGCCATAATCAGATGCCTTTGTCAGATAATGTTCCGCTTTCGTTTCGTCTGCCTCTGTCCCGATCCCATGCAGATACATGCAGCCGATACGATACCAGAGCGTATCATCCTTTGATCTTTTCTCAAGATTCAGAAAACCTAGAAAGGCTACACGATAACAATTTTCCGACTTTTCCTGATTTTTCTCTGTTCCGCATCCTGTCTCATACAGTTTTCCAAGTTCATACGCCGCATAGGGATTTCCCTTGCTGTAAGAACGGAACAGCAGACTATATGCGGTTTCCTCATCCTGCTCCACTCCTTTCCCCTGCAGATAGAGCATGCCAAGGGAATAGAGCGCATACTTATGTTCCTTTGCTGCCGCCTTGGAAAACCACTCCCCTGCCTGTTCCAGTTTCTCGTCTGTACCAAGTCCGTACTGATACATTTTTCCAATGCGGTATTCCAGATAGGTGTTACTTTTCTTCTGCTCTACATAATGCATTGCCGCCAATGCTTTTTTGTACCACACATCTGCCTTTTCTTTGTCTGCCTCACATCCAATGCCCTGTGCATAAATCTTTCCCATGTCGTGCATGGCATACGCATTTCCCTGCTCTGCCTCTTCCAGCATAATCTCATGGGCTGCCTCCTCATCCGGTTCTGCCTCCATCGTGCCATAGAGATATTCCCTCGCTTCTTTATACCGGTCCGTCCATCTGGCAAAATAAGAAACGGATTCTCTATGCTCTTCTTCCTGCTCCTCCATCTCCGTCTGTCCAGGCATGATATCCGGCATGTCCTCCCCATGCAATATGGCAAGGCTTTCTGTTTGCTGTTCGGATACTTCTTCCAGCCGTTCCATTCCTGTTTCGACTTCTTCCAGATACAGATGCCCTTCTCCAAAACGGACTGCCTCACGGATGACCATGTTTTTAATGCTTTTTAGCTCCTTCTGCTGTGACAGCGGTATCCGCTCTATTTCCGAATCTTTATAGTAATGCTGTATCTCCTCCCTGCTTTTTAACCATGCCTGATAGCATTCTGCCACACGCTCTTCCTTTGCCAGTTCATCTACAATGTCATTTACGATGGCCTTCACATCTGCCTTTAAGTATCCATACACCTTTTTCCCTCCGGTATTTTTTAACCGTCTGGATAAAAGCTGCATCTGTTGTGCAATTTGGGGATTATGACAGACTCCCTCCTGCATTTGCTGCAACAAAAAAAGCAGACTTTTTTCTGCCTGCTCTTTTAACTGGTTTCTCTGTTCGGTTGCTTTCTCATAGATGCTTAGAAACTCCTGCCGGAAAATATCATGTGCGTATGCAGAACGCATGGCATCAATTCCCTTTGCCGTCAAGTATCCCTCGGACGGATCAGAAGAATAGACCACCAGATGCACATGGGGATGATGGGATTCATTGTGGAATGCCGCATACCATTTCAGGTTCCGGCTGTCTATCTTACAATTCTCACACAGCAACTGCACCCTGCTCCTCAACAGTGCCTGCCACTGGGCGGCACTGTCATAGCCTAACCGCTCGGCATCCTCCCTCCGCAGGCTGATGACATTCGTCCAGATCACACCGGGATGATTTGCCACCTCTTCTGCCACACGGGACAGCACCACTGGTTCTCCCTCATTTGAAAACAGACCGTGAGTACCTATGATTTCTACTCCCGGTCTGTTTGCCAGATAATCCATATAATTTTTCTTTTTCGCTATGATGTCAAGGTTATTTTCCAACGCCTGCGTAATAAACTCCGATGCATTTTCTCTGGTTGGTCTTTGGATATAATCGTGATACTCATGCATCCGGTTCGCATCGGGAATCTTTGCCAGAATATCTTCAATCAGACTTTTCTGCCGATCGGTGGCTGGCAGTGAAGATGTCGTGCTGGCTACCTTCTCCACGCCCTCACGGGTGCCGATGTAATTGATGTAATTAGCAAGGTGCGCGGGTGGGGAGTTCTTGAGGTAGTTGCAGCGTAGGATAAGTTTGGGCATGGTGTCCTCCTATAAAATTTACTCTTTTAACTTTCCCCATACAATTTCCTTAAGATATATCTTTTCTTCGTCAATATCAATGATTTTCCACTTTAATAAATTGCTTACAGATTTATCCAGTTTTTCCATTTCAAACTCTTCCACCTGATAATCAGCAATCATTCTCTCGATTTCATTTTTTAACTGTTCCAAAGTAATCCCTGTGGCATAAGCATTCTGTTTATGGAGTGCATATACCACGACAGCACTATCCTGATCTAATTCCTTTTCTGTAATTGCCCCTATACAGAGGGCAGATATAATCATTAATTGGGCATATTGAAACACTGTCTCCGGCTTGGAAAGTGATGCCACAAATTCCATTACTGCTACAAGTCCACTCTTAATATCAAGCCTGATATTCCCCAGTTTATAGGAGGCTGATTTATCTCCCAAAAAAATCATCTCCCGCTTTGCAGTATCTGGAATAATTTCCAAGTATTTATCCATGATTGTGTTTCCAAATGTAGGATTCAATCCATTCTGTAATGAATACTCCTCTAAATGTTTTCTAATCTGACCATCCAATTCCATAGCTTGTGTTCTATTCATCTTTTCTGCCTCTCTGTTCTCTTTTTTCTGTTCGGATAATTTTATCCAATTTTCCTCTTTCTTTTTTCATGAGCAACTGTGTGCGATATTCATCATATGCATCCAGAAAACCTGCATACAAGTGATTTCCATTTTCTGTGTCAAAGTCATATTTATCATCATTAGCAATAGCAAACAGATGACAAATTCTTTCCTTTGGCAGTGGATGTGTATTTGTCCTAATCATTCTATTATACAAAACTCTGTCTGTATAATAAAACAGATCAAAATACTGCATATACATGACCGGAGCCAGATAAGCATAATCTTCTATTATTCTGTTCTCCTCACCCTTTCTGCTACAGTCAATAATAATTTTCAAAACAATGTCATAAGCTACTGCATCTGCTTTGAATTCTTCCTTTTTCCTGTTCGGAAATTTTTTCCCTATGCTTGCAAAATATGAATGCGCAACTTCATGTGCCAGACTAAATATAACTACTGTCCAATAACATGAAGATGCCAAATTCATAACTTGTGCATCTCCGTCCATAATCTGCAGCAACATTTCATTTGACTTTTCATTCGGAATATCCCCCAGAATACTCACATCATTCATTATAAATAAAAGATATGTAAAACAATTACCATAGACTTCAAGATTATCAAATTCTTTGGACCACTTAAAAATAATCAGAAAAAACGCCATTATTGATGATTCAAATAATTCATCAATATGTACAAACTGTTCTCTTTCATCCTCTAAGAAAATATAACTGTTCACAGACCGTTGGTAACGATTGCTTAGTACGATTCCCTCACCGCGATATCCATACTCCCTTCCAAAATATTCTTTCACTATCTGGAGCATCTGCTCAAGATTATACTTCTTATTATTTTCCCTCAACTGTTCTTCTGTCAGACCGGAATCATGATAATATTTCATAATCCGTTTTATCCCTTTTTCCTCGTCCTTTACAGATTCGCCGCCAAAGCGTAATATTTCATAATCATCTGGTGGCAAAAAAAATCTTGCTTTGCTATCTGACATACGCTTCCCCCTTTTACAAATCTAAAAATATTTCAGCATATATTTATCATAGCACAGCATTTTCATTTCGCCAATTATTCCCTACTATTGTCTATTTTGATATTCATATGCCTCCTCAAACCTCACTGCTCCATTGATCCGTTTCACCTCTTCTGCGCACTTCGCCTGCAGCTTTCCGAGTGCCTGCTCATCCACGCCATGGCTGTATGCGATCACATGGGACAGCTTGGAAGTCTCCACTGCAAGTTTATACATCGCACGAGCCATACGGTTCTCGCTGTCCTTTACCGTTGCATGCATGACGGATGAGATGGTTGTCAGCATATAGTTCTCTATTTTCTCCGAAGTGAGATATCCGATATAAAACCGCAGTGCCTGATTGACGAATTCGTTTCGTGAACGCACATCTGCCTGTGGTAACAGGGCATCTACCTGCCCCAGCAGTTTTTCTTCCATGTAAAATGCTTTTCTGACTTTTTCCATTCTCCTCTATCTCCTTACATCTGCTGGCTTATTCCCGTACTCTGCTCCTCAGTTTGTTTTTGCACAGCCTTTAATATCATGCTCCTGTATGCTTCTTCGTTTTCCGCACTGATCGACATTTCAATTCCGTCCAACATATTTTTGACTCTTAGATTGTCTGCGGCATAATAAAAGGTTTCACCGCTATACTCTCCCCTTTCTTCATGTCTTGGAAATCCTATGTCACAAAATTCCTGCAGTTCTTCCTCTCCCTCCCAGAAATGGAATGATACCGTATCCTGTTCCATATCAATTTCAATTCCAAATGATGCCTGTTCTTTCATCACAAGTTGAAACATCTGCTCTTTTTCAACCGCAGTAAATAATTCTTCTCCCTCTATCTCTTCCGGGAACAAATAATTGCCTTTCATCTGTTCCAGCATTGGTGCTACACATAATCCTTTTTGTGGTGACATCGGATCATTCAGCACACCCTTTAAGCTATGCAGAAAATCAGCTACTGCAAAAGGGTAACTGAACCCTCCTGCATGTTCCAAAAAAAAATAGTGTTCCTTCCCGTTTTCATGAACGGTATAAATTGCTTTTGTATTCATCTCATCCCTCCTCACAAATATCTACGATATGTTCACACAGTCTCTGCGGTATCACACTGCGCTCCCTCGAACCTTTCAGTCCCTGCGTTTCTCTCTTGGCTTTGTCATGGTTGGTCTCTCCTTTCTGCTCATAGACATAGAAAAAGGACAGTCGATTTTCTCGGCTGCCCTTGTAAAATAGGGAAAACTTATTTACTTTGCAAGAAAGCCTTGTTCTGATACTTCTTCATTAGAAGTATGGCTGTTTTTTGGGGTGAGACCTATTAGTCTGAGGTTCCGTCGAGGTCTGTGTTATGATAGTTTTCATATAACCAGTATTTTCCCTCAATTTCAACGACAATGCTATCGCCATACTGATAAACCGCAGCTCCTACAATATCATCATTTGCTTGGAAATTTTCTTTTGGTTCTTCCGAAGAACTAACTGTACTTTCGATTTTTCCTAACAAATTGAAAGAACTTTTTTCATCTGCGAAGTTAGGTTGAGGGTCAACGATTCGATAAAGCGTATCATTTACATAGACCATAGGAACAATATCTCCACAAATAGGAACCAATGCCTTTAGCAAATCTTCTCCTGTTACACCTAATTGTGCCTCATCGCTTGCAAAAGGAATACGTAGCAGGTATTGTTGGTCTACTTCGTAAAGATATATATAAATACCCGATCCAATATCTTGTGTGTTACCTAAAAGAGAAAGAATGTCTGTTCTTGTCATTGTTGGTGTTAGTTGTTTAATTTGCTCGGCTGTTACCTGTGTCGGTGTATCAATTGGTTCTTTGTATTCTGGTATTAGACTACGGATTTCTTCGGTCAACGGGCTACTTTCTCCTGCGTCAATCGTTTTCACAGCTTCTTTTATTTCTTTATGAGAATAGTCGCTCAAATCTTCAACAGCAATGCCGAGAGAATTGAGATAATCAACCGCTGCATTATATTGAATTATATCAATGGCAAATGCGGTCAATGGCATCATCAAGCACAAGCAAGCTGCAATAGCTCCCCACTTTACCCAAATGGGCATTTTGTCTTTCTTCTTGTAGCTGAGGGCTTCATCGACATATTTTGTATCAAGTTCGCTCATAGCGTCGGAAAACTTCTTTGCGTTCATATGAATACCTCTCTTTCAATCAAGTATTGTTTCATTTTTTCGCGGATACGGGACAGCCGGACAGAGATGTTTTTCTCCGAAAGCCCCATAAACTCGGCTATGTCGTTGTAGCTGTCAGCAAACCAATAGCGTCGCATAAAGATAACGCGGTTTTCGGTAGTCAGCGTGTCCAAAAAACTTTCAATGCTACGTGCTAATTCTCTGGCGTCAATTTCTGCTTCTACTGTGTTCGGGGCTGCTATACAGGCTTCAATTTCTTCCAAAGCAATCGTGTAATGGCTGCTTCGTTTGGCTGCTTCCTTTCTCCAATAGATTTTGAGTGAAATGTTCCGAACGATTTTCACAAGATAAGACAATAGCGGATTAGGTCGTGCTGGTGGAATGGCGTTCCATGCGCCTAAATAAGCATCATTTACACATTCCTCCGCGTCCCACCGATTCCCTACGATATGGTAGGAAAGCTTGTGGCAAACTTTTCCGTATTTTATGTCCAGTTCCCGCATGCCCTGTTCTGAACGCTCAAAAAACATTTCTATGATTTTTTCATCGTCTATCATCACACCGCCTCCTTTCCGGCTTCACCTATATACTACGGTTTTAGCAGCGAATACTACATCAAATTTCAAACTTTTTCAAAAAAAATTATACCACACCTCGCGTGAGATTGCTTGCGTTAGCTTTCGCTGCTTCGCTGGCGGTTCTCCGGCGTTCCTCATTGTATGGGACGGTCAGACGGAAAGAGATGCGGTCTTTCTCAATGTCAAATTCCCTGCAGCCCGTTTCCGGGTCTGCGTCGGTCTGCTGGCAAATCGCCGGATAACGGCGGCTGTATGCAGCAGATGACATCCGGTTTCCCGAAAAGTTTTAAGATATCCTCTGCCGTCACCCTGCTGATGTCCTCATACAGATCAATGTTCTCAAACTCTTTCGACCATTCCACACTGAATACTTCATGTCCCCGTTGTTCAAAGGCTTTCCCGATGCTCCAGAGACGAAAAGTCAAGGACTTTTTCATCAAATTCAAAAAGAAGTCACATTTTGCGGACTTCCTCACGGAGCAGACGCTTGATTTTGTCCTCCATCGTTTCTTTTGCGGTCTGGCTGAAATGCACACGGACGATATAGGTTGTCTTGCCGATCTGCTTTCTGACAGTCGGGCAAGTGGTGCTGTTGGTTGCGGTATTGTTCATTCAAAATCCTCCTGTAACATCAACGGTCATGCCACGGCTCACAAACTGCTCCAACAAAAATTTCCTTGCCAGAGCGATGTTTTCTTCAAGGGAAAACTCATTCTGCAAGGAAATCTCAAAACTGTATGCAAGCTGTGCCGTCTTTCCACGCTCGGCTTTTTCCACGGCGTTCCATAGGGTCTGACGGTCTGCGTATTCTTTCGGTGCATGGGACGGCAGGAGAATGTCGGAGCATATCACGCCGCCCTTTCGGGTGTAGTCGCTGTACTCGCCGTAATACTCGCTATACAGCCTTTCGCCGGAACGGTAGGCGGCAGAAGCGATAGCGGACTGACCTTTACTGCGTTTGGTCTGGGTGACGGTGAAGTGGAATATTGCCATCGGCTTTCTGCTCCTTTCCTCTGCTCGCTTGGTTGATGTGGGTAATCGCCATGTGACGGACGGCTCGCTGGACTTCGGGCAGAGAAAAGATGTACTCCATCAGCTCCGTCATTTCGGTGCGTGTGAGATCTTTGAACTCCGGGGCAAGGCTCTCAATCGTGCCGCCCAGATTGCAAAGACGATGGGTGCGCTTTTGTCTCTCGCCTTTCTCCAGATACTTCTTTCTGTTCTCCAGACGCTTCAGCTTGTGCTGTTCCTGTGCAAGCTGTGTCTCGACCTGTTCCTTTTCGGCTCGGAGCTGTTCAAGGTTTTTCGGTTTTGCCATTTTTCGTGACCTCCTTTTTTGAAAATGGGGATAAAAAAAGACCGTCAACTTTTCGCAGATTGCGACCAGTCAACGGTCAGTTTTTCGGTATTCAGTTGTTGTGTTCAGTTCGGTAAATTGAAGTTGGTCAAAGTTGTTGGCGAAGATATTCCACAACATTTCCATTCGTATCATAGAAACAGATGTTTCCTACATTGAGGGGCAGGACAATGGCGAAAGGCTTGCCACTATCAATATCAATCACCTGAATGCCGTTGCCATCATCTACTTCAAGTCGAACAATATTTTGGGTATTCATTGAGATAAATGCCCTTTCGTTATTTCCCTCAACAACAAACTCTGCAATGTAATCATCAACCTCAACTATATCTCCACCACCACGGAAGAAATATCCAAAAGACAAGCCAGGGCGATTTACATAGACAGAAAAAGTGTGGTCTGTCTTGTCCTGTGGGTAAGAAATAAATGCAGCCATTGTGTCGGAAATGCTTCCATCAACAATCCAATCATCCAAAATTTTTTGAGATTGGCGAATGTCTGCTTCTAAACTGTTTGCGGTTTTACCAATGTCATTGTTTGCATAAAGGAAACCGAAAACCAACACACAAGCCAAAATAACACCCAAGAGGATTATGGGTAATTTCTTTTTCATAGAATCACACTCCTTTATCAAATTAAGATTCTTGATTTTCAAACTTGCTGGCGGCGAACGGTTTGTCAAAACCGTTTGCGGACGGCAAGTCCACAGGGGATAGCCGCTTTAGCGGCGCAAGGGGGTGTAGCCACCTTGACGGAACGAAGTGACGCAACATTCTCGGTCATGCAGTTTTCTTCTGCTGACGGAGAATGAAGCTCCGCAGGACGCACTACTCTCGACAGAGAGTATAGAAGTGCGCCCTTTAGTTCCTAAAGGGATTTTATCAGTGCGACAAACTGAAAGTTTGACATTATCTATTACAATGTAAATAATGCT
Source organism: Lachnospiraceae bacterium OM04-12BH (assembly GCA_003490145.1). Lineage (GTDB taxonomy): Bacteria > Bacillota > Clostridia > Lachnospirales > Lachnospiraceae > Suilimivivens > Suilimivivens aceti. Next base: position 13,740 of record QULQ01000027.1, read on the forward strand.
TTTTCGTAGTCCTTAACATAATACTTAATATTAGTTCTTCCTTTTTGTACTACAGTATGTCCCTCATTTTCAAGCATTTCCTTTTGTGCCTCAATTCCTCCGGGATACTTTGCATTTAATTCTCCATTTGCTTTTAATGTTCTCCAATAAGGGGTTTTATCCTCTGCACGCTGATAACTCGCCCATGCAACTATTGAAACAAAAATTCCGGCTGTGATTGGCTCTGTAAAATCAGCACCGCTTTGTTTAGCAAAGTAATCTCTTATTGTACCTACAGTAAGCAATTTACCACAAGGCACAAGTCGCATTACTTTGTCATAGTCAATAGGTGGGGCAAAGTACATTTTATCTCCACCATATTTTTCAATGCTTTTTTCATCTGTTATTATTTGGACTTTAGGCATATCCTTGCTATCCATAAGCATAGCATTAAAATCTTTTTTATCTTCATTTGCCATAAGTATCACCTCCAAGCCAATCATATCTCAATAAATATACTCATGCAATGAGACGGTTTTAAAATTTCTCTCAAAAATTCATATTCGTCTCTCCGTTAAACACACCGGCTTACTGGGATTTATCAGTTAATAAGTTTACTCGCCAGTTTGTATACTTGATTTATTTCTTTGCTTTCTAACTTCCAGTTATTGAGTTCATCTTTAATCAGCTCCGGAAATTTTTTACTAATATCTCTTAAAGCATTACCTACTGATTTCCTAACATATTCACTCGGATCTTCTTTTAAGGCTACAATCCGCCTAATTGCTTCATTCGGATTATCTTTGAAATATGGTCTACTTGTCCATATTCTTAATCCTTCCGTAACTGCTCTCCTCGTATTTGGATTATCATTTTCTAACCATTCATCAATGATCGGAAGTGCTTTTTCATATCCTGTATTTTTGCAAAATTCATCAAATGCCTTTGCTAATACTTCCTGAACTCTCCAATTATCATCTTTAGAAACTTCATCTCTCATAAATGTCAAAATATCATTTTGTTCTGATAAGTATCCAAAAAGAAATACACCGTACATTCTTACTTGATAGGTATTTGAGTTATAAGCTAAAAACGCCAACTTCTTGACAAATTCTTTATCATTAGATCTATAATCGGATAAGGCTCTTTTTTCTTCCTCTTTAAAACCATTTTCCATCAAAGAAAATTCTTTTTCTAAACTCGCAATATAATTTTCCAAACAAAATCACCTTACTTTCAGTCGAGTAGACTTACACCTCACAATGTAAGCCCCTCACAGAACCGTACGTGCGGCTTTCCCGCATACGGCTCTTCATAATAATATTTACAGTCTCAAAACAAGCTGACATAAATCTTTGGCATTGCCAATGGATAATATTTCAGCATTTCAATGAATCCTTCTCTTGTATAACTCTTTCTGTCACTTCGTCTATTCAGCACCTTAAACAGAAGTTCTCTCACTTGTTGTTTGTAGTTTGAAATCATTCTGCCATTAAAACTTATGCCATAGTACCTATAATGACCTATTAGTTTCAGATTTAGCATACCAATTAGTTTCTTTAGCGATTGGTCTCTATTCGCATATAACCATACCTTGATGTCTCGAATTTTCTGTCTGAATTTCTTAGAACTTGTCTTTGGCATTATATATGGCATACCTTTGCGTGAACGCCCACAATAGAATGTGAATCCCAGAAAATCAAATGTTTGTAATCTGATACACTCACCGCTCTTTTGCTTTGCCCTTGCAATATAAGCACCGCTTTGTAAGAGACGACTTTTACTATCTTCTAATTGCAAACCGAACTTTTCCATTCGTTCTTTAAGAAGCTTGTAG
>QULQ01000028.1 GCA_003490145.1 Lachnospiraceae bacterium OM04-12BH
ATCTTCACCATTTATTATGGAAACTTGATTGATACTTTTATTTTTCATAAGTGCCCTCTTGATTATACAGGTGGTTGTTGCGTGTTCTTCGTTCCTCTTTGGATAACTTTTGACGCAACCTCTTTTCCAAGTTCTCAAACTGGCGGATTTTCTTCTTTCCATCCTCAATCTCGGCTGTCCCTTGTGGGTGTCAATCAAAATTATTTTTCTTGGTCTGCGTCAACCGTTCCAGCACCGTCATCAGTATATAGCTCGGCTGGAATTGAATTGACAGCAAGTTGTTTTTCTGGCGGTATCGAATTATACCACTCAAGCCATTCAAGGGTTTCTTCGGATAAGTCCGATTTGTTAAATAACTGTCCTTCAAATTCAACCGTTTCATTTTCAGCATCTTCCATATGACTATATAAGAAATATTTACCATCAATTAAAACCACAATATTATTTTCATATTGATATACTTTAGCACCTACAATATCGTCATTGGCTTGGAAATTCTCTTTTGGCTCTTGCGATGAGCTAACTTTGCTTTCGATTTCCCCTAAATAAGTGAACTGGCTTTCTTTATCTGTAAAATCGAGTTGACTATCCGTATATTGATACAACTTGTTATTTACATAAACCATAGGAGCCAAATCTCCAGAAATAGGGGGATTAGAGCCATTAAGTAAACGCGGAATTGTAACTACGCAAATTATAAGGCAAAGACAGGCTGCCATAATTCCCCACTTTATCCATATAGGCTTTTTCATTTTCGTTTTGTAGTTGAGTGCTTCATCAACATATTTTGTATCAAGCTCGCTCATAGCGTCAGAAAATTTCTTTGCGTTCATACGAATACCTCTCTTTCAATCAAGTATTGCTTCATTTTCTCGCGGATACGGGTCAGCCGGACAGAAATATTTTTTTCTGAAAGCCCTACAAACTCGGCTATGTCCTTGTAGCTGTCGGAAAACCAATAGCGGCGCATAAAGATAACGCGGTTTTCGATAGTCAGCGTGTCTAAAAAAGACTCAATGATACAGGCTAACTCTCTGACCTCGATTTCTTCTTCAATGTTTTTCTGGTCTGCAATACAGGCTTCAATTTCCTCCAAAGCAATCGTGTAATGACTGCTTCGTTTGGCTGCTTCCTTTCTCCAATAGATTTTGAGCGAAATATTCCGAACGATTTTCAAAAGATACGACAACAATGGGTTAGGTCGTGCTGGTGGAATGGCGTTCCATGCACCTAAATAAGCGTCGTTTACACATTCCTCCGCGTCCTGTCTGCTCCCTACTATATGGTAGGAAAGATTGTGACAGGCTTTTCCGTATTTTATGTCCAGTTCCCGTATGCCCTGTTCCGAACGCTCAAAAAACATTTCTATGATTTTTTCATCGTCTATCATCACACCGCCTCCTTTCCGGCTTCACTCATATACTACGGTTTCAGCGGCAAACACTACATCTAATCCGAAACTTTTTTCAAAAAATTACCATTTTGCTTTATTATAAAATACATAATCGCAGAACATGCAACTCCTACAGGATATGTTATTGTCATAGATAACAATATCATATGACAAGCCTGATGTGTCCACAAACATCTCTGCCTTGAAATCGAATCTTGTTCTGTTTTATCAGTAGCATTGGCAGACTTTTGTACCAGTTTCTTAATCTCACTCACAAATTCAAACTGCGTTTTCGTACTTTTTCCTTTCGACGGAATATAAGACCAGTTTGTTTCTCCATTATTACCAGAAGTAATTAACTGTTGCTTGCAAATTAACAATTTCATTGTCTGCATCATGCATACAAATCCACGCATGTATCCATTCGCCTTCTATCTTTCTTTATTCTAATTACATTTCCTGTTATTCCACCAGTTTCCCAAGCACCACATGATTATATTGGCAACTCACAATCTTTTAACCAAAACCGTAGCTCCATAACAGTCACAGCAATTTTATATTTTACTTCGATTTCAACTTTTTCTGGTGGATTGGCTAAAAGCCTGTCAATATCTTTTTCCTCAACACCAGCCATTTTTGCTATCGTTAGCTTGGATATGCCATGATAGGAAACAAGCACTTCCAAAAAACCGCTTAGTTGCCTATCCTTATCTTCAATCGCTCCAAAATACAGAAATCCTGCTTTACTAAGTATTTTAAGACGCAATGCAGGATCATCTGGCAGACATTCCACATTTCCCTTTGCTACTCCATCTACTGTTTCTTCAGTTATTTCTAAATATTTTGAAAGAGTATTTTTATTAAAACGATACTCCTCATTTAAAGAAGTCAACATTTCTGAAATATTTTTTGTTTTTATCATATTTGTGCCCTAACACATTGTCTCTTTACTCTATCAACAATTTATCCAGCAACATCTGCCTATTGTTTATAAACATTTCTGTCACTTGATAACTCTCTGTTTCTTCATATTCACATAAATGTATGCTTCCATTATCAAAACAATAGATATCTGCATCTGGTATGCCTAACAGAATAGGCGAATGTGTAACTATAAAAAATTGTGCTCCCTCTTTTGCACATCTATATATTTGTATTAACAATGTAAGCTGTCTCTGAGGTGATAATGCAGCTTCCGGTTCATCAAAAAGATACAGACCATTTGGCTGCAAATTGTTCTGCGCTAACGCGAGAAAACTCTCTCCATGTGACTTTTCATGATATTTAGCAGAAGGATGCGCAAAATCTGCATATTCTTCTTCCTGCGTTGCAACATTATAAAAACTTTCGGCTCTAAGAAAATATCCCCATTTTTCCTTCCGATAGCCTTTTGAAATTCTTATCGCATCACATAATTCTGAATGTGTATCATGCGTAGAAAAAACATAATTCTTTGTTCCACCCTCAGGATTAAAACCATGTGCTACGGCAAGTGCCTCCAATAAAGTGGATTTACCACTGCCATTTTCTCCGACAAAAAAAGTAACCGGTTTGTTGAAATCAAGTTTTTTAACACCCCCAAAAGCCTCGATTCTCTTTAAATAACTATCGTTATCAATTCTATCCCAATCGAATGTTACTCCTTGTATAAATTGATTATTCATTTCATTACCTTTGCTTTATTTTTTTATCTGAATTGTACCGTCTGCCATGAAAAACTGTACGTTTAACTCAGACATAATATCTTTGTGCTGCGTCTGTTTATATGCTAAAATTTCCCGGATATCGCTTGCGTAATCCTGATAGGTCAGATTCCCTCCCGAATATTTAATAGGTCATCCAATGCTTTCGGCAGACCATGTCCCTCCTATTTACCATTGCATCTACCCATTTATCACATTCATTCCTTTTGAAATGCTTTCAACTTTCACCGAATCCTCAAATGTGACTGTCATCTGTGTATCGTAAGTTTTCCATTCAAACTGCGACCAGCTTACACCGTTACCGGTATGCTCATAAGCCTTGATTGCATCGTTATATTGCTTTTTTTATCGGATAAAATAACTTGTTCTCCCAGCCCCATATCATCACACTCGTTTACAACCCCAAAGTCATTTTCCTTGCGCTCCATAAATCCTATGATTGAAAAAATCAATCCTAAAACCATATGATTCTTCTGTCAATCAGAACCAATCTGCTTTCTCCTATCGGAGTCCAAGCATACACACTCTTGCAATATAACGTATCATCAGCTCCGAGCCTGTGCTTTCTGTATATTATCTGACCAATACTTATTGCTGAAAAAATTCCCATTTCTAGGCAAATTTCTGAACATATCCATAAGAATATCATATGACAAGCCTGATGTGTCCACAAACATCTCTTTCCCATCTTTCGATTTAACTGCAATTCCGTTATCACCCACATACGCTACTGTATTGTCATCTAATTTCTGTATTAATCCCGTCATTTCCCCAAATTTCTTTAGAGGGAACTCCCCGGATTCTTCACAAAGTTTTCGGAACTTTTCTGCATCCTCACCTACCATATACGGATATTTTCCGTCTCTAATATACCATGAAATTCCCGTTTCTGAATCCGTGTATTTAGGATCCGTTAATGCCCATTCTTTCAAAGGAACACCCTGGTACCATGCTGTCATTTTTTCACTGGAATCATTGCTTATTTCTGGTTCTTCATTTTGAATTTCTTTCTCAGCAATTTCATCCTGCTCCTGTTTATCTACTCTATATGACGCGTTATATTTTAATGCCTCATAGATTTCTTGAACATTTGCATATTTGTTAACTGCTGCACCATCCGGTACCTCTAATACTTCCTTTTGTTGAAAATCCTGTGATTGATTATATTTTGAACCAGATTTTCTTCCTGCATAAATATTGTTATTTACAGCGGTATTTACCATATTTACCATATTTATAATCCCTCCATTCTTTACTGCGTTATATTCATTCCAGTAAATGGAATAAAATTTTTCTTGGAAATTCTGCCGGAGTCATTTCATATTTCCAGCCGATACTGGTATTCAGCAATACATTAACACCCCGACTCTGAATTTGAACACCATAACCATCTAATGTTAAAATAGTTAAATTTAATGTTCCGCCTTTTGTCAGTGCAATCTGCTTGTCTGCAAGATTCTGATTTTTTCTCTGTCTGTTCCAAAAAATATTATATTTCTAAAATACAGAATATCATTGTCTGTTCATACTATTAGTTTCATACTTGTATATATATCTTTATTCCTTCACCGTCTTTTACTAAATACTGGATGCCAGTACCTGAATGTGTATTTAATGTAAATCCCTGCAAAGTCTCCACATCCAGCGAATCTTTATCCATTACATTCTGCAATTCATCTTTTAATTCATCATCTAATACCAGGGCATCGTAACTCATCGTTCCATGCTCAGAAATCAAAAACTGCTTTCCTGTTGTTTCATCCTGTCTTATTTTTATATCAGAATAGGAAAATGCCCCCAAACGCTCCCCGTCTTTATTGTATATATCAAAACATTCAGCTTCATTATCGGGTACGATTCTATAATTTTCGGATTCGTACTCTGAATATTCCTGTTTCAAAGTATTTATCGTTTTTCCTGACAGTGCCAGATAAGAATCCATCACTGTACTTTTCTTAGCACGATTGATATCCGCTCTACTGCTAATATCCTCCTTATCCACCGTCTGAGCCAAAGTGTCAGCCCACTTATTCTGGTTCCGATTTGGTTTTAGGTTGTTATAACCTGTTGAATAACGGCTCTCTGCTCCTATACTTCCAATCATTTTTTAAATTTCTCCCGGCATTTTATTCTCTTATTTTAGATGCCAACACTGTATAAAATTCTTTTTCCTGTTGCAGATATGCTGCCCTTTCCTCTGTCATTGCTGCCAATGGATTTTCTATTCTCTCCAATATTTTGTTGATAGCTGCCAAACAGCTTTCTTTCGTTTCTCCAAAAATATTGTCATCACCACCTGTCAGAAAATCCTGCTCTACCGATAGCTGCGTTAATGTACTGGATAAATCAGTCTGAAATGGATTAACCCCCGTTTCTTCTAATGTTTCCTGCCACGCCGCTTTTACACTCTCCGGTACTGTTTGAAGGTAATAATCACTAATATAAGCAATCTGTTTTTTGGTTTTTTCGTCTGCAAACTGATAGGTTCTGTTATTCGCTTTTAACTGTTCATATGCCGCCTGCGCCTCACTATTCGCTTCTGACTCATACCAGCCATCTTTATTTTTGCTATATTTCATACCATTGACCGTAAAATCTTTGGAAGTGTCTATACCCAGATAAGACATAACATCCGTAATTCCTTCTGTATACCGGGCATATTCCTCCTTTGAATGTGCTACAGTAGTCATTGTCCCACCTGCATTTCGCAGCATGGATGCCAATGCATCTGCCATTCTCTGTGCTTTTACATATGATTGTGTATCATACGGATTATCTCCACCAGAAACCTCTACTCCATGCGCCGTAGCCGTAAGCACATGACCTCCATTAACACGGATTCTTTGCCCTTCCGCAATATTAACAGAATTATTCTGTCTGCTAAGTGACGAACTCTTCGCCAATTTTATAGGTGTTTTTAACACTTGAACCAAATCTTCTACCGGATTTAGTAAGTGCTGCGACATCGCCTCATTATAGGTTTCCTTATCTTTAATAGCTGTATTTTTGTAATTAGATGTAAGTCCTCTTGTATTAGGATTAATATAACTTGATATTGACTGCATTGTCTCAATCTCCTTCGTTTTTTCTAAATTCTCTTTCCTTCTATGTCCAAATAGCTAAGCCTTATTTGTACTTACTATTTGCATTTGGCAAATTAAGATATGTATCCATACTTTTCGTCCAAAGCAACGATAAGTCAAACCTTCCCAATTTGTTTAAATCTTCTATGCTTTTTTTGAACATTGCAATAAAATCTCTTCTGTCGTTAAGTCCCATATTACCAGCTTCAAGCGGCAGAGACGTGAAACCTCCCTGCTTTTCCACTTTGTAATGTGCCTCCAATGCACGCATTTCGACTACTGTAGCATTTGATGGATTAACATCATTGATATAAATTCTTTGCTCAAACTCTTTCCCGTTTTCATCCACACCTTTCGCTAACACCACTGGATTTTCATCCGTCGAATCATCCGCATATTTAAGGCAATAAGAAAGACCTGTACCATTACCTCCTGTCCACAACATATTATCTGTTGTAAATATCTGATATACCTTTGGTGTTTCTGCCGTATAAAATGTCTTTTCCCCAGATGCAGGCGTTTTCATATGATTACCTTTTTGTTGACCGTACAGTGAAGATACGGTATTCATACCAGAACCAATGTTCATATTTCTGTTCCTCCAATCAGCTCAAAATTTTCTCTATATGCCAGTCCAGTTTCTGCCTCAACTTTTTTGGATAAAAGTGTTTTCAACACCTAATCCCATATTAACTTTCCACGGTTCTTCTGTCAGTCGGAACCGCACCTGCTCTCTCCTATGGAGTCCAAGCTTACTTTTTCTACTATATTCAAATAACTAAGCCCTATTTATGCTTACTGCTTGCATTTAGATAAGTATTCATATTTCGCATATAAAACATCTGCAAATCATACCTTCCTAATTTATTCATATCCTGTATAACCTTTTCAAAGCTGGATATAAGGTCGCATCTGTCATTTAATCCCATACACCCGGTTTCTGGTGGCAAAGAACTGAGACTATTTCCCCTATCGACGTTATAGCATGCCTCCAAAGCACTCATTTCAACATAAGAAGCATTTCTCAAATTAATATCATTAATGTTAATCTTTTCTTCAAATTCTTTTCCATTTTCGTCAACGCCTTTGGCTATCACTACAGGATTATCCTCTGTTGACTCTTCTGCGTATTTAATATAAAACGAAAGACCTGTTCCATTTCCACCTGAAAACAACATATCATCCGTCTTTAAATACACCTTCACTGATGTCTGAGAAAATTCCTCATTTCCGACAGCAGATGTTTTGCTATTGTTTTGTCGCTTTCCAAATACTTCCGGTGCACTTTGCACTCCCGAACCAATACGCATTTAATTACCTCCTAGTATAATATTATATATCGATTATTATAAGTTGATATAGTCAGTAAAGTCCTCAATTATCAATTGTACTTTTTATTATGTTTTCATTAAAAGTATTGGCAATATTTTCATAAGCAGCTATGGCAACCGCCCTATCTACTTCCGATAATACATTAACAGCCGATATATTATCATCAAAAGCCGCATCTTTTTTACTCTTTTGCATATTAATCTCTTCTATCTGTCTGCGCTTTTCTGCCGCCTCCTCACTGCGCTCTAAATATTGTCTACGCCGTTTAGCCTTCTCTTCATCTTCAGCTTTCATTTGCGCCTCTATCTTTGCTTTTTTTTCTGGTGAAACATCTCCACAAACATAATAGTGTGCAGTTCCATCCGGGTGAATAACCATACCATAAGATTGAATCTCAAACCCCCCGACTGCCATCTGCGCCTTCACAGTTGACTGCGAAGCAAAAAAATCCTGTATCATCTTTTCGTAATAAGCTGCTTTTTTGGGATCATTTGCCATTGTTTCCAAAACATTGGGTGCAATCACAATATTATTCATCCCATATGTCCCCGTCCCCAATGAATCCATACTCTTTTGATCACTTCCAACATTTTGGATCATTATATTCCCATATTTAGCCTTTAAATATTCAGTGTAGGTATCTACTTTTGAAACACTATTTTCATTTGGCTTCTGTACTTTCTCTGTATTAGCACCCTCTTTAGCAGATAAAATCTTATTGAAATCTAAATGATTGGCTTGCCCTGTCGTCTTATTCTGTTGATACCTATAATTCTGATTATAAGCATTAACTGAATTTTCAACGCCTAATCCCATATTAACTCCTTTCCACGGTTCTTCTGTCAGTCAGAACCGTACCTGCTCTCTCCATCCAAAGCCCAAGCAGTAACCTTTAATTGATTTATTGGAGTAAGATAACCCTTTTGGAGTTATCTTACTCCTTTTGTTTTGCCATTACGATAATCACAACCGCAACACTCCACAAAATATTTCATTATTCTGACCTAGTTTCCCCTTTTCTTCGGTCTTTTCGGCTGGTGATAAATCGCTGAACACTCTGCCGTCCTGCCAAGAACTGTTTTTTCCACTTCATTCCGGGCAATTCTCTCCACTACTTTCAATACCTTGATTGTAATCTTTTCTGCTTTATTCATCTTACCTTTACCTCCTCTGATGTTGTATCATAATACTTTTCTGAAACTGTACTCATACATATCCGAATACATGTTATCATGCGGTTGGGGCGTCAGCCTTCTATCCAATGCCGCCATATCCACCGTAAAACCACTGTCTGC
>QULQ01000029.1 GCA_003490145.1 Lachnospiraceae bacterium OM04-12BH
CAAAGCTACATAGACTATGGCATGCCGGTTAGGTGCATGGGCTATGATGCTGCAGAGTATAGCAGACAGCTGAAGGAGAGAAAGCAGGAACGGAGGCTTCTTGCAAGGCATAAGGAAGAATCAGAGGAAGAACTGAAAACCACCATAGATGAAAGACTTTCAGGGATCCTGAGATCAGACCGGCTGCATCCGGTTTATACGATCTGCCTCTACAGTGGGGAGGAACCATGGGACGGGCCAAGAAAGCTGTCGGATATGATGGAGTTTGATCCAGAGGAATCAGTTCGAGCATTGTTTAAGGATTATCCACTGACATTATTTTGTATCAACGAGCAGGAAGGGTTTGAAGAGTTCCATTCCGGCTTAAAGCATCTGTTTTGTGCGATGAACTGCCGGAAGGATAAAGAGAGGATGTCAGAGCTGATGAAAAATGAAGCTTATTCTCATCTGAGTAAAGAAACCTGGGAAGCGATAGCAGTCATGACAGACAATGCAGCAATGCTTCAGAAGAAGGATAAGTATAAAACAGAAAACGGGGAAGAGGAGGAATACAACATGTGCCAGGCATTGGAAGAACTGATGGAGGATAACAGAAATGAAGGCAATTTGGAAAAGACGAAAACTGTAGTTAAAAATATGCTGGATCGGGGATATGAAATAGAGGATATCTGCGCCATAGCAGGATGTGAGGCTCCGTTTGTAGAAGAGGTGAGAAAGAACCTGCACCTGCAGTGACCTGAGCTAAAGCTGGAATAACGGAAAAACATTTATTGCATAATGAAAACTTCTATGCTACACTCAAACCAAAGCATAGAAGTTTTCTTATTTTCGGACAAAGTCCTTTCTTAAGATCAGAAGCCTTCCTGCCGGGAAGCGCTCTGATATTCTAAAAGATCAGAAAATCCATGCTTTTCAATCCAACATTAAATTGAACAGGCAGGGGATTTTCAAAACCCATAGAAAGCTCCTGCACGCAAAGGAGGAATTATATGGGGAAATACGATAGGTGCATGAAAGCGTATCTGCAGGACAAAAGGCGGTTTGCGGATCTCTTCAATGGCAGCTGCTTTCAGGGAAAGCAGGTCATCCGGGCAGAGGATCTGGAGGAGGCTTCGGAGAACTATGTGGCCGTGGAGGAAAAGCAGCCAGGAAAGCCACTGCAAAAAGGAACGGAGATCATCCGTGATGTGAAAATGAGGTACCGTTCAGGGATGATCCTGCAGGTGCTGGCGGTAGAAAACCAAAGCTACATAGACTATGGCATGCCGGTGCGGTGCATGGGCTATGATGCCGCAGAGTACAGCAGACAGCTGAAGGAGAGAAAGCAGGAACGGAGGCTTCTTGCAAGGCATAAGGAAGAACATAAGAAAGAGCTGAAAACCACCATAGATGAAAGACTTTCAGGGATCCTGAGATCAGACAGGCTGCATCCGGTTTATACGATCTGCCTCTACAGCGGTGAGGAACCATGGGACGGGCCAAGGAAGCTGTCGGATATGATGGAGTTTGATCCTGAGGATGAGAATCTGAGAGTGTTATTTGAAGAATACCATTTGCATCTATTCTGCATTAATGAACAGAATGGGTTTGATACATTCCGTTCCGGTTTAAAGCAGCTGTTTTGTGCGATGAACTGCCGGAAGGATAAAGAGAAGATGTCAGAGCTGATAAAAAATGAGGCTTATGCTCATCTGAGCAAAGAAACCTGGGAAGCAATAGCAGTCATGACAGACAATGCAGCAATGCTTCAGAAGAAGGATAAGTATAAAACAGAAAATGGGGAAGAGGAGGAATACAATATGTGCCAGGCATTGGAAGAACTGATGGAGGATAACAGAAATGAAGGAAGAAGGGAAGGAAGAAGGGAAGGAAGAAGAGAAGGGAGAAATGAAGGAAGAAACGAAGGCAATTTAGAAAAGACGAAAATTGTAGTCCGTAATCTTCTGCGAATGGGATTTTCTGTAGGTGATATCTGTAAAGCTGCTGAATGTGCCCCTGCACTAGTGAAAGAAATGCAGGATTTACCTGGTTGATGCTGTTGTTTTGGATTCATCTGAGCAAAGAAACCTGGGAAGCGATAGCAGTCATGACAGACAATGCAGCAATGCTTCAGAAGAAGGATAAGTATAAAACAGAAAACGGGGAAGAGGAGGAGTACAACATGTGTCAGGCATTGGAAGAATTGATGGAAGAGAGAGAAATCATGGGAGAAAGAAGGGGCAGAAGAGAAGGCAGAAATGAAGGAAGAAACGAAGGCACTTTGGAAAAGACGAAAACCGTAATCAAAAATATGCTGGACCGGGGATATGAAATAGAAGATATCTGTGCCATAGCAGGATGTGAGGCTTCTTTTGCAGAAGAGGTGAAAAAGGAGCTGCTCCTGCAGTGATATGTGCATCCAGTGAAGCTCCGTGTCAGAGCCTTTCCGGAAGTTCCATGGATCTGATTCGAATTCATTGCCTTTATGCCCCGCTTCCGGAGACGGTGCCGTTCCCTGCGAGTCATGGGAACGACATTTGCCATCTCCTGCAGGGCGGCTAAATTAACCTGGCAATCAATGGAATTCTTATCCGCTCTCATGGCTGCTCTCCCTGTGAAAAATGGAGTGATTGAGTGTCACGTCCCTGGGAGGAGCTTTGTGACACCAAGGAAGCCACAGGATCTCCTGCCCATACAGAAAAGAAAACACATCATAAGGGCATTTATTCCAATACTTTCCCGGCTGTAGGAGTTGATATGATCCATCCATGAGACAGATATCCTCCTGCGAATAGGAAGCACTCGGATCACTCACAATAAAAAATGCGGGTGCGCAGATTTCCCTGACGGTCGTATTCGACCGCTTTGGGACTTGAAAATTCAGTGCCGTTATTTGCAAGGCAGACTTTAAAAAGTGTGCAAAAACAATCCGGACGCAGTTCAAAGTAAAGCCGCTTGAAGATATCGATCACAGACTGGAAATCATTGTGATCACGGAGAAAAGCAAGCATGAGTTCTGCTTTTACAAAGTGAATAGCAAAGTGAACAGTAAGAAGAACCTCATTGCCCTAGTTTCTTCCACAGAATCCAGCTGGGTGATTGCAGGATCGGGATAATCCAGAAGATATCCCTTAAAGTCATCATAAGTGCGTCTGATCCGGGATTCTGAAAGGATATCACGGTATTCCCGGTGGGCAAAGCCAGCATGATATATCCGCTTTTCCAGACTATATGAAGGCCGTTTTCCGCAGCCGTTACAGATATAGGGCGGTTTCAGAAGAAGGGAGCGGGTTTCCTTTTCAAAATCCCTGCACAGGGAATTGTACATGGAGCAGCGCCTGCACAAGGTATACTTTCTGGCGGCATGGCATTCTGTACAGATATGGGATTTCGAACCTTCTTTGAAATAATAGTGGGATCTTTTAAGAGCGCAGCGGCAATTGAGGGAAAAATAAAAATATTTAAAAATTTCAAAAGACCTATAAAGTATTTTGGGGTTTCACCGATATAAATAACAAGTAAAGCAAGATAATTGCTTACGAATCTTAACAGTGATGATTTTTGGTGGTGCGTACGACTGTCAGAAGTCATTACAGTCAAAAATGAGTCGCAGGGAAGCGACCTTAAATTCAAGGAGGAATATACTATGGTAGTACAACACAATTTAACAGCAATGAACTCTAACAGAATGTTAGGCGTAACCACAAAGACACAGGCTAAGTCAACTGAGAAGTTATCTTCCGGTTACAAGATCAACCGTGCAGCAGATGATGCAGCAGGTCTGTCTATCAGTGAGAAGATGAGAAAGCAGATCAGAGGTCTGACACAGGCTTCTTCCAACGCACAGGATGGTATCAGTGCAGTACAGACCGCTGAAGGCGCTCTGAATGAAGTTCAGGATATGCTACAGAGAATGAACGAACTGGCAGTAAAGGCAGCTAATGGAACTAATTCCGAAGATGACAGAAGTTATATCCAGAATGAGATTGATCAGCTGACAACTGAGATTGATCGTGTCGCTGAAACAACTAAGTTTAATGAAACTTACCTGTTAAAAGGCGATCAGGATGCAGCTAAAGATTATACTTATAGTTATAAGATTGCAAATGCAAATGTTGCAACAGCAACTATGAGCACAACAGCATCTGGAAAAGGTACTACAATAACAGATCTTACGTTTAAAGATACAGCTAGTGGAGATGCTCAGAATGAAGTGGCAAAATTAATTCGTGACCAGGGATTGAGTGTTACATATAAGTCTGCAAAAGCTGCGTCTGGTGATGCATCTAAAGTCGATAATACGGCATCTGTTTCTTTGAATGGAACTGATAAGTATAAGGTTGCGGCAGCCGCAGCTGGCAATAACAAATATGAAATTAAGGATAACGAAGGTACTGTTGTTGCATCATTTACTATAAATAATACAAAATTGGCTGTAGATCAGACTGACAAACTTGAAGGAACAGAAACTTTTACTGCTAGTGAAGCAAAAGCCGGATTTGGTAATGGCGAAACCATGAAATATTATGATAAAGATGGCAATGGAATTCCTGAGAATGCTTTACATGGTTATTTCACTGCAAGTACAGCAGCAAACGGTAATGTAACACCTGCAGCTAGAGCTGATGCCAAGTATGTATATGATGCATTAGGAAATAAACTTACTGCGGATGCGGGAATGGTAGATGCAAAGAGGGATTTGACAGGTGCATTGAATCTTACTCTTCATGTTGGAGCAGATGCAACTTCTAATAACCAGATTACAGTAAGCTTGGATGCTATGTCTGCTAAGGGTTTAGGAGTAAATGGTGTAAGTGTAGCTGGTGCAGATGATACCAGTGCAAAGGGCGCTATCGAAACCATCAAGGAAGCAATTCAGAAGGTTTCCACACAGCGTTCCGCACTTGGTGCTGTCCAGAACCGTCTGGAGCACACCATTAACAACCTTGACAACGTCGTAGAGAACACCACCAGCGCAGAAAGCCAGATCCGTGATACAGATATGGCTACTGAGATGGTTAAGTACTCCAACAACAACATTCTTGCGCAGGCAGGTCAGGCTATGCTGGCACAGTCTAATCAGGCTAATCAGGGTGTACTTTCCTTATTACAGTAATTTCTGTAAGAGTAAAATTGCAAAGACGAATTGTGAAGAAGAGGTCGGATTTTCCGGCCTTTTCTCTCTTTTTAAGCGAAAGAAAAAGCAGGGTTACTCCCTGCTTTTTGCTTCTAGTTCCTTTTTCAGAGCTGCTATCTGTTGCTTCAGTTCCGCAATTTCATCGTCTGACTGTATTTTCTCTGCCTTATAATGTTCAAACTTCTCCTGAATGCCCTTCATTCTATAGTAGTAATCTTCTCTGGTCTGGCACTGCAGACGGGTTTTCTCCTCCTGTGTCAGATGATAGACAGTCTCTGAAGCTTCTTTTAAATATTCATTGTTTCGAGAAAGTATACGCAGTTCCTCCCAGGTTCTGGCTTTGAAGAGGAAAGCTGGTCAAATTCCCGGCAGAGGCAGCTTAAGGAGCGCTCCGGTCAGTTATGTTCATTGATGACCTGTATTTCCAGATGGATCAGAGTATTCTGGTTCAGGTCTACCCGGATATCCAGAAAAAAGGTTTTGTCGTTAGTGGATTCGCCAAGTACGATAGGATTTGTGATCTCCACAGAAGTGATTTCCGATGGAGAAAGGTGGAGCAGGGAGGCAATGAGGCCAGTAAGTACCTTGTTGTTCTACTGCAGGAGAGCACGGAACAGGTAATCGTTGGCCATAGGGATGGTGAGCTTGCCATGCTCCGGGAGCTGAATGTTGTTTTGATTGTTAGACATGAAAATAAGATCCTCCTTAGAATGGTGTGAAAAATAGTGAGTGAAAATATCCGGTGAAAGACCGGAAGGATGTTCCGCTTGGAACATGAGTAAAATTAAATAATATAAAATGAGAAAGCCGGACGGCTTTCAAAAATAAATGGAAACGCGGAAAAAATAGAAAAACGGTTCTTCTGTGTTGAATGCAGTATATCAGCCTGCTCTATATCGTGCAAGTAGAAAAAATTGCCACACCGGGAAGCATAAAGCCGGGAATCTTAAGTCCCGAAAAGCAGATCGCATACAGACTGCTCTTTGAAGAACTGCACAGAGGACTGGAGATCATGCGTGATAAGAGCGAGTATTATAATAAAGTCACGATCGTGAGGTAAGGGCAGAAAGACGATTCCTGGCAGGAGGGAAGAGCTGGGAAATGCGTAGAAAATAAAGTGTGTTTTGGACTTGATTTTACATTAGTACCTGTGTAAACCGGTAGAAATACTGACATTAAGACGTTTGTGCATTTTGCCAGATGTCTTTTTAAAACACATGACGAAATACGATATATAATATTGACTGTATTTTACACAATACATTAAAATGAAGTATATCTCAACCTATAGGTATCAGTGTTTTAAGCATTTCCCGGATCCTGTGGGGATAGGCATGGCTGACAGACACCTTATCGTAACCATTTTTGGCGATCTGTTTCCGCTCTTCATCATGAGCCAGATCATAGGCGCATTTATCAACCAGCTCGTCCATGGAGGAATAGGCTTCCAGATCTACACCGATTGTAAAGTAATCGGTCAGCTCGATCTCCATTGCTGATCCTTTCTTGCTTCCCTGCACAGGATGTCTGGCATGAACCATGCCTTGATTATTGTTTTACCTGGAAGAAGTCTGGCTGTAAAGAAGAGAAAGCAAAATGGAAATTTTAAGTAGACACGGAAGGAGAAGTTTGTATGGTATTTGTGAACGAAGCATGGAATCAGACAGGAGATATTGTGGTATACAGTAATTATCATAAATATTGGCTGGACAGAGAACGGAAAATTAAAAATCCATTATTTGATGTGTACAGTGGGAAAATTCTGGATTTAAAGGAAGGAAAGATGTCTGCTGTTCAATATTTTTATCAGCTGCTGGATCCGGAAATAAGAAGAGGTGTTACGATTTGTGTAGTGCCATCAAGTAATTCTGAAATAAAGGAAAGCGGAATTGGGAAATTGGGAGAAATGCTTGCTGGTAATGGAAGAAAGAATAAGGTATACTTTTTGAGAAGAAACAAGAGTATAGACAAACTGGCAACTGGTGGAAACAGAAGCATGGAAACACATATGAAGTCTATCAGTACAGTACTTGATATGGATATTGACAATGATATTGTATTACTTATGGATGATGTGACAACTACAGGCAATTCTTTATATGCCTGTAAAGAAATATTACTTCAAAATGGTGCACGTGAAGTGGAAATGTTTGCACTGGGAAAGGCAATCTGATGAAATATAACATTGCAGTATGCAGGGAAGATGATGAAAGATATCCCAATGAACTACGGAATTTAAAAGGAATGCCATCGCTTCTGTATTATAAAGGCAATATAGAAATTATTAATCAGCATAAAAACATTGCAGCGATAGGAAGCAGGACACTTTCGGAGCAGGGAAGTAAACTGGCATATCGGACAGGAATAAAGATAGCAGAGGAAGGGTTCAATCTTGTAAATGGACTGGCGCTGGGCTGTGATACACTTGCATTGAAAGGGGCTCTTTCTGTAAACGGAAAATGTGTGGTGTTCCTTCCTTGTGGGCTGGATCGGATTTTGCCTGCTTCCAATCAGGAACTGGCAGAGGAAATTCTGGAGAAAGGTGGCTGTCTTTTGAGCGAATATCCGGAAAAAACGGCGGTACAGAAATACAGATATGTTGAAAGAGATCGTTTGCAGAGTGGAATCAGCCAGGGAGTGATTGTTATTGAAGCAGAACAGAACAGTGGAACAATGCATACTGCAGATTTTGCCATGCGGCAATATAAAAGACTGGCCTGCTATGCGTACAGCTTGTTACAGATGTCATCCGGAAATCAATATCTGGAAAATACCGGAAAAAGCACCGTTTTACATGATGAGACAGGCCTTGCTGCATTTCTTGATAATATAAAACAGTCACAGTCTTATGAACAGATGAAATTACCATTCTGAAACCAATATGATAGTTTCGGCATAATAGTGAAAAAGCAGGGTTACTCCCTGCTTTTTGCGAGTCTGTGATACTTTTTCTGTAAAATAATCTAGGCAAGGTCCTTCTATGATAAAATAA
>QULQ01000003.1:0-161711 GCA_003490145.1 Lachnospiraceae bacterium OM04-12BH
GTTAAGACATCGCCCTTTCACGGCGGTAACACGGGTTCGATTCCCGTTGGAGTCATTCAGATAGTTTTTATTGTAGACCCGTAAGGGTATACGGACCTTTAGCTCAGTTGGTTAGAGCAACCGGCTCATAACCGGTCGGTCCTGGGTTCGAGTCCCCGAAGGTCCATTTTATTTTATATAACAGGTTTTAAATGCGATATGGCCTGGTGGCTCAGCTGGTTAGAGCGCCGCCCTGTCACGGCGGAGGTCGTGGGTTCGAACCCCATCCGGGTCGCTTACAGAGGATTTTCCTCAGTGAATTATAATATGGGATCTTAGCTCAGCTGGGAGAGCATCTGCCTTACAAGCAGAGGGTCATAGGTTCGAGCCCTATAGGTCCCACGAATCAATTTTATATTGATTATGCTGGTGTGGCGGAATAGGCAGACGCAAGGGACTTAAAATCCCTCGGGGGCAACTCCGTGCCGGTTCAAGTCCGGCCACCAGCAGTATAGTATGAGAGAGAATCCCACGTTAGTTTGCTGACGAGAGGGGTTCTTTTTCTTTGCTGTTTGGTAATATCCCCACAATAGCTTTAGCGGAAACCACCTTGCTCTTATAGTTCAAATGTGCATAGATATTCATGGTTGTAGAAATATTGCTATGACCTAACCATTCCTGAATTGCTTTTAGATCTATGCCTGCATCATATAACAAGGTAGCACAGCTGTGTCTCAAATTGTGAAATCTAATGTGTTTGAGCTCGTTCTTGTCACAGATTAGTCTGAAGTGCTGTGTAACAAAATTAGACTTAATTAAATTTCCCGAAGGATCAACGTTGATATATTCTGTATAGTCCTTGTTATAGGAATCACCAAACAGCTTTGCATTATTTTGTTGTTCGTGAAGTGCTTTAACAAGAAGTTCTTCCAACTGTGGAACCAGTGGTAGAGATCTGGTGCTTGCCTTGGTTTTCGGTTTGTTCTTTTTAACGAGCTTAAGCTTGCCATCTATACTTGTTTCAGTAACGACATGCTTTATGCTGATTGTCTTACGGACGAAATCAATATTTTCCCATTTCAAACCGATGATTTCACTTCTACACAACCCATAATAACCAGCTAGAATAACAATTAGTTCAAGAGGATCCCCTTTAAAAACCTTGAACATCTGATCCAATTCCTCAGAATTGTAAATGTTAACAACGAAATCCTCTTTAATGGGCTTTTTTACACGATCAGCAGGATTATTGTTTATAATACCATCTACATATAATTCCTGTAATGCTTTCCGTATATTTGCGTGTCTGTGAATGACCGTATTAGCTTTCACCTTTCTGGTATCCATTTTATAATCGTAATAATCCTTTATTAACTGTGGGTTTTGCTCAAGATCAGCTAGGGTATACCCTTTGTCAGCAAAATAGGGATAGATAGAACTTTCAATACCACATTGATAACCACCGAAGGTATCTTCATCCACAGAATGTCTCATGGATTTAAGCCAATATAACATATAATCACAAAATAGAATCTGACCGATCGGCTTTAACATGAGATTTGGATCTGCGGGAGGAATAGCATATTTTTCCTTCCTGGTTTTGCTTTTTGCAGATTTTGTGGATTCTAATATTGCCGTTACATCCGTTAAACAATCTCTATCTGAAGCAGCAGATTATTCTTCAACAGATATAACCTTTGTTGTCTCAATTTACTTTACGATTAATTCAAAATGATTGCGGTTCGTTTTCAGTAATCCTTCCTTTTGTAGCTTTGATAATTCTACGGACATGGCTGCTCTTTCTACGCAAAGGAAATCTGCCAGCTGCTGTCTGTCAAATGGAATATCAAAAGAAAGCGATGCTTTTTTGACGGATTCAGACGAGAGATAGGATAACAGCTTATCTCTCGTCGATCGTTTGCTGACATGCGTGATCTTGTCGTTAAAGACCAGTATCTTATTAGCCAGTACACCGACCAGGTTCCGGATCAGCTTTTGATGGTGATCGCAGGCTGTCGGGCAGGATTTCAGAAGACGTTTGACATTCAAAAAGAGAATGTCGCAATCTTTTTCTGCGACAACACTGATATTTAATACTGCACCCGGGTTTGCAGCATACGGTTCTCCGAAAAAATCTCCCACATTGCATTTAGAAAGGATGTTGCGATGTCCCCAAAGATCCTCTTGAATGATCAGTGTGGAACCAGTTAGTACAAGTCCCATCACTTCGGTCGAATCTCCTGCTCTAAAAATATAGGAGCCGGAAGCCTTGGATGCCTTAACTGCATTCACACAATGAAGGATAGACATTATTTCCGTGTCACTCAATCCCATGAAGAACGGACAGCTTCTCAAGACCGCTAAATATTCTTCCATAAAAATTCTCCTTGTTTGAAATCAAACATACATGTTGTATTGATTATAGTATAATTTCATCAGAAAAGCAAAAAAATACATGAGAGGAGAAATATCATGGTTAGAAAAATTATCCGTATAGACGAAGAAAAATGCAACGGCTGTGGTATCTGCGCCACTGCCTGCCATGAAGGTGCAATTGATATCATAGATGGAAAAGCAAAGCTTGTAAGAGAGCATTTTTGTGACGGGCTGGGAGACTGCCTTCCGGCCTGCCCGACCGGAGCAATTACTTTTGAAGAGAGAGAAGCCCCGGAATATGATGAAGCGGCGGTGAAGGAAGCGCAGGAAAAAAAGAAACTGCTGGAAAAGATGAAGCATATGCATGAGGGAGGATGTCCTGGTTCCAGAATACTCACGATGCATCCTAAAAAAGACACCCTGGGAAATGTAACCATGCCTGCACAGATATCACAACTAGGAAACTGGCCGGTTCAGATAAAACTGGCACCCGTGAATGCACCTTATTTCGACAGTGCAAAGCTGCTGATTGCAGCGGATTGTACAGCCTATGCCTACGCTAACTTTCACCAAGAATTTATTCGGGGAAAAGTGACGCTGATTGGATGTCCGAAACTAGATGCTGTGGATTACAGTGAAAAACTGACACAGATCATTGCAAATAATGAGATCCAGTCTGTGACCATCGTGAGAATGGAAGTACCTTGCTGCGGAGGTATTGAGATGGCAGCAAAGAAAGCTCTCCAGGCAAGTGGCAAGTTTATTCAGTGGCAGGTAGTGACCATTGGAATTGACGGTACAATCAAAGAAGATTAGAAAAGGAGCCTAAAAAATGGAAAATAAAATGTTTTGTTATCAGTGTGAACAGACTGCAGGATGTCGTGGATGTACAGGAAATGCAGGTGTTTGTGGAAAGAAAGCAGATACTGCACAGCTTCAGGATGAGCTTACAGGAGCTCTGATCGGACTCGCAAGAGCAACGGAAGGAACAGCGGTTCCAACACAGACAACCTATCAGGTGATGCTGGAAGGTTTATTTACAACCATTACGAATGTCAGTTTTGACAATGATGCCATCAACAACATGATGAAGAAGGTCAGAGAGGAAAAAGAAAAACTTGTACAAAGCTGCAGCCGTTGTCAGACTCCTTGTGGCAAAAATGATGAATATGATATGAATGATCTTTGGAACGATAATGAGGATATCCGTTCCCTGAAATCTCTGATCCTGTTCGGAATCAGAGGAATGGCCGCATATGCATACCACGCAAAGGTGCTGGGCTATTCCGATGAAGAAGTAAACAAATTCTTCTGTGAAGCCTTATTTATGATCGGATATGGAGACAGTCTTGAGACGCTTCTTCCCGTTGTACTTAAGGTTGGCGAGATTAATTTGAAATGCATGGCACTTCTTGATAAAGCAAATACGGAGACATACGGTACTCCGGCACCGGTTACTGTTTCACTTTCCGTGGAGAAAGGTCCGTTCATTGTTGTGAGCGGACATGACTTAAAAGACCTGCAGCTTCTTCTTGAGCAGACAGAAGGTAAGGGAATCAATATCTATACTCATGGTGAAATGTTACCGGCACATGCATATCCACAGCTTAAGAAATTCAGCCATCTGAAGGGGAATTTTGGCACTGCATGGCAGAATCAGCAGCATGAGTTTGATGCTCTCCCTGCACCGATCCTTTTTACAACCAACTGCCTGATGCCTCCGAAAGCAAGCTATGCAGACCGTGTATTTACTACAGAAGTGGTTGCTTTTCCAGGTGCTGTGCATATTGATGAAAATAAAGATTTTACACCGGTGATCGAAAAAGCACTGGAACTTGGTGGATTTTCAAAGGATACGGAATTTACAGGAATCAATGGTGGCAAGGATGTTATGACAGGCTTTGGTCATGGATTTATCCTTGAAAATGCAGGAACTGTTGTGGAAGCTGTAAAGAGTGGTGCGATCAAACACTTCTTCCTAGTGGCAGGCTGTGACGGTGCAAAACCGGGAAGAAATTATTACACCGATTTTGTAAAACAGACACCAAAGGACAGCATTGTACTGACTCTTGCCTGTGGAAAGTACCGTTTCAACGATCTCCATTTGGGAGAAATCGGCGGCTTACCAAGACTTATGGACATGGGACAGTGTAACGATGCCTACGGCGCCATCCAGGTAGCAGTTGCTTTGTCCGGAGCATTTGGATGTGATGTGAATGAGCTGCCCTTGTCCTATGTGTTATCCTGGTATGAGCAAAAGGCAGTATGTATCTTACTTACATTACTGCATCTGGGCATCAAGAACATCCGGCTTGGTCCATCCCTTCCGGCCTTTGTATCTCCCAATATCCTGAATTTCCTCACAGAGAATTTTGGGATTGCTCCTATCACGACACCTGCAGAAGATCTCGAAGCATTGCTAAAATAGTTGTGGTGCATCACAGATGTCCCATAGCAGTGCTAAATAATACAAAAGAACAGGCAGATACTTACCTTTTATAGATAATGTATCTGCCTGTAACTGTGTAAATCTAATCAATGCATTCTAATATTTAGTATTTTGATAAACCTCCAAAGCTAAAACGGTTTAAGATTCTATCAATTCCTTCCCCTGAAGAACGGCTGCTATCTCCTCCGGTCTCTTCTCAAGAATATCTGCAATTTGTTCAACCGAGAATCCTTTTTTCTGCATCATACGAATGGTTAATGCAACCCCTTCTTCTCTTCCCTGCTCCATGCCTTTTTCCATGCCTTTTTCCATGCCTCTCTTCAAGGCTTCTTCTTCGATTCCAAGACTTAAGTTACACATAACCTTCACATCCTCTCTCATTTCCGCTTCCAACGGAATATCATATTCCTCTCTTTCGTCAGATGAATGTGTGCAAGACTGTTCTCCTCCATATTTAAGCACACCCAGATCGAGTAAACTCTCTTGATGTCGTCATATGCAGAGTTCTCAAAATCTCTCTCTTTCTGGGAAGAGATCAGGCGGCTCACATAAAAGATTGCTCGGTTTAAGATCTGGTATTCTGTCGGGATTCCCTTTTGCGCTTCCACATTTATGATCATCTGGGTCAGGCCGTCCCGCATACGTACATAAAATACAATATCGAACCGCACCAGTCCTTCTGCAATCTCTTCATTCTCCGTATTGAGTCCGATCACCCTGCTTCCATCTGCGCTTTCCCTACATTGGTAAGTCCCGGTTCTACCGGCACACAGCCGATATACGGTGTCCCTTCAATCAGCGGTACGATATCCTTGGGATCCATTCCCTTAAATTCTTCCACACACTTTACCAGAATATGCGCAAGAATACTCTTTTGCCCTAAAAGGCGCTTGGCACTTTCATCGTACTGAGCTTTTTTGTCTGCAGCTTGCACTGCGTTCTTCAGTTCCGTGTTCATGTGTCATCCTCCTTTGTTCTTAGGATATAGTCATCCCTGAAAGGATGTGACCATATCTTTATTATAGTTATTTTGCGAGTTGAAAACAACCATTTTTGCCTCTCCTCACAAAAAAGTGCCACGTGATTTGCTGAATCAGAAAGTAACCTTGCAAATTGGAATTTCGGATTTCAATCGGGTGAATTTCCATTTTCCACGGAAAAAAAAGCACCTGCTATCTTCAATTCGGTCTGCACCGCTTCAAGTCCTTGCGGATCTTGGAGACTTCCGCATTCAGCTTTTCATCTGAAAAAATCTGCGGCACTGAGGGAGGCACTCTATAACGATGAAAGTACTGACGATGATGCAGTGCTAATCAATGCCAGAACCAGTGAAGCAAGATATCCGATCCTTTCTGCGATTGCAAATCTCTATCTGAAGCAGCAGATCGTATTTCAATTAGTATAGCTTTCATTATCAGCATTGTATTTATTCTTTACTATATGGAATAATACATGTATAATTATATCAAAGAAATGATATGAAAGGAGTTATCCTATGATAATTAAAGCATCCGCAACATTACGAAACGACTATGGTTCTATCTCGACTTTAGCAAAGGAAACAAAAGAGCCTATTTATATCACAAAAAACGGAGAAGGAGACCTCGTACTCATGAGTATTGATGCCTTTGAAAAAAGAGAACAGCTTCTGCAATTACGTGCAAATGTTCTTAAGGCTGAGCAGGAACGTATTGAAGGGACTCCTACTCTCAGTGTGGCCGAAGCCAGAAAAAAACTCAGGGAGCGCATGAGCAATGTATAATGTAGAAATTCTCCCCTCTGCCTGGGAAGATCTGAAATCTATCGAAGACTATTATGCGATTCAGTTTGACGTAAATACCGCTATCAAGGGATCAGACAGCATCCTGGATGCCATTGAGCGTCTGGAGTCCTTTCCGGACTCCGGATCACTTACACCGGATAACTGGTTAAATGAACAGGGGTATCGCATGATTATATGCAAAAAGCATGTTGCTATCTATCGTGTGATAGGTCAAAGTGTATATATTTATCACATTGCCGATACACAGACGGAATATAACAAATTGTTTTATTAAACTTCCGTCTCATCAAATAAATCAGGCTCTCTATGAGCCTTTTTTATTTGACAGCAGCACTGCTCTATACCCTGCGTGGAGTTTATCACGTCGCGGATCGCCGCCGCGCTTTTATGAAGCACAGCGTTGACAACAGGGGGTTAAGTCGGGGTATAATATCCTTGAAAGATGAGGTGACAGACATGGATAATAGGGAGCAGCTAAGGCGCATCACGGAACTGACCGAGCAGATCGCCGGACTGCCGAAGGGGTATCTTTCCAAAAAAACCATCGGCGGAAAGGTCTATTACTATCACCAGTGGTCGGAAAACGGCGTCAAGCAGAGCCGCTATCTGCACGACAGTGAGATCGCGCCGCTGGCAGATAAAATCGAAAAGCGCAAGGAACTGCTGGCGCAGCTGCGCATACTGAAATCACAGAAAAGCAGACGAAATGAGGTGACAGGTATGAAATGCACCTTTATGCATAAACGAACCCCCGTGGCAGAGCTCGAGCTGGACGATGTGACCGGCTTTATACAAAAAATTGGCAGTGTCTACGCACCGGAGCATCTGCCTATCGGCATTCCTGTGCGAAACGAAATCGCCGACCGTGCGGCGTTTAACGACTGGTGGCGGGATCGCTCTATTCCGGCAAGCCGTAGCGGTGTGCCGGAAGCACTGGAATCGTTGGGGGTGACAGACACCAAAATACTGCTCGTCCGCTGCTACGGGCTGAGCCTATCGGATCAGTACTGGATCTGTCCGGAAGGCGCGGAGCTTCGGTGGGAGGACATCAACTTTTTCCAAAATGATTTCTCAGAGGACATTGGAGATGTGCTGTTCGGAGAACGAAAGAAGAAGGACACGTTCAATTTCAGCTCCCCCGACAGTACATCGGACGGCAATCTGAAAAAGCGGTGGAAGATCATCGATGGGAAGCGGTGCCTGATCAAGGGCGGCAGCAACCCGTTCCGTCAGCAGCCGTTCAACGAGGCAATCGCCTCCGGCATCATGGAGCGGCTCGGCATTCCTCATGTATCGTATACAGTCATCTGGAGTAAGGATGCACCCTACTCGGTCTGTGAGGATTTTGTTACGGAGAATACGGAGTTGATCCCGGCGTGGAGGCTGCTGCAGGCGAAAAAGCAGAAGAACAGCACCTCCCGATACCGGCATCTATTGGAGTGCTGCGAGCTGCTCGGCATCGGGAACATTACGCCGTTTTTAGACCGGATGCTGGTGCTGGACTATATTATTGCAAACGAGGATCGCCACTTCAATAACTTTGGGGCACTGCGAAACGCGGAAACGCTAGAATGGCTCGGTATGGCTCCGATCTATGACAGTGGCTCCTCCCTTGGCTATGATAAGATGCCCGGTCAGATGCGCTCGGAAAAGGATGTGGTCTGCAAGCCCTTCAAAAACCACCACACCGAGCAGCTGAAGCTGGTGACCGATTTTGATTGGATCGACTTTGATCGCCTCTCCGATGTAGACGAGCTGATCTCCGGCGTACTGTCTTGTGAGGAAGCTGCCGACTATATCGATGAGGGACGTATCCATGCGATCACGGAAAGCGTGCAGCGCCGGATTGGTCATCTGCAGGAGCTTGCGATGACGCAGGCGCCACGGCAGCTCGATACCACCGAGGACGATGTCCGAGAAGAAGTTGCCGCGGATTACGCACCGAAAATGGAACTGTAATGCAAATACTGCGGAAAGCTTCGCGAATATGTGTGCGATCCCTGTTCCGAGGACATATGTGAGGATATAATGAACCGCACAGTGCATAGGAGACTGTCATAACAGCAGACAAGAGAGCGCGTGATCGAGTATCTGTAAAGATGTTTTTTGATCTGCCGATGTGGCTTCTGCTTTTTGCGGTCATAATGGATAGTCATCCTGGACATGTTGACCACAGGGGGTGTGTTCCTCATACACAAGCCCTGCGGTCATTGGATATCTCCGGGGGCTTTGGGACAGTCATTTCGGCCGTGTGTACCTGCTTACTGTGCCCGGTTCCTTTTTCCATGCTGCTTCTATTACGAAGATTAAAAAACAGCGGCACAGAGAGTTTGCTCTGTGCCGCTGTATGCTTTATACATTGTATAAACCCCTTACATACTATCTGCTCTTTTGTCCTGTCGGAGTGAGCGGCAGACGATATACCCTGCCGGAGCGATCATGATCAGAATAAAAATGCTGATCAGTTCATTCACTTCGGATGGTGCAAAGCCCTGCAGCATAGTAATGAGGTTGTTTGCAAAATGCACGAGGATAGGAAACAGCAGGTTCCTTTTCTTCTCGTAAAGGATTCCCGCGGCAATGCCCATAAGGGTGGCATAGATAGCCTGCACGATATTCAGGTGATAAACACCGAAGAGTACAGATGATATTAGAATCGAGGCCCAAGCGGGACTGAATTTCCGCATGGAACGAAGCACAATGCCGCGGAATAGAATTTCTTCTACAACAGGTGCAGCAATCACCGCGATCATAAATGTTCCAAATGCATTTCCACCGGCGATATTTTCAGCACTGGCATTCATTGCCTCAACGCTTTTTTGAAGCGAGGGAAACTGTTCTGCCAGCATGATCCAAAGACCGGAGATTCCGCAAATGCCAAATCCCACGACCAGACTGCCGAGCACGTCTTTAAAATTTGTCATTGTGCGTGGCTCGCTTACCTCTTTCCTCCAAAGCAGTTTATAAAGCATGAAGAATACGAGGATAAGAACAGAGTAGATCAAAATCTCGCCGCAATATGAGTATTTCATAAATTGCTGCGGTGGGATATGAAAAACATCCAAAACGAGCCTTTCCACAAGGAAATACAACAGATTGGACAGCAAAAAATGCAGTGCGATTGCAAGAATAGGGATAGCGAAATATCTTTTTTTCATCATATGGTCAATTTTTCTCCTGTCTGTATTTTTGAGGGGACTGTTGCAGTATAACAGATTTAACTTAAAGTCTTTGTTAAGGGACGAAGTTGTAATCTTTCGGAAGCGGCATCACAAAAGGACACCGTTTATCTTCCCTGCCGAACCATTTGAATTTTGATCTTTCTCTAAAAGATGTTTTCCTCATAGTTGGTGACATACTGACTTTGGCATTAGACTCCTTGAGTTCTGCAAAGCTTTCGGAGTTCAAACAGAAAATACCCACAGCCAAAGCGGCTGTGGGTATGATCAAATCAGATTGTACGAGCTGACGCTGACCTGCCAATCTCTACAGACCGTAGCTGTCTCTTCCGCCTGCAAAAGCCCAACGCTCCGTGACGGTCCGGTGCATCCGCACTTGCCGATACACCTGAAGGGGGCTCCTTAACGCGTAGAAGGAAGAAGGCTGTCCGCATCCGGCACTTTGAGAAGAAAGTGGCTTTTGTGAAAGTCGAGAAGCCCCTCACGGCGCATTTTTCCAAGCTCCAGCGACAGCCCGCTGCGCTCCACGCTCACGTTCAGCACAAGGCCGACTTCCTCCACCATGTCTCCCAGGCGGAGCAGGCGGGAGCCTTTGGGAAAGGTGCCGATCCTCGCCCCAAGGCAGGAGAGCATGGCGGCAAGCTCCTCGTCGGAAATGCCGGAGAAAAGGGGCGCGGCGTGGAGCACCGGAAAAAATTCTTTCATATCAGATCGCCATGAATCAGCCGAGGACTGTTATGGGATATCCGCGCCGGAGGGATCGCTTTCCGCCGCTGCCGGCAGCTCGACCGCGATGGTCGTGCCCTTGTCCGAGCTTTCCTCCACCCAAACGGAGCCGCCGTGGAGATCGGCGATCTCCCACACCAGAGAAAGACCCAGTCCTGCACCGCCGTACTCGCGGCTGCGGGATTTGTCTACCCGGAAGAAGGGATGAAAAATGCTCCGCTGATACTCCTCCGGAATGCCGCAGCCGGTGTCGGAAACACGAATGATGCACTTTTCCTGCCTTTGCGTAAGCTCGACCCGCACCGAGCCGCCGGGACGGTTGTATTTGACGGCGTTCTCCGTCAGGTTAAAGATCAGACGGTAGATCAGCGCGTCGCTGCCGGTCAGAGAGGCGTCGCCCTCCGCTTCCAGC
Organism: Lachnospiraceae bacterium OM04-12BH; assembly: GCA_003490145.1. Classification (GTDB taxonomy): domain Bacteria; phylum Bacillota; class Clostridia; order Lachnospirales; family Lachnospiraceae; genus Suilimivivens; species Suilimivivens aceti. Next base: position 10,905 of record QULQ01000003.1, read on the forward strand.
GAGATGTTTTGCTTCTCCGCCAGCGGCGCGAGATCTGTGAAGATCTCCTCGACCATGGGGGCGAGCTGGAGCTGCTCGTTCCGCGCCACCTGCTGCAAATTGCTCATCTCCAGCAGCGTCTTGGTCATCTGTGTCAGCCGCTCCGTCTGCTCGCGCAAAAGCGTGAGGAATCCCGCCGTCTCCGGCCGCACATCGGGATGCTCTGCGGAGAAAAGCTCCAGCTGCGCCTGCATCAGCGCAAGCGGCGTGCGCAGCTCGTGGGCGGCGTTGCCGGTGAACTGCCGCTGGGCGGCAAAGGCGTTGTTCAGCCGCTCCAGCATCTGGTTGAACGAGCGGCTCAGCTGCCGGAACTCCGAAATAGCGTCTTCATCGATCCTCATATCGGCAAGATTGTTCAGCTGCACCTGCTCCACCTGCGAGGCAAAGCTGCGCAGGGGCTTGAGAGCGCGTCCGCTGACAAAATAGGCCAGAATACCGCTAAGCAGCGTTACCACCGCCGTGATGTACCAGTTGGTGGTGCGGAAGCGCCCCTGTACTCCATCGACGACGATGATCAACTCCTCGTTGGGCACTATGAGCTGCGGGTCAAAGCTCGCTGCTCCGCCATCATTCAGAGTCACCGTGCCGCCGCCTTGTAAGCTGTCCGCAATGGTGTCCATATAGTACGCACCGGAGGAGCACAGCAGCAAATTCATGGCCACGCAGGTGATGCCGATGAGCAGGACGGACATCAGCGTGATGCGCCACTGCAGGGAAAGACGCTTCATGCTTCCTCACCTCCCATCAGATAGCCCTCGCCGATGCGGTTGCGGATGGGGTCATAGCCCAGCGCTGCGCGGAGCTTTTTGCGCAGGGCGGAGATGTGGACGCGAATGGAATTGCTGAAGCTGTCCACGCTGTTGTCCCAAACGTGATCCATCAATTCCTCCTGACTCACGGGCCGCCCCTGATGCACCATCAGGTATTCGAGTATCCCCGTTTCCTTGCGGGTCAGCGTCAGCATCTGCCCGTTGACGGCGGCGGTACGGGAGCGGGTGTCAAAGCTCAGGGCTCCGCAGCTTAGCAGCACATCCTGCTGGGTGAACTGCCGCAATGTCAGGCTGCGGATGCGGGCCTCCAGCTCCGCCAGGTGGAAGGGCTTTGCCAGATAGTCGTTCGCCCCGGCGTCCAGCCCCTCGACCTTGTCCTCCACCTCGCTGCGGGCGGAGAGGATCAGCACCCGCGTCTCCCGGTCGGACTGCCGCAGGGTGCGCAGCACCGTCATGCCGTCCTTTTTCGGCAGGTTCAGATCCAGAAGTACCAGATCGTAGCGCTCTACGCCCAGAAGTGCCAGTGCCTTCTCCCCGTCGTAGCAGTAGTCCACACTGTATGCCAAACGCCGCAGACTGCGGACGATGGTTTCGCACAGGGCGCATTCATCTTCAATTACTAAAATGTGCATGAGAGCCCTCCTTTTTATTTCTTCGTTTTTGTGTTGCTTTCCATTATAGCAAAAAAAGATAAAGTTTGCGTTAAGTTTTCGTTCTTAACAGAGACTTTAACTCTCCCGCACTATGATGGAGACAGAAAATCGGAAAGGGTGATGAAAAATGAGCTGTTGGAAAAAGGCTGCGGCGCAGGCCGCACTGCTGAGCAAAGCAATCAAACTATGTCTGGAGTGTGTGGGTATTGGGTAAAAAGTTTTCAGGCGTTTCACAGACCATGTCCCGCTTCCGGGGCTGGATTCAGGCGGGGGCGACGCTGCTGACCAACCTGCATCTGCCGAACTTTCTCAAGGGCGGACTGTATCAGGGGGCGGGGAAGACCGTCTGCGTGCCGGGGCTGAACTGCTACTCCTGTCCGGCGGCGTCCGGGGCCTGCCCCATCGGGGCGTTTCAGGCGGTGGTGGGGTCTTCCAAGTTCAGCTTCTCCTACTATATCACAGGCTTCCTCATTCTGCTGGGCGTGCTGCTGGGGCGCTTTATCTGCGGCTTTCTATGCCCCTTCGGCTGGTTTCAGGAGCTGCTGCATAAAATCCCGACAAAGAAGCTCTCCACAAAGAAGCTCAGGCCCCTGACATACCTCAAATACGCTGTCCTGCTGGTGATGGTCGTTCTCCTGCCGGCGTTCCTTGTGAACGATGTGGGCATGGGCGACCCGTTCTTCTGCAAATACCTCTGCCCCCAGGGTGTGCTGGAGGGAGCCATCCCGCTGTCCCTTGCCAATTCCGGCATCCGGGCGGCGCTGGGCAAGCTGTTTACATGGAAATTCAGCATCCTGCTGTCGGTGATCGTGCTGAGCGTGCTGTTCTACCGTCCCTTCTGCAAGTGGCTCTGCCCGCTTGGCGCATTCTACGCGCTGTTCAACCGGGTGTCCCTCTTCCAGATGAAGGTGGACAAGAATAAGTGCATCTCCTGCGGAAAATGCGCCAGAGCCTGCAAGATGGATGTGGACGTGACGAAAACACCCAACCATACTGAGTGTATCCGCTGCGGGATGTGCATCCGCGCCTGTCCAACGAACGCCGTGTGCTTCCGCTACGGCTTCGGCAACGGGAAAGAAACAACAAAGAAAACAACGATGGAGGAATCAAAATGAATAGGAAGAGAATTTTTGCACTGGCTTTTGCCGTGCTGATGGTGCTGGCCTTGGCGGCCTGCGGCACGAAGAACAATGACAAGATGGGCGACATGAGCGGCAACGGCTCCGCCATGACTGGCGAGCCGAAAAACGCCGAGGAGGCGCTCGCCCTGCACAAGGAGCTGCTGGAGCGGGAGAACGTGATCCTGTCGGAAAATACCGAGCTGTGGGAAAAGGTCTTTAAGGAGGCTGACAAGGGCATGGCCATGATCGAGGACGGGAAAAACTACGGCGACTTCCTGCTGGATACCGTCGAGGCCGCTAAAGAGCAGTTCACCGACAAGGAGCATGAGTGGCTGAAGGAGTCAGCCACGGAGATCAGCAATATTGAAAACAGGCTGATCGAGTTGGAAGAGAAGTATCCCGAGATCATGCAGAAATCCATGGACGGCGATATGAGCATGCCCGCGGGCAGCGACACGAGCAACCCTCCCGACGATGGCAGTATGCAGAAGTTCCCCGCCTTTGAAGGGAAAGATCTGGGCGGCAACACGGTGAAGAGCGACGAGCTGTTCTCCGGCAACGCCGTCACCGTGGTGAATTTCTGGTTCACCACCTGCAATCCCTGCGTGGGCGAGCTTTCCGAGCTGGATGCGCTGAACAAGGAGCTGGCGGAGAAGGGCGGCTCTCTCATCGGCGTCAACATCTTCACGCTGGACGGCGACGAAGCGGCAATTTCCGAGGCGAAGGATGTGCTTGCCAAGAAGGGCGCCACCTATCAGAATGTGTATTTTGACTCCGACGGTGAGGCGGGAAAGTTTACCACCAATATCTTTGCCTATCCCACCACCTATGTGGTCGACCGCAGCGGCAATATCGTGGGTGAACCCATCGTAGGCGCCATCACGGAAAAGAAGCAGGCGGAGACGCTGCAAAAGCTCATCGATCAGGTGCTCGCCGCCGATATGGGCTGACCCGAGATTTAAAAAGTGCTTGCTGCGCGCCATTGCATTGCCAATGGCGCACGAAGGGGCAGAGTGAGCCCAGCTTCCCCTGAAAGGAGGAAACGCGATGCATCGAAGCGTATTGGCCCTGCTTTTCACCTCGGTACTGCTGCTCAGCGGCTGCGCCGCCGGGCATCAGACTGTGCCGAAGGAGAAAAGTGGACAGGAAGCAAACATGGACGGATCGGCTTTTGACCGATCCGACGAGGAGATCACCTATATGGATACCACAGACAATGTCATCTATCTGGCGGGCGGCTGCTTCTGGGGCATGGAACAGCTGATGCAGTCCATCCCCGGCGTTATCGACGCCGAGAGCGGCTACGCCAACGGCACCTGCGAGGCAGATGCCGATTACAAGACCGTCTGCAAGGGAGAGACCGGCTTTCGGGAGACTGTGCGGGTGGAATACGACCCCGAGCAGGTGAGCCTTGACGCGCTGCTGCTGGCCTACTTCTATGTGATCGACCCTACGGTGCAAAACCGGCAGGGCAACGACCGGGGCAGCCAGTATCAGACCGGCGTTTACTTCACCAATGAAAACGCGAGAGAAACGGTGAAGCGCATCGCGGAGATCGAGCGCGGCCGCAGCGAGAAGTTCTTCGTGGAGATCGGCCCCCTCAAGAACTATTACCCCGCCGAGGAGTATCACCAGAACTACCTCGAAAAGAACCCAGGCGGCTACTGCCACATCCCGCGCGCGGAGATGGAGCTTTTTTCCCGGCTGCGCATCGACCCGGGTGACTATCAGAAGCCCGCGGCGGAGTCCATCCGGGACAAGCTGACGGCGGAGCAGTACCGCGTCACGCAGGAGAGCGGCACGGAGCGCGCCTTCACAGGCGAGTTCTGGGACAAGTTTGAAAAGGGCATCTATGTGGATGTCGTGACCGGCGAGCCGCTCTTTTCCTCCACGGATAAGTACGAGAGCGGCTGCGGCTGGCCTGCCTTTACAAAGCCCATCGAGGGTCCCGCCGTGGTGGAGAAGGAGGACCTGAGCCACGGGATGCGCCGCACGGAGGTCAGAAGCCGCGCCGGAGACTCCCATCTCGGCCATGTGTTCACCGGCGACCCGGAGTCGCCAAACGGCGTGCGCTACTGCATCAACAGCGCGGCCCTGCGCTTCGTCCCCTATGAAAAAATGGAAGCTGAGGGCTACGGATATCTGCTGCATCTGTTTGAAAAATAGGACGCAAGCGGTCGGCAATTCTCATGCAAAGCACCATGTATCTTTTTCAAATAAGCAACTACGATGACCCTGCTGTGGACAGAGAAACCGTAGAGCTGCTGCACCAGTGTTTGGAAGCTGAGAGCCGGCGGCGCACTGTTGATTGGGAAAAGCTCAAAACCACCATTCACTTCGAGGATGCCGGTGTAACGATCTGAGCAGAGGAGAACGAAGAACATCTCCCGTACACACGGATAACTATTGCGAATTGATGACAACACATGTAATAAATAAAATGAAAAACAGCATCAAAACAAAATAGGTGAACTTTACAATTGCCATTTATATTTGCAGAGAATATCTCCGGCAAAAGCACAATCTCAGCCCACCTGATGTGATTAAGTTGATAGAAAAACATATATTATCAGTAATACCTGTATTATTTCCAATGGATTTGCTACTATGGGAATCGCACTTCCGGGTGCGATCGCAGCGAAGCTGATCTATCCTGAAAAAAGAGTCCTGGCAGTGACAGGAGATGGGGGCTTCATGATGAATTCCCAGGAGCTGGAAACAGCAAAAAGGCTAGGAATCCCCATTATAATACTGATCTTTAATGACTGCAGCTATGGGCTAAATATGCAGAGAGCTTCGGGATCAAAGGGTACCGCATTGAAAAAACAGAGGATCTTCTGCCGACACTGAACCATGCCTTTGAGCAGAATGTGTAAACAGGATGATACGGATCAAAAAAGCAGTCTGATCGCAATGATTCGATTTCAAAAAGCAATAATTTTTATCGATAAATGTAAAAAATAAGTAAAATATGCTATAATACTTTATAATTTGAAGAACCATTAAAGGGAGGCTATTTTACTTATGAAGAACTTAAAAATGTCAGTCAAGCTGTCAATGATCCTGGTTCTCGTATTTATTATGGTGATGGGATCCGGATTCTCAGCGATCAAGGGCATGAAAACGATCAGCAGTCACGCAGATGATGCATTGGAAGAAGAGGTGCGTAATCAGTATGATGAAAGTATCAGACAGCAGGTAGACAATGCAATATCCATGCTGGATCAGTATTATGCAGCGTATGAAGCAGGAGAGTGTACACTGGAAGAGGCCAAGAAGCAGGGCGCTGATATGCTTCGTGAACTCCGGTATGGAGATTCCGGATATTTCTGGGCAGATGATACGGAAGGGAATAACATTGTATTGCTCGGCAGTGATACGGAAGGTACGAACCGTATGGGAACCAAGGATGGCAATGGCTATGAGATGGTGAAAGATATCATTGCGGTAGGACAGCAGCCAGATGGCGGTTACTGTGATTATGTATTCCCGAAGGAGGGTGGAACAGAAAACCTTCCAAAGAGAAGTTATTCCAGACTGTATGAGCCGTTTGGATGGGTCATTGGTACAGGAAACTATACAGATTATATTGATGAGATCGTAGAGGGAGAGAAGCAGACCATAGGTGCTACCAGAAATGAATGGATCATGAAAATGGAGATCTGCACAGTAGTCTTTTTCCTGCTTACGATAGCAGTGATCATTTATCTTATTGCAGATACTACAGGCTGGATGAAGAAGGCAGTCGGCTATGCACAGAAGCTGGAAAGCGGTGATATGACGGGAAGATCTGCAGCCGGCAGACTGAAACGGAAAGATGAATTTGGCATTCTTGAGAGAGCACTGAACAGTATGGCAGCCACCTTTGATGAGGTGATTGGTGCCGTGAAGAGACATGGGTTGACACTGGCCGGAGATGTAGATGAGGTGATGGAACAGTTAGGTGAGCTGAATGATGATATCAGCAGTGTTTCAGCAGCAACAGAGGAGCTGTCAGCAAGTATGGAAGAGACAGCAGCTTCTGCACAGCAGATTGAAACTATTTCCCATCAGATCGAAACGGTATCCAAGAATATTGCAGTACGTGCACAGGATGGCGCAGAGAAGGTTGTCAGTATTCATCAGCGTGCGCAGCAGGCAAAGAAAGATACTGAAAGCAATTATCAGAATGCAAAGGATATGAAGGCAGAGATCAGTGGAAGTCTGATACAGGCACTGGAAGAAGCCAAGGTAGTAGAACAGATTGAGGTACTGGCACAGTCCATTATGGGAATTACTGCACAGACCAATCTGCTGGCGCTGAATGCTTCGATTGAGGCAGCAAGAGCCGGGGAGGCCGGTAAGGGGTTTGCCGTTGTAGCAGATGAGATCCGTTCACTTGCAGAACAGTCCAAGGTAACCGCTGAAAATATTCAGCAGGTAACACAGAAGGTAACAGGAGCGGTACAGAACCTTGCAGATGATTCTTCAAGACTGCTTAACTTCGTGGCAGAGGATGTATCAAAGAGCTTCCATCAGTTCACTGAGATTGCAGATGCTTACAATCAGGATGCGGCTGATGTGGATGAAATGGTAACAGATTTCAGTGCAATTTCCGAAGAACTGTTAGCTTCCATTGAGGGTGTCCTGCAGTCAATTAATGATGTCAGCAAGGCAGCTAATGAAGGTGCAAACGGAACCAATGAGATTGCACAGAGAGCTTCCAATATTGTTGAGAAGTCTGAGAATGTCATTACTGTCATGAATGAAGTTGGAGATGCTTCCAATGAAATGAGAGAAATAGTTCAGAAGTTCATCATTACAGAGAAGTAATATGGGAATAGAAAAACAGGAGGCTTCAGCCGGTGGCTGAAGCCTCCTTTACTTCCTTAAGGATCAGCTTCTGATTATCCAGATAGGATTCACAGGATGGATCACCGCGGCGATCCGGCAGTATATAGTTTTCTTTCAGATAATTTCCAAGATAATCCGTAAATACACAGCTTCCCTGATAGTTCAGATGGGATTCGTCATTAAAATCTGTGGTGAAATCAAGTCCCATATCCTCATAATATTCATTGAAATCAATAAAGGCGACATCCTCCTGTGCGGCAATTTCAGCGATCTGGTTATAGGTCATCTTATCTTCCTTTGTTATGACATAGGGAGCAGAAATAAGAAGGAGGGGTGTCTGCTTCTTTTTGGCATAAGCAATGATCTTACGGAGATACTTTTCTGACTTTTTGGTCAGACCTCCCTTTTCCTCTGTGAAAAAGTCATCCGGCTCAGTCTGTAGCTCCGTGCCGAAGTAAGGGGTATAGCCCTTGAAGGCCTGTTTATCCTCGCTGTTCCAAAAGAAGCTTTGAAAATCATCTTCACTCAGGGAATCGTAGCGGTTGTGATAAATGGCAAAGGAGGGAAAATAGTCTCTGATCCGGCCGGGCTCCACACTGACAAGGAGCATTTTCAGCTTATTGGATGAAAAACGCATGCCGTAAATATTCTCGGAGATCCAGGTATACTGGTAGTCCTCCTTAAATCTGGCAGGGCCATACAGATCAAGGACGAGCAGCTCCGGAGTCTGATACCGGTACAGCTCCTTCAGATAATAGTAGGTCATCCAGAGGGGCTGCTCGGCGCCGCTGTAATCATAGGCTGTGATCCCGTAGCTGTCATAGAGGAGACCGGTATTGATGTTACAGTGGACATGGCTGGTACCGAGAAACATGACATCAATGCTGTTTTCCTCCTGCCAGTATAAGCCCTCCTGCTGGTCGATACCATGACCGGACTTTACCTTCAGTACGCAGGAAAGCAGGTACAGGGTTATCAGAAGCAGCAGGATAAAGAAAAGACGCAGGGCTGTTTTAGAATGAAAAAATTTCATAAAGATCCTTTCTGAAATCATCAAACAAATCAATCACAATTTAAAACTGCATATAAATAAACTGCTCTGCCTGATAGCCGGGGCCATACACCCCAAAGACAAAAATACCGATCAGGAGAAGATAAAAGATCAGGTACCTGGCAGCATTTGGCTTTTCCTGAATGAGCAGTGGCAGGGACAGCTTTTTCCTGTAGCAGAACTCATCGATCAGCAGGATCAGGAGAATACTGATCGTTACGACGATGATCTCTGCAGGATCCAGCTCCAGCAGCTTGAGGGAACGGGAAAAGCTTCCGGGCTGAAGACCGGCAGTCAACATCCTCCTGATATAAGAAAGTGCCTGCGAAAGGCTTTCTGCCCGGAAAAAGATCCAGGCAAAGGCAGCCTCAAAAAAGGTCAGAACGCGGTATTTTCTGCCAGATGGAAGAAAGGTGCCGATCACAGAATAAATGCCATGGAGCAGTCCCCATACTACGAAGTTCAGACCGGAGCCATGCCACATGCCACAGAGCAGAAAAACGATCATGGTATTCAGACATTTCCGGAAGGTACCGTACCGGCTGCCACCAAGAGGGATATAAATATAGTCCTTCAGGAAGCTGCTAAGGGAAATATGCCACCGTCTCCAGAATTCTGAAATAGAGGCAGCCTGATAAGGCGAAGCAAAGTTCTGCGTCAGCCTTATTCCAAAGATAGCAGCACAGCCAATGGCGATATTGGAATAGCCTGCAAAGTCGCAGTAGATCTGCATGGTATAAAAAAGCATGCCAAGAAAAAGAAAAAAGCTGTCAAATTCCTGCATACTGCCAAAGAGACTGTTCACCAGAAGAGCCAGGCGGTCTGCAACGACCATTTTCATAAAATAGCCCCACAGAATATAGGTAAAGGCAGTGGAAAGCCTTCCGCGGTCGAAAAATTTTATCTTAGAGAGAGCGGAAAGCTGTGGCAGAAAATCCCCTGCCCGCTCAATGGGACCGCTCACAAGCCTCGGAAAAAAGGCAAGGTAACAGCCAAGATGAATAAAATTTTTCTCTGCGGCAAGCTTTCCTTTTGCTACATCCACAAGATAGCTGATCATCTGAAAGAGATAAAAGGAAAAACCAATGGGCATGAGAAAATAAGGCAGCAAGGTCTGGGTAAAGGTAAGCCCCGGGAAAAAGCGCTGGAAAATATATCCGGTATATTTGAACACAAGGAGCAAAAGCAGACACAGGGACAGAAGAACTGCCAGTATAAAATGAATTTTCCCGGGTCTGAATGAATTTTTTCCTGCATGCTCTAACAGAATACCGCCGCAGTAGGTAAAGAGAATGCTGATAAAGAGGATTACCAGGCTTCTGATATCCAGGCTGGCACAGAAAACACAGCTTGCAAAAAACAGTATGGCAGGTCTGCATTTTGCCGGAAGGGCAAAATAACAAAGGATCACAATTCCCAGAAATACCGGGAAAAAAAGAGATACAAACATTTATTATACACTCCATCAGGGGAAGTGAATTCCGCTTTACTGTAGTAGTATACCAAACAAAAGAAAAAATAAAATAGACTTATAGAATTCTTACGCTTGAATTAAGAAATTCCTAAGAAACAGAGAAATATTGCGAATAAAGATACTTTATTATATACTGGATGAAAAGGGACATGGGAGGAATTACATGAGAACAGAGGTAAAGAAAGAAGCGAAACGGATCCTGGTGATCTGCCTTGCTGCATTGCTGATGGCGGCTAATATCAAGACCTTTGTCAGAACAGGAGGCCTGTATCCGGGCGGAGCCACAGGACTGACTATTCTGATCCAGAGAGTAGGGGAGATGTTTTTCCATGTAACGATCCCTTATACGGTGGTCAACCTGATATTGAATGCTATACCGGTTTACATCGGATTCCGTTACATCGGGAAGAAATTTACCATGTATTCCTGTCTGATGATCGTGCTGACCAGTGTGCTGACCGATCTGATCCCCGGGACTGCGATCACCTATGATACACTGCTGATCAGCATCTTTGGCGGTATGCTGAACGGACTTGCCATCAGTATGTGCCTTGCCGTGGACGCGACCAGTGGGGGTACGGATTTTATAGCCATTTATTTTTCTGAGAAAAAGGGTGTGGATTCTTTTAATGCTGTTTTATTACTGAATGTAGTGATTCTGACACTGGCAGGTATTTTATTTGGTTTTGACAAGGCACTTTATTCGATCATATTCCAGTATGCTTCGACACAGGTGCTGCATGTGCTTTATAAGAAATATCAGCAGCAGACGCTGTTTATTGTAACAGGCAGACCAAGAGAGGTCTGTGAGGCAATCTATCAGATCAGCCATCATGGGGCCACGATCCTGGAGGGAGAAGGTTCCTTTGAGCATTGTCAGAGAAATGTGGTATATTCAGTAGTAGATGGTTCCAAGAGCAAAAAGGTAATTCAGGCTGTCCGGAAGGTGGATGAAAAGGCCTTTATCAATGAGATGAAGACGCAGCAGCTGACGGGACATTTCTATCAGAAGCCGGCAGACTGATCCCTGCAGTCCTTCTGATGGATGGAGCATGATATGAATGGAGAAAAAGTGTGGATAAACAGATTTTGATGTCATTTACAGATATTCCGGAAGAAACAGTAGAGCGTTTCAGGGAAACATTCCAGCAGTCAAAGCAGCTTATGACCTATTACAGCTGTGCGCTGCTTGAGGTGGAAACAAAATTCCGTGTGCTGAACCAGCAGTTTTCCCTGGAGCAGGAGCATAATCCAATAGAAACGATCAAGACCAGGCTGAAGTCCATGGAGAGCATCATGGACAAGCTTTATCGAAAAAAGCTGCCCTTTGAGGTGAGTGCAGTAGAAGAGTGTCTGACAGATGTGGCAGGGATCCGTGTGATCTGTCCCTTTATCGAGGATATTTACAGACTGGCAGACTGCCTTCTGCAGCAGGATGATGTGAGGCTGATCAGGATAAAGGATTATATCAAGAATCCCAAGGACAATGGTTACCGAAGTCTTCATCTGATCGTGGAAATTCCCATTTTTCTGCAGAATGAAAAAAAGCAGATGAAGGTGGAAGTACAGCTTCGAACGATCGCCATGGACTTCTGGGCAAGCCTGGAGCACAGACTGCGCTATAAGAAGGATCTGGATGCAGAGCTTTCAACCATGCTGGCAGCAGAACTGAAGGACTGTGCCGAAACCAGTGCAAGCCTTGACAAGAGAATGGGCGCTGTCAAGAATACCATTGAGAAGCATAAGGAATAATGGCAGTGGGAAGGCTTATTAAAGCAGGACTGACGGGAGTGACGGTGTTTCTTTGGATTCTCATGGCTGGATTGCTGACAGGCTGTGGAAGCAGGAACGGTGAAATTGCAGAAGAAACAGTACAGGATGAGAACATAGAAACAGAGGCTACCATTTTTTTACCGGAAACAGCAGCGCCGTTTCCATCTGCAGCGACATCCACTTCAGCAGCGCCGGCGGTTATGCTGGCAGCGCCCTTTCCGACCGTGCCGCCGGATGCCCTGCTAAGAACTGATGGAATTGATGGCAGCTTTGGAATCGGCAGTGCCTCAGTTCTGAGAGGAAAGAATATACTGGTCAGCCTGTTTTTGACTACACCGGACAATGCTTTTACCGAAGAAGAGAAAGAAATCTGTTTACAGAGACTGAAGGAAGCTGCTATATATATAGAAGAAACTGCTTCCGGTTACGGCGTGGGAACCCGGTTTATTCTGGACTGGAGTGAAGAAAAAAGTCAGGATCTCTGTATGGAAAAGACGGTAGATTTTTCCATCAGTGATGACAGTGATTTTATGGATGCACTGGACGAAGCCTTTGCACAGTGGACAGAGGAAGAGCTTTCCTATGAGAGGCTGCTGCAGGAGTATGGAGCTGACGGGATTGCCACCTGTATGTTTGTGAATGCGCCCGGCAGATCCTATGCGATTGTGTATGACGGGGAGGACAATGTCAGGGAAAGTCTTGTCATGTTTGTAAGGAATGACAAGGGGACAGAAGAGGAGCCTGCAGTTTACGCCCACGAGATTCTGCACGTATTTGGAGCCCATGATCTGTACAGGGGAGAGGAATACAGCAGAGCGGTAACGGATTATATTGCAGCAAATTATCCGGATGAGATCATGCGAAGTGTGGCCGGAGAAGGAAGGATCAGCGAACAGATCTCAAGAATCACAGCCTATCATCTGGGATGGATCGATGAAATACCAGAAACAGAAAGTTTTCCGGAGCTGATCCGGTAGGAATAAAAAGAAAACATCAGGAGGAACAATCATGAAGATACCACAGATATTTGAAGCCAAGAAGAAAGAAGGAAAGCCGGTTCTTTCCTTTGAAATATTTCCCCCGAAGAAAGAAGCTGCCCTGCAGAATATAGATGAGACACTTTCTCTTCTGTGCGACCTGCACCCTGACTTTATCAGTGTAACCTTTGGCGCAGGCGGCAGTACGGCAAATAACAAGACAGTAGAAATTGCCAGAAAGATCAAAAATGAATATGGAATTGAGCCGATCGTGCATCTGACCTGTCTCCACTATAATAAAGAAGAGATCCGCAGCATTCTGGATCAGTTAAAGGAAGCAGGCATTGAAAATGTACTGGCACTCCGGGGAGATATGAATCCCAATATCCCGGTAAAGCATGATTTCCATTATGCCAATGAGCTGGTAGAGTATATCAAAACGCAGGGAGATTTCAGTATCAGCGGTGGCTGTTACCCGGAGAAGCATCTGGAAGCACCGGATGCCATTACTGACATCCGTAATCTGAAGAGAAAGGTAGATGCCGGTGTGGATCATCTGGTATCGCAGCTTTTCTTTGATAATGAAGTTTTTTATGATTTTTATGAAAAAACAAGAATTGCCGGCATTGATGTTCCGATCGATGCGGGTGTGATGCCGGTGACCAACAGGGCACAGATCGAGCGTATGGTGACTATGTGCGGGGCAACTCTTCCGGTGAAATTCCAGAAGATACTGCATAAATATGAAAATAACAAAGAGGCGCTGCTGGATGCCGGTCTTGCCTATACGATCAATCAGATCGTTGATCTGATCGCCAGTGATGTAGACGGGGTACATATTTACACCATGAATAATCCGGCAGTTGCAAAGAGGATCTGTGATGGAATCAGAAACCTTGTATAACGAAAAAAGAAAACAGGCACTGATCACCGGGGCATCCCGGGGGATCGGTGCAGGAATTGCCATAGCCCTTGCCAAAGAGGGCTATGATCTTATTCTGGTATGCAGAAAATCAATGGAAAGACTGAACGCTCTACAGAAGGAAATAGAATTGACTTGTGGAGTCAGATGTGAGGCATATCAGTGTGATGTGTCAGATCCGGAGGAAGTAGAGAAGCTGTTTTCTATCTGCGGAGAAGTAGATGTGCTGATCAATAATGCGGCAATCTCTTATGTAGGGTTACTGACAGATATGTCAGTTCTGGAATGGCAGCAGGTAATAAACACGAATCTGAATGCGCTGTTTTATACCAGCCGCCAGGTGCTTCCCGGTATGATCCACAGGAAATCCGGTAAGATTATTAATGTATCTTCTGTGTGGGGAGCAGTGGGAGCTTCCATGGAGGTGGCCTACAGCGCAGCCAAGGGCGGCGTGAATGCTTTTACCAGGGCCCTTGCCAAGGAGGTGGCGCCAAGTCGTATCCAGGTAAATGCCATTGCCTTTGGTGTGATCGACACCGAAATGAATGCCTGCTTTACCGAAGAGGAAAAACAGGCACTAGTGGAAGAAATCCCGGCAGACAGAATGGGAACAGCACAGGAAGCCGGAGAGCTTGTGGTAAAGCTCCTGGAGAGTCCCGACTACTTGACCGGACAGGTCATTACCATGGATGGCGGATGGATCTGACTGGAACTGGATGCAGATGGGAAAACAAAATAAAGAAGCAGAAGTGTTTTGTGTAACAGGAAGGAGAGACAATATGTATGATGTAGTTATTATTGGTTCAGGTCCAGCAGGCTTAAGTGCATCCATTTATGCAAACAGAGCCGGACTTAAGGCAGTGACCATAGAGAAAAGCGCCATGAGCGGCGGACAGGTACTGAATACCTATGAAGTGGATAATTATCCGGGACTTCCCGGAATCAACGGATTTGAGCTGGGAATGAAGTTCCGGGAGCATGCGGATAAGCTTTCCTGTGAATTTAAAGTGGCTGAGGTTCTTTCCATTCAGGAAGAAGACGGCCATTTTTTGATTCAGACGGAAAAAGAAAAGCTGCAGGCCAGAACGGTCATCGTGGCAACAGGAGCCTATCATGCGAAGCTGAATGTACCGGGAGAAGAGAAATTTGCCGGCAAGGGAGTATCCTACTGTGCGACCTGTGACGGCGCCTTCTTCAGAGGAAAGGTGACGGCTGTCGTAGGCGGCGGCAATGTGGCTGCAGAGGATGCCGCATTTCTGGCAAGAGGCTGTGAAAAGGTTTATCTGATCCACAGAAGAAATGAGCTGCGGGCAGCCCAGACGCTGCAGCAGGAGGTAAAGGAGCTTCCGAACGTGGAAATCCTCTGGGACACTGTGGTAGAGGCTGTGGAAGGAAATATGGTGACCGAGTCTCTTCTTATTAAGAATGTAAAGACCGGGGAGGAAAAGCATCTGCCGGTAAACGGTGTGTTCGCTGCAGTGGGGATCCATCCGGACAGCGAGCTTTTGCAGGAGCTGGCTGAGAGAGATGAACAGGGCTATGTGATTGCCGGGGAAGATGGCAGAACGAGCAGACCCGGAATCTTCGTGGCAGGAGATATCAGAAAGAAGAAAATGCGCCAGATCATCACAGCTGCTGCAGATGGTGCCAATGCTGTAAATTCTGTGGAGGAATATTTGCGGACGCTGAAGGCTTAGAGTGATATGGAAAATGAAGACACAGCAGCTCTGACCCATGAAAAAACTGTTGTGAATTTTTACAAAATTTTTAAGAAAAGAGACTGTGGAAGTGGAGAAAGCCTTTCGACAGTCTCTTTTTTTCTGTCAGAAAATACAAGATCTTGTAGATGGAAAAATTTGCCTTTGAAAATTTGGATATGAAAAAGTGCCGGATTTACAGGACTTTCAAGGCTGATGCAAAAAATCGCAGAGGTTGACAGTACTTGACGAAAGTGTTATAGTGTTTTTAACATTTTTGTAACAATTAAGCAGTGAAAGATTTGAAGGAGTTTTGTTATGCAGAAATCTTACGTGAAAATAGCAGCAGGCGTTCTTTCAGCAGCGCTCTTATTTTCCGGTATGAATATGAACAGCTTTGCGAAGGAGAAGACAGATCTTCCTTCCGCAGGCATTGATTTCTTCCTTGCTTCCAATGGTACCAGTGTCAAGAACATCAAGGATGAGACAGATGCCAAAAAGGCAGAGCAGAAAGAAAGCAGTACAGGAACAGCAGCTACAGAAGAATCATCAGCGGCATCTCCGTCGCTCAGTGCATCTCCACTGGCAACAGCAAGCCCCAAGCTTGATGTACAGCCAATCCAGAAAGAGAAAGTCATTGAAGAAACCGTAACGGCTTCCACCACCAAGACCATTCCCCAGAAGGAAAGAGAAATCGCAGCCAGGAAGGAAGAAGAAGGCTTTAAATCTTTGGTTATCGCCAAGGTAAATGATTATGTAAATGTCAGAAGCATTCCCAGTGAGGATGGTGAGATCCTTGGTAAGCTTTATGACAAGTCTGTTGGTGAATTTATTTCAGAGGACAACGGCTGGTACGAGATCACATCCGGCAGTGTGACCGGTTATGTGAAGGCAGAGTATTGTGTCACAGGTGAGGATGCAGTAGAGCTTGCCAAAGAGGTGGGTACAAGAATCGCCACCGTTAATACTACTACTCTCTATGTAAGAGAAGAGCCCTCTACTGATTCCGCAGTGATCGGTATGGTTCCTATTGAAGACGAACTGCTGGTTACCGAAGAACTGGACGGCTGGGTTAAGGTAAATATCGAGGAAGGTGATGGCTATGTATCCTTAGATTATGTCACCCTTTCCACAGAATTCGTAAAGGCAGAGTCCAAGGCAGAAGAGGAAGCAAGACTTGCCAAGGAAGAAGCAGAGAGAAAGGCAGCACAGGAAGCAGCAGCCAAGGCAGCGAAAGCAAATAAGAAGAACAGCCAGAGCAGCAATCAGAGTTATGCGGCACCGGTTATTTCAGGAAGCGGCAGTGAGCTTGGCAAGGAGCTCGCAAACTTCGCCTGTCAGTTCGTCGGCAATCCTTACGTCTGGGGTGGAACATCCCTGACAAATGGTGCGGACTGCTCCGGATTTGTTATGAGTGTATATTCCAATTATGGTGTCAGCCTGCCTCATTCATCTTCAGCAGACAGAAGCGTAGGTGCTGCAGTTGGCAGCCTTGACAGTGCACAGCCGGGTGATATCATCTGTTATTCCGGTCATGTTGCAATCTATATTGGCGGCGGACAGATCGTGCATGCATCAACAGCAAAGACAGGAATTATTATTTCCAACGCAAATTACCGTTCTATCCTTTCTATCCGGAGAATCTTCTAAAAGGAGTCCGATTCTCTCAGGAAAACAGAAAAATGAAATTACAGAAGTCTGATTCATAAAGAGTCAGACTTCTTTTTTTGTACCAAAACGGGTTGACAAACGATGGCGTGTGCAAGTTACACAAAGCAGAAAAAGAGAGAACTGATATATATGGACGACAGGAAGAAAAGGACTAAAAAGTTATCCACATACACAAATGCCATAAAACAGGCATTTTTGATTTATACACGGAGTTATCCACACTATCCACAGGGAAAATGAGGAACGGACGTTTTGTGTGTTTATGATAAAGAGAACAGGATAGTCGAAAAAAGTCACTTCCCGAAGATGACTAAAATTGTTAGAAAACTGGTATCGTTTTTAAACAAATCATTGAAATTATTGCAAAACTAAGGGGACATGTGCTATAATGATTGAAAGAAATAATCCACGGAAAGGATGATGTATATGAAGTTTATTATTATTGGCAAGAATATTGAAGTGACTCCTGGACTTCGTGCAGCAGTGGAGGACAAGATCGGTAAGCTTGAGAAGTACTTTACACCGGAAACAGAGGTACATGTTACACTCAGTGTCGAGAAAGACAGACAGAAGATCGAAGTTACGATCCCGGTTAAGGGCAGTATCATCCGTTCTGAACAGGTAAGTAATGATATGTATGTATCGATTGATCTTGTAGAAGAGATCATCGAGAGGCAGCTGAAGAAGTATAAGACCAAGCTGATCGCCAAGGAGCAGTCGAGAGGATTCTTCAAGCAGGATTTTATAGAGAAGGATTATCTTGATGATGAGGAGGTACAGATCATCCGTACCAAGAAGTTCGATATCAAGCCTATGTATCCGGAGGATGCCTGTGTACAGATGGAGCTTCTTGGACATAACTTCTTTGTATTCTGCAATGCTGAGACAGATCAGGTGAATGTTGTTTATAAGAGAAAAGGAAATACTTACGGTCTGATCGAGCCTGAGGTATAAAATAAAGCGGCCGGTCCGGAGCGATGGAAGGACAGGCGTGACGGGCTCCCTGAGTGGGAGGCTAAATTCAAAAAGATGTGGGGCAGGTGCGCCACATCTTTTTGAATTTCTGGGGGCAGCCGGCATTTTTATTTAAAAAGCTTCCACGGTGCATGCTTTTTGAGGTATACTTTTACTATGTTTATCATTCATATTTTATCGCTTTTAATTTTTATATTGATCCTTGGATTTTACCTGAAAGAGAAGCTGACAGACTGTATCCCTGCAGCAGTGAGCCTTCTGATCCTTTTCCTGTATGGGCTCAGCTTTGGAAACCTCCTCTGGCTGACGGATATCCTGGCACCCTTATTTCTGCTGGGAAGCGGAATCCTTGTCTTTAAAATGGACAGAAAAAAGAGAAAGGAGCTTGTCTCCTTTGCCGGGAGGGAGCTGAGGGCATCCGCTTTTCTGACAGCCCTGCTGCTGTTTATGGTTGTGACAGTGTGTGTATCCGGTAAGCTGACAAGCTGGTGGGATGACTATAATTTCTGGGCCACAGATGTGAAGTCCATTTTTTACCTGGACGGCTTTGCAGACAGGTATGAAAACGTGGCGGCAGAATTTGGGGATTATCCGCCGGGAACCCAGATGCTGAAATGGTGGTTCCTTCACCTTTCACCCTCGGAGTTCAGAGAAGGGCTGATGTTTGCAGGATATTATGTCTGCAATCTGGCATTTCTTGTTCCCCTGCTGGAGCGGATCAGAAAGAAGAACGTAATCACCATGACGATCGGCGCTGTACTGCTGTGGCTGTTCCCTTCCATGGTGGAGGCCTTCTGGATGGACGGATGCTGCGCAGATCTTACCATGGCTGTGATCTATGGGGCATTCCTGACAGCGGTTCTTGACAGAGAGGGGCATTCTTCCCTGTTTTATTACGGAAGACAGACCTGTTATCTGATGGTACTGGTGCTTTGCAAGAATACAGGGGTGATCTGGCTGTTCTTTGGACTTTTATTTACACTGCTATATCACTTTCTGCACAGAAGGGATGAGATATTTGCACAGGACCGAAAGGCAGTGAAAAGAGGACTTATAGCTGTGGTATGCCTGCCTGCGCTGACAGAAGGAAGCTGGCTTTCCTTCTGCCTGATGAACAGAAGGGTTGCCAAGCTGACAGGCGTTGCGGTTCATATGGCGACAGGAAGCATGAACATCCCGGATGTACAGGGACAGATGGTAGATGCCTTTCTGACTGCCTTCCTGAAATGGCCCCTGCACCGGTATTCCACGGCCATACTGAATGTAAGTCCGCTGATGCTGGTGATCCTGGTTCTGGTTATTTATGCCCTGCTTGGGATCCGGAAAAAGATAACCGGCAAGGACAGCAGATTCCTGCTTTTGTTTGCCCTGCTGAGCGCAGCAAGCTTTTACAGCCTGAACCTGATCAGCCACCTGACGATCTTTGCAGTGGAAACACAATATCTGGAGCCCTTTGGCATGGTGTCCTCGATTGAACGGTATGGAGCACCTTTTACGATAGGAAGCCTGTATCTGACCGCATATCTTGTACTGAAGTCAGAAAATGCTGTTCGGGGGCTGCTGCTCTGTGCTATACCGGTTCTTCTGACGGCAGATTATCAGGGATCTTACCGGGCACTGATCGGCTACGGGAATACTATAGAAGAGATCCGGCAGGAGAGAGAAGACATCGTAGATGAAAAGGCAGAGGCCTTTCTGGCGAAGATCGGTGCAGGAACGAGGAAAAGCATCGGCCGTGTACTGTATCTCCGGGATCTGTCGGATATCAGCTGGGTAAGGAATGCCTATGTCAGCTTTGAGGCAGCACCGGTATCTGTGATGTATGGAAATATCAGCGGAGAGACGACGGACAGCGCAGCACTTTTAAAGACGATCGAAGAGTCCCATGCAGGCTATCTGTATGTAGAGCCTCTTGATGAAGAGAATCAGGAGCTGTTTGCACCCTTCATGGACGGAACGGAGTTTTCCTATGACACGCTTTATCGGATCATAGAAAACGATGGAAGGATATTGCTAGTACCGGTAGCATGAAACATCCTTTCATTTGCTATAATAAATATGTAAAAGTAGTGTAGAAGGAAATTTTATGTAAGCGAAAGGGGAAAAGAATGAAGAAAAAGACAGCAGTACTGACGGCGGGCTTCCTGTCATTTGGTGTGCTTGTACTCGCTTCCAATATGATAGTAGATGGCAGGGAAGGAGCAAAGGGGAAGACGATACCGTATACACTGGAAATCACGCTTCCGGAAAATGCGGCAGATGGCAGCATGATCTGCTTCCAGCAGGCATCACAGGAAAGCGGAGAAAGTAAGGACAGTGAAGATAAAGCCCATGAAAATGCCTCCGGCAATCTGGTGATCGGGTACAATCAGGATACCGGCAGACCGTCCGTTTTCTTTACCGGGCAGGAAGAGATCATCCTGAATGAAAAGAATGAGCTGGTCTGGAAGGACTGTAGGCAGCCGGTTATCCTGACAGATAAGATCCAGGTCGTATCGACACCGGATTATGATTATCGTTTCCTGATGAAGGATGCAGAGGGCAGGGAACAGATCCTTTCCTTTTCCTATGCAAAAATGCAAAGGATGCCGGATCAGGCCGTGACGGTTTCGGAAGAAGGCACTCCCATCGTGAACGCAGCTTATGTGACAAGGATGAAGGGAACCGCACTTTTGCAGGGAGAGATCAGGAATCTCATCGAAAATGGCTATGAAGAGCTGGCAGGCTTCCTGCAGAAGCTGGCAGATGAAAAGATCGCTGTTTCAGCGGACGGCTCCGTGGTTCCCGAGGGAGAAATGCTTCCGGCAGGCATGGTACTTCTGTCAGCGGCAAGCCCTGTGAGCTGTGTGAATGTCAGTGATGAGACACTGTATTCCTGGAGCGCCTTTTTTGACAAGGTCGAAGAGATCCGTAAGGAAGAGGAGTGGCAGGCCTATCTGGAAAGCCTGAGAAGCCAGGAAAAGAAGGAAGAAGCGTCAGTGACAGTGCCTGCTGTACCGGCAGCACAGGCACCGGCAGGAACAGCGCAGCCGACACAGATAGAACCTACAGCGGTACCAACTTCGACTCCCACCGAGATGCCGAATATAACATCAGGTGTGTGACAACATATCTGAAAGCTTCAAAGACGTTTCGCTCTTCATCAGAACGAAGCGTCTTTTTCAGCTTCGCGTCCAGTGGACGAATGTCCTTTTAACAAATGTCTTTTCTGTGAATTGTGATTGCAAAAGTAAAAGCCCTATGTTATAATGATTTCTGTGGCAATGACAAAAAATTAACAATCGTTGCAGACAGCCGGTAAGGCTGAAATTTTATACAAAATGATTCAAACGGAGGAAAGAAATAATGGCAAAGAAAGTTGTTTTAGCCGGTGCATGCCGTACAGCGATCGGTACCATGGGTGGCTCTTTAAGCACAACCCCTGCTGCTGAGCTTGGCGCAATCGTAATCAAGGAGGCACTTCAGAGGGCTGGAGTTGCTCCGGAAGCAGTAGATCAGGTATACATGGGATGTGTTATCCAGGCTGGCCTTGGACAGAACGTAGCCCGTCAGGCATCTATCAAGGCAGGACTTCCGATCGAGGTTCCCGCTGTTACCATGAACGTTGTCTGTGGTTCTGGTCTGAACTGTGTAAACCAGGCAGCACAGATGATCATGGCAGGAGATGCTGACATCGTTGTAGCAGGCGGTATGGAGAACATGTCCCTGGCACCCTATGCTGTTCCTCAGGCACGTTTCGGATATAGAATGAACAATGGTACTTTAGTTGACTGCATGATCAAGGATGCCCTTTGGGATGCATTCAATGATTACCACATGATCACAACTGCAGACAATATCTGCAGAGAGTGGGGACTGACCAGGGAAGAGCTGGATGAGTTCGCATTAAAGAGCCAGTTAAAGGCTGAAGAAGCGCAGAAGAATGGTGCTTTCGAGAACGAAATTGTACCTGTAATGGTTAAGAAGAAAAAAGAAATGATCGAGTTCAAGGTAGATGAAGGACCCCGCCATGGTTCTACCATCGAAGGACTTGCAAAGCTTCGTACCATCAATCCTGACGGATTTGTTACCGCTGGTAATGCATCCGGTATCAATGATGGCGCAGCAGCAGTCGTTGTTATGAGCGAAGAGAAGGCTAAGGAGCTTGGCGTTAAGCCCATGGCTACTTTCGTAGCTGGCGCACTTGCAGGTGTAAGACCTGAGGTTATGGGTATCGGACCTGTTGCTGCTACCAGGAAGGTTATGGCTAAGACAGGCATGAAGATCGAGGACTTCGATATCATCGAGGCAAACGAAGCATTCGCAGCACAGTCTGTTGCAGTAGGTAAGGATCTGGGAATCGATGTTGACAAGCAGCTCAACCCCAATGGTGGTGCGATCGCTCTTGGACATCCTGTTGGAGCTTCCGGATGCCGTATCCTTGTTACACTGCTTCATGAGATGCAGGCAAGAGGAGCCAAGACCGGTCTTGCAACTCTTTGCATCGGCGGTGGTATGGGATGCTCTACAGTCGTTAAGATTGAAGACTAAGCATATTTTAAGGAAAATAAGTAAGCAGGCTTAACTTCTTAGGTCTGCTTACTTCTGTGAACAAAATAAAAAGGAGTTAATACCATGGAATTTGTAACATATGAGCAGAAGGGTGCTTATGCCATTATCACCATCAGCCGTGAGAAGGCACTGAACGCACTGAATTCTACAGTACTGGACGAGCTGAACGCTGTTCTGGATGCTGTAAACCTTGATGAAGTAAGAGCACTGATCCTGACAGGTGCAGGACAGAAGTCCTTCGTTGCAGGTGCAGATATCGCTGAGATGAGCACACTGACCAAGGTAGAGGGCGAAGCCTTCGGTAAGAAGGGAAATGATGTGTTCCGCAAGATCGAAACCTTCCCGATCCCTGTGATCGCTGCAGTAAACGGATTCGCACTTGGCGGCGGATGCGAGATCTCCATGAGCTGTGATATCAGGATCTGTTCTGACAATGCCGTATTTGGACAGCCTGAGGTTGGTCTTGGCATCACACCCGGATTTGGCGGTACACAGAGACTTGCCCGTCTTGTAGGCGCTGGCATGGCTAAGCAGATGATCTACACAGCAAGAAACATCAAGGCTGACGAGGCTTACAGAATCGGTCTTGTAAACGCTGTTTATACACAGGAGGAGTTACTTCCTGCAGCAGAGAAGATGGCAGCAGGCATTGCAAAGAATGCACCGATCGCTGTCCGCAACTGCAAGAAAGCGATCAACGAAGGTCTTGATGCAGACATGGATCAGGCAATCGTGATCGAAGAGAAGCTTTTTGGTGACTGCTTTGAGACAGAAGACCAGAAGTATGGAATGGCATTCTTCCTTGACAAGAACAAGGAAAAGGTAAAAGAGCCCTTCAAGAACTGCTGATTTCGGAAAGCACAGATCTGTAAATGACAGCCGGCGTAGTGCCTGCGGCAGGAAACCGGCTGTTAAGAATAAAAGATAATGAAAATCTCAGGAGGAAAAGAAATGAAAGTAGGTATTATCGGTGCCGGTACTATGGGACAGGGTATTGCAAAGGCATTTGCCCAGGTTGACGGATATGAAGTAGCGCTCTGCGATATTAAGCAGGAGTGGGCTGACGGCGGAAAAGCAAAGATCGCCAAAGGCTATGCTAAATTAGTTGAAAAAGGAAAATTAACACAGGAAGCAGTAGATGCTATCCTTGCAAAGATCACTCCCGGTCTGAAGGAAGACCTCTGCAAAGACTGTGATCTGATCGTTGAAGCAGCATTTGAGAACATGGAAGTAAAGAAGACAACCTTTGCAGAGCTTGACAAGATCGCTAAGCCTGAGTGTGTATTCGCTTCCAACACATCCAGCCTTTCCATCACAGAGATCGGAAACGGACTGAACCGTCCTATGATCGGTATGCACTTCTTTAACCCTGCTGACCGTATGAAGTTAGTTGAGGTTATTGCCGGTGTAAATACTCCTGCAGAGACAGTTGATACCATCAAGAAGATTTCTGAAGAGATCGGAAAGACTCCTGTACAGGTTAACGAGGCAGCCGGTTTTGTAGTAAACCGTATCCTTGTTCCCATGATCAACGAAGCAGCCTTCATCAAGATGGAAGGTGTTTCAGATGTAGCCGGTATCGATGCGGCTATGAAGCTTGGTGCAAACCATCCTATGGGACCCCTTGAACTTGGTGATTTCATCGGTCTTGATATCTGCCTTGCTATCATGGATGTTCTTTACAATGAAACAGGTGACAGCAAATATCGTGCATGTCCTCTTCTCCGTAAGATGGTTCGTGGCGGTAATCTTGGTGTTAAGAGCGGCAAGGGCTTCTATATTTACAATGCAGACAGAACAAAGACCCCTGTTGATGCACAGTAATTTTAATTGAGGATTCCCTCAATAACATATATTTAATGGAGGATATAAAAATCATGGATTTTACGTTAAGCAAACAACATGAAATGGCGAGAACTCTTTTCAAAGAGTTTGCAGAAAAAGAAGTTAAGCCTTTGGCTCAGGAAGTAGATGAGACAGAAGTGTTCCCCAGAGGAACAGTTGAGAAGATGGCTAAGGCTGGCTTCCTTGGAATTCCGGTTCCGAAGGAATACGGCGGACAGGGATGCGATCCTTTAACCTACGCTATGTGCGTTGAGGAGCTGTCCAAGGTTTGTGGTACTACAGGCGTTATCGTTTCTGCACACACCTCTCTTTGCTGTGATCCTATCCAGACCTATGGTACAGAAGAGCAGAAGCAGAAATATCTGGTTCCCCTTGCAAAGGGTGAGAAGCTTGGTGCTTTCGGTCTGACAGAGCCCGGAGCTGGTACTGATGCACAGGGTCAGCAGACAAAGGCTGTTCTTGATGGTGACGAGTGGGTTCTGAACGGATCCAAGATCTTCATTACCAATGGTAAGGAAGCTGATGTTTATGTAATTTTCGCTGTAACAAGCGTTGTAACCGATGCTAAGGGCAGAAGCAAGAAGATGATCTCTGCTTTCATCGTAGAAAAAGGAACTCCTGGATTTACCTTCGGTACCAAGGAAAATAAGATGGGTATCCGTGGTTCATCCACATACGAACTGATCTTCACAGACTGCCGTATCCCCAAGGAAAACCTGCTTGGTCAGGAAGGCAAGGGCTTTGGTATCGCTATGCATACTCTGGATGGCGGACGTATCGGTATCGCTGCACAGGCTCTTGGTCTTGCAGAGGGCGCTCTTGACAGAACCATCGCTTATGTAAAGGAAAGAAAGCAGTTCGGCAGAGCAATCGGTGCTTTCCAGAATACACAGTTCCAGTTAGCTGATATGGCTACCAAGGTTCAGGCTGCACAGTACATGGTATACAGAGCAGCTATGGCTAAGGCTACCCAGAAGAGCTACACAGTAGAAGCTGCTATGGCTAAGCTGTATGCTGCAGAGGTTGCTATGGAAGTAACAACCAAGGCTGTTCAGCTCCATGGTGGATATGGTTATATCAGAGAGTACGACGTTGAGCGTATGATGAGAGATGCCAAGATCACAGAGATCTATGAAGGTACATCTGAAGTACAGAGAATGGTTATTTCCGGTTCCCTGCTGAAATAAGAATGAAAGAATAAGGAGAGATAATACAATGAAAATCGTTGTTTGTGTTAAACAGGTACCTGATACAAAGGGCGGCGTTAAGTTCAATCCCGACGGTACACTTGACAGAGGTGCGATGCTTACTATCATGAATCCTGACGACAAGGCAGGTCTGGAAGCAGCACTTAGATTAAAAGACCAGTATGGCGCAGAAGTAACTGTTCTGACAATGGGTCTTCCCAAGGCAGAAGAAGTTCTTCGTGAGGCAATTGCAATGGGCGCTGACAAGGGTATCCTTGTAACAGACCGTGTTCTTGGTGGTGCTGATACCTGGGCTACCTCCCAGACACTGGCAGGCGCACTGCGTAACCTTGAGTATGACCTGATCATCACAGGCCGTCAGGCTATCGATGGTGATACCGCACAGGTTGGACCTCAGATTTCCGAGCATCTTGGAATTCCGGTAATCTCCTATGCACAGAAGATCGAAGTAGAAGGCGACAGCGTGATCGTTGAGCGTCAGTTCGATGACAGATATCACGTATTAAAGGCAAAAATGCCCTGCTTAATTACAGCACTTGCTGAATTAAACGAGCCCCGTTATATGACTCCCGGCGGAATCTTTGATGCTTACAAGGCTGACATCACCGTATGGGGAAGAGCAGATCTGAAGGATGTAGATGATTCCAATTTAGGTCTGAAGGGTTCACCTACCCAGATCGCTAAGGCTTCCGATAAGGTAAGAAAGGGAGCAGGCGAGAAGGTTAACCTTGATGCAGCAGCTTCAGTTGATTATATTATTGACAAGTTAAAAGTTAAGCACGTGATCTAATTAAGGATGATAATGGAGGTTCCAAAATGAATATTCAAGAATATAAGGGAGTTTTTGTCTTTGCACAGCAGGTAGACAATGAACTCAGCGGAATTGCTTTAGAATTAGTTGGTAAGGGAAAAGATCTTGCCAAGGATTTAGGCACAGAAGTAACAGCAGTTTTAGTTGGCAGCGGAATCAAGGGTCTTGCTGACGAGCTTGCTGAGTATGGTGCTGATAAGGTCATCGTTGTAGATGATCCTGAATTAAAAGAGTACAGAACAGAGCCTTATGCACATGCACTGGCATCTGTGATCAATGAATTCAAGCCTGAAATTTTCCTGGTAGGTGCTACTGCAATCGGCCGTGACCTTGGCCCCAGAGTTTCTGCAAGAATCCATACAGGTCTGACAGCAGACTGTACACAGCTTGATATCGGAGATTTCCCGATCAACCCGATCCCCGGCAAGGAGCAGCTTCACAATCAGCTGTTAATGACACGTCCTGCATTCGGTGGTAACACAATCGCTACGATTGCATGCCCGAACTTCCGTCCTCAGATGGCAACAGTTCGTCCTGGTGTTATGCAGAAGGCTGAGAGAGTTCCCGGAGCAAAGGCTGAGGTGATCGAATTCAATCCCGGATTCACACCTGACAACAAGTATGTTGAGATCTTAAAGATCGTTAAGTCCGTATCTGACGTAGCTGATATCATGGATGCCAAAATCCTTGTATCTGGTGGACGTGGTGTTGGAAGCGCAGAGAACTTCAAGCTTCTTGATGATCTTGCAGAGGTACTTGGCGGTACTGTAAGCTGCTCCCGTGCAGTTGTAGATGCAGGCTGGAAGCCGAAGGATCTTCAGGTTGGACAGACTGGTAAGACCGTTCGTCCTAACGTATACTTCGCAATCGGTATTTCCGGAGCAATCCAGCATGTAGCTGGTATGGAAGAGTCTGATATCATCATCGCTATCAACAAGGATGAGTCAGCTCCTATCTTCGATGTAGCTGATTACGGTATCGTAGGAGATCTGAACAAGATCGTTCCTGCCCTGACAGAGAAGCTGAAAGCAGAGCTTGCTAACAAATAAGAATATCTGAAACAGAGATAAAGAATGCCCTGGTGCCTTGCACCGGGGCATTCTGGTATAAAATGAATTTTATATTTACAGAAATATTGTTTCAGACAAAAGAGACAAAAAGTATGAAAAAATTTGAAGAAAAAATTGATATTACCTATTCTATGGGGATCATAAGGGAGCTGTCAGAAATTGTTGATAATGAACTGACAGGGAACCGCTCATCGGCGTCGGATGCGGAGCACAGGGCAGCAGATTTTCTTGCCTTGGAAATGAAAAAGATCGGACTTCAGAATGTAACAAAGGATGAATGTCCGGTTGACAGATGGCAGTATGAAAAAGGTACCCTGTCCTTTCAGGATCCTGAAGGGCATATGTGTACCGTACCCCTTGGAGGCTATGCAACGGAGGCTGATTTTTCACAGGAAACGCTGCAGCTTATATATGCGGGAAAGGGAACCGAAAAAGACTATGAAGGGCTGGAGGTTTCGGGCAGGGCAGTCCTGATAGATATTGATCAGATGAATGAATGGTGGATCAATTTTCCGGCCTATGAGGCAGCTATCCATGGTGCAGCGGCTGTGATCTGCTGTAATACAGGAGGCTTTGGACAGACTGGTGATGAAACGCTTGTTTCAGAGGATATCTGCGGTCCCTGCAAACTGCCGGTATTTTCCATAGGGAAAAAGGCAGCAGGGCTGCTGAAAGGGCTGCAGGAAAAGTCTAAAGAAGGAATCAGTGTCTGTATTGACGCAAAGAGCGTGGTCGAGCGTGATAAGATCAGCTACAATCTGTGGGGCGAAATTCCCGGAGAAACCGATGAGACAATCATAGTCATTAACCATTATGATGCGTATTACAGAACCGTTTTTGATGATGTACAGGGAGTCGGATGGGCCATGGGGGTAGCAAGGGCACTGATAGATTCCGGATATAAGCCGTACCGGACAATCCGTTTTGTGATGCATGCATCAGAAGAATGGGGACTTATTGACAATAAATATGACTGGGCGATCGGTGCATTTAAACAGATCCACAGAATACGGCCTGAGTGGAAGAAGAAGGGCTTTGTTGTTGTGAATATGGACGGGGGCTATGCCTGCACCGGGGAAACGAAATTCAATATTTCATGCTGTAAGGAGTTATATGGCTTTGTACAGGAAAGTATCCTGCCCTATACGGAGCATGCGAAATACACATTCGAGGCAGATACGGCATTAACCACTCTGACAGAGGATTTCAGCTATGAGCTTGCAGGGATTCCCAGCTTTGCTGCCGGAACCTATGATGGATGTCTTGCTGACCGCACTGTACTGCATTCCTCCTGGTCTGGATTTCAGACCGGGTTTGATGAGGAGCTGTTCCGTATCATTCATTCCATGTTTGGAAAGCTGATCCTTAAGCTTGACCGGCTCGCAGTGAGACCTGTTGATTTTACCATACGGATAAAGGAAATCGCTGATACTATGCCGGAGGGATATGCAGAAGGGCAGGAAGAGTTCCAGAAGCTGGCTGCTCTGGCAGGGGATATCCACACCAGTATAGAAGATATCAATGACAGGCTGCGGTCAGTCCGGCAGACAGAGGCATTAAAAGAGGCAGCCAAAGACACCAATCTTGCCCTGCATGAAATTTTTAAATATCTTATGCAGAATTATGTGAAATTTGACTGGAATGACCGGATGCTGGTACCCCATCAGAGATATGTGGATAATATTAAGCTGCTGGACAGGGCAGACAGGGAGCTTACAGAAGCAAACAGGGCTGGAGTGATATCGGCATTGGAGGCTGTGGATTACAATTATTATGCATCATATTTCAGCAGGGAAACCTGCAGATATTTTGTCTTGCAGGTAACAGAGAATACCGCAGATACATGGGGAAAGGGCATGGTGGAAAACGGAAACCAGGATCTTTATGATACGCTGCGGCTTCTGGAAGCAGAGGGCGGCATGATGGATACGGATGTGATCAGGAAAAATATTTCTGATGCGCGGAAAATGCAGACGTCTTATCTGGAGACAGCTATTAAGAAGGAACGCGAACAGCTGCCGGAGCTTTCCGGGCTCATGAAGCAGGCTCAAATATGCCTGTCAGAGCTCGGAAAGCTTGCCGCTATCTGAATGAGAGATAGAAAATAATGAGAGCAATATTATTTATAGTATTCCTTTCGTTGGGAAAACATATTTTATGTGAGTGTATCTGTCAGACTCTTAAGTATCAGGGTCGGCTTATTGAGAAGTTTTTCAATTGCCAGAGCAGCCGCACCAATTAATGCAGGATCTAGATGAAAGGATGTTAATCTGATCTGAAGTTTTTCAAAGGCTATGGGCAGAGTGTGCTCTTTTATTACCTTAGATATTATATTTAGTAGAGGTTCTCCAATACATGATAATTCATCTCCAATAATTATCATATCTGGATTGTAAGTATTAACTAAGGATGAGAGGCCAAAGCCTAGAAACCAAGCTATTTCTTCAAATGATGTAACGGCTAAAGAATCACCCTTCAATATAGCATTTTTTATATCGCTGAGAGAACAGTCAGGGGAAAGAATTGTGGGCTGTCCAGACGCTATACCAATCTTAATTTTATTTTGTAATGCAAGTACCGAACAATAGTTTTCAAGGCAGCCGCGATTGCCACATTGACACTTTGGACCAGCATAATTAATGCTGATATGCCCAATTTCTCCGGCCATGCCATGAGAACCATGAATAATATTGCCGTTTATGGCGATACCTGCACCAATTCCCTGCCCTGCAGCAACATATATATTAACGCCTGTTTGCATTCTATATTTACCAAACCACCATTCTGCTAAAGCACCTGCATTGGCATCGTGTTCGATGTAAATTGGTATGGAAATTTTATGAGAAAAGTGCTTTCTTATATTAATATTATTCCATCCAGAAGTACCGCTGAGCATTACAATATGTTCTTCATTCTTATCAATAAATAGTGGACCTGGAACAGAAATGCCAATTGCAAGTATTTTATCGTCTGATTCATCAATTAAATTTCTGATATGGTCTGTTATAATGTTTAATGTATATTCTGCACTTTGATCCATATTAATGTTTGAAGTAATACTCTTCTCTTCATCTCCACCAATATTGAATTTGCTGATTGTAAAGGAGTGTCTGGTTAAACGGAGAGCAAGGATTTTGAATGCATTATAGCGGAGTTGAATTCCAATAGAACGCCGACCTTTTTTTCCTTCAATACTTCCTACTTCCTCAACAAGACCGCAGGAAATTAACTCATTTATTATATTGGTTATAGTAGATTGTTTTAATCCTGATTCTTTTGCTAATTCAGATCTGTAACATAATCCCCGTTTTTGCAGTAGTTTAATTACCATGCTTAAATTTGTTTCATGTACTTCTTCAAGATTTCTGATAGACAATTGATATCCCATATATAGTAGTTGCACTCCGTTTTAAATAAAATGAAAAGCTGAATAAATTAAATGATTATAAAACTGATAATTTTAATAATACACGATTATTATTTCAATTGCAAGATTTAATCAAATGTAGAAATGAAATAAATTAACAAACGATATGGTATTACATATAAAAAAATGTATATAGTGCACAAAACGAAATGATTAAAATTGTTAAATATAAATATTGATGAATTAGTTCATCAAATGTATAATTACAATTAATAAACCTAGAGAAAAGAGGGATAAACTTGGCAGATTATTTACTTGGAATTGATTTAGGAACATCAAGTGCAAAGATTTTATTAATTGATACAAGTGGTAAGCAAATTGCGTTAGAAGCCACAGAATATAATGTAAGTTCACCTGTTATGGGATATGCGGAGCAGGATATGGAATTATTATGGCACCTAGTGGCAGATACCATACGGAGACTTTTGAAAAAAAGTAATGTTGATCCGGCAAATATTAAAGGAATAGGGTATTCCGGGCAAATGCATGGAATAGTTGCACTCGATAAAAATAATAAACCAATAAGGCCAGCTATTATCTGGCTGGACAGAAGATCAAGTTCTCAAATGGATGAATTAAAGAAGGATGATCTGATTAGCAAAATACGTAATATTACATTGAATACCCCAGGAACGGGATTTTATCTGACCTCATTATTATGGTTGAAAGAAAAATGTGAACAGGATTTTTATAGTATTAGGAAGGCTGTATTACCTAAAGATTATATCAGATATAAAATGTGTTCAGAAATTGCAACAGATATAACTGATGCATCAGGAACCTTGTTGTTTAATACAGTTGAAGAATGCTGGGCTGAAGAATTGGCAGCAAGATTGGATATTCCTGTATCGATCTTGCCGGATGTATATAAATCATATGAGGTGGCTGGAAAGATAACAAGAAAATGTGCTGATGAAACAGGACTAAAGGAGGGTATACCAGTAGTTGTTGGCGGTGGTGATAATCCTATGCAGGCAGTAGGAAACGGAATGATAAAACCGGGAATCGTTTGCAGCAATATCGGAACAGGAAGCCAATTATCAACAATAATCACAAAGCCAATAAATGATATGCGATATAGCAGCAATACATTTTGCCATGTTCCAGAAAATACCTGGACGTTTCTAGGTGCAACACTTAATGGCGGAGTGGCTCTCAAATGGCTGAGGGATAATATATTGCATGGATGTACCTATGCGGATATTGATACATATGTTAATGAAGTATCACCAGGAAGTAATGGATTGATATTTGTGCCTTATCTAGCGGGGGAACGATTCCCTTTTATTAGTTCAAGGGCAAAAGCGACAATACATGGATTGACATTAAACCACAATTATAAACATTTGGCAAGAGCTGTTATGGAAGGAATCATATTCTCCTTACGAAATGCGCTTGAAATGTTTAATGAATATAAAATAACAAGTGATTATATAATTGCATCTGGTGGAGGTGCCAAAAGCAAGGAATGGCTTCAGATTCAGGCAGATATTTTTAAACGAGAAATATATACTACACTTTGCAGAGAAGAAGCCTGTATGGGAGCAGCTATAACAGCAGGTGTCGGGATTGGAGTATATAATTCATTTGATGAAGCATGCAGTATAAATGTTAAATACAATGATTTTATAACAGAGCCAGATAAAAATAATATTGCCATTTACGATGAGCAGTATGAAATTTTTAAACAGATAAGTACCTTTCACTGCAATATTTAAGAACAATTTACAAAACCATTTATGTTAAAAATGAATGAAGGAGGAAGAATGTACACGATAGACGTAATGGCTTTGTAGATAAAATGAGTATAATTTTAATTTACTATCAAAGGAGGATATTTATTTATGATGAAGAAAATTTTAGCAACTTTATTAATGACAACTATGATGTTTGGACTTATGGCATGTGGAAAATCAAATAGTGCCTCATCATCAGATTCTGCAGAAGTGAATAATCAGGCAAATGAAGAAACAACAGAAACTGCTGCTGAAACTGAAAAGCTTAGTTTCGCATTCTTTACAAACACTTTAAACAATACCTTCCATAATGCCATGGTAGAAACATATGAAGCAAAATGTAAGGAGATGGGATGTGACTTTGTAACATTTGATTGTGATTATGATGCTTCTTTACAGATCAATCAGTTAGAAGATGCAGCAAATAAGGGATATGATGCTATTTTCCTTATTCCGGCTGATTCACAAAGTGAACGTCAGGGTATTGAAGCAGTAAAGAATGCAGGTATTCCTATTTTTAATGTTGACACACCTGTAGCTGATAAGGATCTGATTGTTACATGTATTGCAACAGATGCTTATTCAGCAGGTAAGGTACTGGGAGAACAGCTGCTGACTGATTATCCGGATGGAGGAAAAATTGCTCTCTTAGAGCATCCGGAAAATGACAGTGCTGTACAACGTGTTGACGGTTTCCTTGCAGGATTAGGAGAATCGGCAGACAAATATGAAATTGTTGCACGTCAGAATTGCGGAAGCGCACTGGATCAGTCCCTTACGATTACGGAAGATATTGTTATGGCTAATCCGGATATTGATGCTATATTCTGCGTAAATGGTACATCTGGTATGGGATGTGTAGCCGCATTGAAAGAGCATAATTTGGACGGCAAGATTGGGGTATATTGTATAGATGCATCACCTGATAATAAGGCAGAAATGGTAGAAGGATCCCTTAAAGGTGTAGCTGCCCAGTGCCCGAAGGTAATAGCGGCAACTTCTTTTGATAAAGCACTTGAATATCTTGATGGCAAAGAAATTGAAAAAGAGATTTTGATTCCATCATATGCGCTTACGATGGAGCAGGCAAAAGAAACTATTGATGACTGGCAGTAATTTAGAAGTATGTGATTGCCATACAATATGGCAATCACATACAGTATAAGGCAGAGGAAGGTA
Source organism: Lachnospiraceae bacterium OM04-12BH (assembly GCA_003490145.1). GTDB lineage: Bacteria > Bacillota > Clostridia > Lachnospirales > Lachnospiraceae > Suilimivivens > Suilimivivens aceti. The sequence continues at coordinate 44,688 of QULQ01000003.1, forward strand.
ATATGGAAAAATTCGTAATGGAAATGCATCAGATAGAAAAACAATTTTCTGGTGTTAAAGCATTAATAAATATTGATTTTTCTCTAAAACCTGGAGAAATACATGCACTATTAGGAGGAAATGGGGCTGGTAAATCCACATTAATCAAAGTGCTTGGAGGAATTTATAAACCGGATGCAGGACAGATTCTGATAAATGGAAAGCTCGTTAATATTCAATCTGTTCAGGATGCACAAAAACAGGGAATAGGAATTATACACCAAGAGATAGTTTTAGTTCCATATTTAAGTGTAGCAGAAAATATATTTCTTGGTAGAGAACCGGTAACAAAGCTGGGAATAAAGGATACAAAAAAAATATATCGTGAAGCACAGGCAATGATAGATAAGCTGGGAATTGATATAAATGCCAAACAATTAGTAGAAGAGCTGTCTATTGCAAAACAACAAATCGTAGAAATTGTAAAAGCAATATCTTTTGATGTAAAGATACTGGTGATGGATGAACCAACTTCCTCATTGGAAGAAAACGAAGTAGTAACACTGTTTTCTATAATGAGGAACCTAAAAGAGCAAGGTGTTAGTATAATATATATTTCTCATAAAATGGAAGAAATATTTCGTATTGCGGATAGAATTACGGTAATAAGAGATGGAACATATGTTGGAACATGTGAAGCAGCAGGCGCTAATGTTGATGACTTGATTAACATGATGGTAGGAAAGTCATTTGAACGTTTATTTATAAGAACATCAGTGCCTACGGATGATGAAGTACTAAGAATTGAAAATATATCAAAAAATGGTGTGTTTAAAAATATAAATTTTACTTTGCACCGGGGAGAAGTTCTAGGATTTGCAGGACTTGTTGGAGCCGGACGAAGCGAAATCATGTCTGCCATTTTTGGCGCAGATAAATATGACAGCGGCCAGATTTATTTAGAAAAGAGACCGGTCAAAATAAAATCTCCGGGACAGGCTATTGCCAATGGGATAGCAATGGTACCTGAAAATAGGAAAAAACAGGGACTTATTCTTATTAATACTGTGGGATTCAATATCACATTAGCAAATATCAAGAGCCTGTGCAGACATTCTGTAATTGATAAAAATCGGTGCAAGGAACTTATAAAAAGGTATATAAAAACCCTAAATGTGAAAACGTCCTCACCTAATCAGATTATTCAGAATCTTTCCGGTGGGAATCAGCAAAAAGCTGTTCTGGCTAAATGGCTAGCAATCAATCCTAAAGTATTGATCCTGGATGAGCCTACAAGAGGAATAGATATTGGGGCTAAACAGGAAATATATAGTCTTATTGACAAATTATCTGCTGAAGGAATGGGAATAATCATGATTTCTTCGGAACTACCGGAGATAATTAATATGTGTGATAATGTTTGTGTTGTTCGAGAAGGAAATATTACAGCACAGCTTTCAAAAACTGAATTATCACAAAGCAATATTATGAAATATGCAACGAAAGGTGAAGATAAAGATGAAAACTAAATACAAATTTTCCTGGTCTGATAATATAATTGGTTCATTTGTAAAAAGAAATTTAGGAATCATTATAGTTTTAATGGTACTGATGATTACACTATCACTGGTATCGGATGTTTTTTTAACAAGCCAAAATCTGATCACGGTTTTAAAGCAGATTTCTCATAATATGTGTCTTGCACTTGGTATGACATTGATTATTATTTTGGGAGGAATCGATCTGTCAGTCGGAGCATTGGTAGCTATGACGGGAACTCTTTGTGCTGGATTTATCGTTTTGCAGGGTATGCCAATCTGGCTTGCTATATGCGTGACGATATTACTTGGCATATTCTGTGGATTATTTAACGGTACTATAGTGGCAGTATTTAAACTCCCGGCATTTATTGTTACGCTTGTTATGATGAATATTGCCAGAGGTGTGGCATATATATATTGCGGTGGGAAGACGGTCAGAGTTATGGATGAATCATTTGTAAGAATAGGAAACACAACAATAGGCTCGATTCCTATACCTGTTATCTATATGGTAATTTTTGTTCTGATTTTTGCATTTCTTTTGAATAAGACAAAATTTGGAACCTATATTTATGCCATTGGTGGAAATAGAGAATCTGCCAGATTATCAGGTGTACCAATAAAGAAGATTGAAATTGCAGTATTTGCGATTGCTGGTTTTATGTCTGCATTTGCTGGAATTGTTCTGTCAGCACGTATGTATTCGGGACAACCATCTGTTGGTGATGGACATGAATTAAATGCGATTGCAGCATGTGTTTTAGGTGGAGTGTCAATGAGTGGTGGAGTTGGTACTATTGGGGGAACAGTGCTTGGCGTTATGGTTATTGGAATCATCAATAATGGATTGAATTTGCTAAATGTAAGTTCATATTGGCAGCTTGTTGCCAAGGGAATTATTATATTAGCAGCTGTATTAATTGATTGGTTTAAACATAGTGATGTATTTAAAAAGAAATTTAAACATAATTAAAAGGAGGATGAATATGAATATATTTCGCAGAAATCATGAGGGACTTGTTTCAGGGGATGCGATTCCACTTTACCATAATGGAGTATTTCACATTTTCTATCTGACATCTCCCCCCAATACTGTTAATTGGCCGGAAAGAATAAGAACAACATGGCAGCATGCAATAACAAAAGATTTGATAAATTGGCAGGAGCTTGAACCTGCGCTTGTCCCGGGAGAAGGAAATGCAATTGATAAAGATGGGTGTTGGACCGGATCTGCGATTTATGCAAATGGGAAATTTCATATTTTTTATACAGCAGCCGATTTAGATTCAAAATACCAACAGAAAATTGTACATGCAGTAAGTGATGATGGAATATCTTTTGTTAAAGAGACGACACCTTGTATCGTAGCTGATGCTGATTATTATGAAACAGTTGATTGGCGTGATCCATACGTATTTTATAATGAGGAAGATGCATGTTATTGGATTTTGATAGCAGGTAGAAAAAATAATGGTCCGGATACACGCAGAGGATGTATTGTGTTATATAAATCTCAGGATTTATATAAGTGGAAGCATTACGGACCAATTTACGATCCTGGATATACAAATGTGACAGAATGTCCTGAAATGTTTAAAATGGGTGAGTACTGGTACATAAGCCATTCGCGATTTTCAGAATCCGGGGGAACGGTATACAGGTATTCGAAATCACCATATGGTCCGTGGAGAACACCAAAATATGATGGTATAGGCGGCAGAAGATTTTATGCAGCAAAATCAGCAGCTAATGATGAGGGAAGAAGATTTTATTTTGGATGGGTACATGAAAGGGCAACACCGGATGATAAGGATCATTGGTGTTGGGGAGGAGATTTCTGTATTCCACATGAAATTGTACAAAGAACAGATGGACAGCTGGACTTTAAAATGCCAGAAGAATTTAATGAATGTTTCACGGAGAGGGTTGATTCGTTATTTAAAAGACAACAAGGCGATATCAATATTAACGATGGATCAATAACAGTAGATTCTATTGGCAAGATGTCATTTGGCTTCTTTGACATTAAGGAAGCAAAGTATAGATTTAGATGTACACTTACCATGGATGATTGCAGAGACTCGGTTGGCATAATTTTAAAATCAAATGAAGAACTATCCGAATATTATCTGCTTAGCTTGGAATTCCCGATGCAGCGGGTTTCCCTGACTAAATTTCCTGTTCCAATGGATCCATATTGGGCTGCAGCTTCCGTTGCAGTAAAAGATTTTTCAATGGCTGAGGTTGATGGACCAAGAGTATGTGAGAAATCTTTTAACATTGAAAATAATCAGGCTATAAATCTGGATATTGTTGTGGATAATGGAATCATGGAAATGTTTATAGATGATAAGGTTACATTTACATTCAGGTGCTATCGGGATTCAGAATATGAAATTGGACTGCTTGTGCAGGATGGAAAAGGAAAGTTCGATAATATCGTATTCCAAAAATAAAAATGTATTATCTATGAATTCTCCAAATGGAGCGGTTGACAATTTTTCAAATTCCATATAATATAGTCTCAGGCGATTCAGAGAGGAAGGCTTTATGGGGTCTTTCTCTCTATTTTTATGACAGAGTGATTCTGCCAGAGCGCCGACAGGAAGGAGATAATTATGAAAAAGAAACTTTTAAGTGTACTGTTAAGTGCAGCTATGGTACTGACACTGGCAGGCTGCGGTTCTGGCGCGGAGACAGCAGCAGGTGCAGCAGAGGAGACAACAGAGGCTTCTGGTACAGAAGCTGATGCAGCAGAGGGCAGCAAGGTATTAAAGGTAGCCATGGAATGTGGCTATGCTCCTTACAACTGGACGCAGCCTGATGATGCAAACGGAGCCGTTCCGATCAACGACAGCTCTGATTATGCTTATGGATATGATGTTATGATCGCAAAGAAGATCGCAGACACACTGGGCTACGAACTGCAGATCGTGAAGCTTGACTGGGATGCACTGATCCCTGCGGTACAGTCAGGCACTGTTGACTGCGTTATCGCAGGTCAGTCAACAACAGCTGAAAGATTAGAAATGGTTGACTTTTCCAAGCCTTATTATTATGCTACTGTTGTAGGCCTTGTAAAACAGGACAGTGCATATGCAAATGCAGCAGGACTTGCAGATTTAAAGGGAGCCACCTGTACATCACAGCTTGGTACGATCTGGTATGACAACTGCCTTTCCCAGATCGAGGATGCCAACATCCAGCCCGCGCAGGAATCTGCACCGGCTATGCTGGTAGCACTGGAAAGCGGAAGAACAGATCTGGTTGTTACTGATATGCCGACAGCCATGGCAGCATGTGCAGCTTATCCTGATATGAAGCTGCTTGATTTTTCCGGTACAGATGATGACTTTTCCGTATCTGATGAGGAAGTAAACATCGGTATTTCTGTACAGAAGGGAAACACAGAGCTGCTTGACGGAATCAACAGCGTACTGGAAACGATGACTGTAGATGACTTCAACAGTCTGATGCAGGAAGCGATCAGTGTACAGCCGCTGGCAGAATAAATGAAACTGACAGATTCTGGGAAGTAAGAAGATGATAGAGGCCGGACACGATACTTTTAGGAGTATGTCCGGCCTTTTTCAGACAGAAAAGGAGAACAGGGAATGATTTCCAATATGAGTTTTATTGAAAGAATTTTTTACATTTTACAGAAATACGGGACATCGTATCTGAAGGGGGCGGGAACGACACTGGTGATCGCACTGGTATCCACGTTTATCGGCTGTATCATCGGATTTTTGTCCGGTATTATCCAGACGATCCCGGTTGACAAAAGGAGAGATCCGCTTGTCAAGCGCGTTCTGCTTGGGATCGTAAATGTGATTCTTCGAATTTATATAGAAGTATTCCGTGGAACTCCCATGATCGTACAGGCTGTTTTCATTTATTACGGACTGGCACAGGTATGCAATGTGCAGCTTGGCATGTGGCAGGCAGCATTCCTTGTTGTATCGATCAACACCGGAGCCTATATGGCAGAGTCAGTCAGAGGCGGTATCATTTCGGTAGATCCCGGTCAGATGGAGGGAGCCAAGGCGATCGGCATGACTCATGTACAGGCGATGATCAATGTCATCCTGCCGCAGGCATTCCGGAATATCCTGCCCCAGATCGGCAACAACCTGATCATCAATATCAAGGATACCTCCGTTCTTTCTGTGATCAGTGTAGTAGATCTTTTCTTTGTACACAAGAGTGTGTCCGGAGCGCTGTATACCTATTTTGAGTCTGCAACGATCGTTATGGCAATCTATCTGACCATGACCCTGATCACATCAAGGCTGCTCAGACTCTGGGAAAAGAAGATGGACGGCGGCGACAATTATGAACTCGTAGATGTGATGGATATCGGATCACAGCTTGGCAAGAAGGAAAGCAGATAGGAGGGGCATGGCATGAATCAGGAGCAGACAGTTTCAGAGAATAAAACACAGGAAAAAAGTATTTTGGAGGTGGCCCATCTGGAGAAATCCTTTGGCAGCCATTCTGTATTAAAGGATATCAGCTTCAGTGTGCATCCCGGGGATGTGGTTTCGGTTATCGGTGCATCAGGCTCCGGGAAATCCACCATGCTCCGCTGTATCAATCTGCTTGAGACACCAGATGGAGGAAGCATTCTTTATCATGGAGAGGATATCACTGCAAGGAAGATGAATGTGCCGGCATACCGTGCCAGAGTGGGAATGGTATTCCAGAGCTTCAATCTGTTCAGCAATATGACAGTCCTGGAAAACTGTATGGTGGGACAGATCAAGGTGGCAAAGAAAAGCAAGGAAGAGGCCAGGGAAAAGGCTTTAAAGTTTCTTGATAAGGTGGGCATGAGTGCTTATGTGAATGCAAAGCCGAGGCAGCTTTCCGGAGGACAGAAGCAGAGAGTTGCGATCGCAAGGGCACTTGCCATGGAACCGGAGATCCTGCTTTTTGATGAGCCGACGTCAGCACTGGATCCGCAGATGGTCGGAGAGGTGCTTGAGGTTATGACAGCACTTGCCAGGGAGGGACTTACCATGATCGTGGTAACGCATGAGATGGCATTTGCAAGAGATATTTCCAGCCATGTGCTGTTTATGGCAGACGGTGTGATCTGTGAAGAGGGAACACCAAAGCAGATCTTTGGACAGCCGAAGGAGGAAGCAACAAAAGAATTCCTCGCAAGGTTCCGGAATATGTTATAATAGGGCAGGAATAAGCTTTTTTGACAGAAGGCTAACAGGACTGATCTGGGGGACAGGATGGAAGATAACAAATTGATCGCACCAATGAGCAGGATTCATATGGTGCCTATGGATGTAATCAATGGCTTTGAGGTAAGACCCGGAATGTATGAAGTAAATGGCGCCACAGCAATTCCCTGTGGCGTTAATTTTACCGTTTATTCCTATGGGGCAACCTCCTGTGAGCTGCTTTTATATAAAAGAATGGAACAGGAGCCCTATGCGGTGATCCCCTTTCCGGAAAGCTATAAGATCGGGAAGGTATATTCCATGATCGTATTTGGGCTGAATATCTGTGATTTTGAATATGCTTACCGCGTGGATGGCCCCTATGACCCGGGCAGGGGACTTCTTTTTAATAAAAAGAACGTGCTGCTCGACATCTATGCAAAGGCTGTGACCGGGCAGAGTGTCTGGGGGATCCCGCAGAACAACTTCTATAAGGCAAGAGTGGTCAGGGATGATTTTGACTGGGGAAACACCACACAGCCGGGAATTCCCATGGAAGATCTTGTAATTTATGAATTACATGTCAGGGGATTTACAAGGCATTTTTCTTCCGGTGTAGTGAATCCCGGAACCTTTGATGGTCTCCGTGAAAGAATTCCCTATCTGAAGGAGCTTGGTGTCAATGCAGTAGAGTTGATGCCGGTATTTGAGTTCGATGAGATGAAGGACTTCCGCATGGTAGACGGAAGGCCGGTGTTGAATTACTGGGGTTATAATACGATCAGCTTTTTTGCCCCCAATACCAGCTATACGGCAGAAACGGAATTCAACCGCGAGGGCAATGAATTAAAGCGTCTGATCCGTGAATTAAATGAAAACGGGATTGAATGTATTTTGGACGTAGTATTTAATCATACGGCAGAGGGTAATGAGCTTGGCCCCTGTTTTTCCTTCAAGGGCTTTGACAACAATATTTACTATATGCTGACGCCGGAGGGCTTTTATTATAATTTCAGCGGCTGCGGCAATACCATGAACTGTAACCACCCGATGGTGCAGCAGATGATCCTGGAGTGTCTGCGTTACTGGACAGCAACCTACCATGTAGACGGCTTCCGGTTTGATCTGGCATCCATTCTTGGAAGAAATGAGGATGGATCACCCATGAGCAAGCCGCCGCTTTTACAGAGCCTTGCCTTTGATCCCCTGCTTGGGAATGTCAAGCTGATTGCAGAGGCATGGGATGCAGGCGGTCTGTACCAGGTAGGAAGCTTTCCCTCCTGGAACCGCTGGGCAGAATGGAATGGAAAATACCGGGATGACATGCGTGATTATCTGAAGGGGAATTACGGTATGTGGGAAACGGCGGCAAGAAGGATCATGGGCTCATCCGACCTGTATGATCCGGAGCACAGAGGCAGAAATGCCTCCGTAAATTTCCTGACCTGTCATGACGGGTTTACCTTAAATGACCTGTATTCCTATAACTGGAAGCATAATGAGGCAAATGGCTGGGGAAATACGGACGGCAGCGATGACAACAGAAGCTGGAACTGTGGCGTAGAGGGCGATACCGATGATGAAAATGTGCTGTTCCTCCGTCACAAGCTTGCAAAGAATGCCTTTGCTGTCCTGATGTGCAGCCGTGGAACGCCCATGTTCTTTGCGGGGGATGAATTTCTGAATACCCAGTTTGGCAATAACAATGCCTACTGTCAGGATAACGAGATTTCCTGGCTGAACTGGAGAGACAGGGAGAAGCACAAGGAGCACTATAAGTTCTGTAAATATATGATCGGCTTCCGCAGGGAGCATGCGATCCTTAGGAAAGCACTTTTAAGGAGCAGGACTGGCTACCCGGATATGCAGGTCATGGGCATGGACGACAGCAGTAAGGTGCTCCGGGTCGTGTTTGCAGGCTGTGATGAAGAGGGACAGGAGGACATGGTATGCCTTGCCCTGAATGTTTTCTGGGAAAGACAGGAGCTGTACCTGCCGTCTCTTCCGACAGGGATGGGATGGAAGATCGCAGCGGATACCGGAAAGGAATATTTAAAGGACGGAATACCACAGGACGGAGTTCTTCCCCTTGCAGGGAACAGCCTTTCCATGCAGGAAAGAAGTCTGATGGTGCTGGTGGCTGACCAGCTGTAGCCGGTCAGGCAGCAGAAGCAACAGAAAGGGAGGATGTCAGGATGGCAAAGAATAAAGAGATCAAAACGAATGCTATGCGGATTCTGGAAAAGGAGAAGATCCCCTTTACCCATTATACTTATGAATGTGATGAATTTATTGACGGGATCCAGATTGCGGACAAGCTGTCCCTGCCGCATGAGAAAGTATACAAAACACTGGTGACAGAGGGACACAGCAAAAATTACTTTGTATTTGTGATCCCGATCGAGGCAGAGCTTGACCTGAAAAAGGCAGCAAAGTCAGTTGGAGAGAAGTCAGTTGCCATGATCCATGTAAAGGATATCAACAGTATCACCGGATATATCCGGGGTGGGTGTACGGCGATCGGCATGAAAAAGCAGTTTGTAACAAGGCTGGATGAATCAGCAAAGGAGCAGGAGACGATCATTGTCAGCGGCGGCAGGATCGGTTCCCAGATCGAGCTGAAGCCGGATGACCTTTTGAAGGCCTGCAGAGGAGAATATGGTGATATTACAGCAGAAAGATAAGGGGAAAACAATGGACAAGCTGGAGAAGCAGAAACTGAAATTACAGGAAAAGAGAAGAAGAGAGCGCAATAAACAGATTCAGAAAAGTGCAAAGCGGCTGGGTGACAGACTGGAGAGGATGACTGTTTTCTTTGGGGTGTTCCTGTGCCTGCTTGTGACTGTCATGGATGTGCTGGAATCCAGGGAGAGAAATGCGCAGAAGGATGGCGGAGCATCTGAGGGCTGACGGAAAATGTCTGAGAATAAAACAGAAATGGAGCGGAAGCTGATATGGATCAGAAAGAAAATATCATGAATTATGAAACCGTAGCGTTAGATGATCAGGATCACAGTATTGTGATCATTAACCAGACACTCCTTCCGGGACGGACAGAGCTGATCCGCTTACGGACAGCACAGGAAATCTGGAATGCAATCTACCTTTTACAGGTGCGTGGTGCACCAGCAATCGGGGTGACGGCAGCCTTTGGCATTTATCTGCTGGCAAGACAGATCCAGATGGAAAATATAGACAATGCAGGCAGTGATTTTGGTGCTTTTTACCGTCAGCTTACGCAGCAGAGGGAGTATCTGAATTCTTCAAGACCTACGGCTGTGAATCTGTCCTGGGCATTAAACCGGATGGATGCGCTCTGTAGAAAAGCAGGAGAAGAAGAGAAAAGATCAGTAGCAGAGATCGTGGAGCTGCTGCATCAGGAAGCAGCCCAAATTAAGGAAGAAGATATCCGGGTATGCCGTGCTATCGGGGAGAACGGGCTGACGCTGGTAAAGCCGGGTGACGGTATCCTGACCCACTGCAACGCCGGACAGCTTGCCACCTGTAAATATGGTACAGCCACAGCACCCATTTATCTTGGAGAAGAGAGAGGCTATCATTTCCACGTATTTGCGGATGAGACAAGACCTCTTTTACAGGGAGCCAGACTGACAGCCTATGAGCTGCATTCTGCAGGCGTGGATGTGACTTTGATCTGCGATAACATGTCAGCCACAGTGATGAAGAAGGGCTGGGTCAATGCGGTGTTTGTCGGCTGTGACAGAGTAGCTGCCAACGGAGATGCGGCCAACAAGATCGGAACCAGCGTGGTAGCCACGGTAGCAAAGCGCTATGGCATTCCTTTTTATGTCTGTGCCCCTACCTCCACCATTGATTTTGATACCCCGACCGGAGATGGGATCAACATTGAACAGCGTCCTGCAGAGGAGGTAACAGAGATGTGGTATAAGGAGCGTATGGCACCGGAAGGCGTGAAGGTTTTTAATCCCGCCTTTGATGTGACAGATCACGATCTGATCACAGGAATCGTTACAGAGTATGGTATCGCCAGGGCACCCTTTGCAGAATCCCTTGCACAGATCCGCAGGAAAAAGGAGGCAGCAAGCGTATGAGCAAATCTGTCTACATGAGTGAAAAGAAAGCAAAGAAAGCCATTCTGGATATCGGACAGAGGATGTATGTGAGAAATTTTGTGGCTGCCAATGACGGCAATATTTCCATCCGTACCGGAGAGAATGAAGTGTGGGCGACCCCTACCGGCGTATCCAAGGGCTTCATGAAAAAGAAAATGCTTGTGAAGGTGGATCTCGAGGGAAATGTACTGGAGGGAACGAAGAAGCCTTCCTCTGAGCTGAAAATGCACCTTCGTGCTTATCAGGAAAATCCGGAGCTTTTAAGTGTCTGTCATGCCCACCCGCCGATCTGTACCTGCTTTGCGATTGCAGGAATTCCTTTGGACGTGCCGGTGCTGGCAGAAGCGGTGATCACGCTTGGTGATGTGCCGGTGGCACCCTATGCGGAGCTTGGCTCCAAAGAAGTACCGGAGGTGATCGCACCTTACTGTCATACCCACAATGGAGTACTCCTTGCCAATCACGGGGCAGTGACCTGGGCAGAGGATCCCTACAGCGCCTATTACCGGCTGGAATCCATGGAATACTATGCCAATATCCTGATGATCACAGGGAAGATCCTGAAGGAGCAGAATACCCTGACAGAAGAGCAGGTGGAGCGTCTGCTTGCCATGCGGGAGAAGTTTGGAATTAAAAGAGGCGGAAGACCAGATAATAAGACTGGACGTTAAAGGGCTGAAGAAACGTAACAGTTCAGCCGTGCCCATTCATAAGTTGCCAGAGTGCACAGACTGGTTAACAAATATACGTGCTTTCTGGCAACTTATTTCATGTCGGGCGTCCGCCCTATAGAAATGATTGTGTAAGCTGCCCTTAGTGAGCAAGCTCCCACGGTCATCTTGCACAATCATTTCTGCATGGCTGAACTGTTACCCAAAAATAATATATTCTTGCATTGAAAAGCATATTATGATATAGTTAGTTCTGTTGTTGGAAGTGCGATGAATGGATCGCAGCTTTTTCCACTCTGGAGAGTCCCTGTTTTTTCAGGGCGCCGAAGGTGTACGGTAGTAATAAGGACTGCCAATCTCTCAGGCAAAAGGACAGAGCATTATATTATATGATACCAGGGTCAAAAGGTCTAAGCCCACATGAGCTTGCTCATAAGTGGGTGAAAGACCTTAGGACCTGCCCCGATATGAGCATAGAAGTGGGATGATAATCCCACGATATGCGAATATTGGGTAGGATTGTGGGAGTGCGTAGCACGAAGCAATCCGTAGGTATCAAAGTCGGGGGCTTTTGACCCCGACATCATTATATGCATGTTCTATACTCTTTGGAGGGCTGATTTTATCAGCTCTTTTTTGTTACGTTATATTTACAAAAATCAAAACGAAGTGAGAGGTAGGAACAAATGTTAGAAGCAATCAGTAACGTATTAACGACCGTGGATGATCTGGTATGGGGAATTCCCCTGATCGTCCTGATTCTTTCCGCAGGCATCTTTCTGACGATCCGTCTGAAGGGATTGCAGATCACGAAGCTTCCTCATGCCATCAGTTTGATCAGAGCTAATGAGAAATCCGGTGAGCATGGAGAGGTATCCAGCTTTGCAGCGCTTTGTACCGCACTTTCCGCTACTATTGGTACGGGAAATATCGTCGGTGTGGCAACCGCCCTTGTAGCAGGCGGTCCCGGAGCTCTTCTGTGGATGTGGATCGCTGCCCTTCTTGGTACGGCAACCAAGTATTCCGAGTGTCTGCTTGCTGTGAAGTACCGTGTAGTGGCAGAGGATGGACATATCATCGGAGGTCCTTTTTATTACATAGAAAAGGGCATGGGCGAAAAGTGGAAATGGCTTGCCAAGATCTTCGCTTTCTTTGGCGTGGGCGTAGGACTTTTCGGAATCGGAACCTTTACCCAGGTAAATGGAATTACCAGTGCGGTCAAGAACTTCTTTGATCCTGACAGTACCACTACCATTCATTTATTTGGCATGGATTACTCTATCGCTGTTGTGATCGCAGGTATTATCCTGACCATCTGTGTGGCACTTGTTATTATCGGGGGGCTTAAGAGAATTTCCACAGTAGCCTCTGTTATAGTTCCCTTTATGGCAGTCCTGTATGTAGTTGCAGCACTGGTCATCCTGATCTGCAATATCACCAAGATCCCGGCAGCGATCGTGCTGATCGTACAGAGTGCCTTTGGCCTGAAGGCAGCAGCCGGTGGTATGATGGGAGCCATGATCGTAGCCATGCAGAAGGGTATTGCCAGAGGTATCTTTTCTAATGAAGCAGGTCTTGGAAGTGCACCTATTGCAGCTGCAGCAGCGCAGGTTCAGGAGCCTGCCAAGCAGGGACTTGTTTCCATGATGGGAACTATTATTGATACGCTTGTGATCTGTACCATGACAGGACTTTCCATTGTCATCACAGGAACCTGGGATATGGGACTTGAGGGTGTTGCTGTTACCACGAAGGCATTCCAGCTGGGTCTTCCGCTGCCTGATATGGTATGCTCCTTTATCCTGATGGTCTGCCTGATCTTCTTTGCCTTTACCACGATTCTTGGATGGGACTACTACAGCGAAAAGTGTCTGGAGTATTTATCCGGAGGTAATATGAGGCTGGTAAAGGGGTATCGGTGGGTTTATATCCTCGCAATCTTTATCGGTCCCTTCATGACGGTAAAGGCTGTATGGACCATTGCTGATATCTTTAATGGTCTGATGGCGATCCCCAACCTGATCGCTGTGGTTGCACTGAGTGGTGTTGTTGTTGCAGAGACAAAGGATTATCTGGACAGCCTGAAGAAGAAATAAAAACTGAAACGGAGAAATAAAACTGAAAGTGCAGGAAAATCCATGAAGGAATTCCTGCACTTTTTTTCTGCTCCAAAGTATGTTATCCCGATTATGCAGAGACCATAATTTTGAGGAAGGAACTATGAAAAAAAGAAACAGATTTTTCAGGACAGGCATAGTGGCTGTCTGTAATGTGGTGATACTGGCAGTGTTTCTTTTCTTTTTCTTCGGGGGAAGGGATTTTTCCCTGGAGCAGAAGGAGGATGCAAGGCTTATCGGAGCCAGCTATATGACCATGAATAATGAGTTTTATACGATCATCAGTGAGGAAGTGGCTTACTGGGTAGAGGCAGAAGGGGACCGCATGATCCTCCGGGATCCGGCGCTTGACTGTGGGAGACAGGCCTCCCAGATCCGGGAGCTTCTGGATCTGGGGATCTCTGCGCTTGTGGTAGCACCGGCAGATGCAGACAGCCTTGCGGATGTGCTGACCGAGGCAAGGGACAGGGGGGTAAAGGTCATTGTGGTAGATACCGCTGTCGCAGATGACATCCCGGCAGACTGTACGATCACCTCTGACAACTATGAGGCCGGTGTGATCATTGGAAAATATTTTCTTCAAAAGCATAATACAGCGAAGCTGGTCGTGATGACTCATGAGAGTGCAAGGTCAGCAAGGGAAAGAGTGGGCGGATTTCTGGATACGGTATCCGCCAATGAAAACATACTGGTGGTAAAAAAGATCGAGTGTGAGGGGCAGGTAGAGATCGCCATGCCGCGTCTTCAGGAGGCAATCGATGAAGGACTTGATTTTGATACGGTGTTCTGCCTGAATGATCTGGCAGGCATGTGGAAGACGTGGAAGCGGAAATCCGCAGAAAGGCAGCTGCCGTCGCTGTTTTTGTGAGAATGGGGCTGCGGGCCGGGTTGCAGGGCGTCCCGGGCGGGGCACAGGGAGCAAAAGGAAGCCTTTGGTGCCCCGCCGGCAGAGAAAAAACAGGGAAGAAGAGAGAAAATCCGAGGCGGGCGGGGCATGGGAGAAGAAAAAGAGCTGTGGTGCCCCGCCGTCAGAGAAAAAGCAGGGAAGAAGAGAGAAAAGTTGTTCTGGGCGGGGCATGGGAGAAGAAAAAGAGCTGTGGTGCCCCGCCGTCAAAGAAAAAACAGGGAAGAAGAGAGAAAATCCGGGTCAGGCGGGGCATGGGAGAAGAAAAAGAGAAGTGATGCCCCGCCGTCAGAGAAAAAGCAGGGAAGAAGAGAGGAAATCCGAGGCGGGCGGGGCATGGGGAGCAAAAGGAAGCCTGTGGTGCCCCGCCGCCAAAGAAAAAGCAGGGAAGAAGAGAGAAAATCCGAGCCGGGCGGGGCACAGGGAGCAAAAAGAAGCTCTCATACCCCGCCTGCCATCAATAAATAGACCAGCCTGGGATAAGAGAGCTTCTTTAATAAAGCTTTTAGGAGAACAGTACCTTTTCAGCGACTTCTACACCACAACGGATGCAGTCAGGGCAGGAGCACAGTACTTTGCCGGTTTCGATTCCCTTCAGCTCCTTACATACGGTACTGCCGGTTTTCTCACGGAACTGGTTCAGCAGTTCTTTGGAAAGCTGGTAGGTAGAAGCCTTGGTGGCGGGATTCTCGATGTTTCCGTCACTGTTCTTCATGCCAGCCAGCATGATAGCACCTGACAGGGCACCGCAGGTACCTTCCATACCGCCCATGCCAAGACCGAAGCCTTCTCCCGCCTTGAACAATACTTCCTCACTTACGCCAACTTCTCCAGCGAAAGCGCAGGCTACAGCCTGACAGCAGTTGAATTTCTTATCGTGGTATGCGATAGCAAGTTCTTTCTTATCCATTTTCATAAGTATCCTTTCTTTCTGTCATCTTATAGATTCACACATTCTTATTATACCATATTTTCCTGAAGTGCACGAAGATATTCCAGCCTGAATTTTGGGTGTTTTATAAACTCCGGAAATCTGATACAATGTATTATGATTTAAGCGACTCAAACGCTCAATTTTCCGAGCTTTGGAACGAAAAAGAGGAGGAAGAAAATGTCTTTTTACAAAAATAAAAAATTCTGGATCATAGCGGGTATTGTCGTAGCAGTCTGCGGCGCAGGCACATGGGCTGCCAGAAATGTAATGATACACAAAAACGGAGCTTCTGTTTCTATCATCGGAGGTGCAGACGGGCCAACCTCTATTTTCCTTGCCGGAAAGCTTCCCGGAGGAGAAACAGGAGAAGAGGGCACAGCGGCAGCTGCAGGGAGCGGAAGCAGCACAGGAATCATTCCCATGGAGAATAACATTTCCACGATGCCGCTTGAAATGACCATGACAGCAGTGAAATTTGAGAACGGAATCCTGACGCTTGAGATTGATAACCACAGTGGTTATGAGATGACCTACGGAGAGGATTATGAGCTGCAGAGGCAGGAGGGAGATTCCTTTGTAAAGGTGGAGCCGGAAAGTGATATCGTATGGCATGATATTGCCTACAGCATCCCGGATCTGACGAAGGCGACCGTAACCTGTGATCTGAAGCCCTACGGGAAGCTGCAGGCAGGAGTATATAAGCTGATCAAGTCAGATATGGAAGCGGTCTTTGAACTGACGGCAGATTATGATCCTGACTGATAAGAGACCGGCAGGAGTGCTGACAGAAGCAAAAAACGGGAGTGCTGCAGAACCCACGGGAGTGCTGCAGGACGCGTAAAACAGTGGACAGAAGCGGGGAAAAGTAGTAAATTACAAATATATGTGTGCAGGCAGAAATGCCATGCACAGAATCCTGTAAAGAATAATGATTTATCATAAAAGAAAGAAGGAAAAGATTATGGCAAGAAAAGTAGTTTTAGCAGGCGCATGCCGTACAGCGATCGGAACAATGGGAGGTACCTTAAGTACAACACCCGCACCGGATCTGGGAACTATTGTGATCAAAGAGGCTCTGAAGAGAACCGGTATAAGGCCGGAGCAGGTTGATGAGGTATATATGGGCTGTGTCATCCAGGCAGGACTTGGACAGAACCCCGCAAGACAGGCAGCAGTTAACGCAGGAATCCCGGTAGAGGTTCCGGCGACTACGATTAACGTACTCTGCGGTTCCGGTCTTCATTGTGTAAACCTTGCAGCCAAGCTGATCGCCAGCGGAGATGCTGATATCATTGTGGCAGGCGGTATGGAGAATATGAGCAAGGCACCTTACCTTCTTTATGATGCACGTTTCGGTTACCGTATGGGAGCAGCCATGATGGACGATGCGCTTCTGCGTGATGCCCTGCATGATGCTTTTGGCGGCTATCATATGGGAATGACAGCAGAGAACGTAGCAGAGGACTGGGGACTTACAAGGCAGCAGCTTGACGAGTTTGCCGCATGGAGCCAGAATAAGTGCGAGAAGGCACAGGCAGAGGGACGGTTCAAGGATGAGATCGTTCCGGTAGAGGTAAAGAAAAAGAAAGAAACCATTATTTTTGATACAGATGAAGGTCCCCGTAAGGGTGTTACCGTAGAGGGCATCAGTAAGCTCCGTCCCGCATTTAAGGAAGGCGGTATCGTAACAGCAGCCAACTCTTCCGGTATCAATGACGGTGCAGCAGCCATCATCGTTATGAGCGAAGAGAAAGCAAAGGAACTTGGCATTACTCCTATGGGAACCTGGATCGGCGGTGAGCTGGCAGGCGTAGAGCCACGTATCATGGGTGTAGGTCCTGTGGCTTCTACCAGAAAGGTTATGAAGAAGACAGGCTACCAGATCTCTGACTTTGATCTGATCGAGGCAAATGAAGCGTTCGCAGCACAGTCCGTAGCCGTAGGACATGACCTTGGCTTTGATATGGACAAGCTTAATGTAAACGGTGGTGCTATTGCACTGGGACACCCGGTAGGAGCATCAGGCTGCCGTATTCTGGTTACCCTGCTTCATGAGATGGCAAAGAGAGATGCAAAGAAGGGACTTGCAACACTGTGCGTTGGCGGTGGTATGGGCTGCTCCGCCATCGTCACAAGAGATTAGTATCTGAAGTTTTTTGAAAGGAAAGAAAAACGTGGCAAATATCATTTCAGACGAAACCATTGATTATGTAGGAATCCTTGCCAAGCTTGAGCTTTCTGAAGAAGAGAAGGAGCAGGCCAAGAAGGATATGGGAAGCATGCTTGATTATATTGACAAGCTTTCCGAACTGGATACCGAAGGAGTAGAGCCCATGTCCCATGTGTTCCATGTCAGCAACGTATTCCGTGAGGACGTGGTGACCAATGGAGATGACAGGGAAGCCATCCTGAAAAATGCGCCGGAAGAAAAAGACGGGATGTTCGTAGTACCCCGTACATTTGAATAGGAGGACGGCAGAATATGAGTATATTAAGCATGACTGCCGTAGAGCTTGCAGCGGCGATCAAAAAGCATGAAGTTACCGTTAAGGAAGCCGTAGAGGCAGTCCTTGACAATATTGAGAAAAAGGAAGACACCTATCACTGCTATGTGACCGTAGACAGGGAAAGCGCTTTAAAGCAGGCAGAGGAGATCCAGAAAAAGATTGATGACGGAACGTTAAGCGGATCTCTTGCCGGTGTGCCGGTAGCCATCAAGGACAATATGTGTACTGAGGGACTGCTGACAACCTGCTCATCTAAGATCCTTTATAATTTCGTACCAACCTTTACCTCAGAGGCAGTTTTAAACCTTCAGAAGGCAGGGGCTGTGATCCTTGGCAAGACTAATATGGACGAATTTGCCATGGGCTCCACTACAGAAACTTCTGCATATGGTGTGACAAGAAATCCCTGGAACCCGGAGCATGTACCGGGTGGATCCTCCGGTGGAAGTGCGGCAGCAGTGGCAGCAGAGGAATGCTTCTATGCCCTTGGCTCTGACACCGGCGGTTCGATCAGACAGCCCGCATCCTTCTGTGGTGTTGTGGGGCTGAAGCCTACCTATGGTACGGTGTCCCGTTACGGTCTGATCGCCTATGGTTCCTCACTTGACCAGATCGGACCCCTCTGCAAGGATGTGACAGACTGTGCGACCATTCTGGAAGCGATCGCGTCCCATGACAGCAAGGATTCCACTTCCGTAGAAAGACTGGATACTGACTTTACCTCTGCGCTCGTAGAGGATGTAAAGGGAATGAAGATCGGTATTCCGAGAGATTACTTTGGAGAGGGTCTAAATCCCGAAGTAAAGGAAGCCGTCCTGAGAGCAGCAGAGGTTCTGAAGGAAAAAGGAGCCATCGTAGAAGAATTTGACTTAAGCCTGGTGGAATATGCGATCCCCACCTATTATACGATCGCAGCAGCAGAAGCCAGCTCCAACCTGGAGCGGTTTGACGGCATCAAATACGGATACCGTACCGAAGAATATCAGGGACTTCACAATATGTACAAGAAATCCCGTTCTGAGGGCTTCGGTGCTGAGGTAAAGAGAAGAATCATGCTGGGAAGCTTTGTACTGAGCTCCGGCTATTATGATGCTTATTATCTGAAGGCACTGCGTGTGAAGGCACTGATTAAAAAGGCCTTTGACGAAGCCTTTGCCAAATATGATGTGATCCTTGGTCCGGTAGCACCCACTACCGCACCGAAGATAGGAGAAAGCTTAAGTGATCCGATCCAGATGTACCTTGGAGATATTTACACTATTTCCATCAATCTGGCCGGACTGCCCGGACTTTCCATTCCCTGCGGCACAGACAGCAAGGGCCTGCCGATCGGCATGCAGCTTATCGGTGACTGCTTCAAGGAGAAGAATCTGATCCGTGCAGCTTATACCTATGAAAAAGCAAGAGGTGCATTTGTAAGGAAGGAGGAGAACTGACATGGAAAAGCAATATGAAACCGTCATCGGTCTGGAAGTGCATGTAGAGCTGGCAACGAAGACCAAGATTTTCTGTGGATGTTCCACAGCCTTCGGTGGTGCTCCCAATACCCATACCTGTCCGGTCTGTACCGGTATGCCGGGATCCCTTCCTGTGCTGAACAAGCAGGTGCTGGAGTATGCAGTGGCAGTAGGACTTGCCACAAACTGCGATATTACCAGATATTGTAAATTTGACAGAAAGAACTATTTTTATCCGGATAACCCGCAGAACTATCAGATCTCCCAGCTGTATCTGCCGATCTGCCGCAATGGTAAGGTAGAGATCGAGACAGAGAAGGGCAAGAAGTATGTGGGGATCCATGAGATCCATATGGAAGAGGATGCCGGTAAGCTGGTTCATGATGAGTGGAATGACTGTTCTCTTGTGGACTATAACCGTTCCGGTGTGCCGCTGATTGAGATCGTATCCGAGCCTGACATGAGAAGTGCAGAAGAAGTGATCGCCTATCTGGAGAAGCTCCGTATGACGATTCAGTATCTTGGTGCATCTGACTGTAAGCTGCAGGAAGGCTCCATGCGTGCCGATGTCAATCTTTCCATCAGGGAGGCTGGAGCGGCAGAATTTGGTACCCGTACCGAGATGAAGAATCTGAACTCCTTCAAGGCTATCGCCAGGGCGATTGAAGGAGAAAGAGAACGTCAGATCGACCTTCTTGAATCCGGAGAAAAGGTCATCCAGGAGACAAGACGCTGGGATGACAATAAGGGTGAATCCTATGCCATGAGAAGCAAGGAGGACGCCCAGGATTACCGTTATTTCCCAGATCCTGATCTGGTACCGATAGAGGTTGATGAAGCATTCCTTGACAGGATCAGAGAAAGACAGCCTGAATTCCGCGAAGAAAAGATGGCAAGATATAAAGAAGAGTTTGACATTCCTGAGTATGATATTGATATCATCACAGGAAGCAAGCGTATGGCAGACCTGTTTGAGGCTACTGTTGCCCTTGGGGCACAGCCTAAGAAGGTTTCCAACTGGCTGATGGTGGAAACGCTCCGTCTTCTGAAAGAAAATGACATGGAGCCGGAGGATATCCGTTTCTCACCGGAGCATCTGGCTGCGCTGATCGCCATGGCAGATAAGAAGGAGATCAACAGCTCCGTAGCCAAGGAGGTTTTTGAAGAGATCTTCAAAAGTGATGTGGATCCTGCGAAGTACGTAGAGGAAAAAGGCTTAAAGACCGTCAATGACGAAGGGGCTCTGCGAAAGACTGTAGAGGAAGTGATCGCAAATAATCCCCAGTCTGTGCAGGACTATAAGAGCGGCAAGGAAAAAGCGATCGGCTTTCTGGTCGGACAGACCATGAAAGCCATGAAGGGCAAGGCAGATCCTGGCATGATCAACAAGATGCTGAAGGAACTGCTGTAGAAAAGATTAAAAGGAAGGCACTGCCTGGTTGGTGGTGACCTTCTTTTTTATTTTCTTCTTGCCTTTAAAAAAGGAATGTGCTAGAATATCCCTCGGTGACGTACAAATGTCTTTTATAGAAGGACGAGAACATTCATGGGAAACAGATTTTATGTCGTAAAGGAGCAGGCGGTGCCTGAGGTGCTTTTAAAGGTAGTGGAAGCCAAGAAGCTGCTCGACAGCGGCAGAGCGCACACGGTCAATGAAGCAGCCGATCAGGTGGGAATCAGCCGGAGCTCTTTTTACAAGTACAAGGAAGACATCTTTGAGTTCCATGAGCATTCTCAGGGAACGACGATCACACTTACCTTTCAGATGGAGGATGAGCCGGGGCTTCTCTCCGATGTGCTGAAGATCATCGCACAGTTCGGAGCCAACATCCTGACGATCCATCAGAGTATTCCGATCAGTGGCGTGGCATCTTTAAGCCTCAGTATACAGGTTCTCCCGACCACAGGAGATGTTTCTGATATGCTGGAAGCCATGGAAGCGCAGAAGGGTGTCAGAAATGTAAAACTTTTAGCGAAAGAATAATTTAGGCTGCTGCAGGAAATCCTGCATGAGTCTCACAAAGAAAGGAAACGAATATGATACAGGTAGCAGTGTTAGGATACGGTACCGTAGGAAGCGGTGTAGTAGAGGTTATTGAAAAGAACAAGGCTGAGATCAACAAGAAGTCCGGAGAGGAACTGAATGTAAAATACATTCTGGATCTGAGGGATTTCCCGGGAGATCCTTATGAGGATAAGGTGGTGCACGATGTTAATATGATCCTGGATGATCCGGAAGTAAAGATCATCTGTGAGACCATGGGAGGCTTAAAGCCTGCCTATGACTTTACAAAGAAGGCCCTGAGTCTTGGCAAGAGTGTCTGCACCTCCAATAAGGAGCTGGTTGCTGCCCATGGACCTGAGCTGATCCGTGTGGCACATGAGAACAAATGCAACTACCTCTTTGAGGCCAGTGTAGGCGGCGGTATCCCGATCATCCGTCCCCTGAACTACTCCCTGACAGCAGAGAAGATCGATGCTATCACCGGTATCCTGAACGGAACTACCAACTACATCCTGACCAAGATGGACAGAGAGGGTGCAGATTTTGAGGCTGTTTTGAAGGAAGCTCAGGAAAAGGGCTATGCAGAGAGAAATCCGGAGGCTGACGTGGAAGGCTATGATGCCTGCCGTAAGATCGCCATCCTTTCATCTCTGATGTGCTGCAAAAATGTAAAATATGAAGAGATCTATACAGAGGGTATCACGAAGATCACAGCAACAGACTTCGTTTATGCAAGGGCTATGGGTAGAACCATCAAGCTTCTGGCACAGAGCAAGGAAGTAGACGGAAAGCTTTTTGCCATGGTAGCACCGTTCATGATCAGCCGTGACAATCCGCTTTATATGGTAAATGATGTATTTAACGCAGTCTGCGTACACGGTAATATGCTGGGCGATTCCATGTACTATGGTAAGGGAGCAGGAAAGCTTCCCACTGCAAGTGCTGTCGTATCTGACGTTGTTGACTGTGCAAGACATATTGGTAAGGTGATCATGTGCTTCTGGGATGATGAGGATGTGAAGGTTTCTGATGTCAGTGAGGCAAGAAGGGCATTTTTCGTCAGAGTGGATGTGGCAAAAGAAAAAGAAGCCATTGATACCTTCAAATCCGTCAGAGTCATTGAAGCAGATGTGGAGGGTGAGTTTGCATTCGTGACCGATGTGATGAGTGAAAAGGAATTTAATGAAAAAGCAGATGCAGTAGGCATCATCAGCCGTATCAGGATGGAAGCATAAGATATATCCTGTGAAAACAGGTACGGGATCGAAGATTTCGAAAATGAGGAGAATGGAAAATGAAAAAGGTAGTTAAGTTTGGAGGAAGCTCTCTGGCGAGCGCAGAACAGTTTCAGAAGGTAGCAGATATCATCCATGCGGATCCGGAACGCAGATATGTGGTTCCTTCAGCCCCGGGAAAGCGTTTTTCAGGGGATACCAAGGTAACGGATATGCTTTATAGCTGCTATCATCTGGCAGAAGAGGGCGCAGATTTCAAGAAAGAGCTGAAAGCCATTGCAGAAAGATACCAGGAGATCATCGATGGACTTTCTCTTTCCCTGTCTCTGGCAGATGAGTTTAAGCTGATCGAGAAGAACTTTAAAGAAAAGACCGGCGAGAATTATGCGGCTTCCCGTGGAGAATATCTGAACGGTATTATCATAGCAGCATACCTTGGCTATGAATTTATTGATTCCGCTGAAGTAATCCGTTTTAAAGACAATGGTGAATTTGATGCTGAAGTAACCAATGAGATATTAAGCGTAAGACTGCAGGATGTGGAAAAGGCTGTTGTGCCCGGCTTTTACGGTGCCTACGCAGACGGCAGGGTAAAGACCTTTTCAAGAGGCGGTTCGGATGTGACAGGTTCTATCGTGGCAAGGGCTGTCAAGGCAGATGTATATGAAAACTGGACAGATGTATCCGGCTTCCTGATCGCAGATCCCAGGATCATCGACCAGCCGGAAGCTATTGAAACTATCACCTACAGAGAACTGAGGGAGCTTTCCTACATGGGAGCCAGCGTTCTCCATGAGGATGCAATCTTTCCGGTAAGAAGAGAGGGGATCCCGATCAACATCCGCAATACCAACAGTCCGGAGGATACAGGAACCTGGATCGTGGAAAGCACCTGCCAGAAGTGCAGGTACACCATTACCGGTGTAGCCGGAAAGAAGGGGTTCTGTTCTGTTAATATTGAAAAGGCCATGATGAATTCTGAGATAGGCTTTGGACGCAAAGTACTGCAGGCCTTTGAGGACAATGGTATTTCTTTTGAGCATATCCCGTCCGGCATCGATACCCTGACCGTATTTGTTCATCAGGATGAGTTCATGGATAAGGAACAGAAGGTGGTTTCTGCCATCCACAGACTGGCAGACCCTGATTCCATTGATATTGAAGCTGATCTGGCGCTGATCGCTGTTGTAGGACGCGGCATGAAGTCCACAAGAGGAACCGCCGGCAGGATCTTCTCCGCACTGGCACATGCCAATGTCAATGTCAAGATGATCGACCAGGGCTCCAGTGAGCTGAATATCATCATCGGTGTTGCCAATGATGACTTCGAGACAGCCATCAAGGCGATCTACGATATTTTCGTAGTAGCAAGGATCTGAGTCACTGCAGAACCATCGTTTCAAAGGGAATGCTTTCATCGTATAAATAGGAAAGATAAGAAGCTGCCTTATCCATCCGCTGGCTGGTAGAAGCAATTCCAAAGACAGGGATCAGACCATGATAGGAATCTGTCTTCTCTATAAAGGGACTGTCTTCTATATAAATACCGACAGGAACAGGCTCCTCCATGTTCTCTGGATGCTTATGTTCCTCGGCATCTGCTTTGATCACAGCATTGGTGGCATTTTCCATTTTGCTGTAAAACGCTGTGGCTTCCGGATCATCCGAGTCAGCTTCATCAGCCCTGTCGATGGCAGCCTGGTCTATATAATAGATATTTCCTTCGTAGGCAGCCAGCTCTTCTTCACTTAGGACAGTCCGGAGATCCACCATAAAGCCGCTGATGGAAAGCTTGTAAAAGACGGCTGAATCAAGGACAAGGGCATCGAAATCATTGGTGGCTGCCTGCGCAATGATCTTCTGATAGGTTGCCATGTCGTACTGTGTGTAGTTCTTTAAGGAAAGAGTCGTCATCGTATCAATGTAGCATTCATATTTTTCATTATCAAGGTCAGCATATTCACTGAAGGATTCACTGATGGCCGTATCGTTCAGATGCTGGGAATTCAGCATCAGTGCATAAAAATTATAGTCCTTTGCTGTGATCATATCATGGATCATGATGGACAGGAAAATAACGGCTGCGATCCCGGCAATGAACGGTACCTTATAATAAAACCAGAAATAGGCAAGCCGTTCCTTCGGAGTCATATCCTTTGTTTTTTTCTGCTGTTCCCGGATCTCATCCCGTACACCTGTGTACTTTTTCTTCTGTTTCTTTTCACCAAACATATAAATTCCTCTGTTTTTCTTGCAATTTTAAAAGAGGTATATTAAAATAGCCTCTAACTCATATCATAGCTTTTCAAAAATTGACTGTCAACGAAACAAAATATGCAATCTGTGAAATTTTCCTAAATTTTCAGACACTAAACTTTCAGATGGGCAGCAGCACTTGCATGTTGACTGAAAATATACTATCATTATCGGGTAAGGCTTTGAAACTATATAGAGAAAAGAAAGGCAGATAAAATGAACGAAACCTATGTGGAATGTCTGGTAAAAAGAAAAACACCGGGATATATGTCCTTTTTAAAGATACTTCTGATCATGCTTACAGTCGGATTTGTCTTGGTTGGCATGGTATTTATCATAGCACTGATCCCGGCGATCCTGTTTGGTGTTGCAGCTTATTTTGTTTATATGAATACCGATCTCGAGTATGAGTATCTCTATCTTGACAGAGAGCTGACGGTGGACAAGGTCATGGCCAAGAGCAAGAGAAAGAGAGCTGCGGTTTATTCTCTCGACAAAATGGAAATCGTTGCACCTGTCAAGTCCTGGCACCTGGACAATTTCAAAAACAGACAGACCAGTAAGAATGTTGATTACAGCTCCGGAGAAGAGAAACAGCCGGATAAGCGCTTTGTATTTTATTATGAGGGCAATCAGAAGGTCATTTTCGAGCCCAGTGAGGAAATGGTCAAGGCGATGCAGTTCGTCGCTCCCAGAAAGGTTTTTAAAGATTAAATGATCTTTTAAAAAAAGAATATAACAGGAGGAGAGAAAATGGGTCAGATAATTGGCGAAGGAATTACATTTGATGATGTACTGCTTGTACCTTCCTATTCTAATGTAATCCCAAATCAGGTAGATCTTACAACCTGGCTGACAAAAAAAATCAAGCTGAACATTCCGATGATGAGTGCCGGAATGGACACAGTAACAGAACACAGAATGGCGATTGCCATGGCCAGACAGGGTGGTATCGGTATTATTCATAAGAATATGTCGATCGAAGCACAGGCAGAAGAGGTAGACAAGGTAAAGCGTTCTGAGAACGGTGTTATTACCGATCCGTTTTCTTTGACTCCGGATCATACACTGGCTGATGCCGATGCACTGATGGCCAAGTTCCGTATTTCCGGTGTCCCGATCACAGAGGGAAGAAAGCTCGTTGGTATCATTACCAACAGAGATCTGAAGTTCGAAACAGATTTTACAAAGAAGATCAAGGAATCCATGACAAGTGAAGGACTGATCACTGCCAAGGCAGGGATCACACTGGAGGAAGCAAAGAAGATCCTTGCCAAGGCAAGAAAGGAAAAGCTTCCTATCGTGGATGACAATTATAATCTGGTAGGCCTGATCACCATTAAGGATATCGAGAAGACGATCAAGTACCCTCTTTCAGCCAAGGATGCACAGGGAAGACTGCTGTGTGGTGCCGGTGTTGGTATTACAGCCAATGTACTTGACAGAGTAGCAGCTCTTGTAGATGCCAAGGTAGATGTGATCGTTCTTGACAGTGCACACGGACATTCCCAGAATGTACTGAACTGCGTCAGGATGATCAAGGAGAAATTCCCGGAGCTGCAGATCATTGCAGGAAATGTGGCAACCGGTGAAGGAACAAGGGCACTGATCGAGGCCGGTGCTGATGCAGTCAAGGTCGGAATCGGTCCCGGTTCCATCTGTACCACACGTATTGTAGCAGGTATCGGTGTACCCCAGATCTCCGCAATCATGGATTCCTATGCAGTTGCCAAGGAATATGGCATCCCGATCATTGCGGATGGCGGTATCAAGTACTCAGGCGATATGACCAAGGCGATCGCAGCAGGCGGAAATGTCTGCATGATGGGAAGCATCTTTGCAGGCTGTGATGAGAGCCCCGGAACCTTTGAACTGTATCAGGGACGTAAATACAAGGTATATCGTGGTATGGGATCTATTGCAGCCATGGAGAACGGCAGCAAAGACCGTTACTTCCAAGAGAATGCAAAGAAGCTGGTTCCGGAAGGTGTAGAAGGCCGTGTGGCTTACAAGGGAACTGTAGAAGATACTGTATTCCAGCTGATGGGTGGTCTCCGTTCCGGTATGGGCTACTGTGGAACAGCTTCCATCGAAGAACTAAAGGAGAAGGGAAGATTTGTTAAGATTTCAGCAGCTTCCCTGAAGGAGAGCCATCCTCATGATATCCATATCACCAAGGAAGCTCCTAACTACAGCGTGGATGAATAAAAATAGAATGCGGCAGAAAAGAGGAGAACATCATGTCGACAGTTGAGTTTGACAAAAGAAAGTACAGTACAGATAGTGAATACATGATACAGAACCTTAAGGAGAAGAAAAATCTGGAGAAATGGCAGAAGCTTCTGTGCCAGGCAGTAAATGTATTTGCATGCTTTGTAGACTGCGATGGGACTCCTCTCACAGCCCTTTCCGGCAATCCTGATGAAGCAGCAAGGCTGATGAAGGCCATTGATCAGGAACAGCTGCAGAATATGCTTACGAGAGTATGTGAAAGCACACTTGAGGATCAGGCAATTGAAGAGACAGGGTATTCCAACCTGCGCATGGCAGTGATCACTGCCAGGGCGTTTGGAAGACCTGTTCTTAACTGGGTGATCTTTGGTGTGCTTTCTGATGACTTTGAGGAAGAAGAGAATGACAGGCCAGGACTGCTCGGCTTTGAATCCATGATCACAGCGAGGGCATTTAACCGCGTGATCGATGCCGTCAGCGAGTTTTCGAGGGATCTGGTCAGCAGTGCAGCCCATACGCTGAATGCAGAAGCAGAGAGCCGGAGAAGCCAGTATTCGGCCAAGGCACTGGAAGCCAACCTGAAACGTACAGAAGCACTGGCAGAGATCATCCAGCTTCTGGAAAATGATGATGCAATTGAGAAATTAATGCTCCGGATCCTGCGGACAGTAGGAAGCTTTCTGGATTTAAGCACAGCAGCTCTGTGCAGAAGGACAAAGCAGAGGGATGAGATCGATATCCTGTCCCACTGGTGTAACCAGAAGGAGGTCTGGGGACTGGAGGCAGATGCAGCTCAGAAAAAGCCCTTCTTTATCAAGGATGATGATAAGGCTTTTATTTTATCTGACAGTTCAGGACTTAAGAAGGAAGAAAGAGAAGAGCTGGAAACATTTGGGATCCATGCACTTGTGGTAATTCCCATCATGATCCTTGGAAAGGTCGATATGTATGGCGTTTTCACGGAGAAAAGGGAGGACAGGATCTGGCAGAAGGAAGAGATCAAGTTCCTGGCGGATGCCATGAAGATCCTGCAGAGTATCCTTACAAGAAGGATCCAGAAGAATTCACTGGCAGGCTCCTATGCCTGTCTGGAAACTATTCTTGATAATGTGGGCGGCGCTGTTTATGTCAGGGATTTTGAAACGGGGAATAGCCTGTTCACCAACCGGAATATGCGTGGCATTTTCGGTGAAGAACTGAAAAACGGAAATATTAACAAGCTGCTTGAAAAGACGATTGTGGCGGAGAAAGGAATCGGAGAACTGTTCCTTGAGGATCCCGGCAAGTGGTTTGAGGTTTATTATACAAAAATGTGCTGGGTAGATGGAAGAAATGTAATGCTGGTTGCCCTGTACGATGAGACTGAGAAAAAGGTATATCAGAAGAAATTGGAACAGCAGGCTCATACCGATTTTCTGACAGGACTTTCCAACAGAATGTGCTGTGAAAGGGATCTGGCAAGATATGTGGATGAAGCCGGTAAAAAGAAGAAAAAGGGTGCGCTCCTTTATCTTGACCTGGATGATTTCAAGCATATCAATGACGGACTGGGACATCAGTATGGTGATGTACTGCTAAAGGCGATCGCACATAATTTTCAGAGGATCAAAGGAATTGAGAATACCTGCTACCGTATGGGCGGTGATGAATTTGTCATTATTGTGGCACCTGAGCATTATCAGGAGCTGGACAGGATCATCCAGGAAATCAAAGACATCTTCATGAAACCCTGGTTTTTAAAGGATTCGGATTACTACTGCACCATGAGTATGGGTGTAGTAGAGTTCCCTGACAATGGAGAGGTCGTCCATGAACTCATCAAAAAGGCAGATATCGCCATGTATGAGTCCAAGAAGGCAGGTAAGAACAGAGTTTCCAATTACACATTGGAGATTGGCAGTCTGTCAGGAAGAAGACTGGATATGGAAAAGAATATGCGTGAGGCGACAGCCAAGGGCAATCAGGAGTTTGAGATCTTTTTCCAGCCGATCATGGATATCAGGGGTGAGAAGCCGAAGTGTACAGGTGCAGAGGCACTGATCCGGTGGAACAGTACGGAGCTTGGCTTTATTTCACCGGCAGAGTTTATTCCGCTTGCAGAGTAT
Organism: Lachnospiraceae bacterium OM04-12BH; assembly: GCA_003490145.1. Taxonomy (GTDB): domain Bacteria; phylum Bacillota; class Clostridia; order Lachnospirales; family Lachnospiraceae; genus Suilimivivens; species Suilimivivens aceti. Next base: position 73,899 of record QULQ01000003.1, read on the forward strand.
CTGGGACTGATCAATCCGATCGGGAACCATATCCTGAGGGAAGCCTGCAAGATCTGCAGCTACTGGAATCAGAACGGTTACCCGGATTATAAGGTGAATGTCAATCTGTCTGTCATCCAGCTTTTGCAGAGTGATATTGTTGAAATTGTAGAAAGTGCTATTCATGACAGTGGGATAAGTCCCTGTAATCTGACGCTGGAGGTAACAGAGAGCCTTGCCATCAATGATATGGACAGAATGAAGGGAATTCTTGGAAGGATCAAGGAGCTTGGGGTAAGGATCGCACTGGATGATTTTGGTACCGGTTATTCTTCCCTGAACCATATCAGAGAGCTTCCGCTTGATGTGATCAAAGTGGATCAGAGCTTTATCAGAAATCTGGAAATGGACGTATATGCAAAGTCCTTTGTCCGTATGATCGCTGAACTGGCACAGGTGATCGGTGTAAACCTCTGTGTCGAGGGAGTGGAAACAGAAGGCCAGTTCTATATCGTGTCCAGAATGAATGTAGGACTGATCCAGGGGTACTATTTTGATAAGCCCTTAAAAAGAGAGGATTTCGAAAAGAAATATGCACCTGACCTTCCGAAAAATCAGAAGGGAACAAAGAAAAAATGAATCTGAAACAGCTGGAACAGTTCAATCCAATTACGATACAATGTCATGACAATCCTGATGCTGACGCTTTGGCATCAGGATTTGGCTTGTATTGTTATTTTAAAGACAAGGGAAAGGATGTCAGGCTGGTTTATAGTGGGGTAAATCAGATCCAGAAGTCAAATCTGCTCCTGATGATCGATAAGCTTGATATACCTGTCGTATACCTGAAGGATCAGGATGTACCGGTAAAGGGATTGCTGATCACAACTGACTGTCAGTATGGCGCAGGAAATGTGACACACTTGTCAGCGGAAAATGTGGCGGTGATCGATCATCATCAGGTAGAGATCACAGGAATCCCACTGACAGAGATCCAGTCCGGTCTTGGAAGCTGCTCTACACTGGTGTGGCAGATGATGAAGGCAGAGGGGTATTCCTTTGAAGGCAAGGATAAGCTGAAGACAGCTCTTTATTATGGACTGCTCTGCGACACCAACATGTTTTCCGACATTGCAGCATCGGAAGATACAGAAATGCGGGATGCACTTTCCTATGATAAGGGACTGATCACTCTTTTTAAAAATTCCAATCTGTCCCTCCGGGAGCTGGAGATCGCCGGAAGGGCACTGCTTCATCACATATACAATGAAGATTTTCATTATGCGATCGTAAGGTCAGCACCCTGTGATCCGAATATTCTTGGAATGATCAGTGATTTCATGATACAGGTGGAAGAGATCCACATCTGTGTGGTATTTGCGGTTCTGGAGGAGGATATCATCTTTTCCCTCAGGAGCTGTATTGAAGAGGTTCATGCAGATGAGCTGGCAGCGCTTTTGGCCGGAGAGGACGGGAGCGGAGGCGGTCATCTTCTGAAGGCAGCCGGCAGAATGAAAAGAACCAGTATTTTCAGGATCCTTGATATGGAATTTACAGAGAATTATTTTAATCAGAAGTTGGAAGATTATTTTGAGAAACTGGAGAAAACTCACGGAAAGGAATAGCATATTAAAAAATAATGTGCTATGATGTGGGATAAGAGTAACGGAAAATGCAGGAGGTAAAGCCAGAGCCGGTCTGCGGCTTATGGTATCGGACAGGAATGAGCGAAAAAGAACTGAAAGAAAATGTGACCACCGAAGGAGAAGCAGAAAAAACTGTTTCCAGAAATTTTATTGAGCAGATTATTGATAAGGATCTGGCAGAGGGTGTCTATGATACTGTGCACACCAGATTTCCACCGGAACCCAACGGATATCTTCATATCGGACATGCCAAGAGCATCCTTTTAAATTATGGACTTGCAAAAGAGTATGGCGGCAGGTTCAATATGCGTTTTGATGATACAAACCCTACGAAGGAGAAGGCAGAATTTGTAGATTCCATTCTGGCAGATATCAAATGGCTTGGAGCTGACTGGGAAGACAGGCTGTTCTTTGCATCGGATTATTTTGAACAGATGTATGAAGGTGCTGTGAAGCTGATCAAAAAGGGAAAGGCTTATGTTTCCGAGCTTTCTGCAGAAGAGATGAGAGAGTATCGTGGTACTCTGACAGAGCCCGGTAAGAATGATCCCAGCAGAGACCGCAGCGTAGAAGAAAATCTGGAATTGTTTGAAAAGATGAAGAACGGCGGCTTTGCCGACGGAGAAAGAACGCTCCGTGCAAAGATCGATATGGCATCTCCCAATATTAATATGAGAGATCCCATCATTTACCGTGTGGCGCATCTGTCCCATCAGCATACGGGAGATGCATGGTGTATTTACCCGATGTACGACTTTGCGCACCCCATTGAGGATGCCATTGAAGGAATCACCCACTCCATCTGTACGCTGGAGTTTGAGGATCACAGACCACTGTATGACTGGGTCGTAAGAGAACTGGAGTATCCTCATCCACCCAAACAGATCGAGTTTGCCAAAATGTATCTGACCAATGTGGTAACTGGTAAGAGATATATCAAGAAGCTGGTTGAGGATGGCATTGTAGACGGATGGGATGATCCCCGCCTTGTGTCTATCGCAGCCCTGAGAAGAAGAGGCTTTACACCTGAGTCCATCAAGATGTTCGTGGATCTCTGTGGTATCTCCAAGAGTAATTCATCTGCAGATTATGCCATGCTGGAGTACTGTATCAGAGAGGATCTGAAGCTGAAGAGACCGAGAATGATGGCGGTTCTTGATCCTGTCAGACTGATCATTGATAACTATCCGGAGGATCAGACAGAGATGCTCACCGTAGCTAATAATCTTGAGAATGAGGCTATGGGAACAAGACAGGTACCCTTTGGCAGGGAGCTGTATATAGAGAGAGAGGACTTTATGGAAGAGCCTCCGAGAAAGTACTTCCGTATGTTTCCAGGCAATGAGGTTCGTCTGATGAATGCCTACTTTGTAACCTGTACCGGCTGCGTCAAGGATGAAAATGGCAGGATCATAGAAGTACACTGCACCTACGATCCGGAGACGAAGTGCGGAAGCGGCTTTACCGGCCGTAAGGTAAAGGGAACCATTCACTGGGTTCCTGCAAAGGAAGCAGTGAAGGCAGAAGTAAGACTTTATGAAAATATTATAGATGAGGAAAAGGGTGTATACAATGAGGATGGAAGCCTGAACCTGAACCCCAATTCCCTGACCGTGCTGAAGGAATGTTATTTAGAGCCGGCTTTGAAAGACGGAAAGCCCTATGACAGCTTCCAGTTTGTCAGACAGGGATATTTCTGTGTGGATTCCAAAGACTCTGTGGAGGGCGCACTGGTATTTAACAGGATCGTATCTCTGAAGAGCTCATATGTATTACCTAAGGCGTAGGAGGAAAATATGGCTGGATTATTAAGTGGACTTTCCGAGATTGGACTTGGAGGTCTTGAAAATATGGAAGTATATGAGCAGCCTGAGGATAAAGAGGCAGAAAAGCAGGCAGAGGAAAAACCAGAGGTGAAGGAAGAAACATTCCTGTTTGATAAGAGCTACGAATGTCCGGTCTGCTATCAGGGCTTTAAAGCAAAAACAGTCCGTTCCGGAAAATTACGTTCTCTCGGAACAGACAGGGATCTTCGGCCGCTTTATGATCAGATGGAGCCATTGAAATATGATGTGGTGATCTGTCCGCACTGTGGCTATGCAGCGCTTACCAGATTCTTTGGGGGACTGACAGCAGGACAGATCAAAGCGATCAAAGAAAATATTTCTGCAAATTTTCATCCGGTAAAGGAGGAAAAGGAAACCTATACTTATGAGGAGGCACTGTACCGTTATAAGCTATGCCTTGCCAATACGATCGTAAAGCACGGCAAGGTCAGTGAGAAGGCATATATCTGTCTGAAGGCAGGATGGCTCCTTCGCAGCATGGGTGAAAATCTGGATCCTGCAGTAGAGGATTACAATAAGAAAATGCAGGAGATCAAGGAGCAGGAAAAGGATTTCCTGAAGAATGCCCTGGATGGACTGATCACCGCCAGGCAGACAGAAAGCTATCCGATCTGCGGTATGGACGAGGTGACACTGGAGTATCTGATCGCTGTGCTTGCCATGGAATTTGAAAAATATGATATTTCATCCAGACTCATCTATAATATCCTGAATACGCCAACAGTAAACAACAGGATCAAGGATAAGGCAAGAGAAGTAAAGGATGAGCTGCTTCAGCAGATGGGTAAGAAATAACGATAAAAGAGACCGCATACCAGTAAATGATATGCGGTCTTATTTTATTATTTGGGAGATGATCCGGGAAATTTCATGCCGGATTACTGCGCAGGATCTTCATCATCAAAGAATTCTTCTACAGTATCTTCAGCTGCTTCAGAAGCCTCTTTGACATCCTCTCTGGCAATCTCGGAAAGATCGGTAAAGGAGGTATGGGCACTCTGATTATCAGCAACGGATTTCACGGTGTCCTTTACCTGCTGGACGGAGTCGGTGATTACTTCCTTGGCCTTATGGAAAGCCTCTGTGGCAAGAGCCTCTGCTTTATCAAGATTTAAGGAAACATAGGAACGCTCCTTAGAAGAAGTGAGATCCTCGTCCAGGTCTTCGCTGAAATCGTCAAAATCATCATCAGTATCATCACCGGCTTCAGGATGGGTAATGATATCCTTCTTCTGGAGATAGGAATAAGCACCATAGGCGGCACCGGCAACTAAAGCGCTGCAAAGTAAAAATTTACCAAAACTCTTAGACATCGAAAAACTCCTTTCAAGATCACTTATAGAATAACAACATTCTAATACTATTTTGCAGGATTGAAAAGAGAATATAAGCAAAAAACAGGAAAAAACCGAAGTTTTATAGACAACAGGAATTGCGAAGCGCATGAAAATATGATATATTTAGTTTCGACTAGAAAGGTCAATGGGGAGAACGGGGGTTATATGAACGATAAATTTTTTGATCTCAAAAAAGAGAAACAGGATCGTATGATCAATGCTGCATTGAAGGTGTTTGCGGGGAACGGGTATGAGCATGCCAGTACAGATGAGATCGTGAAGGAGGCAGGCATCAGCAAGGGACTGCTCTTTCACTACTTTATCAGCAAGATCGGATTGTATACGTTTGTATATGATTACAGTGTGAAGTATCTTCTGCTGGAGCTGAATACCGGTGTGGATAAGGAAGAAACTGATTTTTTTAAACTGACCAGACAGATCAAAAACTGTGAGCTGCAGGTCATGCGCACCTATCCTTATCTGATCCGATTCTTAAGTGAAAGCGGCAGAGAGCAGAACAGTGAGGCACTTGAAGCTACCAGGGAGAAGCGGGTATACCTTGGGAAACAGTATGACAGACTACTTGAAAGGACAGAGAATACGTCCCTGCGGGATGGGATCAGCATGGATCAGCTGAAGAAGATGGTGCAGCTTACACTGGACGGGCTGATGGCAGAAGCCTTTTTTGAGGGCTCCTTCCAGCCGGAGCGTTACATGGAGGATGCACTGGGGTATCTGCTGCTTTTAGAAAGGCTTTGTGTCAGGGAGGCATAGAATGAAAGAAACTTTGTATACGATACCACTCAATGATGCTGTCAGTGCCAATGATGAATGTCCTTTCTGCTATATTGAAAGAGAGGTAGAGCAGGATCTGATGGACTTTGTGCTGGGCAGTGGATCCTCTTATATGGAAAGTGATGTAAGGGGAGAAACGGATAAGGCAGGCTTTTGCCGGGCACATTTCAAAAAGATGTTTGATTATGGCAACACTCTTGGAAATGCTTGGATACTGAAAACGCATTATATGAAAATCAACCGGGATATGAAGGAGCAGTTTAAGCACTTTACACCGGGAAAGAGTTCCTTTGCCAGCAGATTCAGGAAAACGCCGGAGGAGGAAAACAGCATCAGCGCCTGGGTGAAGCAGATAGAAGGTTCCTGCTATATCTGTAACCGGTTTGCAGATACCTATGACAGATATATGGATACCTTTTTCTATATGTATAAGAGGGATGAGGAATTCCGTAAGAAGATAAAGGAAGGCAAGGGGTTCTGCCTGCACCATTTCGGGGATCTCTGCGAAGCCGGGGAAACCAGGCTTTCTGATAAGGAGAAAAAAGAATTTTATGACGATATGTTTGCTCTGATGGAGCGCAATATGGAAAGGCTTCAGGAGGATGTCAACTGGCTGGTAGAGAAATTTGATTACCGGAATAAGGATGCCGACTGGAAGAATTCCAGGGATGCTGTACAGCGCGGCATGCAGAAGCTGAAGGGCGGATACCCCGGGGATCCCGTTTATAAGATGAATAAATAAAGGATCCCAAGGATAAAGCTTGTGAAAATACCGTAGAGAATGACGGGACCGGCAATCGTAAAGATCTTGCAGCCGATACCAAAGACCTGCCCTTCCTTCTGATATTCAATGGCAGGGGCAGCAACGGAATTGGCAAACCCGGTGATAGGTACAAGGGCGCCGGCACCTCCAAATTTTACAAGAGGGGCATACAGGCCAAAGCCCGTTAAAAGGGCACTGACAAGGACAAGACTGATGGAGCAGAAGCTCCCGGCCATGTCCTTTTCCATTTGCAGGGTATTTTTTGCGTAATCAAGGAGCAGTTGCCCCAGGGTACAGATAAGCCCGCCGGTCAGAAATGCCTTCAGCATCTGTAAAATTAAATTGTGACAGGGGGTAACCTTTTTTACATAACTGGCATAATCCTTTTCCAGTGAGAGCTGTTCTTCTGACTTCTTTTCTTCCATAGCGATTGATCTCCATAATATTCATTTGTATTTCAGTATGTGCATTTTTGTAAAAAATATGTAAAGGAATATTTAGCTTAACTTAAGATTCTGGAAAAGAATGTGCCTTGTAGATTAACAGGGCAGATGCTACAATGATAGAAACAAATGAGAAATGAAGGTTAACTGGTATGGTCAATTTTGCGGGGATGGAATTTATATTCTATTTTTTTCCTGTTTTTTTACTGATATATCATCTGATCCCCATAAAATATAAGGATGTAGTTCTGCTTCTTGGCAGTTATCTTTTCTATGCATCAGGGGATCTGAAATATGTTCTTCTGCTTCTTTTGCTGACTCTTTGTAATTACTTTATGGGACAGCAGATCCATAAGCTTTCCGAAGGCTATAAAATGCATAGCTGGCAAAGGACAGAGAGGAAAAAAAAGCTTGCGTTCATTATCAGTCTGGATGTCACAGTGCTTCTTGTTTTCAAGATGCTTGCGGTTTTCGTGGACAGCAGCCTGTTTCCTCTTGGACTCAGCTTTTACCTGTTTAAGATGATCTCCTTTCAGGTAGATTATTACAGAGGGGAGATTTTCGAAAAGACATCATTCCTGTCAGTTGCTGTGTATTTTTCCCTGTTTCCCCAGGTGATCTCTGGTCCGATCATGCGCTATAATGAAGGAACTGAGCCGCAGAACAGAATTTACTGTCTTTCACAGCTTGAGGACGGCATGAAGTATTTTGCAGCGGGACTTGGCATGAAGGTACTGCTGGCAGACCGGCTGGCGATTCTGTGGAATGATCTGCAGATGATCGGCTATCAGAGTATTTCAACGCCGCTGGCATGGCTTGGGGCAGCAGGCTATTCCCTGCAGTTATATTTTGACTTCTGGGGTTATTCCCTGATGGCATCCGGTATACTGGTATGTCTGGGCTTTGATTTTATTGAAAACTTTCATCATCCTTATGCATCAGGCAGTATAGGGGAGTTTTACCGAAGATGGCATATGACACTTGGGAGGTTTTTCAGGGATTATGTGTATATTCCGCTTGGAGGAAGCAGATGCAGGAAGAATAGGTTGATCCTGAATCTTATGATCGTATGGCTGATCACGGGACTGTGGCATGGAAACGGGCTGAATTACCTGCTGTGGGGCGCTGTGCTTGGTCTGTTTATCATGCTGGAAAAGCTGTTTTATGGGGAAAGGCTGAAAAAGCTTCCGGTGCTCCGGAATCTGTATGTTCTGTTTCTGATCCCGTTGACGTGGGTGATTTTTGCGATCACAGATCTGCACCAGCTTCTGATTTATTTTGGCAGGCTTTTCCCGGTATTTGGCGGCACAGGCATTGCAGTGAATACTGGAGATTTCCTGAAATATACAGGAACCTATGGAAAGCTTTTCCTGGCAGGCGGACTGCTCTGTATTCCGGGTGTTTTTGATTTCCTGGAAAAGCACAGAAAGAATCCACTCGTGATCGCAGGACTTCTGCTGATCTTCTGGTATTCGGTTTATTTTATGGCAAGCAGTGGAGAAAATCCATTTTTATATTTTCAGTTTTAAGGTGAGCAGGGATGAAACATTTGAAGGAAAGTCCGTTTTTCTTTTTGCTTATGTTGTCGGGTATTTTATTTACCATACTGGCAGCGATCGGGAAAAATAACATATACCGGGATCAGCAGTATCATCCGGAAAAGGGACCGCTTCTGTCGATTCTGTTTACTGCCATGAATGAGGACATTTATCCCTGGCAGTTATTTGCAGACGCTCAGGCGGTTGAGACAGAGGGCAGTGCTGTCAATCCGGCAGAGGATGACCAGAATGGTCAAAATGTAGACCAAACATCTGAAAGCGGTCAAAACACCGATGACACCTCTGACAGTGCAAAAGATACAGGTGAAGGAAACGACACAGCTTCTGGCAGTGATTCCACAGCAGGAAATAGTACTGTCAGTGGAAATAACGCTGCACAGGAAAAGGAAGATGATGCTGCCGGTGGTATGCCACAGGAGGAGCCACCTTACGGTGAGAACAGACCGGAGCCTTTAAGAGGCAGTACGGAGGAAGAGTATTTAAGCCATATCTCAGCCGATATCTATGGAGATGCAGGAGTGCAGAAGGCTGCAGAATATCCTTTTGTGGCGGTAGATGAGAGCTACTTTGATGATGCCCTGTTTATCGGTGATTCCAGAACGGTCGGGCTCCATGATTATACAGATCTGTCGGAGCATGCGGATTTTCTCTGTAAGACATCGCTGACGATTTATAAGGTACTGGATGAGAATTTCAAGGGCATGGGAACAGTAGAAGAGGTTCTCAAGAAAAAGCAGTATGGAAAGATCTATATCATGGTCGGTATCAATGAGCTTGGAAGAGGAACCACAGAGGATTTCATGGCAAAGTATACGGAGGTCGTGGACACGCTGCATGAGTGGGATCCGGATGCCAGGATCATCATTCAGGGCATTATGAAGGTGAGTAAAAAGAAGGATACAGAGGATAAAGTCTTCAATAACAGCAATATAACAGGAAGAAATCATGCCATTGCCACGCTGGCAGATAATTATCATATCTTTTATATTGATATGAATGAGGCGGTCTGTGATGAGGAAGGAAATCTGAATGCGGAATATACCCATGATCAGATCCATCTGCTTGGTATGTACAATGACCTTTGGAAGGATTTCCTGATGACGAAGGGAATCAGCGGATAGAAGGTACCGGAACTGCAGGATTTGTATTTACGTGTATAAAAACCTCCAGATCAGAAAAACTACTAGAAAAGTAATTTGATCTGGAGGTTTTTTATGGACAGCTGGAAAGGTGCATTTTTTGAACAGGGAAGGCAGAGCATTAAAATTCCTGTGCCGGTTTATATCAGGGCAAGTGCCAGTATAGCAGGGAGCAAGGAGGGAGATGGACCCCTTGGCGATCTGTTTGATATGGTTGGAGTAGATGATAAATTTGGCAGTAATACATGGGAAGAAGCAGAAAGCACTCTGCAGAAGGAGACACTGCAGCTTGCCATAGGGAAGGCAGGGCTCAGTGGTGAGGATATCCGTTTCCTGCTTGCCGGGGATCTTTTGGCACAGTCCATGGCAAGCAGCTTTGGCCTTGCATCCTTCCAGATCCCGCTGATCGGCTTGTATGGAGCCTGTTCCACCTGTGGACTTTCCCTGGCCATGGCTGCGGCCCTGATCGTTGGCGGAATGGCACAGTATGTGGCCAGTGTGACATCCAGCCATTTTGCCAGTGCAGAAAAGGAGTTCCGTTACCCGCTTGGATATGGAAATCAGAGACCTCTGTCGGCCACCTGGACAGTAACGGGAAGCGGTGCCTTTATCTTAAGCAGCCTGAAGGGGAAAAAAGACAGAGCAGTGATCACAGGGCTTACGATAGGAAAGATCGTGGATCTTGGGATGAAGGATTCCATGAATATGGGAGCATGTATGGCACCGGCAGCATCGAGCTTAATCTGTCAGCATTTTGCGGACTTTGGCAGAACACCGGAGGACTATGACCGGATCATAACCGGTGATCTTGGCCTTGTAGGCCAGCGGGTGCTTCTGGATATGCTGGCTGAGAAAGGCTTTGACCTATCCGGAAAGCATATGGATTGCGGCATTGAGATCTATGATGAGAAGCAGGATGCCCACGCAGGAGGAAGCGGCTGTGGCTGCAGTGCAGTGGTACTGTCAGCGCTGATCTTAAAGAAGCTGGAGGAGGGCGAATGGAAAAGGGTGCTCTTTGTCCCTACAGGAGCGCTTTTAAGCAAGACCAGCTTCAATGAAGGCAAAAGCATACCGGGAATTGCCCACGCACTGGTGCTGGAGAGATGCTCATAAGGGTGCTGGAAGGGAAAACGGAATGAAGAAAACAGGAAAGGGTATTATAAAACGTGTAGGCACCAGTCAAAATGGACATTGGGAAATACTCATGATACAATAAGTTCAGATACGAATCAAGCTGTATCGGAAAGAGGACTTATATATTGAAAAAAGCAGGAAAAAGAATCGGAATTATCATACTGGTGATTCTGCTGATCGTGGCAGCTTATCTGGTCTATGTCATGGTGTCCTATCACAGGCTGCCGGACAAACTGACTCTTGAGGTCAACAGAACAGGGAATCAGGCAGCCTTTGAGGAGGATCGTCAGGTAGAGGTTGGAAAGTATTACTGGATCATGACCTATAATATTGGTTTTGGGGCTTACCGGAATGACTACAGCTTCTTTATGGACGGGGGCAGGAGCTCCTGGGCGAAGGACGAGGAGAGCGTGACTGCCGGCATTTGTGGAATGGGAGATATCGTAAATACAGTTAATCCTGATTTCGTGCTTATGCAGGAGGTAGATATTGATGGAACCAGATCCTATCATGTGAATGAGCTGGAGCTGATGAATCAGTTTGTGACAGGCTATTATTACACCTTTGCTGAGAATTATGATTCTCCATTTTTGTTTTTCCCGCCGTGGGAGCCCCATGGTGCCAATCAGGCAGGAATCGTGACCTATTCGCGCAGCGAGATCACAGATACGATGAGAAGAAGCCTTCCTATTTCCCAGTCCTTCAGCAGGTTCCTGGATCTGGACAGATGCTATTCCATTTCAAGGATCCCTCTGGAAAACGGAAAGAGCCTCTGTCTTTATAATGTACATCTTTCTGCATACGGGGCAGATGCTTCCGTCAGGGACGGACAGCTTGCCATGCTCTACGAGGATATGAAAGCAGACTATAAGGAAGGAAATTATATCATCTGTGGCGGTGATTTTAACCATAACATGAAACAGACTGTTATAGAAAATACAGATGAATGGGCACAGCCCTTCCCGAGGGAATCACTTCCGGAGGGCTTTAGGCTTGCCATTGATTCTGCCAAGGCAGAAGATATAGAGCATAACAGCTGCAGGGATGCAGGAGAGCCTTATCAGGAAGGACAGACACAGACCTATACCCTGGATGGATTTATTGTTTCTGACAATGTTGGCGTAAATTATTATACCAATATGGACTGGCGTTATGAGCTTTCTGACCATGATCCGGTATTAATGCAGTTTATGCTTCTGAAATCAGAATAAAAGAAGAGAAAAATGACATACTAGTCTTCAGAAAAAGGAAGGTAATGGTATGTCATCAAAGGTTTTATATTTAAAAGCAGAACAGAATGCGGAGGTAATGCAGGCACAGGTATGTGTAAAGGACATTGCCTCCGTTTACTGTTCTGACAGGAGCATCACTTCCAAGGTGAAGGCACTTAAGATTTATCAGTTTCAGGAGGAGAAAAGAAAACGACAGGTAATCAGCATTCTGCGTGTGATCGAGCTGATCGAAAAGGAATGCCCGGCCGTTACAGTGGAGAGCGTAGGAGAAAATGCAACATTGATCGAACTGGTCAATGTGAGCCGGCACAAAACCATGGCGCAGACGGTCAGACTGATTTTTGTCATGCTGATCAGCTTCTTCGGAACAGGCTTTACCATTATGGCATTTCACAATGACATCAGCATCAACAGGCTTTTTTCCAGGGTATACGAACAGGTCATGGGATATACGCCTCAGGGATTTACCATTCTGGAGATTGCCTATTCCCTTGGACTCGCAGTAGGGATTATCGTATTCTTCAATCATATCGGGGGCAGACGGCTGACGAAGGATCCCACGCCGATCGAGGTGGAAATGCGTGTATATGAAACAGATGTCAATAAGGCACTGATCGAAACAGCAGACAGGGAGGGCAAGACCATTGATGCTTCCTGATCAGATCCTTCTTGGGATATTTGGATTTTCCTTTGGCCTGCTTTCCTCGGCAGGGGTATTTACCGTGCTTTCTTCTGTAGGGCTGATACCCAGGTTTGCCGGAAGGATGCATGTGGCAGATAAAGTATTTGCGCTGGAGGAGGCAGTGATCCTTGGCACGGTTTTCGGGTGCATTGCCAGTGTGTTCCCGGACTGCCTTCAGGCAGGAAGCTATCTGCTGTCCAGGGAACCCTTTGGGGAAGCTACAGCAGCAGTAGTCAGAGTGACAGGAACAGTGTTTCTGTGCTTTTACGGTTTTTTTTCGGGAAGCTTTATCGGATGCCTGGCATTTGCCATTGCGGAGATGCTGGATTCCATTCCCATTTTTGCAAGGAGAATGGGTTTCCGGCATGGTCTTGGGATCGCCATAGCGGCAGCTGCTTTTGGGAAGCTCTTTGGCAGTCTGTTTTATTTTTCCAGACAGATCTTTCTGTCCGGGATGTAATAGTATTGAAAAAAGCAGAAAAGTTGATTAAAATGGATGTGCACATGTAAAGGAGGTATGGAGATGCGTTCTATGGAATTCAAGATGGAGCGTCCGGGACTTTTGAAGGAAGGCGATCAGATCACGGTGACAGAGGGTGTTCTGCCAAGTAATTACTATTATACGATAGATCCTTCCCTTGCAATGTCACCCAATATTCCTTTCCGTGAGAGACTAAGGACAAGAGAGGGGCGTGTCAGCGCTGTCATCCAGAATGAAAGAGGCTACTACGTCACCGCAGAATTTGATGAGTAGAGAAGGAGAGAAAAACATGTTACAGAAGATTTCAACAGATAAGGCACCTGCAGCTATCGGACCCTATTCCCAGGGAATTATTGCAAACGGTATGTTATATGCATCCGGTCAGATTCCGATCATTCCATCTACAGGAGAGCTGGAGACAGGGGATATTACTGCACAGGCAAAGCAGGCCATCGAAAATGCAGGAGAGATACTGAAGGCAGCAGGCACGGATTATGAGCATGTGGTAAAGACCACCTGCTTCCTTGCGGATATGGCAGATTTTGCAGCCTTCAACAGTGTATATGAGAAATACTTTACCGGGAAGCCGGCAAGAAGCTGTGTAGCCGTAAAGCAGCTTCCAAAGAACGTGCTCTGCGAAGTAGAAGTGATCGCCGCCCTGGAAGATTAAGTGATGACGGGGAAAAATGTGATTCTGATCGGGATGCCGGGAGCAGGCAAGAGTACCGTGGGAGTGGTGCTTGCCAAGAAACTGGGGTATTCCTTTACTGATTCTGACCTGGTGATCCAGGAACAGACAGGAAGGCTTCTCTATCAGCTGATCGAGGCATATGGAGAAGAGGGATTTCTTGAAATTGAAAACAGGATCAATGCCACGCTTATTCTGTCAGGCCATGTGATCGCTACAGGAGGCAGCGTGGTATACGGAGAAGAGGCCATGGAGCATCTGTCAGAGATCGGATGCGTGGTGTATCTGAAGCTTTCCTATAAGGAGCTGACAGAACGTCTTGGGGATCTGCATAAAAGGGGTGTGGTCCTGAAGGAAGGATATACACTGGAAGACCTTTACCGGGAAAGAGTTCCGCTCTATGAAAAATGGGCGGATATCACCATCACCTGTGATGGAAGGAATATCCGGGATATTGTAGAGGAGATCAGTGAAAAATACTTGAAGGAGTCATGGCAGCAATGAAAAAAGGTTCACTGAAAAGCAGTCTGTTTCTGCTTCTGGCAGCATTTATCTGGGGTGTTGCCTTTGTCGCACAGAGCGTCGGGATGGATTACATGGGTCCCTTCAGCTTTAATGGAGCCAGATTTATCCTTGGCGCCCTGGTATTGTTACCGCTTGTGGTCACGAGAAGGCAGAAGGCTATAAAGGAAGGAAAGGAAGGCGCACCCTTTGGGGTTACGCTGAGGGGCGGTATTCTCTGTGGTATTGCTCTTGGCAGTGCGGCACTGTTCCAGCAGTTTGGAATCATGTATACCACAGTAGGAAAGGCAGGATTTATCACCACACTGTATATTATCCTGGTGCCGATCGCCAGTATTTTCCTTGGGAAAAAGGCCAGTGGAAAGGTATGGATCGGGGCGGCTCTGGCAGCTGTCGGCATGTATCTGCTCTGTATGACAGAGACACTAAAGCTTTCCAGAGGAGATCTGCTTGTATTTATCTGTGCCCTGATCTTTACCGTACATATTCTGGTGATCGACCATTTTGCAGAAAAGGTGGATGGCGTGGAGCTTTCCTGTCTGCAGTTCCTGGTAGCGGGTGTGATCGGATGGACCGGAGCCATTTTATTTGAACATCCTGTACTGTCTGACTTTATAGCAGGCATCGTACCGCTTTCCTATGCGGGAATTTTATCCTGTGGCGTGGCATATACGCTGCAGATCATAGGGCAGAAGGATCTGGATCCCACAGTGGCATCCCTGATCCTGAGCATGGAATCTGTATTTTCCGTTCTGGCAGGCTTCGTGCTCCTGCACCAGACACTGAGCCTGCAGGAGCTGTCCGGATGCATACTTGTATTTGCGGCAGTGATTCTGGTACAGCTGCCGGATAAAAAGAAAAAATAAGGATATGCTATATTCCAGCAGAAAGTGTTCCGGGTATGTGTCCGGGAAGTACCGGACGGAGATACGGACAGAAAGGATTTCAGGTATGGAATATAGCAAAGCATTTCTTATAGGTGGAGGGATCTGTGCCCTTGTGCAGATCCTGATGGAAAAAACAAAGCTGATGCCGGGAAGGATCATGGTGCTGCTGGTATGTCTTGGAGCAGTCCTTTCCTTTTTTGGCATTTATGATCCCTTTGTGGAATTTGCCGGTGCCGGGGCATCGGTTCCGCTTCTTGGGTTTGGACACGTTCTGATGAAAGGAGTAAAGGAAGCCATAGGTGAAGACGGGATCATGGGATTATTTACAGGGGGCTTCCGGGCCGGAGCAGCAGGCTGCAGTGCAGCATTGATCTTCGGGTATCTGGCAAGTCTCATTTTTAAACCGAAAATGAAAAAATAAGACAGGGAGGCAGCTACACATGATAAAGGAAAGGCTTGGGAAACTTAGAGAAGTGATGAAACAGGAAGGCGTGCAGTGCCTTGTGATCCCAACCTCAGACTATCACAATAGTGAGTATGTCAGTGATTATTTTATGGCAAGAAGGTATTTCAGCGGATTTACCGGATCCGCAGGGACACTGGTGGTGGCAGAGGATCAGGCAGCACTTTTTACGGATGGACGCTATTTTATCCAGGCAGCCAGAGAGCTTTCTGGCAGTGATATCACACTGATGAAAATGGGAGAGCCTGGTGTGCCTGAGGTGAAGGACTATATAAAAGAAATCCTGAAAAAAGGGCAGAAGCTTGGCTTTGACGGCAGAGTGGTCACAGCCGGAGAGGGAGAAGCGTACGAAAAGCTTGCAGAGGCTGCAGAAGGACAGACTGTGTATGACAAAGATTTCTGCGGCATGGCATGGGAAGGAAGGCCGCAGCTTGCCTTTACCTCTGTATATCAGCTTTCTGAAGCCTATAGCGGAGAGCCCTGCGAGAGCAAGCTTGCAAGACTTCGTGAAAAAATGAAGGAGAAGGGAGCAGAGATCCATTATCTGACCACGCTGGATGATATTGCATGGCTGTTTAACCTTCGTGCGGATGACGTGGAAAGCTGCCCTGTGCTCCTTTCCTATGCAGCGGTTACAGAAACAGAAAGCTATCTGTTTGCCGGAGAGGAGGCATTTTCGGAGGAGATCAGGGAATATCTTACGAAGAACCATATTATCCTAAGGCCTTATGACAGCTTTTATGATTTTGTGGCAGCAAGAGGAAAGGAAAATAAGGAAGAGAAGATCCTTGTGTGCAAGAACCGGATCAATTACCGTCTGCTAAAGGAGCTCCCTGGGGAGAGGCTGATCGACAGTGCAAATCCTACTACGAGGATGAAGGCCGTTAAGAATGAAACGGAGCAGGAAAATCTCAGGAAGGCACACCTGATGGATGGCATTGCCGTGACCCGTTTTATGTACTGGCTGAAGAAGAACGTCGGGAAGACCCCAATGGATGAGATCAGTGTGGCAGAGCATCTTAAAAGCCTGCGGGCACAGAATCCTTCCTTTATAGAGCCGAGCTTTGAGACTATCAGCGCTTACGGAGACAATGGTGCGATCATTCATTACAGCGCAAAGAAGGGTGCCTGCAGTACGATCCAGGCGAAAGGCATGCTCATGGTAGACAGTGGCGGTCATTATTATGAAGGAACGACAGACATTACAAGGACCTTTATCCTGGGAGAGATCACAGAGGAAATGCGTCAGCACTTTACACTGGTAGCAAGGGCGGTCATGCGCCTGAAGAGCCTCCGGTTTCTGAAGGGCTGCAGGGGCACCAATCTGGATCTGGCAGCCAGGGAGGTTTTCTGGCAGCAGGGACTGGATTATAAACACGGAACCGGTCACGGGGTAGGTTATCTTCTGAATGTCCATGAAGGACCAAACAGCTTCCGGTATAAGGAGCTTCCCGGCAGTGATAATGACTGGGAGTTTGAAGAGGGAATGGTGACGACAGATGAACCCGGTATTTATATAGAAGGAAGCCATGGCATCCGTACGGAAAATGAGCTGCTCTGCCGGAAGGGTGAGCAGAACGGATATGGTCAATTCATGCACTTTGAGGATCTGACCTATGTGCCCATTGACCTTGACGGTATCGATCCTGCGGCTATGGAAGAAAGTGAAAAGAAAACACTGAATGCATACCATAAATCAGTATATGAGAAGCTGTCTCCTTATTTTGAAGGGGAAGAGCTGGAATTCCTGAAGAAGGCAACAAGGGAAATCTGATCCGAACGGAGGATGGAAGCGCCGGAGGAAAGAAATCAGATCTTTGCTTGACGGATATCTCTTTTTTTGATAAGGTTGTATCTAAAGGATTTTTCGGGGAACGGGATTCATACTCCGGGAAATCAGTAAATACATACGGAGGAGATTGAGATGAGTAAAGCAAATGTAACTGTCGGAGATTCAGGTATCTTCGATGCAAAGCAGCTTGGCGTTCCCAAAATGCTGATTCTTGGTGTACAGCATATGTTCGCAATGTTTGGAGCAACAGTTATCGTACCCGCACTGACAGGTTTGGATGTTTCCACTACACTGTTATTCGCAGGACTCGGTACACTGTTGTTCCATTTTTTAGCTAAAGGAAAGGTACCTGCATTCCTGGGATCCTCCTTTGCCTTTATCGCAGGCTATGCAGCGATTGCCCCTAACGGAGAGAAGGAGCTTCTCCCTTACGCCTGCTTTGGTGTTGCCTGTTCCGCTGTCCTGTATCTGATCCTGGCAGCACTGATCAAGGCCTTTGGAACCTCCAAGGTTATGAAATTCTTCCCACCTATTGTAACTGGACCTATTATCATTGCCATTGGTCTGAACCTCTCCCAGTCAGCGATCAATAACTGTGCAGCTAACTGGTGGATTGCAGTACTTGCCATTGTAGTGGTCATCGCCTGCAATATCTGGGGGAAGGGCATGATCAGGATCATTCCCATTATCATGGGTGTTGTCGTATCCTATGCAGCCGCAGCCGTAACCGGAAATGTAGATTTCACACCGGTAAAGGAAGCAGCATGGATCGGTTTACCGATTCACTATGAAAGCACAGTATTCTCTGTTTTAAAGGGCGGAGATACTTCCCTGCTGATCACAGCAGCCATTACCATCATGCCGATCGCACTGGCTACCATGGTAGAGCATATCGGTGATATGTCTGCGATCTCATCAACCGTAGGCAAAAATTATATCAAGGATCCCGGACTTCACAGAACCCTTCTTGGAGATGGTCTTGCAACCATGCTGGCTTCCCTGTTCGGAGCACCAGCCAATACAACCTATGGCGAAAATACCGGTGTACTTTCCCTGACAAAGGTTTACGATCCCGCAGTGATCAGGATCGCTGCTGTGCTTGCCATTCTCTTCTCCTTCTCACCGAAGATCGAGGCAGTCATTTCCTGTATGCCGACAGCAACACTGGGCGGTGTTTCCCTGGTACTTTATGGTATGATCTCTGCAGTCGGTGTCCGTAACGTAGTTGAGAATCAGGTAGATTTCACAAAGAGCCGTAACGTGATCATCGCTGCTCTGATCCTGGTGCTTTCCATTGGTATCAACTTCAGTGCAGCAGGAGCGATCTCCTTTAGCATCGGTGCAGTCACAGTAAACCTTTCCGGTCTTGCTGTAGGTGCCCTGACAGGTATCATCCTGAATGCAGTCCTTCCGGGTAAGGATTACAAGTTTGATGACGACGAGCCCTCTGATACCGGTGTAAACTTCGAGGTATAAGAAGCGGATACAGACAAAAAAGCCTTCCTTAGGCGGTACAAATTAGGGATTTTATATCTTTAAGAAAATCGGCATAGTTTAGTGATTACGATTACTGGACTATGCCGTTTTTATTGATGTGATGTCGGTGTTTGAAATTCGCCGATACAATTCCAGATGATTTTGATTTTTTGAACTCTATGACCATCCACACGTTCTGCCTTGTACACGATAATCTTTTCTACAAACTCTCTGATAATCTCTGCGTCAAGCTCCTGAACGCTCATATCGTTGTTTTATCCATCACCATAATCAATTGCTTTCGTAAAAATTGGAGAAAAAAACACCGGAACTCTGATTGACTCGGATTTCCGATGTTTGACTCTGATTGACTCAATATTTGTCTATTATTCACTTTGATTGACTATGACTCCATGGCGATGGAGCGGAGCCTCCGTAGAAGGATTTTCATTAACTACACCATAACTTTAGCACAGACAGATATAGAAGTTAATATAAAATCTCACATAATGTTATAGAAAATGATAAAATTATGTAAAAAGCAGTTTTATTTTCTCACTTTTTGTGCTATTATATTCTTTGTGTTTTATGTGATTATAGGAGAAATGACATGTTTGGAACACGATTAAAAGAATTACGTAAGAAAAATGGATATACACAGGTTACTTTAGCGGAAAAATTAGGAGTTTCCAAAGGCACTATCGCTATGTGGGAAGTAGGTAAGAGGAAGCCTGATTTTGAAACGCTTTGTACACTATCGGAACTATTTGATGTTCGGACGGATTATATATTAGGGCAATCGGATGATGCTTCTTCTGCTACACTATCAGCGGAAGCTATTGAAAAATTAGGAAAATGGTCAACAGAGGATGAATTGATGGATCTTATTAAGCTCTATCTTTCAATAGATGATTATGGTAAGCAGACTGTGGATTATTTAATAAAAACCGAAGCCGAAAGGTGCAGAAATCAGGGAACATCTGAGGATGTAAGTGGAATAGATATTATGGTCACTTTCAGGTCATAACCCCCCCTATTGCATTTTGCGATTTTGCACACGATGGGGAACGGCGGTTCTACGCTAACTATATATAGGATTAGATGATTTTTACAATGAAGTAATAGATAGACACCTATCAAATACTTTTGAATAGTTTTTTTGAAAGGAACTACATCGTATGGAACAAAAACATGATATCGTCCTCTATCAGATAGATGATACCAATGTCTGTGTCAGTGTATATTTTGAAAATGAGACATTCTGGCTTACCACAAAGGCTATGGCTGAGCTGTTTGGTGTCAAGTCTCAGGCTATCACAAAGCACTTGGGAAATATCTATGAAGAGGAAGAATTAACCCGTGAGGCAACTTGTTCCAAAAAGGAACAAGTTCAAATTGAAGGTGGTCGTGAGGTAAAACGTAATCTTGATTTCTATAATCTTGATGCAATTATTGCCGTAGGCTACCGTGTAAATTCAAAAAAAGCGACTAAATTCCGCCAGTGGGCTACCAAAACACTGAAAGAATATATTACAAAGGGCTTTGTGCTCAATGATGATATGCTCAAGAACGGAAAACCTTTTGGCAAAGATTACTTTGACGAATTGCTGGAGCGTATCCGTGAAATCCGTGCCAGCGAGCGCAGAGCTTATCAGAAAATCACAGATGTATTTGAACAGTGCAGCTATGATTATGATAAGAATAGCGAAACCACAAGAGCCTTTTATGCATTTGTGCAGAATAAGCTTCATTTCGCCGTTACCGGTCAGACTGCTGCTGAGCTGATATTTGACCGCGCCGATGCAGAAAAGCCTACTATGGGACTAACCACATGGAAGGATGCTCCGGATGGCAAGATATTAAAAAGAGATATTGTTGTTGCCAAGAATTATCTCAATGAGAAGGAAATGTCCCGCTTAAACAGGCTTGTTACAATGTTCATTGATTATGCTGAGCTTATGGCTGAGGATGAGATTCTCATGAGCATGCAGGACTGGGTAGATCAGACCAATCAATTTTTAAGCAACAACAGGCGTAAGGTTCTTGAGGGTAAAGGAAGAATATCCCATGAGCAGGCTATCGAAAAGGCTGCAAAGGAATATGGTATCTTCCGTGTGCGTCAGGATCAGGAATATGTATCAGAATTTGATAAACAAACCGAAAAATATTTCAAGGGTGAATAGTAAACAGCCGAGGTGGTAACCTTTCGTTACTGCCTCGGCTGCAATTCTTAGCTGCCATAGTGCTACCTCCGATTTAGATTTTCTTTGCTTCATACCGCTTGAAAACGTCATTTACAAATATTCTCTAAAAATCCCTTAGTAGAACCGCCTTTTCCGGAAGGCTGTTTTTGTGTTAGAATAGGGAACAGCAGATTACATACAGAAAGAGGCAGATTATGAAACAATTACCGGAAGTAAACCAGGATATCAGGAGCAGGCTGAAGGATATTACCTGCTTTGCCCTAGATATGGATGGAACCGTTTATCTTGGCACGAAATGGATCGAGGGTGCCGTGGACTTTTTGAAGGCAGTGGAGAAGGCTGGAAAGCAGTATATCTTCCTGACCAATAATTCCTCCAAGGGGCCTGAAAACTATGTGGAGAAGCTGGCAGCCATGGGACTTATTGTGACAAAGGACAGGATCGTGACCTCAGGACAGGCGACAATTTCCTATCTGAAGAAGCATTATCCGGGAAAAAGGGTGTATCTTCTTGGAAACGATCTTCTGCAAAGGGAATTTCAGGAGGAAGGGATCCTTCTTGCAGAAAATGATCCGGAGGTGGTCGTGACAGGCTTTGATACCTCACTGACCTATGAAAAGCTGTGCAGGGTCTGTGATCATGTCAGGGCAGGGCTTCCTTATATTGCAACCCATCCAGATTACAATTGTCCTACGGAGGATGGCTTTATCCCGGATATCGGCTCTTTTCATGAACTGATCCATGCATCGGCGTTCCGCTACCCTGATCATGTGGTAGGCAAGCCCAGTGGGGATATTATGGACTATCTGGCCGGGCGCGCAGGAACCTCCAGGGCAGAAACAGCTATGGTGGGGGATCGTTTATATACGGATGTGGCAGCAGGTGTCAATAACGGTTATACCGGGATACTGGTGCTGAGCGGTGAGGCAACATTGGCAGATGCAGAAGAAGCTGAGGTCACACCGGATCTGATCTTTACCTCGGTGAAGGAGATGATCCCTTTTTTATAGAAAGGTGCAGAAAAAATGGCATTGCAGTTTTATTTTGGCTCTTCCGGAAGTGGAAAGAGCCACAGGCTTCACAGAGATATCATCACATGGGCGGAAAAGGAGCAGGGACGCAGCTTTCTGTTTCTGGTTCCCGATCAGTTTACCATGCAGACCCAGCTTGACCTGGTGAATGCCAGTAAGAAAAAGGGGATCATGAATATTGATGTACTGAGCTTTGGGAGACTGGCCCACAGGATTTTTGAGGAAACTGGTTTTACAACGGAAACGGTACTGGATGATACGGGAAAGAGTCTGATCCTCAGGAGGATCGCCGAAAAGCACAGGGAAAATTTAAGCGTGATCGGAAAGAATCTGAACAGGATCGGCTATATCCATGAGGTAAAGTCAGCCCTGTCAGAGTTCATGCAGTATGGTCTGACACCGGAGGATGTGGACGGACTTGCCGGATTTGCAGGAAGAAGAGGAACCCTGTCCGGCAAGCTGAAGGACTTAAGTGAGCTTTACCGGGCTTTTCTTGCCTGTAAGGAAGGAAAATTCATAACGACAGAGGAAACGCTGGAGCTTCTGACAAGGGCAGTGGAGCAGTCTGCCATTATCAGGGACAGTGTGATCATATTTGATGGCTTTACAGGCTTTACACCGATCCAGAACCGGCTGGTCCAGCGTCTGATGGAGCTGACCGAAAGAGTCATCGTTTCCATAACAATCGATATTCATGATGATCCCTACAAAATGGCAGGGGATCAGGAGCTGTTTTATCTAAGCAAAAAGACGGTCCGGGATCTATGCAGGCTGGCAGAGGAAGCCAGTGTAGAGAAGATGGAGGATGTCTATCTGAAGGAAGAGCCGGTATATCGTTTTTTACAGAACCCGGCACTGGCACATCTGGAGAAGAGCCTGTTCCGGTATCCTTTTGCCCCTTTTGCAGAAGAAACGAAAGCGCTGCAGCTCTCAGAATGTCTTTCTCCGGCAGGTGAAGCAAGAGCTGTGGCTGAAAAAATCCGTGAGCTGGTACTTTCTAAAGGGTACAGCTACCGGGATATTGCCGTTATTGTTGGAGATATGGAAACCTATGGAGATTATCTGGAACGGGAAGGGGAACGGTATGAGATCCCTATGTTCATGGACAGGACAAGGGGACTTCTGCTGAATCCCTTTATTGAATTTATAAGGAGCAGCCTGAAAATGGTGCTGACGAACTTTTCCTATGAATCAGTATTCCATTATCTGCGGAGCGGACTGGCAGGTTTTGAGGAGGAAGAGGTCGACAGGCTGGAAAATTATGTAGTTTCCCTGGGAATACGGGGAAGGAAGAGCTATCAGGAGGTCTTTGTCAGAAAAGGAAAAGGGATACCAGAAGAAAAACAGGCGTTATTTCTAGCTGGACTGAATGCAACAAGGGAAAAACTGATGCTGCAGATGACACCCCTGCTTGAAAAGCACAAAAGTGCCGGAGAATATGTCAGAATGCTGTATGATTTTATTGTGCAGGCAGATATGGCAGCAAAGCTGGCGTCCTATGAGCAGTGGTTCCAGGAGAATGGAAGACCGGAAAAGGCACGGGAATATGCCCAGGTATACCGGTTTGTCATGGAGCTTTTAGAGCAGATTGAGGCGCTTCTAAAGGATGAGGAAATGTCTTTGCAGGAATTTGCGGATATTCTGGATGCCGGCTTTGCCGAGATCGAGATCGGGATCATTCCGGGCAGTGTGGACAGGGTTGTCGTAGGGGATACCCAGAGGACCCGGCTGAAGCAGGTGAAGATTCTGTTTTTCCTTGGCGTAAATGATGGAAATATTCCAAAGAGTGGTCAGGGAGGGGGTATCATTTCCGATATTGACCGGGAATTTCTGCAGACCTCCGGCATTGAGCTGGCGCCTACACCAAGACAGGAAATGTATATCCAGAGACTGTATCTTTATATGAATCTGACGAAGCCATCAGAGCGGCTGTATCTGTCCTATGCACGCTGTGGCAGTGACGGAAAGAGTATCAGGCCTTCCTATCTGGTCTCCCTGATCGAGAGGATGTTTCCGGGTATTCATAAGGAATATCCGGACATGGTTACTTCAGTGACAGAAAGACTCTGCGGACCAAGGGACGGACTGCTTCTGCTGGCAGAAGGCTTGCAGGCATACAGGGAGGGAAGACGGGAGCATGAAAAGGAAACAGCAGCACTTCTGAAGCTGTACCGGCAGAGTGAGGATTACAGGGAGCTTGCAGAAGAGATGACAGAAGCAGCCTTTGCAGGATACTCGCATTCACCGCTCTCTGAACAGGTGGCCAGAGAAATTTACGGCACTATGCTGCAGAACAGTATCAGCCGTCTGGAGCGGTATGCAGCGTGTGCCTATTCCCATTTCCTGCAGTATGGGCTGCAGCTAAGGGAGCGGGAGGAATACAGCTTTGAACCGGCAGACCTTGGAAATATATATCATATGGTGCTGGAGCGTTTTGCAGGAAAACTTGCAGAGCATGGAAAAACCTGGTTCAATTTTGATGAAACAGAAGCAGATGCCTGGCTACAGGCGGCTCTGCTGGAGAGCACAACCTCTTATGGAGAAACGATTCTTTACAGTAACGCCCGTTATGAATATATGACGGAACGGATCCTCCGGATTTTGAGGAGAACGGTCAGGACATTGAAGACACAGCTTCTTGGTGGTGCCTTTGTGCCTTCTCATTTTGAAATGTCATTTCAGAGAGTAGAGGATCTGGATGCAGTAAATATTGCCCTGTCAGAGCACGAGAAGATGAAGCTGAAGGGAAGGATCGACAGGATCGATACCTTTGAGGATGAGGAGCATGTTTATGTAAAGGTGATCGATTATAAGTCCGGAAACAAAAAATTTGATCTGGCAGCCCTGTATTACGGATTGCAGCTTCAGCTTGTTGTTTACATGAATGTTGCTGTGGAAATGGAGAAAAGGAGGAATCCGGGGAAGGAGGTAGTACCGGCAGCCCTTCTTTACTATCATGTGGCTGACCCCCTGGTTAAGGAGGAAAAGGAGCTGTCGCCGGAGGAAATAAATGACCGGATGCTGAAGGAGCTGCGGACAACAGGAATTGTCAGTGCAGAGGAACCGGTGGTGAGCCTTCTTGACAGAACCCTGTCAGGAAAATCCCTGCTGATCCCGGTAGAGCGGAAAAAGGACGGCAGCTTCTCTGCCTCCTCCAGTGTGGTATCAAAGGAGGATTACGAGGTGATTTCCGGTTATGTAAATGAGAAGATCAGACAGTTTGGGCGGGAGATCCTTTCCGGGAATATGGCTGTCAATCCCTGCGAAATGGGACAGGGAACAGCGTGTACGTACTGTGCTTACAGGAGTGTCTGCAGCTTTGATGAGAAGCTGCCGGGCTATCAGGTCAGGGAGCTGAGGGATGAGGGCAGAGATGCCATTATGGAAAAAATGAGGGAAGCTATGATGCAGGGAAAAGCCGGAGACGGATCTGGGAAGGGAGGAGAGCAATGGCAGTAACATTTACAGAGGAGCAGCTTAAGGCGATCACCCTCCATGACCGGAATATCCTGGTATCAGCGGCTGCAGGAAGCGGTAAGACAGCGGTGCTGGTTGAGAGGATCATACGGATGATCACCAGGAAGGAAGCACCGGTCGATATTGACAGGCTTCTGGTGGTGACCTTTACCAGTGCTGCGGCGGCAGAAATGAGGGAGAGGATCAGCCTTGCCATAGAAAGGGCGCTGCTTGAGGATCCGGAAAATGAGCA
The DNA here is from genome assembly GCA_003490145.1 of Lachnospiraceae bacterium OM04-12BH. Lineage (GTDB taxonomy): Bacteria > Bacillota > Clostridia > Lachnospirales > Lachnospiraceae > Suilimivivens > Suilimivivens aceti. The sequence continues at coordinate 99,708 of QULQ01000003.1, forward strand.
TCTGCAGAAGCAGAGCACTCTTCTCCACAATGCAAAGATCACGACCATTGACAGCTTCTGTCTCTTTGTGGTCAGGAATAATTTTAACGATATCGGGCTGGATCCTGCCTTCCGGATCGCAGATGAGGGTGAGCTGAAGCTGATGAAGCAGGATGTGCTGACAGAGCTTCTGGAGGAATGGTATCAGGAAGGCACAGAAGAGTTTCATGCCTGTGTGGAATATTTTACCGGAGGAAGCAGTGACAGGGCTCTCGAGGAATACATAGGAAAGCTACATGGCTTTGCCATCAGTCATCCATGGCCGGAGGAATGGCTGAAGGAACGGGAAGAGGATTATAAAATAACAGACGTATCAGGACTGGAAGCCCAGGAATGGGTGGAGTATTTGTTAAATTATGTTTTAACATGTATAAGAGAAGACGCTGACAGGCTGCGTGAGGCGGTGAGGCTGGCAGAACAGCCATCAGGTCCCTGGTATTATGGTGAAATGCTGGAGAGAGAGGTGGAAATGCTGGAGGCTGTGGCCGGAAGGGACAGCTATCAGGCACTCGGAGAGGCTTTTTCCAGGATTCATTTTGACAGGCTGCCAGGGAAAAAGGATGACAGTGTGGATCCGGTCATCCGGGATCAGGCCAAGGAGATCCGGAATGCAGTCAAAAAGCAGATCGATGAGCTGCAGGAGAATTTCTTCCTGCTTCCGGCAGAAACAGTGATCCGCAGAATGCAGGAGGCGTCAGGACCGGTCAGGACACTGCTTGCACTGACCATACAGTTCCTGCACCGGTTTGAGGAAAAAAAGAGACAGGAAAATGTGATCGACTTCAGTGACATGGAGCATATGGCACTGCAGATCCTGCTTCAGAGAAAGGAGGATGGAAGCCTTGCTTCCACACCGGCTGCCAGGGAGTACCGGCAGTTTTTTGCCGAGATCCTGATCGACGAGTACCAGGACAGCAATCTGGTCCAGGAGCTGCTCCTTAAAAGTGTTTCCGGAGAGGAAGAGGACGCATTTAACCGGTTCATGGTAGGAGATGTCAAGCAGAGCATTTATAAGTTCAGACTGGCAAGACCGGAGCTTTTTATCGAAAAATACACCTGTTATTCTAATGATGACTCGGTGAGACAACGAATTGATCTGCATCAGAACTTCCGTAGCAGAAAAGAGGTTATCACCAGTATCAACCATGTATTTGAGAGGATCATGGGAGAAAGGATCGGCGGGATATCTTATGATGATGCGGCGGCTCTGTATCCGGGAGCTGTTTATCCGGAAGGAGAAGGGTATGGAACAGAAATCCTGCTGACAGAGAAGGATCAGAAGGGGGGACTGTCAGGCAGCGGATCAGAAGCGGTCATGATTGCTTCCCGTATCCGGGAGCTGCACAGGACACTGCAGGTACAGGACAAGGAAAGCGGCGGCCTCCGCCCGGTGAAATACAGTGATATGGTGATCCTTTTACGTGCTGTTTCCTCAACAGCAGAGGAATTCAGAGGAATCCTGGAGAAGGAGGGAATTCCGGCCTATGTGACATCACGGACGGGATATTTTCAGGCGGCTGAGGTACGGGAGATCCTGGCACTTCTGCAGGTCTTAAACAATCCCATGCAGGATATTCCGTTGTTTGGAACAATGAAATCCTTCTTTGGAAGATTTTCAGAGGAAGAGATTGCCGGGATCCGTGTGGCAGGGGAGCGTAGCAGTCTTCTGTATGAGGATCTGGTCAGGGGAGAGCAGGACGAAAAGGTTTCCGGTTTCCTTAAGAAAATCAGACGCTGGCGGAGAATGGCAGTGTATACCCCTATCCATAAGCTGATCCAGAGCATTCTGACAGAAACGGGGTACCTTGAGTATATCCAGGCAAAGCCTGGCGGAGACCAGAGAAGAGCCAATGTGGAAATGCTGCTGGTACGGGCAGCAGCATTTGAGAAAACAAGCTATTACGGACTGTTTCATTTCCTTAGGTATATGAAACAGCTTGAAAAGTATCAGGTCGATTATGGAGAAGCGGATGTACTGGATGAAAATGCAGATGTTGTCCGGATCATGAGTATCCATAAGAGTAAAGGACTGGAGTTTCCGGTCTGCTTCGTGGCTGGACTTTCCCACCGCTTTAACAGGACGGATATGAGCGGAAGCCTGATCCTGGATGTGGATATGGGAATCGGTGTGGACTATGTGCAGAGCAGGGAGCGGATCAGCAGCAGGACACTGCGGAAAAATGTGATCGCAACAAAGCTGAAGCTGGAAGCCTTGTCAGAAGAGATGCGTATTTTGTATGTAGCCATGACAAGAGCCAGGGAAAAGCTGATCCTGACAGCAGCGGTGTCTGACCTTGAGAAGGTAAAGAGTGCGATGGAACAGAGAGAACCATATGAAAAGGTGCCCTTTTCCGTGCTGGCATCGGCAGGCTCCTTCCTTGATTTTCTCCTTCCCTGCTTCAGGGCAGATGAGGTAACCTTTCTGGGCAGTGAAGAGCTGTTTACGAAGGAAGTGGAAGAAACCATACGAAATTATGACAGTAAACAGGAGCTTCTATTGTCCGGTGTGGATAATGAGATTATGACAGAAATGTCACAAAAGCTAAACAGAGCCTATCCCCATATGGAGCTGCAGCATCTCATTGTGAAGACGACGGTGTCAGAACTGAAAAAAGCCGGGATGGGTCATTTATCAGAAAGGTCAATCAGCGAGCTTTCCGGTGGTATGACAGAAGGGAGAGAGGAGGGCTTTACAAGAGAGCTGTTTCCGCAGCCTGAGGTTACTCCTTATATTCCATCCTTTATCAGGGAACAGGAAACCATGTCGGGAACAGACCGAGGAACAGCCTACCATAAGGTCATGGAGCTGCTGGATCTTGCAGGGGTGCTGGCGGGGGAAGAGAAGATGGAGAAGGAAGCTGCTTTGGGTGCAGGAGCAGATCAGAAGCAGCTGGATGCGCAGCTTCAGGCGTTGTGTGAAAGCGGAAGGCTGAAGCAGGCAGAAAGAGATGCAGTGGCAGACCGCAAGATAGAGGCTTTTCTGAATACAGACCTGGCCAGAAGAATGGCAAGGGCACAGCAGGCAGGAAAGCTTTACAGAGAGCAGCCCTTTGTCCTCGGACTTCCGGCAAACAAGCTGGGAGAGGATCTCCCGGAAGAAGAAACTGTGCTGATCCAGGGAATCATAGATGTTTTCTTCGAAGAAGAGGACTATATCGTGGTGGCTGATTATAAGACAGACCGGGTAGAAACGGCAGAAGAACTGATCCGGCGGTATCAGGTGCAGCTTGATTATTATGCGCAGGCACTTGAGCGTCTTACCGGAAAGAGCGTGAAGGAGAAGCTGATCTATTCCTTTGCCCTGTCAAGGGAGATCCGGCTTTGATGATAAGGCTGTCAGTCCAGGGATTCTAAAAATTTACGGATATAAGGAAGAGCAGCACCACAGGCAATCGGTATGCCGGCACAGGAGGCAGTGGATATAAAATGCCGGTCAGTTGGAAATGCACTCGCCTTTTGAATCTTTGATAATAATAGATCAATATCATTGTCTGTGATATAAGGAGCAATACTGCCACCGAGAATTACGTCATAATCAATAACCATGTGGAGATTATCTATTGCAATAGTCAGCGCAGAAAGATAAGAGAGCCAGCGATCTTCATAGCTGTGCTCTTTTTTTCTCAGATGAAGGAAAAAATCCTCAAGAGTTTCATCCCCCTCAAGAAGGGCAGAAACAGAGCAGCAGGTTTCCATACATCCGCGCTTGCCGCAATAGCAGGGCTTTCCGTTTGGTATGATTGTCATATGTTCAAAAACACCACTTTTTAATTCACAACCCTTCAGGAATTTTCCATTTACGATAAGAGCACCACTCAGATTTTCCCGTATATGAAAGAATATTGCATTTTTCTTTTCCGGCTGCTGCCATAGCTCCAGGGTAGCTGCGGCCTCAGCATCATGGATCATTGTGCAGGGAAAGGGCAGATATTTGGAAATGGCCCTTACGGTCAGACCGGTACAATTTAGGATTTTTCCATAGGTAACTGTTTTTCCATCCGCAGAGATCAGTCCCTGCAGTACGATACCGATACCCAGAATAGAAGAAGATGGGTATGTAAGTGAAGTCAGGAAATGAGTCAGCTTTTCACCCAGCAGTTCAAAATAATCCGGTGTATTGGAAAAGGAAACAGCGTATTGGATAGTGTGGAGCAGGGTTCCTCTCAGGTCAATAGCTGCCATGGAAAGCGTATGAAGACGGATTTCAATTCCGATGGAAATCCGGGCATCATAGATACAGGATATAATCTGCGCCTTACGGCCGCCGGTAGAAGCGAAGGAGCCATTTCTTTCGATCAGACCAGAGGCTTCCAGACTCTGCAGCTGCTGGGATACCGTTGGTAAGCTGAGCGTTAGCTGGTATGCAATGTCCTGCTTGGAAATACGTTGTGTTTTGTAGATCAGCTCATATACCCGCTTGCGGGTTATGGGATTTGGTTGACCATTCATAAGGGTAAAGCTCTCTTTCTAAAAATTATACCAATGCTTTGTTCAGAATAACACATCCTGTTGCAAACAGCAAGCTTTGTGTATAATGCACAAAAAAATATATATTTTTTTTGATTATATGTCATTGACTAATAAAAAATGTTCGTATAAACTTATAACATAAACTTTTGCAAAACGAATTTACAAAAGCAGTTCACAAAAGAAGTTCCAAAAAGGAGGGAAGCAAGTGGATACAGCAAGAGAGTTACCAAAAAAGATGAAAGCAATTGTTGCTTATGCACCGGGCGATTACAGATTTGAGGTCGTGGATACCCCAAGAGCAGGAGAGGGTGAAATGATCCTGAAGGTAGAAGCCTGTGGGATCTGTGCAGGTGATGTGAAGGCCTTCCATGGTGCAAAGAGCTTCTGGGGCGGTGATGGAAATCCTCCCTACATTAAGGCACCTATGATCCCTGGCCATGAGTTTGTTGGCAGGGTTGTGGAAATTGGTGATAAGGTCAAGGGAAACTGGAAAATTGGAGACAGAATCTGTCCTGAACAGATTGTTCCCTGCGGCGAATGCATGTTCTGTAAAACCGGAAGACACTGGATGTGTGAAAAGCACGACCTTTTTGGCTTCCAGAATAATGTAAATGGCGGTATGGCTGAATATGTACGTCTGACGAAGGAAGCACTTCCATATCTGGTACCCGCAGATATGCCTGTTGAGAAGGCTGCTCTGATCGAGCCATATGCATGTGCATTTCATTGTGTGGACAGGGCACAGCCGAAGACGACAGACTTTGTGGTGCAGTCAGGAGCAGGAACACTGGGACTCGGAATGATCGGAGCCCTGAGACAGGCAAATCCCAAGTGTCTGGTAGTTTTGGATATGAACGATGAGCGCTTGAAAAAAGCAAAGGAATTTGGGGCGGATATCGTCATGAATCCGGGAAAAGAAGATGTGGTGTCTAAGATCAAGGAGATGACAGGCGGATATGGCTGTGATATCTATATTGAAGCAACCGGACATCCATCCAGTGTACAGCAGGGACTGGATTGTATCCGTAAGCTGGGACGTTTTGTTGAATTCTCTGTATTTGGAGAAAAGGTATCTGTGGACTGGAGCATCATATCTGACAGAAAAGAATTGGATCTTCTTGGTGTACATCTGAGTCCCTACTGCTATGACACGGTGATCGAATGGATTGACAATGGGAAACTGCCGACTGCCGGAGTGGTAAGTCATAAATTCCCGTTAGAGAAGTGGGAAGAAGGATTTCATCTGGCACAGACCGGAGAAGATGGAGCAATGAAGGTTGTTCTGGTACCGGGAATGGAGGGATAGTATGCAGAGGATTCTCAATGATCCGGACAATATTGTAGACGAGATGCTGAGCGGCTTTCTGAAAGCAAATAGTGATATAGTAGAAGCCACGGAAAATAAGCGGGTTGTTAAAGCCAGATGCAAAGGCGAAGGAAAGGTTGGCGTGATCACCGGAGGCGGCTCCGGACATAAACCGGCATTCATTGGTTATGTTGGAGAAAATATGTGCGATGCTGCAGCAGTTGGTGAAATCTGTTCTTCCCCTACAGCAGTTGCCTTTCTTGATGCGGCCAAATGTGCAGATCAGGGAAAGGGAGTAGCCTGTCTCTATGGAAATTATTCCGGGGATAACATGAATGTAAAAATGGCTGTGAAAATGGCACAGAAGCAGGGCCTGACGATAAAGACAGTGATTGCCAATGATGATGTGGCCAGCGCTCCTAAGAATCAGAGAGAAAAGAGAAGAGGAGTTGCCGGGGAGATCTTTATGTGGAAATGTGGCGGTGCCAAGGCTGCAATGGGCGGTTCACTTGATGAGGTGATCAATGCAGCACAAAAGGCAATTGACCATACGAGGAGTGTTGGTATTGGTCTGACACCATGTACACTTCCGGCAGTGGGACATCCCAATTTTGAGATCAAGGATGGCACTATGGAGGTAGGGATAGGACACCATGGAGAGCCTGGAATAGAAGTGTGTGAGCTGGAAACGGCTGATAAAATGGCAAAGAGAATGACAGATATCATCCTGCCGGACTATCCTTTTGAAGCAGGTGATGAGGTTGCAGTGCTGGTTTCCGGGCTTGGGGCGACACCGGTAATGGAATTGTATGTATTATACAATGAGGTGGAAAAGCTTCTGCAGGAAAAAGGAATTGCAGTCTACAGAGCATATGTGGGAAATTATTTTACATCATTAGATATGATGGGTGCAACGCTTACATTAATGAAGCTTGATGAGGAATTAAAGGAGCTCCTTGATATGCCTGTTAATACAGTAGGATTGAAGCAAAAAGGGAAGGAGAAGGGATGAAAGCGTTTCATAACAAGGATGGAAAGCCTGTTCTGATGAGGATGGTCAGTGGAATTAAAGAAAATAAGGATTACCTCGGTGAAATTGACGGCCTGATCGGAGACGGTGATCATGGGATGAATATGAATAAAGGCTTTAGCCTGTTTCAGCAGCGGTTTGAAAAGGAAACGTTTGATCTGAGCGAAGGTCTGAGAGAGCTGGGGATGATTCTGCTTAATGAAATCGGCGGTTCCATGGGGCCGATCTACGGAACTGTATTTATGGCAATGGCAGACGAAGCAGATGGAAAAGATGAGATTACAGTTTCAGATCTGTACCAGATGCTGGATCAGGCGAAAAAGGAGCTGGAAGAGCTTGTTGGAGCAAGAACAGGCGATAAAACGCTGATGGATACACTGACACCTGCAGTGGCAGCTTTGGAAAAAGCCGGCCAGGAGGGTGCGGATATGCAGACTGCCCTTGTACAGATGAAAAAGGCTGCAGAGAGTGGAAGAGATTCCACGAAGGATATGATAGCAAAATTCGGACGTGCCAGCAGACTTGGGGAACGGTCAAGAGGTGTACTGGATGCCGGGGCTGTATCCTGCTGTATCCTGCTTCAGAGCTTTGCAGACGGTATAATGGAGGTGATCGGGTGAAACTTGCAATTGGCTGTGATGAAGCAGCATATCAGCTGAAAAAGACGATAATGGAGCATTTGTCTGATATCGGTGTTGAATATGAGGATTACGGAGCGGCAGAGGGAGAAACTGTTTTATACCCGGATATAGCAAGGAAGGTAGCTGAGGCAGTAGCAGAAGGAAAATATGAGCGGGGCATTCTGGTTTGCGGAACTGGAATCGGAATGGCTATTACGGCCAATAAAGTCCCGGGGATACGGGCAGCAGTCTGTCATGACCCGTATTCTGCAGAGAGAGCCAGAAAAAGCAATGACGCACAGATCCTCTGCATGGGAGAAAGAGTGATCGGGAAGGAGCTGGCTAAATGCCTGGTTGATATCTGGCTAAAAGCAGAGTTCTCCGGCGGAGGATCACTTCCCAAGGTGAAACGGATCGGAGAAGTGGAACAATACTATTTTGACAAAGTAAAAAAACAAGCATCTGATTGACATTTTCTGCTGCATGGAATATACTATGATTAAGAAATGAAATTAAATTTCAAATAATGAAATTCAAAAAACAAGTGAGGTGAAGGTATGAATTATCATATTTTGGATTCGCTCGATTTAAGGGCATTTGACAACAGGGAGAAGGATTATGGGGTACATAATTATTTGGAAACGCTTGGGTTTGTTCCAGATGCTGTTACCCTGCTGGAATGCTCTGTAGAACAGGTTCATTCCTATAACGGGATCATTGATAATGCGACAGTGCCTTACCTGTGGACATGCGAAAGAGAAATGCCGGGTGGTAACGTCTGGAGTCAGAGGCAGCTGTACGGATTGGTAGAGGAACTGCATAAGGCAGGAACCAAATTTTTCTTTGGTGCACTTGCCCAGCCGAATATACATGATGAATACAATACCAGAGCAGAATGGCTTATGGAGCATGCAGATGAATATGATATTTTCATCATGACAAGGGATGGCGGTTCCTTAAGGAATAGTACAGGATCCATTAATCCGCTGAGAAGGCTTCCGGATGGACGCTACTATGAAGATGTATTTCTGGAAGATCTGATCAGGTATCTGGAGGATTTTCATATGGATGGCTTTCTGGCAGGGGATGGCTGGTGCGGTCTTGGCGTTATGCTGAAGGATGGAGATTTCCATCCGGATATGATCGATCAGTTTGAAACCTGGTCAGGAATAAAGGTTAAGGGTGAGAAGACGTCTGAACAGGCAGACTTTATTTGGAATGATCCCGGGAACCGGTCTCTTTGGATGAAGTTTTATGCGCAGAGGTGGGCTTCTTTCTTTAAAAAAATGAAACAGGGATTGGAAAAGCATGGAAAAGAATTTGTTTCCATGGATCCCTGGGCAAGAGGAGCTGTAGATGCAATTTATGACTACGGTGTGGATTATAAGCTGTTGTCCGAAAGCGGTGTGGGTGCAGTCTGCATCCAGGCAAGAGAGGAAAACTGGGGACACAGAGGCGGTGAGTGGCTGTATGTATGGGAAGCCGGTGAAATTGTCAGCTTTGTGACAAGCAGGGCATATGCACCGGATCTGCATCTGTACTGGGCAATTGCCACCTGCAATGCACCGGAGCACTGGATTGCAGTTAAGGATATGCCAAATGCGCTGGAGAGACAGTCATTATCACTGCCAAGTACAACCTTTATCAATGAGGAAGGAAATTATATCCGCGCAACAGAGGGACTACAGTTTATTTTTGGAACAGACCTGGAGAAGCAGGACTGGAAATTCCTGAAGGACAGATGGGATATAGGATTCGAAGAACCCATTCTGAAAACAAACGGACCTGTGCTTGTATTTTCAGATGCAGTGTATCAGTATCATTTGGACAGGGGCGAACGGTGGGAGCTGACAGCTCCGGGATTAAGAGCCATTATGGCAGGTGCATCGATCCACTGTGCTGTTAACAGTAAGAATCTGAAGAAAAGTAACGCAGACGGATATGTTCTTGTCAATCCTATGGGAATCACCAACGAAGAGGTTGAGGCACTTCTTGAGAAGAACAGGCAGGGAGCCGGGATCGTTGTGATCGGAAATACCGATAATGAATATCTGATCCGTGAGCTGGGACTGAAAAGAGCGGAAGCGAAGGAAGCTGACTGTCTCTGTCTGGATCAGGAAGCAATAGAGAAATACTGGAAGGGCATTGACTGTGATGCACTGGCCTGTGTAAAGGATGGTAAGTTTGTAGAACAGGTTGTTTCTGTAAAGCCGGTTTATAACACCAAAAGCAGAACGGAAGACAAGGCACTGTTCCAGGCAGTAGATGCACAGGTACTAATAGGGCTTCAGACAGAGGCTGGGATTTATGCAGGTACAACGATAAGGGAAGCAGGGGAGAATACAGGATTACGAATGTATGTAAGTCGTTCCTATGAATGGCCAAAGACCCTGGCAAGGTGGAATTTTAAATTCACAATGAGAAGCTTTGCGGAAGAATTACCGGATGATGTAGATAGATTGAATGCACATTTAATGAACAGGGTATGCGGAAATATTGCTCATGCGTCAGAAGGACAGATTTATCAGTATGAGATACATGAGGATGGCACGCTGCATATCGGGCTTGGCAATATGGGAAATATGTTTTATGGAAAGCCGGTATTATACGTGGAAGACGATATCTGTTTTCATGATGATTATGCAATTCAACGATATACACCGGGCGGGTATATCCATTTTGACACAACATTACACACGATAAAGGTGGAGGTACCACCGTTAGGCAGTACACATGTGAAGCTTAAAAGAAAATAAATAAAACGACAGTCTATAGGAACTGTCACACAATCAAAGGAGGTATGGTTATGAAGAGAAAAATGAAAGCAGTAGCGGCTTTGTCACTTGCAGCAGTAATGCTGCTTGCAGGGTGCGGCAGCAGTAAGGGTACACAGGATGGAGGAAGCGCCGCAGCAGCAGACACAGCAGCAGACACAGCTGAGCAGCAGGCAGGTACAGAAACTGCAGCATCCGATTCAGGAGAGAAGATAGTTATCCGTGTTGTCGGACCTATGGAAAATGAAAATGATACAACAAATCCTGTTACCAAGCAGACAGTCAGAGGTTACTATGTGATCAAGGAGTTATATGAGGCAGAGCATCCTAATGTAGAGCTGCAGCTGACAGGTATTCCGTGGGACAGCTGGCAGGCAAAGCTGACAACAGTAGCGGCAGCAAACCAGGTTGACGTTGTTGTACATGGTGCAAGTATTGTGGATATAGTAGAAGATCTGACACCTTATGCGGAAAAGGACGGAGAGTTCCTGGATGGACTTTTACTGAAATATTCCTACAGAAGAGCAGATAAGTCCAATTACACAAAATTGGTTCCTACCGGTATCCCGATCACAGCGGCAGCAACATCTATTATGTATGATAAGAAGATCTTTGATGATTATGGACTTGACTATCCTGATGAGACATGGACATGGGAAGATGTGCTTGATGCGGCAAAGAAAATGACAGGTACAGATCCGGTGACTGGTGAGCAGACATATGGCTATTATATTGACGGTGCAAGCAGTGACTGGGTAGGACGTTCCCTGATCGGCTACTATTTTTCAAAGGATACTAAGGTAATTGAATATGCAGACAAGCAGATGGATACGAAGGTGAACTATACTTCTCCTGAAGCACTGAAGGGCTTCGAATTCGTAGATGAACTGGCAAAGACATGTCCTAAGGGCTTCCTGGAAGGACGTGGAGCAGAAAACTTTGGAACAGAAAATAATAATATTGCTATGTGGTATTCACAGAACCTGGTATCCAATTACCAGAAAACAGAAAGCCTTGGTCTGACAGACCGTTATGGCTATGCATATTCCCCGGTACTGGAAAATGGACGTGAGGGCTGGGCAAACTTTACCGGTGACTGGAATATGGCAATCGCAAAGAATGCACAGAATAAGGAAGCATGCTGGGAATTCATCAAATGGATGGCAACAAATCAGGACATTGCAGACTGGTGTTGGGAAAGCGGTAAGATCCCGAATAACAAGGAGGCTATTGAGCGGTTATCAGCTGAAAATATTCCTTTTGCAGATGTATTCTTCAATACACTGGCAGCAACACCCGATAACTTCACTATTTTTGCAAGTGAGTATGATGATGCATTCCTTGGAAGTTCCAATGCATTCAAGGCAAATGGACTGTCTGCGATGTTTGCAGGTGATCTGACACCAGAGGAGGCTGCTGAAAATATTCAGGCTGCTTATGAGGAACAGGCGGCATCCTATCAATAAAGAAACAAAAATGGAGCAGGGCTTTCACCGTGTGTGAAAGCCCGCACATCCCAGACAGAAAGGGAGAGATTGGATGAATAAGAAAATTGGATCTCGGAATTTTGGAAAAAATGTTTATAAATGGAAAAAGAATCTGATCTGGCTGACTTTTCTGTTACCGACATTTATCTGCCTTCTGATTCTGACTTATATCCCAACGATCAAGGCTGTGAATTACAGCTTTCACGATGTAAATGTGATCGGGGAAATACAGAGTAATGTGGGTTTCCAAAATTATAAGGTGCTGTTGGAGAGCAGCGGCTTTCGAAAATCGATACTGAATACATTGATTCTGGCGTTGATGTCATTACTGGCAATCCCTTTGGGATTTGTGATTGCCTGTGGTGCAAACGGGGTAAGGAATAAAAAGGCACAAACGGTATTCCGGCTTGGATTCTATATGCCTAATATTATAACAGGAGTCAGCATCGTGCTGATCTTCCAGTACATATTACAGGTAGACAACGGACTGATCAATCTGGCGCTTTCTAATATCCTTGGTAAAAAAATAGAGATTGGCTGGTTATCAGATCCTTCTCTGACAAAGGTAGGGGCAAGCATTATCCAGATATGGACTACACTTGGTTATAACATGCTGATCTGTCTGGCAGGGCTTCAGTCTATCCCTACTGAGCTGTATGAGGCTGCGATGATGGATGGTGCAGGCAGCTTCCGGAGATGGCGGTATATTACGATACCACTTATGCGTAATAATTTCATCTTTCTGTTTATAACAGGTATTATCAGCGGCTTCAGCAGATTTACCGATCTGTATATTTTGTCAGGAAATTCGTCATCCGGTAAGCCGGCAGGATCCTTACAGACGATATTGATGTATATATATCAGTACAGCTTTGAAAATCCGAGCTATGGATTGTCCTGTGCCGGAGCGGTTATCTTATTTATTATTGTATTTACGGTTACTGCGATTAACTTAAAGGTAACGAAAACGATTTAGGGGTGCTTGCGTATGAAGAAGAAAAAGATATTTAGTCAGGCTGTTTTAATAACGATATTGGGAGCGGCACTGGTAATCGTACTGATTCCGATTTTTTGGGCAATTTCCATGAGCTTTGATGCAACGACCATAGACGTGGTACCCAATCCACCCCGGTTTATTCCCAAGGAATTTTCTGTCTTTAATTATAAGTATGCATTGGAGGCAATTCCAATTGCCCGTTATTATATCAATACATTTTTGCTGACACTGATCAACACAGCGATATCTGTTTTTACTGCAATGGCTTGCGGTTATGCTTTTTCCAAGGGGAAATTTCCTTGTAAGGGAATTCTGTTCCTCATGGTTCTGGCGGTCATGATGATCCCGTTTGAAGTGCGTATGATTCCTCTTTTTTTACAGTATCGTGATTGGAATATGCTGGATACATGGTGGCCGCTGATCTTAGGTTCCTTTGCATGGGCATATGGGATCTTTCTGGCAAGACAGTTTATCGACAGTATACCGGATTCCCTGAGGGAATCAGCATCCATTGACGGTGCGGGAGAATGGTATATCTTTTTAAAGATCATTCTTCCTTTATGCGGACCGGTCATCGCAACGCTGGTTATTTTCCAGGTTGTGAACCAGTGGAATAATTTCCTTTGGCCGTTAGTTGTTGTTTCAAATCCTAAAAAACAGGTCATATCCGTTGGTCTTGCTATGTTTAATGCTTCAGAAACCGCAAGATATCTGGGACCCAGACTGGCAGTTTCCGTGCTTGGTGCAATACCGCTTATGATCGTGTACCTGTTTTTACAGAAATATATCGTACAGAGTGTTATGTTAAGCGGCGTAAAGGAATGATAAGGAGAACAGGATATATGAGACAGTTGAAGCTGAATAAAAGTGGAATTATAATACCTGTCATGTCTCTTGGAACATGGGCCTTTGGTGGTGATGCAATCTGGGGAAAGACAGATGAAATGCAGGCAATTGATACAGCACGGAGAGCTGTGGAAATGGGGATAGTACAGATTGATACTGCTCCTGCCTACGGAATGGGAAAAAGTGAAGAGATTCTTGGAGAGGCTTTGAAGGGGATCAGGGATAAGGTTATCCTTTCAACCAAATGCGGACTGAGCTGGGATGAGGGAAATATAGGACAGCTGCATGTGGAAAGAGACGGACACAGGATTGTAAGAAATCTGTCAGCAAAAAGCATCAGAAAAGATCTGGAAAATAGCCTGAAACGGTTAAAAACAGAGTATATTGATATTTACTATGTGCATTATCCGGTATTTGGAACATACGCTGTTCCTGTAGAGGAAACGATGGATGAACTGAACCGGATGAAAAAGGAAGGAAAAATCCGTGCAATTGGAGCTTCAAATATGAATCCGGAGGTTCTGAATGAATACTGTACTTATGCAGATATTGAGATCATTCAGGAAAAATACAGCCTTTTAGACAGAAAGGTGGAGGAAACGCTGTTACCGGTATGTCAGGAAAGAAAAATCCTGTTACAGGCTTATTCTCCCCTGGAGCAGGGTGTGCTGACAGAGCAGTTCCGGCAGAAGCGGGATACACCGGATCAGAAGAGATTTGTCAATAAGCCATGGGGAAAGAAGGAGTGTCATGAGAGGATGCTTCAGATGTTTGATTCGTGGATGGATCTCTGTGAAAAGTATAACTGTCAGCTGGAGCATCTGGCAATAGCATGGATCTTAAAGCAGCCAGGAGTAAACATTCTTTGTGGAGCCAGAAAGATCACGCATCTTGAAAGCAATATCAAGGGAGCAGAGATCGCTTTGACAGAAGAGGATGCTGAAAGGATCCGCAGGGATGTAGAGTCTTTTTTATGATGAGGGAAACAATTTGACCAATATTAAACCAGCCAGAAAAGTGACAGAGGCAAATCAGTCATCTGAAAAATTACTGACATTGATCGAATTATTATCTACATGGTCGGAGCCGGTAAAGCTGCAGAGCTTAGCCAGTCAGGCATCTATGAATGTCAGTACAACATTGCGCTTTTTGATGGCTCTTGAAAATAAAGGATATGTGGTTCAGGATGATACGGGCAGATATTCGCTGACGTACAAGCTGTGTGGAATAGCGAATAATATTAAAATACATACCAGTATCAGGAATATCTGCCTGCCCTTTATGAAAGAGGTATCACGGTATTTCGGAGAGACAGTCAATCTGTCTGAAGAAGAAAATATGTCAGTTGTGTATCTTGAGGTGATACAGTGTGAGCGGCAGGCTTTATGCACAACGCAGAGAATCGGAAAAGTAGCGCCTTTATACTGCACAGGTGTTGGAAAGCTTTTCATGCTGAATCATCCATGGGAGAAATTGTGCGATTATTACGAGAAAAATAAGCCTGTTAAATATACTGAAAATACATGTACAACCATGGAAGAGATTTTTAATAAAAGGGAAACAGCCAGAGAGTGTGGTTATTCTATAGATGATGAGGAATGTGAAATGGGAATGCGCTGTGTGGCTGTCCCGATCAGAAATTATACAGGCGAGATCATAGCCGGACTCAGTGTCAGCGGACCGACGACTAGAATGACACTTGAAAATATTCAGGAAAAGGTTCCCTATCTGCTGGAAATTTCAAAAAAGATATCCAGAAGACTGGGGGCAGAAATATAAGAGGAGATAGCAGAATGAAGATTGTTTTATTAGAATCGTTGTCAGTTTCAAAGGAATGCATGAAGAAATATACAGATATGCTTGTGCAGGAGGGACATAGCTTTCAGTGTTATGAAAGAAATGATGATCCCGAAGTACAGATACAGGAGATCGGGGATGCAGATATCGTTATGATTGCCAATATGCCATTAAGCGGTAAGGTAATTTCTGCCTGTCCGAACCTGAAATTTATTGATGTAGCATTTACCGGAGTGGATCATGTGGATCTGCAGGCAGCTAAAGAAAAAGGGATCGCTGTCAGCAATGCTTCCGGATATTCAAATGAATCTGTGGCAGAGCTTGTACTTGGCATGATGCTTTCTCTCCTGAGAAATGTACCGCAGGTAGAGGAACGCTGCAGAAAGGGAATGACCAAGGATGGACTGGTAGGAAGAGAGCTTAAAGGAAAAACAGTAGGTGTGGTAGGAACCGGAGCAATCGGTTCCAGGGTTGCAGAGCTTTGCCATCTGTTCGGATGTGAGATAGCAGCCTATGATCTGTTCCCGAAGAAGAATGCGCCGGAATATTTACATTATGGTACCCTGGAAGAGGTGCTTTCAAAATCAGATATTGTGACACTGCACTGTCCTTTAACAGAGGATTCCAGAAATCTGATCAATCAGGACAGAATTGCACAGATGAAAAAGGGAGCGATTCTGATCAATGCGGCAAGAGGACCTATTGTGGATTCAAAGGCACTGGCAGATGCCCTGAACAGTGGTTATCTGAGAGGTGCCGGGGTAGATGTGTTTGAAATGGAGCCGCCTCTTCCCATGGATCATCCTCTTTTACACAGCATAAATACAATTGTTACACCCCATATTGCTTTTGCATCAGACGAATCCATGGAGATCAGGGCAGAAATTGTATTTGAGAATATCCAGAAATGGATGAATAAGGAACAGGTGAATATCATACTTTAAGTTGCGATACCGGGGCTTTCACCCCGCCATCATTTATATCTCTCAGTATTAGAAAAAGCAGTCAACTCCCCCTTGACTGCTTTTTCCTGTGATGTGATCATTTTCGGTGTGATCATTTTACAGGTATAAGGAATTGACAAACAGAAGGATGTGATTTATTGTATTGTTATCGCTAGGGGAGCTAACGCTGAGATTGAATCGGAAGTCTGATTCTAACCCTCATCACCTGAACCGGATAATACCGGCGTAGGGAAGCAGTTGAAAGCCCCTCCTGTGACCATTTTTACAAGGAGGTTTTTTTATGTCAAACTTTATTAACACTGAGGATGGGTATTTTTCCCTGACTCAGACAGGAACAATCTGTATAGGAGTGCTGATCGTTCTGCTGATCGTTCTTTCTGCATTCCTCAGGAAAAAGCCAGTTGAAGGAGAACACGAGAAGAAAGAGAAAAAGGGCTTTTCAGCCAGACAGATCGTGTTCTGTGCAGCAGCACTGGCGCTTGGATTTGCCACTTCCTATATTAAAGTGTTTTCCATGCCCTTTGGAGGATCTGTTACTCTCTGTTCCATGCTTTTTGTAGTACTGATCGGTTACTGGTATGGTCCTGAGGTGGGACTTATGTCCGGCTTTGCCTATGGTTTCCTGGAATTTGCACAGGATGGAGGCAGCTATATCCTTTCGCCCATGCAGGCATGTATGGATTACATTTTTGCCTTCGCAGCGCTTGGGCTGTCCGGATTCTTTTACCAGAAAAAGAATGGACTGATAAAGGGATATATTTTGGCGATTCTGGTAAGAGGCCTGTTCCATACAATTGGCGGCTACTTATACTGGATGGATTATATGCCGGATAATTTCCCAAAGTCGCTGGCAGCCATTTACCCGATCGTTTATAATTATTCCTATATCCTGGCAGAAGCTGTGATCACACTGATCGTGATCTCCCTTCCACCTGTGAAGAAGGCACTTGCCAGAGTCAGGATGATGGCACAGGAATAAAAATTGTTTCTGAGAATCAAAGATAAAGCGGAGCTGTCGTACGAGGGTGCGGCAGCTTATTTTATATGCCGGGCACAGGGTGTCATCTGGTAAAATATCTGCGAAGTTGACTTTGAAGCGACCTTGAAGTTGACCTTGAAGTGACTTTGAAGCAGCTTTGAAGTTATATCAGATCATCAGGGAAAATGTTATCTTGCCGATATATATAAATGACAGCAGAAGGAAATAGTCTGACCGGAGGGAGAAAAAGAGGTGCTGAAGGTAGCGATCTGTGATGACGAACAGCCCATAAGAGAATATCTGCAGAAGCTGACAGAGCAGTGCATGACAGCAGAGGTCAGCGTATTTGGAAACGGAGAGGCACTTTTAAACAGCAAAACTCCTTTTGATATTGTACTGCTTGATATTTCCCTGAACAGGGAGGGAGAGGGTACGAACTTAAATGGCGTAGAGGTGGCCAGGCAGTTTCGCAGAAAATCAGATGTGATCATTATTTTTATAACAGCACTCAGGGAATATGTGTTTGACGGATATGATGTGGGAGCATTTCATTATCTGCTGAAACCGCTAAATGAACAGAAATTCAGGGAAGTGATGGAAAAGGCAGTCAGCCAGCTGCAGAAAAAGACGGAAGAAACATTGATGGTCAAAACGGGAGGCAGTTATGTGAATATCCCGGTCAGCAATATTGTTTATGCAGAGAATACGGCGAGAAAGATCACCTTATATGTGAAAGATATGGTGCAGCCCTGTTACACCTTTTATGAAAAAATGGAAAATCTGGAAAAGAGCCTGGGAGAAGGGTTTTTCCGTTCCCACCGGGGATTTCTGGTAAATCTGGCAGAGGTGAGCGGATATGATCATACTGGTATTACAATGAAGAACGGGGCGGTGGTTTATCTGGCAAAGGCGAAGTACCATGATTTTGTGGCGGCATATATGAATTACCTGAGAAGGGAATAAAAGCAAGGATGGTTTATTACATATTAGATATTATATTTTATCTGGGGCAGGGGCTGCTTCTGGCAATACTGTTATGGACGTCCGAGAGCCGGTTTTTCGGGAAAGAGCAGGAAAATTCCTGCCAGAGAGATAATGACTGTTTCCAAAACGGAAGCTTTCTGGTAAAGGATGGACAGTTTTCTTTGAAAAACAGATATACGGATCTTATCATTCTGGTGGCAGCATATCTGGCAGTGCATTTTTCCCTGCATAATTCGGAAGGAATCAGAAGCCTGCTGTATGGTGGGAACACGCAGATACTGGAAAGCCGACAGAGCATAACGGTGCTGCTTCTTGGACTTTTTCTCACATATCTCTTATGCAGGATTTTATTCAGGGAGAGCAGGCTGAAAACCGGGTATGAGGTGATAAGCTTCTATGCAGTAACAGAGCTGATCCGGCTTGGCCTATATCCTCTTTTGAAAAAGCTGCTGGAGCTTATGACAGCATGGTGCACAGGCAGATATCTGGAAGGCCAGACGGCCGGTCAGGCAGTATTTTTAGAAAGACTGGAAGCAATACAGATTTTCTGGAATGTATTATGTAACATGTCCGGCCTGGTGTTTACTTTCCTGGTGATCTGGGAGATCCGGAAGATACTGACCGGAGAGATCACGCAGAAATGGCAGTGGCTGTTTTTGCTGTTTCCGGGGACGATCGGCCTTTTCCTCTGTGTGATGATCCGCAGTATCCTGTTTTCTGTCAGGGGTTCGGATATGCAGCTTCTGCTGGATGACTATCCGGAAATGAATGTGCTGATTCCGGGAATTGCCATGCTTTGCATCGGGATGATGATCGCTGCGGCGAAAATGGTGCAGAAGCTGACAGAGGAAAGCAACAGAAGGATAGAAACGGAGATTTATCAGAGCAGGATCAGGGAACTGGAAGAACATATCGGGGATATGGAAGGGCTGTATGAAGGTATCCAGGGCATGCGGCATGATATGAAAAATTATATTGCCGACATGGATGCACTGATGAAGCAGAACGGGAAGGAAAACGGGCAGGAAGCCCTGCGCCAGTACCTGGATTCCCTGCAGCAGTCGGTGGATCAGCTCGATATGAAATATCATACGGGAAATCCGGTGACTGATGTGGTCATTCAAAGATATGCCAGACTGGCGGAAAGGAACGGGATTGCTTTTCAGACGGATTTCCTGTTCCCGGCAGGTATGAAGATAGATGCCTTTGACCTGAGTATCCTGATTAATAACGGACTGGAAAATGCCATAGAAGCCTGTAAAAAGCAGGCTGGTGCAGGGACAAAGCAGGAAATAGAGATGACAGCTTACCGGCGGAAAAATATGTTTTTCCTGACGATCTGGAACAGCTTTAACGGAACTCTTATCAGGCAGGGAGAAAAGATAAAGACATCGAAGCCGGATCTTGCAAAGCATGGACTGGGACTTCGGAATATAGAGGCCTGTGCGGAAAAATACCTTGGACGGGCAGAAATAAAAACAGAAGACGGGCAGTTTGAACTGACAGTGATGCTTCAAGGGCGGGAATGAAAATTCCCGCTTTTTTTGATGTCGCTTAAAGCGACCCGCCGCAGGCGGAGGACCCTGCAGGCAGGATGTGTTTCATTACAAAAAACAGCCTGTTCGTTACAAAGAAATGAACAGGGAAGAAAAAGCTTCCGATATCTCAGGTGTAAGGAAAAGTTGCAGGATCAGGGAAGGAAATATCGGAGGGAGAAGCATGAGCGGACAGGTAAATTTCTTATGTGCGAAGGTGCAGTCTGCAGAGCGCAGATACAGCAGCAAAGAAACAGCACCGGCAGAGGAAACCGGGAAATCCTTTGCCTCGCAGATCAAAAAGGAATACAGAAATGCAGTGGCTGACTTTAAACAGAGAAACCCGGAGGAGGCAAAGACAGTAGACAAACAGGTCCGTGCAGGAAAGAAACATATTCAGAAGTATGGCGCAGACAAGGTATCCAGACAGGACATGACCATGGAGGAATATAAAGCTTTTTTCAGTGAATTGATGGACAGGATCCCCCGTGATAGCTCCCAGATGAATGATACGGAAATCTGGTCGATTACAGAAGAAGGCTGGGAACAGATGAAAAATGATCCGGATTATGAGGCCTGGGTACTGGGATATACAATAGAGAACCGGTCAGTTCATTTCCCGTTTCAGAGCTCCGGGGTATGTATCGAGAAATTTGGTGCATCCATTGAGGAACATATAGGATGGAGTTTCAACAAGGATACAGGTTCTGCAGAAAAAGAGAAAAACAAAAAGAAGGATGATTCGTGGTGGTACCGTCGCCATATGCGGATCAGACAGATCATTCAGGAGCAGAGTGCCATTATGCTGTCAAGAGAGATCGCGGCAAGGGAGTGGCAGAATGCGCAGGCAGAGGCATCAACAGCTTTGATGGCAGTACAGAACGTGATGGCAGCACAGACTTTTGCGGGAATGCCCTCTGGAAGGATAGCAATACCGAGTGGAAAGGTACAGGCAGGGATAACAGGAGGAAATCAGATGAGAATTACAACACAGATGGTAAATGAATCGGCAAGAAAGGCAGGAATACCGGTTAACAATGCGTCACTTCTTGATTATGTAAAGCAGGGAAATTCGCAGAATTCCATGCTGGAAGCATTAAGCAGCAAAACATCTGCAAAAACAGATTCCGGAAACCGGAAAAAGTATGAGAAGCTGGAAAAAGAGGCAGACGGATTAGAAAAGGCTGCAAAGACTCTGCAGCAGGAAGGCGAAAAGAGTCTGTTTGCAAAAGCGGCAGAAAGCGGCGATAATCAGCAGCTCTGTGACAGTATTGAAGCACTGTTTCAGGGGTATAACAGTACAGTGAAAGCACTCGGAAATGCTTCCGGCACCTTAAATGATTTTTACCGGCAGATGCTTGTGGAAGCACCGGAGAACAGAAAAGAGGAACTGGCACAGGTGGGAATTACCTTTGATAAAGAAGGCCTGGCCAGTGTGGACAGGGATAAATTAAAGGCGGCAGACGCAGATGCTTTGGAAAAGCTGTTTGGAAGTAAAAGTGATCTGGTGAGCAGACTACACTTCCTCTCCGGAAGAATCTCAGATAACGCAAGGGCCGGGGAAAAGAGTTTTAGCAGTGGCTATTCTGGCAGTGGCAGCCTGTATGAAGGAAAGGCAGCCAGCAGATATGATTTCCGGGGCTGATGCGGATAGCTTTTTCAGTATGTTATGGATCTGGGTTTTTACAGTAGACATTTCTACACAGCGTATCCGGCAGATGTCAGTACGGGTATAGTGCTACTCTCAGGTTATTATACCTATGTGTAAGCCTGGTCTTGCAACACTGACTATTTTTACGTTTAATTTTATGTGGAACGACTACCTGTCTTCCATGATTTATCTGAATGATGATAAATTGAAGACAGTACAGGTTGGTCTTACTGCCTTCCGTACTTTATATAAAACGGAGTATGGTCTGCTGATGCCTGGTACGGTATGTGCATTGCTTCCTATTTTTCTGATATTCTGCTGTGCACAGAGGTATCTAGTTGAAGGAATTGCCTATACGGGATTAAAAGGTTGAGAGCACATGATGGAATATATTCAGAATAGAAACGGACAATTTGTGGTTGGAAATGAAAAGATCAGACTGAAAGGGTTTGGCATTGGCTCATGGCTGAATCTGGAACATTATATGATCGGACTACCTACACCGGACAGTTTAATACGGGCGAGCTATGAAGCAGTATATGGAAAGGCAAACGCCGGAAAATTCTGGGAGGAATATATATATTCCTTCATAAAGGAAGAAGATTTTGAACTGATCAGGGAGAGCGGTGCCAATTTTTTGCGGGTTCCGTTCAACTACAGACATTTTATTGATGATAATAAAGAGAGTCTGAAAGAAGAGGGGTTTACCTATCTGACCTATTTACTGGATTTATGTGATAAATATGGGATATATGTTCTGCTTGATTTACATACTGCACCGGGAGGTCAGAATCCGGACTGGCACAGTGATAACAGGACAGGCATACCACAGTTCTGGGAGTTTCAGGTATTTCGGAGACAGATAACAAAATTGTGGGGTGAAATTGCAAAAAGGTTTGCTGACCGGGAGTTTTTATTTGGCTATGATCTGCTAAATGAACCTGCCATGTGTCAGTGGGAGGCATTGAATGAATTCTACCGGGAGACAATACAGGAGATCCGAAAGTCTGACAGGAATCATATGATTGTTCTGGAAGGAGACCATTTTGCCATGGATTTCCGGGAACTAGAACAGTTTGATGATCCACAGATCTGCCTTGGATTTCATTTTTATCCTATCTGTTGGTATCCACGTTTGTCAGAGCCAGATTGTACACGGGAGGAATTTAATGTACTCTTCAGAGAGGTGCTGACAACGATCCTGACTCAGTGTCAAAAATATGGAAAGCCATATATCTGCGGAGAATTTGGATTTGAAAGAGATGGTGTTTCTGAGGAATTATTGAATACCAGAATGAAAGATACCCTGCGGCTTTTTGAAGAATTTGACTTAAGCTGGGTCATATGGACTTATAAAGACATTGGGGATATGGGACTGGTATATCTGAAAAGAGAAATGCCATGGATCAGGCTGACCTTGGAAATACAGGAATCCTGGTC
Organism: Lachnospiraceae bacterium OM04-12BH; assembly: GCA_003490145.1. Classification (GTDB taxonomy): domain Bacteria; phylum Bacillota; class Clostridia; order Lachnospirales; family Lachnospiraceae; genus Suilimivivens; species Suilimivivens aceti. Next base: position 122,628 of record QULQ01000003.1, read on the forward strand.
ACAGGAAAAGGAAAAGGCAGAAGCCAGGGAGCTTCTTTCCCTTTGCAGGAAAAACAGATACTCCATGATGGAAGCAGATATGGAATATTTGCTGTCTTTCCGGGTGAGAGCCATGCTTTATGAATTACAGGCACGCTATATTCTGCAAAAGGAACTGAAAAAGATACCCTGGGAGCAGATGAAAAATTATGTCGGAAACTTTGAACTGAAAAACTGCGAGGTTGACAGGACTTTTCTTAATATAATGAAAGAGATCACATGCAGCTGAGGCACAGATCAGCCCTGCAGGAAAGATGGATCCTGCAGGGAAGAGGAATTCTGCAGGGACGCCGGATCCTTCATCCGCGATAAATTGGAGTTGTGGTAACGCTTATCCAGGGTGACATCAGCAAGGAACCAGTCCGGTGGCAGAAAAGCATCTGCCATTTCCTTATCAGGAAACTCCACCTCTGCGATAATAAGCGGTGCAAAAGGTGCTTCAAATACATCCAGCTCTATGGTAAGAGATGGCATACTCTCCGGCTGATAGCCCTCCCGGAAGGAGGGAACTGAAATGGGAAACAGATAACGCTTTTTGGTAATGATATTGCCATCCGCTTTGGGAAGCAGATGCTCATAGGCCTCTCTGGTCAGGGGAAGATTGTATTCTTCTCTTGCCATGAGGCCTTTTCCTTTGTAAGTAAGATAATAGTCATCATCCTGACGGCGGATCCGGATGACCGGATCGGTATTCAGGTAAGCCTGCTCAATGAGAAGACAGGTGTGGCTGTCAAGATCCACCGGCAGTTCTTTGATCGTAAATTTGCGTTCGATTTCCATAAAATAGTACACTCCTGAAATTTTTGACACGCAGACATGAAAGTAAACCAAGATGAAAAGGATTTCCATGCTGTGGCTTCTTACAGTCAGTATACAGGAATCGGGAGGAAGAATCAATTCACTGAATTCCGATTTGGTAAAAACGGAGAAATTTGGACAGGAAAAGATGATGATATCTTATACGAGGCACAATATATATAGAATAAATATTACTGAAATATAAAATCATATCTATATTTTGTATTTGTGCAACCTGCTATAGATGCACTGTAAAACGAATAAATAAAGACGGATAATCTGTTGCATTGTAGAAATGGCTATGATATATTCTGAATAACAAAAGCATATTTGTTTTCATTTCAATATCATATCACGATATGTCTTTTATTCTGAAAATCTATGCTTTTAATCCATTTCATTTTAAAAGCAGGAGATTTTTGGACAAAGTATATTCAATATCTCCTGAACAGGAGGTAGAATATGAAAAAACAGAAGAAAAAACGAATGGGGTATGCACCCAGAATCAAAAAAGTTCATTTTTAGAAGATGAACAGAAACTATAAGGATACGTTATTCTGTATGCTTTTCCGGGATAAGCAACGATTGCTTTCACTATATAATGCAGTAAATCATTCCGATTATAAGAATCCGGATGAACTGCAGGTTGTAACACTGGAAAATGCTATCTATATGAATATGAAAAACGATATTGCTTTTCTGATACATGATGAGTTGCACCTTTATGAACACCAGTCAACAGTGAATCCCAATATGCCGCTGCGGAATCTTTTTTACGTGGCAAGAGAATATCAGAAGCTGGTTGACAGCAGAACATTGTATGGCGGAAAGCTGTCACTGATTCCAGCACCACATTTCCTTGTATTTTATAATGGAGAAAAGAATCAGCCACAGCAAAGGCGTATGAAGCTGTCAGAGGCATATCTTACAGGTGAAGCGGAGCCTGAACTTGAACTGACAGTGACGGTACTGAATATTAATTCAGGAAATAATGATTTCCTCAGGGAAAAATGTCAGAGCCTGAATGAATATATGCTTTATATAGAAAGCGTAAGGAGTTATATAAAGAAAGGTATGGATCTGGAGGATGCAGTTGATCTGGCTGTAAATGAGTGCATAGAACAGGGGATTCTTGCAGAATTCCTGAGAAAACACAGAGCGGAGGCAATGGAAATGGGTGCTTTGGATTTTGATGAATGGGAAAAATACAAGCTGAGAAAGGCAGATTTTGAAGCAGGGCAGGAGGTTGCTACCACACGGATGGTTGAGAAACTTATGGAGAAGCAGGGACTATCACTGGAAGAAGCCTGCGAATTGCTTGATTTTGAAATGAAATTGTACCATGAAACAAAGAAACTGATGGAAGAGGATGAACTGTATGGATCATGACAGATCCCTGACGTTGAGAACCTGCAGATTTCCGTAGCCTTTGCCGGCTTAAGGAGATCTGCAGGTTTTTGCTTTAGAAAACCTTCATAAAACATTCACAATTCATTTATTGGAAACAAAACGCAACAATGTTATAATATTACAGTAGTCAGTGCACGGAAAGGAAGGAATATAAATTTCCGGAGTGCTGGTCTGACAGAATGATTACATAGAAAAGAAGGTTGAAGAGTATGAACCGTATAGGGGTATTTTTTGCAGAGGGTTACGAAGAGATCGAGGCACTTACGGTAGTAGATCTGCTTAGACGGGCAGATATCCAGGCGGATATGGTTTCCATTACAGCAGAAAAGACAGTGAAAGGATCTCATGGAATTGCAGTTGGAATGGATCAGGTGCTTTCTGAAGCAGATTTCGGCGCATTCGATGGAATCGTGCTTCCGGGCGGTATGCCGGGAACGAAGAATCTGGAGCACTGTGAGGAGCTGATGAAGCAGGTAGATGCTTTTATGAAGGATGGAAAGCTGGTCTGTGCGATCTGTGCAGCACCCTCTATTCTTGGACACAGAGGACATCTGCAGGGCAGAAAGGCTACTGTTTATCCGGGAATGGAAGGCGAACTGACAGGTGCTGAGTGGACAGCAGACAAGGCTGTCACAGACGGCAACATCATTACTGCAAGAGGAATGGGCTGTGCCATTGCCTTCGGACTTGCGATCATAGAGAAGCTCAAGGGAAAGCAGGCAGCTGATGAGATGGCACAGAAGGTTGTATACCAGCTGTAAAAACAGAAGAGACAGATAATTGGGGATAATACAATATGAATATTTTATTTTTTCTGACACCCAAAAATGAGGTGGCATATATCCACGACACAGATTCCCTGCGTCAGGCACTGGAAAAGATGGAGCATTATGGGTATTCCGCAGTGCCTATCATCAGTGAAGACGGACAGTATGTGGGAACACTGACAGAGGGAGATCTGCTCTGGTGCATTAAGGAGCAGAAAAATCTTTCTGTAAAGGAATCGGAAGATATTTCTATTATGAGCATCAAAAGAAAATGGGATAATGAACCGGTGGATGTGGATGTAAACATGGAAGATCTGCTGAATAAGGCAATGAATCAGAATTTTGTGCCGGTGATTGATGACAGAAAGCGTTTTATCGGTATTATTACCAGAAAGGATCTGATCCAGTATCTGTGCAAGAAGCTGGTGACTGTACAGCTTGAAGCCGGCGGTATGAGTATTGGTCAGATGCAGCCTGGTAAAATGGAAATGAATCGGAGATGAGGGGAAATGTATAATCAGTTAACAGAAAAGGACATTCAGGCCATGGAGGCAGAGATAGAGGACAGAAAGTTGAATGTCAGGCCAAAACTTCTGGAGGCTGTCAAGGAAGCAAGAGCGCAGGGCGACCTGAGTGAAAATTTTGAATATTACGCAGCAAAGAAAGAAAAAAACAAAAATGAGAGCAGGATCCGTTTTCTGGAGAGAATGATCAAAACAGCCGAGATCATACCGGATGATTCCGGAGAGGATGAGATCGGAGTCAATACCAGAGTTACGGTACAGTTTGAAGATGACGGCAGTGAAGAAACCTATAAGCTTGTGACGACCATGCGGGGTGATTCCCTGAACGGACTTGTGAGCGTGGAATCGCCCATAGGGAAGGCTCTGCTGAAGCATAAGGCCGGAGACCGGGTTTATGTGGAGATCAATAAGAATGCCGGTTATTATCTTATTGTTAAAAAAATAGAAAAAAATCCGGATGAAGAGGAAGAAAGACTCCGGGATTTTTAAGGCAAAACTTACCAACATATTTTTTTCAGCAGCGTAGATACTATGAACAAGATAAGTGATACGAAAGGCTTTGAATGAAGAAAACTTCAGGATAAGCAGCGTAAGAGCTTATCTTGAAGAATAGATAGCCGAAAGGCGGAAAAATTATGGAGGTAAAGAATATGGCAAGCAAATCTTCTAATAAAGTAGAAGTTCCTGAAGCAAAAGCTGCTATGGATCGTTTTAAGACTGAGGTTGCCTCTGAACTTGGTGTGAGCTTAAAGGAAGGTTACAATGGTGACTTAACCTCTAAGGAAGCCGGTTCTATCGGTGGCGAGATGGTTCGTAGAATGATCAAGAAGCAGGAAGAGCAGATGAAGTAATCATCTGACAGATAAGAGAAAAGAATGGCCCGTCTGCAAATGCAGGCGGGCTGTTTTTGTCTGGTTGGCATACGCAATTAACTGATAGTGTCAGGCTTTTTGGATTATATAAAATGATTTCAGAAGGTTTTGGATTGTAAATGAGAAATTTTGACTAACTGCGCAGGCTGTCGTCAGTTGTGTCAGGATGTCATAAAATGATATGATGAAATGGAGGACAGATGTCAGACACTGTGCCCTGTATACAGGCAGTTTTGTGACATCTTTGTTCTGAACATCATATATATAATTAAGAAAAGAGGAAAAACATGAATCAGGGAATTGTATGGGCGTTCATGGGAACCGGCTTCACCTTTTTGATGACCGCTTTTGGCGCCAGTGTTGTATTCATATTAAAAAATGATATGGGAAAAAATCTGCAGAGAGCATTTCTGGGGTTTGCGGCAGGAGTTATGATCGCTGCTTCTGTCTGGTCATTGCTGATCCCTTCCATTGATCAGGCAGCTGATATGGGGAATTTCGCCTTTGTTCCGGCAGCAGGGGGCTTTATGCTTGGCGGCATTTTTCTGATGCTGCTTGATATGTTGATGCCGCATCTTCATCTGGGAGAAAGTAAGGCGGAGGGTGTTCCCTCCTCCTTCAGAAGGACAACGCTGCTGATCCTGGCAGTGACCCTGCATAACATACCAGAAGGAATGGCGGTAGGTCTTGCTTTTGCCCTGGCAGCGCAGCATCCGGAGGATGCATCCCTGTATGCAGCGGCTTTTGCCTTGGCTGTGGGAATCGGCATCCAGAACTTCCCGGAAGGAGCAGCAATTTCGCTGCCCCTCCGTCAGGAAGGCATGAGCAGGGGAAAGTCTTTTCTGTATGGCAGTCTGTCAGGACTTGTGGAACTGATCTTTGGTGTCGGGATCACGATGATCGCAGAGGTGATCACACCATACATGCCATGGTTTCTGGGATTTGCGGCGGGTGCCATGATCTACGTGGTCGTGGAAGAACTGATCCCGGAGGCCAATCAGGGAGAACATTCCAATCTGGGAACCGTTGGTGTCATGGTTGGATTTCTCATTATGATGGTGCTGGATGTAGCACTGTCATAACAAAAATTTAATAAATATGGGTATTTTCACAGTATAATTATAAAAATAAAATACCAAAAACTAAATAGGGACTAAAACATTTATAAAATAAAGGATATCATATTGACCTTACAGCGGTCATCTGATATCCTTTATTCAGTTTCAAAGATTCTGAATTCCCGGAGAGAAATTGAACACCGGGAATCATTTCAAAACACAGACAGAATTTATGGAAAGCAGGGAACCAGGAGCTTTCTGTCAGACTGAGCCGATTGCAGGCTCGAGATTCATTTGGTTTAAGAGAATAAGAGGGGTGAGCTTTCATGGATACCTTGGAGAGAGGCATATCCGGGCGCAGAATGGTTCTTTTTCTGTCTGCAGGAAAAGCGTTTACAGAGAAGGAGATCTGTTTTGCGGTGGGGGAAAATTATACGCTGCAGATACCGGCAGAGGAGCTTCACCTGACAGAGTCTTTTTTTCTCTTCCTGAGGCAGAAGGAAGAGGGAGTCCTGGAGATGAACGGGAAAATAGCAGGAGAAGAAAATCCGTGTATATTGCAGACAGAAGCAGGTGAGGAAGTACTTGTGGTTCTGTATGGGAGGAGAAGAAGCCTGGACTTTGGAAAACGGATTTTCCTGTCAGGGGGACAACGTGTACATATTGGCAGAAATTATAATAATGAAATGGTATATCGCTGTTTTTCTGGAATAGAGCCGGTTCATTTGTCACTGCAGGAGACAGAGGAGGGATTGCAGGCAGAGATATGTTCTGGAGCAGAAGGCAGTCAGTCTGGATGTACTGGCAGGGTTTACAGGGAAGGAATTCTGCTGAAGGGGAGAGAAATTTTGCAAAGTGGGGAAACGATACGGCTTCTTGGACTTTCCATTCTGTATCTGAAAGGATTCCTTTTCTGTTTTTCTGATTTTGGCACATTGCGGATTTCCCTGTTTGAAGAAGAGAAACCTGCACTGGAGACTGGCAGGAGAGAGCAGTTCCGGAACCAGGATTTTGGGGAAACAGATGGACTGGTTATGAAGAGCCGGGAGGAGTGGACGGTAACAGGTGGGGAGCTTAAGCTGGAACTGCCCGAGAAAGAACTGGCACAAAGCAGGCAGCCGTTGTTTCTGACAATTGGTCCTTCCATGACCATGATCCTCCCGATTCTGCTTACGACACTGCTTACTGGACGCCTTCAGGCGGAAGGTGGAAGTGGTGCAGGCTTTTTCAGGACAGGACTGCTGATGACAGGTATTTCTTCCATGATGACGGTACTGTGGGGTCTTCTTGGGTATCTGTACCGAAAGGGGTATGAAAGCAGGGAAAGAAAACGAAAGCGGAGGGAATATCTTTCTTATCTGCAGGAAACAGAAGAATATCTGCAGGGTCTGATGGAGCAGAACCGGAGAGCCATGCTTCATAATGCGCCCGCTGGAAGGGAATATCTGGAAGAGGGAAGTATGTCTGCAGGTGGGAGCATTTATGCAGAACAGTACTCATTTCTGAGGCTTGGACTCGCAGACATGGATTCTCCATATCAGGTGAAGCTGGATGATGACAGGGGGCGGAAGCAGGCAGAGCTTTATCACAGAGCACAGAAAATGGCAGAGACCTATCAAAAAATAGCAGCAGTTCCGGTAGGCTTTGATTTCCGGAAGGAGAGGGTAGTTGGGTTTACTGGTGAGAGAGGCTATGAGACGCTGTGGCAGGCTCTTTTGCAGCTTGTTGCCTGTCATGATGAAAAAGAGGTAAGGATTGCCTGCTTTTATCAAAAAGAAAGAAGGCAGGACAGGGTGTTTGCTGCGGGAATCCGATGGCTTCCGCATATCTGGACGGAAAACGGGAAACGTCGGTTTCTGGCAGGAGATGAGCAGGAGGCAGGAGAAATCCTTCCGGAGATAGGAAGATTTCTGACAGAAAAGGAAAAACAGAAATTTTTCCTGCTGCTGATCCTTGAACCGTCACTGGTGTGCAGCGAAGATATTTACGAAAATCTGTGCCGTAAGGAAGAGGAGGAAACAGCAGTCTGGTTCCTGGCCAGAGGGCGTGAGGAATTGCCGGCCGCCTGCCGATGCTTTGTCAGAAATGATTGCAGAAGCAGGGAAATCCGATGGATGAAGGAGAAGGAAAGAAGGATTGAAAATATTGTATTTGACCAGGATGATCAAGTTACGATCAGCAGATATATGAGGAAGCTGTCACAGAACACCAGTGGCAGAAGAACACAGGATGAGATCCCTGACAGAATTTCCTTCCTGGAACTGTACGATGCGGAGAAAGCAGAGGATCTTTGCTGTGACAGGCGTTATCGGGAGTACCGGGTACTGGAGAGACTGAAGGTGCCGGTAGGTGCCGGGAGCAGGGGCAGAAGGATTTATCTGGATATTCATGAAAAATATCATGGTCCCCATGGACTTGTGGCAGGAACCACAGGCTCAGGGAAAAGCGAACTTTTGCAGACATTTCTGCTGTCCCTGGCAGTGTCCTTCAGACCGGATGAGCTTTCTTTTTTCATTATTGATTATAAGGGTGGCGGCATGGGAAGAGAACTGCAGGAACTGCCGCACTGCACAGGCCTGATCTCCAATCTTTCCGGTGGGCAGATCCACAGGGCACTGGTGTCAGTGAAAAGTGAGAATAGAAGAAGACAGAGACTGTTAAAAGAGGTGGGTGTCAGCCATATATCTGATTATGCAGCGCTGTACCGGGATGGGATTGTAAAGGAGGCACTGCCGCATCTTCTGATCGTTGTGGATGAGTTTGCAGAACTGAAAAAGGAGGTGCCGGAATTTATGCAGGAGATCATCAGTGTTTCCCAGGTAGGAAGGAGCCTAGGCGTGCATCTGCTGTTGTCTACGCAAAAGCCGGCTGGGACTGTGGATGACCGGATCTTCAGCAATACCGGGTTCCGCCTCTGCCTGAAGGTCGCTGACAGGCAGGACAGTATGGATATGCTGAAAAGACCTGAGGCAGCATATCTGACCGGAAGTGGCAGATGTTATCTCCAGGCAGGAAATCAGGAAGTTTTTGAACTGTTTCAGACCGGTTATGGAGGAGAGAGCTATGAAGAGACAGCAAGGAAGCAGGCACAGGCAATGATGGTCACAGAGACCGGAAAACGGATCAGAAAAAGAGAAGGGCAGAGGAAAGCGGCTGAAACACAGCTTCAGGCGGTGATCCGGTATATCAGGAATGTGACAGAGAGAAAAAAGATTATGGGAAGCTGTCAGCTGTGGATGCCGGAGCTCCCGGATAAAGTGGATCTTCTGGAATTGCAGAGCTTGCAAAGGGAGGAAAAGAAAGAGAGCGGACAGGAATGGAGAAAGGGAAAAGGGAAAGCCGGGGAAAGACTTCCGGCAGAATATGTTCTTGGCCTTGTGGATGATCCACAGAATCAGTGTCAGTTCCCACTTACCTATCGCCCGGAGACAGATGGAAATCTGCTTTTGTGTGGCATGGCAGCTACCGGTAAAAGTACATTTTTACAGACGATATTATACCAGCTTGCCGGACAATCATCCGGAGAGACCTGTTTCCTTCTGGTATCTATGGATAACCTTTCTCTCAGCTGCTTTCAGAATATGCCAGGGTGTCTTGCTGTTTTGAAGGATGCAGAAAATATGGAGAGTTTCTTCTATCATACGGAGAAGCTGTTCCTGGCAAGAAAAAAGGAACTGGGCGGGATGAACTACTGGCAGTACAGAGAGCGCCATGATCAGTTTCTGCCATTGCTGTTTCTGCTGATTGATGACTATGGAAGCTTCAGGGAACTGACAGGTGACCGGTTTCAGGAGCTGATCGAAAAGATGGCAAGGGAAGGAAACAGCTGTGGAATTTATCTGATTCTGACAGCTGCGGGGGCTGGCAAGGGAGAAATACAGGGAAGACTGCAGGATCAGTGTAAGACGACATGCTGCCTGGAGATGAGTGATGTCCTTCAATATGCAGAGGTACTTCGGAAATATCATATTGATGTTTATCCGAAAGAAAACTGTAAGGGAAGGGGGCTGTGCCGGAGAGGGGAAGATGTGCTTGAGGTACAGTTTGCACTCAGCAGAAAGAATGTGGATGATTATGGCAGGATAGAAGAAATCCGGCAGCTCTGTCAGAGAAAAAACAGTGAGCAGCAGGGAAAATGGGAAGGAGAGAAGCTTCCGTATATCCCGGAGGAAGCAACATTCGAAGGAATGTACCGTGATGTGTTTACGGAAGGTATGGTATGGATCGGATACGATCAGAAAACAGCAGAAAAAGTGGCGCTTCCAACTGGAAAAAGCAATTTCTTCCTAATATCGGGAACTGTCAGAAGCGGCAGACGGACGTTGCTTTGTGGTCTGATTTATGGAATGCTGAAAACCGGGGGAAACGCGGCACTTTTTGAGGGACAGGCTAAGACAGATGGCATGCTTTCTTTTGAAAAGGAAGAAGGAGGGACATTGTACAGTATTTCAACTGTGACAGAACTGGGAACCTGGCTTGCAGGAGAAGGACAGCGGAGGAAGTATCTTTGTATAGCTGATCCGGAAGGCTTTCAGAGACTTCTGACAGAGGCAGAGCGGGATGGAAAAAATATATGCAGATCACTGGAAGAGGCCTGCCTTGAAGGAATGCAGATCCTGAGTATATTTCAGGCAGGGCAGGAGATGAGTCTTTGTGCAGGCTGGCTGTATGAGAAGCATAAGGCATCATCCTGTGGTATCCACCTTGGAGGAAATGCCGGGAGTCAGAGACTGCTTTCTTTTCCGGATCTGTCATATAGCAGGCTGAACCAAAAGGAGAGAGCGGGAACCGGGTATCTGACGAAAGACGGGAATACTGTGATCGTGAGATTGCCGCAGGAAATCAGGGAGGAAAAGGATGATTCTGGTAGAGGTACAGGTGCCGGTGTTGAATCGGCGTTACGATTTTGAACTGGATGAGGAAAGCCTTGTAGCAGATTTGACAGAGCTGGTGGCAGAACTGATACGGGAAAAGGAAGAACTGACAGGAAAAACGGAGAAGCATTGCTTTTATGTGTTGGAGCAGGAGCGGATCCTTAGGGAGGATGAGACACTGGAGCAGCAGGGTGTCCGGAATGGAAATATATTATATCTGATCTGAAAAGAGGATGCAGGAAAAGGAGAAGAATGTGGAGGATACGGATTTTCTGTTTGATGCAGGAAAATTAAAGGGGATTCAGAATGAAATTTATGAGCAGTCCACCATGCTTTTTGATCTTCTGTTTCACCTGCAGCAGGAGCTGGATGAGATAAGTATCAAATGGCAGGGAGATGCAGCCACAGCATTTATGGGAGAAATACATATCTGGTGGGAAGCCTCATATCATCAGGTGGAGCGGCTGCAGGAAGTGGGAAAGTTGCTTTCGCAGGCGGAAGAAAGGGTTCGGCTTTGTGAGGAACAGGTAAAGCAGGAAACAGGAGGATGGTTTGGCTGAGGAAAAGGAACTTTATGTAGTCAGCGCACAGCTTCAGGCATTGTCAGAGAAGCTGGAAGGAATGCAGAGGACTGCGGCAGGGTGCTGTGACATGCTGGATCAGAAGGCAGCAGAGCTGGAGAGCTTTTTTGCAGGCAGGGGTGGAGCTGCTTTGCAGAAGCATTTCCGGAGGGAAACAGAGTGCTGCAGAGAAGAAATGGAAGGTCTGCATGACTATGCAGAAAGACTTCAGAAAATAGCAGCAGAATATGAAGCTGCTGAGAAGGAGAATCGGAATGGGGCAGAAGGAACTTAGCATTCACTTTCAGGAAATGGGAGAATTAACGGATGAGCTACAGGAAATTGCAGAGGAAATAAAAAATCTGATACAGGGGAAGGGAGAGGAGATCCTTACCTGTCTGCAGAGCAGCTGGCGGGGAGAAGGAGGAGAAAAATACAGAAGGAAGGAGGGAGAACTGCTTGACGATACACAGCAGATCGCCATAGTCTTCGGGAAAATTTCACAGGAACTGAAGGAAATGACAGAAAAGGTATATGAAGCTGAAAAGAGCAATGTATTGCTTGGAAAGCTCAGAGAATACTGGTAGAAAATGGGAGGAAAACGGTATGGCAGTAATACGGGTAACAGCAGCAAGATTGAGAAGTGTGGCAGACAGTCTGCAGGAGATGAATGCACAGTTTAGGAGCAGAAAACAGGAGCTTACAGAAAAGGAACAGGCACTCTCAGCTATGTGGGAGGGACAGGCCAAGGAGGCTTTTCATCAGGCATTTATCAGGGATGAGCAGCAGATGGAGGCTTTTTATACCCTGATTGCAAGGTATGTCCAGACTTTGCTGGAGATCGCAGCACGATATGAACAGGCAGAGGCAAGGAATGCAGAAATTGCGGGAAGCAGAAGCTATTAACAGAAAGAAAGAGGAAAATGGATATGGAAGGAATTTTAAAGGTAACACCGGAGCATCTGCTTCAGACATCAGGGGAATTTAATAATATCGGCGGACAGATCCGCAGTCTTTCAGAGGAAATGCTCTCTCTGATCCGGGGGCTTTCAGCAGTATGGGAAGGAGAGGCTGCTGCCGCCTATGGAAGCAAGTTTGATGCACTTTCACCGGATATGGACAGACTTTACCGGATGGTACAGGAGCATGTACAGGATCTGCAGGAGATGGCCGGAGAATATCAGAAGGCAGAAAGTGGCAGCCTGGAGCAGGGGAGCGGACTGGAAAGTGGTATCATTGTGTGATGTTGACAGAAGAAGAAATCAGTATGGTACTGAACACCTATATGTATATGAATTATAAAGAGGCAGAGGATGGCATGACACTGCGGGAAATTCTTGAGGAGGTACAGAAGCTTCCGGAGTATCAGGAGGGCGGCAGATATTATGGAGAATACAGTGTGGTTTCAAAGGCTGCCGGAGATGACAGGGTCGGTGAAATGGTGATCGGCAGCCAGAGCCATCTGATGGGCTTTGATGATGGTACCTGCGCCTGTACTTTTTCTTCGAAGGAAAACGATGAGGTATATGTGGTATACCGGGGAACCGGTGATGGGGAATGGCCGGATAACGGGCTTGGCATGACCAGGGAAAAAACACTGCAGCAGGAACGGGCGCTGACATATTTTGAGACTGTGGTGGAAAAGGAGGGGTATCAGGAACGGGACAGAGTGATTATCACCGGGCATTCTAAAGGAGGCAATAAGGCACAGTATGTGACCATGACGACGAGCTATGACGGAGTAGTGTCTGCCTGCTACAATATAGATGGGCAGGGCTTTTCGGAAAAGGCAATTGCCAGATGGAAACGCTCTTACAGTGATCGTGAATATGAGGCAAGACGAAGTAAGATCACTGGAATCTATGGGGAAAATGACTATATTCATGTCCTTGGAAGATCAATTGTCAGGGAGGATCAGACATATTACGTGAAAACACCGGTAGCAGTGGAGAACTTTGCAGGGTACCATGATATCAAGTTTATGTTTGCCGCTCCAGGGAAGGAACAGGGAGAGAAAACCAGCATGATATTTTCAGGGAGTAAGAACAGCTATGTAGCAGAGCCGGGGCTTCTGCTTGCCTGTGCGGCAGCATTGTCAGCAGAGGTTATGAAGATGCCGGAGGAAAAACGGGATGGGGCAGCAGCGGTACTGATGCAGCTTATGGAGTTATCCGGGAAGAAGAAACGGGGACAGAACGGGGAGATTCTGACGAAGAAGGATGTGAAAGATTTTTATGGAGCCGGAATACCGGTGATCCTGAAAAGCCTGCTTCTGACAGAGGAGGGAAGAAGTGTGTTTTTCAGGCTTTTTCAGGGAAGAAATCTGGAAGCAGAGATGGAGGGCAGACAATTTGTGCAGATAGAGAAAGGGGGCTTTGACAGAGCACTCATGGTCTCGGAGGAGCTTCTTGCTGGTCTGTCTGACTGCTTCGAGCGGCTTGAACGTATACAGAAGCAGATCCCATTCTGGTTCCGGCTTGGAAGTGCAGTGGATAACCGGATCGTGATGCAGATGAATTTCCTTGACAGAAAAAAGAGGGAGCTTGTGAAGATGAAGGAAAAGCTGCAGGAAATCAGGGGGATTTATGACAGAATGGATAAACAGATGGAGGAAGAAATGGCTTTGTGATAGAATAAATCTATATGAGAGTTCAAATGGGGGAAATACCTATGAAGATAGAAACAAGATACATTTCTGGCAGACAGGCTGATACGAAAACAGTGCTGTTTGGAAAAGCTATGGAATTGCCGGTGTGCTTTTACGGGGAAGAAGGTATTGCGATCATCCCTCCTTATGAAGACAGAAAAAAAATCGAGACAGAGCTGGAAAAGGCGGCAGCAGGAAATGCTCTGGCAGCAGGGATCGCCCTGGATATGATGTTTAATGAAAAGGGAAGCTATCTGAAGACCACAGGCGGTATGGCAGGACCAAAGACTGCGGAAGATCTGCAGTACCTGCAAAGCTTTGCCGGACAGGTGGGAATTCCCTTTTTGGTAAAAGGGGTATTGAGTCAGCGGGATGCCTATCAATGCCTGAAAGCCGGTGTGTCGGGGATCATTCTGTCAAGGCCGGCATGGCTGAGGGAAAAGAGTATTTCACCGATTGAGATACTGCCGGAAATCCTGAAGGTGACAGCCGGGGAAATACCAGTCCTGGTGGAAATGGATCATGCAGATATGACGGATGTATTTACTGCGATAGCGCTTGGTGCAGATGCAGTCTGCAGAAAACTGCTTCAGGGAGGAGACAGGAAGGAGATATTGCATTCCATGCAGGACGAACTGCGCTGTCTCATGTCCGTAGCAGGCTGCAGTGATCTTTCCCATATGGATAGCACTGTTATCTGGAAGCGTCAGAAGGAAGAGGGCTCAGCATTGGCAGATCAAGAAGCAAATTATTTTTGACCTTGCGGCGGTATTCACTTGGTGTACAGTTCAGGTATTGCTTAAATACTTTGTTAAAGTAACTGGCATTGTTAAAACCAACATAGAAGGCCAGGTCGGAGATCGTCTGGATACCGGGCAGTCCCTGCTGCAGAAGGATAGCGGCCTGGAAGATCCTGTATTTGATCAGATATTCTACCGGAGTGATCTGCAGTGTGCGCTTGAAGCAGCGGCAGCATTCGCTTTTGCTGATATGGATAGCACCTGCCAGATCATCCAGTGTCAGTGATTCCCTGTAATGCTCCTCAATAAAAAGAATAATATCCTTTACGCGTACTTCATCAAGAGAGGTGGTAACCGAAACAGAAGAAGCATGGCCGGCTTCCGGAACCGTTTTGTCAGTGAGCATTTTCCAAAGCTGGCAGAGGCAGGACTTTGTGGTAAGCTCGTAACCATACTGACAGGTGATGTTTTCTTCAATGATCTGGTCTGCAAGGTGTTTCAGGCTGACGTGCCATTCATCCTGGTCCAGCAGAGGTACAAAACGGAGAGACGGGGAAGAAAAAACAGGTGCCAGGTATTTATTTGACATAGTTGTATTTCCGTATCCAAACAGAAAAGAAGCATGAAATTTCAGGGAATATACAAGACAATGCATATTTTCATCACAAAGATGCAGGGAGTGCATAACATTTCTGTTGATCAGAACACCCTGTCCCATATGAAGACGGACGCATACGTCATCAGCAAAAAAATCAGCTACACCGGAACGGACCATCACGATTTCAATTTCCGGGTGCCAGTGCCATCTCACCATATGCATAAAAAGATCATGGATATCTACAGAAAATAATTGTATGGGGTAGCCAATTTCACCGTTTTCATTTTTGGCATGATATCCGCCTGGCGGAATCTGTGTCACTCTTTCCTGCATGGGAAGCCTCCTGACAGATAAAACAAGGTATTTCCATTTTAATATAAAATTCCTGTGAAAGAAAGCAGAAAAACGTAAGAGTTTATATCAGGAGTCTGTGTCAACGAGCTTCCTTCTGAGAGCTTTCTGCATAAGATAAGAAAAACGAACAGGAAATATATGGAAAACCAGAAGCTTGAGAATGTATTCAGTCTGTCACTGGCAGTTTCAGAAAAGGAACGGGAACGGTCAGCATTTCTTTCAGCCGGCTATGATGAGGAAACGAGGGAATGGGAACTTATCGTGAAGTATCATGGAAGCTTAAGCCGGTATGCCAGTGAGAAGATCAGGATTGAAGAACTGATCGCCGGGTATGCCATTGTAACGCTGCCGGAAACCATGATAGAAGCCTTTTCAGAGCTGGAAGAGGTGGAATATATGGAAAAGCCGAAACGTCTTTATTTTGAAACGGTGCAGGGAAAGCGGGCTTCCTGTATCACAGGAGTTACAGTAAGACCGCCCTATCTGACCGGCAGGGGCGTGCTGATCGGGATCGTTGATTCCGGTATTGACTATACCAGTGTGGAATTTCAGAACCGGGAAGGAACAAGAATACGATATCTGTGGGATCAGACGAAAAAATCCGGATCCATGGAAGAGAAGCCACCGGCTGGTTTTGTAAAAGGAGTTGAGTATAGCCGGGAGCAGATCAACGAGGCACTGCGAAGCCGTGAGCCGGAGAAGGTGGTTCCGAGCTATGACAGAAGCGGTCACGGCACCGCCGTAGCTGCGATCGCAGCAGCGGGAGGCAATCTTTACGATGGGGCACTTACTGGCGTAGCACCAGAGAGTGAGCTGTTGATCGTTAAGCTCGGCAATTCAGGTACGGAATCTTTTCCAAGGACAACGGAGCTGATGCGGGCACTGACTTATCTGGTCAGGAAGGCAATTGAACTGCAGATGCCGGTTGCTGTTAATGTAAGCTTTGGAAATACCTATGGAGCACATGATGGTACATCCCTTCTGGAGCGCTTCCTGGATAATGTTGCAGAGATCGGCCGGTGCAGCATCTGCGTCGGAAGCGGAAATGAGGGGGCAGCAGGCGGACACAGAGAAGGATGGATCGCAGAGGGAGAAACACAGAGAACAGAGTGGAACGTAGGAACATATCAGGATTCCCTTTCCGTGCAGCTTTGGAAGGAATACAGTAATCCCTATGAGATCGTACTGATGTCACCATCCGGTGAAAAAAGGCAGCTGGATGACAGGAAGGAAGGGGCGGAGAGCTTTCTGATGGATGGCACCAGAGTACTTGCCTATATAGGAGTACCTTCGCCCTATTCAGTGAATCAGGAAATTTGGCTTGAGCTGATTCCGGAAGAAGATACTTATGTAAAAAGTGGTGTCTGGGCAATAGAGATCAGGGCGCTTGGTGGAAATCCGGGAACCTATGATCTTTATTTGCCGTGCAGCGTAGTGCTAGGAGCTGCGACCAGGTTTTTTTCTTCCTCACCAGAGAAGACATTGACGATTCCATCTACTGCTTATAAGGTGATCACAGTAGGCGCTTATGATGCGGCATATGAGTCCTATGCGGATTTTTCAGGAAGAGGCTGTTGCTTTTCAGATCAGAAGGGATTGTTCGCAGGAGGAAGCGGCAGCATAAAGCCGGATCTGGCTGCACCCGGGGTCAATGTACAGACGCTTGGACTGAATGGGGAGACCAGGATCGTGACAGGAACTTCCTTTGCGACACCCTTTGTGACAGGGAGCGCTGCTCTTCTGATGGAATGGGGGATCGTGCAGGGAAATGATCCCTTCCTCTATGGAGAAAAAGTCAAGGCATATCTCAGAAAAGGAGCAAGGCCTCTGCGGGGGGAGGCGGAATATCCAAATGACCGGGTAGGCTATGGCAGGTTGTGTCTGGAAAGTAGTCTGCCAGTAGTGGATAGAAATATATAAAAATGCTGCAGAGAAAATAATAATAGGAACCATTACTTACTTGTTGATTTATCCATATGGGTATTATATAATGATGACAGATTAACGAGATAAATGTGAGCGAAGTTACAATGATAAATCAGGAAGTGCAGTCAGATAAGAAAAGTAAAAATATAATAGGTATTGTACAAAGCTGTCTTATATTGATACTGGTAGTTCTTATTATTTATATGATGATACAGATCAGCAGGCTGCAGGGGACAGCGCGTGTAATAAATTATGCAGGGTTGGTACGTGGAGCTACACAGCGTGAAGTGAAGCTGGAAATCACAGGAAACCAGGATGAAGAGCTGATCAACTATCTGGACGATATTCTGAGTGGGTTAAGATATCAGGATGGTCATTATGATCTTGTAAGGCTATACGATAAGGAATATCAGGAAAAATTGCAGATTCAGAGTGATTACTGGGATAAATTAAAAATAGAAATTGAAGCAGTAAGAAATGTGGGATACGAAAATACAGATATTGTCAATATGAGTGAAATATATTTTAAGATGGCGGATGAAACTGTATTTGCTGCAGAAAATTACTCACAAAGGATTGCTGAAAGGATCCGTACCATAGAGCTTCTGTCAGCACTTGATATGCTGTGTCTGGTGATACTGGTTATTATACAGACGATGGCGGCAATGAAGATGGCAGTGAAAAATAAGCTGTTAGCGCAGGAGGCATATACAGATGCCCATACCGGACTGCCAAATAAAAGAGCCTGTAAGGAGCTCCTTATTAATAAAGAGATAATAAAAGAGCCTACAGCATGCATAATGTTTGACCTTAATAATCTGAAAACTGTTAATGATACAATGGGACATTCGGCGGGAGACCAGTTAATAATGAATTTCGCCAGGCTTTTACGCAGCGTGATCCCGGAAAAGGATTTCGTAGGAAGGTATGGCGGAGATGAGTTTATGGCAGTTATGTATCATACAAGCAGAACGGAGGTTGAGGAAATATTAAAATGCTTATGCGAAGAAAAAGACAGAATAAATAGTAATGAAAACCAGATGCCAGTCGACTATGCGTGCGGATGGGCATTATCTGCCGACGACAGGACGTATACAATGCAGATGTTAATGGATAAGGCTGATTTTGATATGTATGCAAATAAACAATTATATAAGAGAGATAACTTTATTGACAGAAAGGAAAAATCACTATATAATCCTTATTAAGAACAATTCCTAATAAGGAGAGTTGATGATCAGTAGAAGAAATACCATTCAAAAGGATCTGGTACGAAATGCTGTATATGAGATGAAAAGACATGTTACGGCAAATGAAGTGTACGAATCTATTAAGGAAGCATATCCTACAATTGGAAAGGGGACTGTATATAGAAACCTTGATATATTGGTAGAAGAAGGTGCACTGAGAAAGGTTGAAGTACCGGATGGACCGAACCGATATGATTTTACATTGAAAAACCACTATCATGTCAGGTGTGTAAAATGCGGCGAGGTATCAGATGTGGATATGGAGGAATTGCCAGCCATGCTGGAAAGGATCCATGACACTCATGGAGTAGAATTTTTGGATTATGATATTTCATTTAGAGGTATCTGCTCAAAATGCAGGAAGGCGTTCATGTAAGAAGCTGGTATCAGATTTTAGAAAACAGCAGAGAAGACGGAGGTGAGGTAAATGACGGTAAAATATTATGTATGTAATCACTGCGGAAACATTATTGAAAAAGTGAAAGACAAGGGTGTGCCTGTAATGTGCTGTGGAGAGGCTATGCAGGAGTTAAAAGCCGGAGTGACCGATGCAGCAGTCGAGAAGCATGTGCCTGTATATACAGTGGACGGCAATCAGGTTCATGTTGTTGTCGGAGAGACAAAGCATCCTATGCTCGAAGAGCATTTTATTGAATGGATCACATTAAATACCAATCAGGGTATTTATAGAAAGCAGTTAAAGCCAGGACAGGAGCCTGCAGCAGATTTTTGCCTCTGCGATGGTGAACAGGTAGAAGAGGTATATGCATATTGCAATCTTCATGGATTATGGAAACAAGGAGGACAGACTAATGTATGAAATGAAGCCGGAATATTATATCGGAATAGACATGATAGATGAGGAACACAAGCAGCTGTTTAAATATGCAGACGAAGCATATGAACTGCTCCATGATGAGTTTACACCGGATAAATATGACAGAATTGACGCAATATTAAGACAACTCCACGATTATACAGTAAAGCATTTCACGGATGAAGAGCAGTATATGGAATCTATCCATTACAAGAAATTATTTACCCAGAAAATCCAGCATCAGGAATTCATACATAAGCTTGAAGAATTTATGGATCATCATAATGATGATGTAGAAGATCAGGATGATCAGATCATGGGTATTTTACAATACCTCACAGAGTGGCTGATAAATCATATTCTGCATGTTGACGGACAGATCCCCAAGGGTTGATATTTGATATAGTAAGAAAAGTTACAAAAAGCAGAGAAGCTGTGCATTCTCTGCTTTTTTACTATATATTTTTCTCTGCTCAAGGGAAGATGATCCTAACTCTGCTTTGCCCTTGCTTTTTTTCTTTTTATGATACGAAGTACAATGAGCAGGATCAGCAATACACCTGCTGCAACACTGCAGAATACGGGAAGCAGGGAAGCAGGCCGCTCCAGGCAGGCGAAGATGAATTCCTGCTTGTCCACATTGAATACGTAGTAGCTGCCATCGATATAACCGGAAACCGGAATGAAAGCACCATTATCGTAGATCTCGATTTCCGGATTTTCAATGTCATCAGGAATCAGGTACCTGACTGTGAAAGGACCGGTTCCGTTCAGAACACTGATCTTTTTGCATTCGGCCTTTGTTTTGGAATCCTCCGGATAAGCGTCGATATCGGTCAGAAGGAAGCGGTCGCCTTCTTTAAAGGTACCCTCTATCAGAGCCAGTGCCTTCCCGTTGTCATCCTTTTCCGAGCTTGCCAGTGTGCTTAAGTATTCCGTGTAAACAGCATTGATCGTCTGGTCAAAGGTGAGTGAGGAAGTGTTGAAATCCTCCCATTTGCCGGCATAACCCTTCTTTTCCGGAACCTTGGGGAGCTTTGTGGGATCAAAGCTTTCGCCGTAGGAGAGGGTGACTGTTGTAACCAGTCTGTCATCTGCCATAAAGGTCAGTGTAATGTTCTGGTAGATGACAGGAAGATCATCAAAGCACAGGAAGCTGCCATAGGGAAGAGGCTGGGCCTTTTCTTCATAGCTGATTCCATCAATACCGGCAGGACAGCCTTCAACAAAGTAGTTTTCACTGATATCATCATTGACATCAGCCTTACCAGCAATAGAACCAAGATAATTGGTACCCTCGGTGATTTCGATCATGCTGTAGCAGTTTTTGATGGACTTGCCGCTTCCGGCAATTCCACCAATCTGATTTTCACCGGAGAGGGCACATTTTGCACTGCTTTCCCGGATCGTGGAATCAGAGAAACCGGCGATACCGCCGACCATATCACCGCCTTCACTGGTAACATCGCCGTCCCCAATACAGGAAATGACGCTGCCAAGCACCATATTGCCGACAATACCACCGATGCAGTCCTTTTTGCCGGTGATGACACCTTTGTTTTCAGATTTCCGGATGACGATACGCTGCTGATAGCGGAAATTCATGGATGTAGTATTAAGTGTGATATCGTCTTCAGGATCCAGATCGTTTTCACGTGACATGGAGCCGGCGATACCGCCTACATTCAGGTCACCATAAATCTTCCCCTTATTCTGACAGTTCATAACCTTGCCAGTAATATCAGTTTCCTTATCTTCATCAGAGATATCAGTCACAAGTTCATCGGGATCTGTCACATCGTCATCTGCAGTGGTGATGATATTGCCAATGACATTCAGCTCATCTGTAATAGCCTGGAAGTCATCCAGAAGAAGCTGGGATTTGCTGTCTACCATATTATTCAGTGTCCGGCTTTCAGAAATAATAGAAGAAAAGCCGGAGCTTAATGCGGTATGCCAGCTGTCGATCCTGGAGCTGAAAATAGAAGTACGGTTACTGAGGGTATTCTTCATGCTGTCAAGGGCTGAAGAGGTACTGTTATAAACGTTATCCTGCAGCTTGTTCAGTTCACTTTCTGCCGCATCCTTGTCAAAGTTATAGTCTGAAATCTGAGGAAGTGCAGAAGGATCAATGGTTGGTACTCCTGATGGCCATGCCAGGGGACTTTTGGTAGGTTCTGGTGTCACAGTGGGGGTAGGTGTTGCTACAGGAGCAGGTGTTGTGGCAGGAGAGCCGGGATCCATCATCCTGACAGTGACAGGTACGGGCTGACTCATTGTTGTTTCCGTGGTGTAGGAGCCGGTTTCGCTTTCCAGACTGTCATCGTCACCAATGCTGCCTGCACGGGTTGTACCGTTGCCCTGAACCGGTGTTGCAGCAGGTGTTGCAGTAGGTGCTGCAGTTGGTATGGCGGTAGGTGTGGCAGTCGGAGTCGCGGTTGGAGTGGCATTCGGATCCGGGGTTCCTTCCGGAGTCGCAGTGGGACTTGGACTTAAAGTGGGAATGGAATCCAGAAAGTCTAATGAGATCGGCTTTGGAGTCGGCAGGGATGACAGATCCGTCAGCTCGGAAGTAAAGGAGCGCATGTCATTGCTGGCTTCATTTGCAATACCATCAGCAGCCCGCTGGGTGGATTCCACTGCGTCAAGCAGCTTATTTAACTGAGCATTCAGGTCTGTGGAGGTACCGCTGGCATCATCATTCATCTTTGTAACAAGATCATGCAGCTTATTCAGTTCGGTATGCAGCTTATCAAGAGTATCCTCGTTGTAAAGCATTTCGCTGCTGGGTTCCATCTGCCCGGCAATCCCACCGACATCCTTACGCCCATGAAGCACACCGTAGTTGATACAACCCTCGATATAGCCCATCTGGCTTCCGGCAATTCCACCGACATTGTAGCCAACGTGCTGATATCCGACAGCACCGTTATTGACGCTGGCACGGATGATGCCTGTATTACTTCCGGCAATCCCACCGATATCAGTTACACTGGTTACATTTTCAGTGGAGAGAAGATCGTCAACCGTCAGCAGGGAAATATCGAGATCCCCTTCTTCTACAGTGGTATTTACACTGGCACGGTTAATACAGCTCAGAATAGAGCCGGCGTTAGTCCCGGCAATGGCACCGATCCGGTGATTACCATAAACAATACCCTCGGAGAGACATTCACTGATGATACCGGTGACATCATTATAACCGGCAATCATACCAATATCATCGCCACCATTTAAATTACCGGCAGCATGGCATCCGCTGATGATTCCCTTGTTATGGCCAACAAGCAGAGCAAGACCGTCATGGCTGCTCTTAGCTGTAGCAGAGCCGTTGACACGGAGATCATAGATCTCACCGCTTTCCTGAAGATAACGGAAGAGACCGGTATTGTCACTTCCGGCATCATTGGTAATGCCCTTGATGGTATGTCCATTGCCAATAAAAATACCACCGAAGGAGGGAACAGGGGTAAAGGTGGCAGTGCTGAAATCCAGATCATTGTCCAGAACGAAGATTTTTCCCTTTGACCAGGAATCGATCACACAGCTCTCAGCCATATCCTGAAATTCCTTCAGCGAAGTAATATGGATGGCATCCTCCAGGGAAAGATCAGAAGCCTCTGATTCTGAAGAGATATCCACACCGTTAAACGGAGTGGGAGAGACATCCGGGTTTGCTGAAGTGATCTCTCTGGCATCTGCAATAGTTCCAAATACTGGCTGAATCAGACAGAAGCAGAGAAGGAGGACAAAGGCTGTCGCATATCTGATCCACTTACCTGTTTTCTTCTGATTATTCATGGGAAACACTTCCTTTCTCATTATGTTCAATATCATTGTTTGTGCCGGACTCAGTATTTTCGTCTGTGCCGGGTGCTGTGTCAGCTGGTGTGCCGCCAGAGGGACTTTCCTCCAGACTGGTTGCCTCACCGGAGAGGATCGTGGCGTTCATGCTTCCACGGATAATACCGTTGAAGCTTCCTTCTACCATACCGTTAACCTGACCTCTGATGATACCGGATACACGGGTGGCACCCGTAAAGGACTGTGGTGTGAGATTGATCCTGCTCTTCAGCTCGAAGCTGGTCTTTTCAATGATAAAGTCACCAAGTACCAGGATCTGTGGCAGGACACCAAGTACCAGGATGATGGAAATAATGGTACCACGGCTTAAGCAGGTTCCGATCGCTGCGATGATCGGATTGGTCGTCATGACACCGATCAGGGCACCGGCAGCAGCCAGAATACTTCCCGAGGTAAAAATGGTTGGGAAGGACTGGTTCAGGGTAACGATGATCGCTTCCTTGGGCGGCATGGACTGTTTCAGATCCTTATAATGGCTGGAAATAACGATCGCATAGTCAATATTGGCACCCATCTGGATGGAGTTAACGATCAGGTAGCCCAGGAAGTACAGCGGTGAATCCTGGAGATAAGGGAAGGAGAAGTTGATCCAGATACTTCCCTGGATGACCAGAATCAAAAGTACAGGTAATCCTGCCGAGTTAAAGGTAAACAGCAGGATAATGATTACAAACAGGGCAGACAATACACTGATCAGCATATTATCCTGGCTGAAGGAAGATGATAGGTCATAATCACTGGTGGAGTTACCAACGACATAAACAGAAGCATCATCATAGTATTTATCAGCCTCCTGATGGATGACCTTCAGGAAATCAAAGGTCTGCTGGCTTTCCTCTGGAAGGTTCAGATAGACGACAAGCCTGGTCCAGTCATCTGTTTTCAGCTGAAGCTTTGCTTTTTCAAGCTGATCAAACAGATCATCCAGGGTATCCTGGATATCACCCTCCAGGGTGATATTTCCTTCTTCCATCTGATCCTTTAAAAAGAAAAACATGTCAAAAAGAGGAACCTTGTATTTTTCAATTCCGTTTATGATCTGGCCATACTGGTTATTATTGACGGCATAGGCTGTATACAGGAGATTTGCCACTTCATATTCCACACCGGAAAGCTCAGAAAATTCACGTGGATTCAGGGCATCCGTCAGGTAATAGCCGTCCATGGCCTCCACGCCGGCAAGACCGGTCGTTGATTTGACCTCCGTATGGCCTTCAAGATCCTTCAGCAGGGCACTTTCTGATTCATAATCACCGGAGGGGACAAGCACAGCTACCATATTGTTGGTGCCAAAGGTATTTTTGATCTTCTGGTAGGCAATCTGGCTTTCATTCTGCTTGGCGGTGGTCAGATCCGTATAGCTGTAACAGTAAGGACACTTGTTCGCAAAAATACATGCTACAACTGTAATGGCAACAAATAACGGAGGAACAATGAATCTTGTTTTTACGTCAAACTTTCCCACAACAGTGATAGGAGGGATCAGATTTTTATGCTTGGTCTTATCGATCAGATTACTGAACAGCATCAGAAGACCGGGCATAAGGGTAAATACGGAAAGAAGACTCATCATGATCGCCTTGATCAGGACAACTGCCAGGTCGCGGCCGATCAGGAAGTGCATGAAGGCCAGCGCTGCAAGACCGGATACAGTGGTCAGGGAGGAGGATGAAATCTCCGGGATCGCTTTGCTTAAGGCAGCAATGCAGGCTTCTCTTGCCGGTTTGGTTTCGTGTTCATCGCTGAATCTATGACAGAGGATAATGGCATAGTCGATTGCCAGCGCCAGCTGCAGTACTACAGTAACCGAATTGGAAATAAAGGAAATGGTACCGCACAGGAAGTTGGTACCCATGTTCATAAGGGCAGCTACGCCGAAGGTGGCGATCAGTACGGGAACCTCCGCATAGGCTCTGGAAGTCAGGGTCAGTACTATGACGATAATGATAGCGGCAATGACCACAATAACCTGCATTTCGCTTTGCAGTTCGGCTGCAGTATCGGAACCAACCTCCGAATTTATGTAGGTATCATAGCCGGACAGCTTATCTTCAATCTCGTGGATCGCATTGACACTGACCTCGTCTGTGGTAGTTCCGTCAAAGGTAACATCAAACAGGGCAGAAGAATTTTTGTAGTGATCCTCTGTGTTGTCAAATACAGCGTCGGTGACGCCATCAATCTCCTTCAGGTCTTCGGCAAGCTCTTCACCCTTCTCATAGGAAATGTTGGAAACCATGACCCGGGCAGTACCATAGGTGACAAACTGGTCATTCATGATCGTCAGTCCCTGCCTGGTTTCGGTCGAATCCGGCAGGTAGGTTGTGATATCATTTTCAACCTTGACCCATCCATTTGCGATAATACAGAAAATAATGGCAAAAATATAAAGCAGGAAAAACAGGTTCCGTTTATCAACGATAAAGGTTGCCACCTTTTCCATGGGAGTTGCCTTATTCTCTCCAGTCTCGTTCATTTGAAATCAATCCTTTCTTGTAGGTTCTGTTTTAATTAGTCTTTTTTTTAACAAAAAAAATTATAGGCTTCTTTTACTGAATAGACAATAAGCAAAAAGGCGCAGATGATAAAAAACTATAAAAATTTATGTAAGGATTTGGAAGCGTTTGACTTTGCAGAAGCTTCTTATTATAATCAACTTGTGTCATTTAGGATAAATACACAGAAAGAAGGAATTAACATGACGAAAATTGATATTGTATCCGGATTCCTGGGTGCAGGAAAAACTACATTAATAAAGAAGCTTTTAAAAGAAGCCCTTGCTGATACAAAAACAGTTCTGATCGAGAACGAATTTGGTGAGATCGGAATTGACGGCGGGTTTCTGAAGGAATCCGGTATTGAGATCAAGGAAATGAATTCAGGCTGTATCTGTTGTTCCCTCGTAGGTGATTTTGGAACATCCCTGAAGGAGGTGCTGAAGACCTATGCACCGGAGCGTATTCTGATCGAGCCTTCAGGTGTTGGCAAGCTTTCTGATGTTATGAGGGCAGTACAGAATGTCATTGATGAAAAGGATGTTGTACTGAACAGTGCAGTAGCTGTTGTAGATGCCTCCAAGTGCAAGATGTACATCAAAAACTTCGGAGAGTTTTTCATTAACCAGATCGCACATGCAGGAACCATTATCCTGAGCCGTACCGGCAATATTTCAGAAGAGAAGCTGAATACCTGTATTGCTCTGATACGTGAGCATAATGACAAGGCAACGATCGTGACAACTCCCTGGGACGAGCTGGATGGAAAGGATATTCTGGATACCATCGAGGGAGCTAAGGATCTGGAAGCAGAATTATTAAAGGAGATCATGGAGCAGCATGAGCATGATGAGGAGGAAGAGCATCATCACCATCATGACCACGATCATGACCATGAGCATCATCACGACCACGACGAAGATCATGAGCACGGACATCACCACGACCATGACGAGGATCATGACCATCACCACGACCATGATCACGAGCATCATCATGAACATGATGAGAACTGTACCTGCGGCTGCCACGATCATGACCACCATCATCACCATCACCACGCTGATGAGGTATTCACCAGCTTTGGTATGGAAACAGCAGCTGCTTACACGAAGGAAGAGATTGAAGAGATTCTGAAGGCACTTGGCGATGAGGAAGCCTATGGTATCGTGCTGAGAGCAAAGGGTATGGTAGCAGACAAAGACGGTGGCTGGATCTACTTTGACTATGTTCCTGAAGAGAGTAATGTCCGTGCAGGCAAGCCTGATGTGACCGGCAAATTCTGTGTGATCGGTTCAAAGCTTAGGGAAGATGCACTGAAGAAGCTGTTCGAGAGATAAAGACCAGAAAAGAGGAAGTAAAAAAATGAAACCCGTATATATTATCAATGGATTTCTGGAAAGCGGAAAGACAGAATTTATATGCTATACACTGGGACAGCCTTATTTCCGGATCAAGGGAAGCACCCTTCTGATCGTCTGTGAGGAAGGAGAGAATGAATACAGTCAGGAGCTTCTGTCAAAAACAAAGACGGTTATGGAAGTGATCGAGGATGAGGAGGATTTCAATCCTTCCCATCTTCAGGAGCTGGAAAAGAAATACAAGCCGGAAAGGATCATCATTGAGTACAACGGTATGTGGAACTTCAAGAATATGAAGCTTCCCTGGTACTTTACCGTAGAGCAGCAGATCACGATTATTGATGCATCCACCTTCCCAATGTACTATACCAATATGAAATCCCTGCTTGCAGAAATGCTCCGGAAATCCGAGATGATCATTTTTAACCGTTGTGACGGTATTGAGGATCTAAGCTCCTATAAGAGAAATGTAAAGGCGATCAATCAGCAGGCAGATATCATCTTTGAGGATGCCAATGGGGAAGTCAATCAGATTTTTGAAGATGATCTGCCCTATAAGCTGGATGCACCGATCATTGAGCTGGATAATGAAGGTTACGGTATCTGGTATCTGGATTCCCTTGATAATCTGGATCGTTATATTGGAAAGACCATCCAGTTTGTAGGCATGGTAGTAAGACCAAAGGATTTTCCAAAAGGATACTTTATCCCGGGAAGAATGGCGATGACCTGCTGTGCAGAGGATATGGCATTTCTTGGCTTTGCCTGCAAATATGACAAGGCAGATACCCTGACAGAAAAGCAGTGGGTCAAGGTAACAGCCAGAGTAGAGAAGGAATATTTCTCCGATTATGAGGGAGAAGGACCGGTGCTGCATGCCATCAGTGTAGAGCAGACAAGGCAGCCTAAGGAGCCGGTGATCAGCTTTACCTGAGAAAATGAGAGGGAGACAAGGATATGTACCATTATACTGCCATACAGTGGTTATTTTTCTTCTATTTTTACTGTTTCTTTGGATGGGTTTTTGAATCAACCTATGTTTCCATCAAAAGCAGGCATTTTGTAAACAGAGGGTTTATGAGAGGCCCTTTCCTTCCTATCTATGGAAGCGGTGCAATCATGATGCTTGTAGTTTCCATGCCATTTCAGGATAATCTTATCCTGACTTATCTGGCTGGCTGCGTGGGAGCAACGCTTCTTGAACTGGTGACAGGCATGACAATGGAGGCACTTTTTAAAGTCAGATACTGGGACTACTCTAACCAGAAGTTTAATTATAAGGGACATATCTGTCTTTCCTCGACCATAGCGTGGGGATTCCTGACGATCTTTATGACGCAGTTCCTGCATAAGGGAGTAGAAAAGCTTGTGTTATCCATTCCCTATAATATACTGACGATCCTGACGGTAGTGCTGTCGGTTTATATTGTGGCTGATTTCACGCTTTCCTTCAAGGCTGCTATGGATCTGAGAGATGTCCTGATCGGACTGGATAAGGCAAGAGCCGAGATGGAGAAGATCCAGAAGCGTCTGGATGTGCTGATCGCAGTGGCAAATGATGAGAGAGAAACCAGAAAGCTGGAGAGAGAAGAACGCGCTGATGAGTGGATGGAGAATCTGGAGGAGAGGTTTTCAAAGGTCAGGGAACATCTTACCACAAATCCTGGAGCCTTTATGGACAATGTGAGGGATGAGCTTGCAGAGCTCCGCAGTAAGTATCTGGTTGAGAAGGAGCATCGTCTGCAGTTTGACCGCCTGAAGGATTTCTATCAGAGAAGCCTCATCAAGGGAAATCCGGGTATGTATTCCAGAAAATTCAATGAAGCACTGGAAGAACTGAAAAAAGCTGTGAATGAAAGAAAGAACAAGTAAGATTTTGGAATAAATAAAACTTTTCAAAAAAATAAAAAAATTTTAAAAAGCTATTGACGAAACCCGCAGAGGATGATATTATACCATTTGTGACGTGAGTCAAGCGGAAGTGTCGGAACTGGCAGACGAGCAAGACTAAGGATCTTGTGAGCATTGCGCTCGTGTGGGTTCAAGTCCCATCTTCCGCATAAGAAAACCTCAGTATTTACTGGGGTTTTTCTTTTTTGTGGTGTGTTTCATGTTTCATTAAGGAAGTATACAAAGCCAATGATCCCCTGGGACTTTATGGATATAACTGCGCGTATAATCATTATGTATGATTCGAAGGTGCATCCCTACGGAGGTTAGAGCAAAGATAAAGGGCAAGACCGCAGAATATAAAGAGTTCTGCAATGCCTGTGGAGTACCGGCAGCTACAAGCAGGCTCAGATATGAATGCGGCACATCTGACCTTAAGAAGCAATTTGTTACAATGAATATAGCGGAAGATAAAAGAAATCTTTAAGTATAGTGGCTCAGTTACATGATAAGGAAATTAACGCGAAATATTATTTTTCTGATTATGGAGATAAGGTGGCAACATGAAGTATAAGCATATTGTTTTTGATATTGACGGTACTCTGATTGATACGGAGTATGCTGTGTTTTGGTAATGAAAGACCGGACGAAAATGAATTCGGTGTTTTCAAGGTATAGCAGACAGGAGAGGAGAAATCATGGGAAACGAAGCAGGACAATGGATTATGTACGGTGTGGACTGGGATGATCCGGAGTGTATCCACACGGTGGAAGAAGCAGCTATATATATTAATGAAGTCGGATTTCTGCCGCTGTTTAAAAATGAGATTCCGGGCTTTTCCCTTGAGGAGAGAACTGTGCCGGAATACTGGTGGTGCGATGATCCGGAAAGAGATCCATGGATGTGGAGAACCATCATTGCCAGAAAGCATGATATCGTCTATGGCAAGTTTTTTGATAAAAAGGCAGGCTTTATTTCCAGACAGTGGCTGCCTGTATTTGCCAACTACCGCAGGGATGGTTATGACTTTGATGCTCTTTATGAGGATGGGAAAGCTCCAAATAAGCACAAGAAGATCATGGATAATTTTATGGAAGACAAGGAAGATGCCGAGGTCTTTTCCAGCGTCCTGAAGAAGCAGGCAGGCTTTGGAAAGGACGGGGAGAAGGGATTTGATGGAGCGATCACTTCCCTTATGATGCAGATGTATCTCTGTAACTGTGATTTCAAAAAGCGTGTGAATAAAAAGGGAATGGCATATGGTTGGGATGTGGCGGTATATTCATCTATAGAGCATATTTTTGGATATGACTACGTGACATCCTGCTACCGGGAGGATCCACAGAAATCCTGGAACCGGATCGTGAACCATATACATGAGATATATCCCATTGCGACGGATCAGCAGATCAGGAAAGTGCTGAAATAGGATTTATGAAGCTATAAAAGGAGCCTCTGGCATTTTGTGGATCATTCACAAGGTCAGCGGCTCCTTTTATTATGTACTATAATCATTTGGGAGATAGTGTGCATCGGTTAGATTCTTTCAGCGAAGCTCTTATAATACTCAGAACAAAACTCATTAATTTTCTCAATAATCTTTTTCATAGTTTCCACCATACCCTTTCTGTGACAAGTGAATAACTGCTTTTCAAGTTTCCTTATGGGGATCAGGCCTGACTTCCTTTTGATGATTATAATGTAACATATTGCTTTTATAATGTGAAATACATATAATAAATATATTATAATACTTAAAAGGTATTGCAAAATCCGAGGGACAGATGAAGAGGGAACAGATATGGAGTTAAGACACATCAGATATTTTAAGGCAGTAGCAGAAGAAAAGAACTTTACGAAAGCGGCAGAGAAGCTGGCGATTGCACAGCCGCCCTTGAGCCGGCAGATCCAGGATCTGGAGGCTGAGCTGGGAACACCCCTTTTTATCAGGTCACCGCATAAGGTTACGCTGACAGAGGAGGGCGAGTTGTTTCTGCAGTATGCTTCCCAGATTCTGGATCTGGTGAACCGGTCTGAGGAAGAATTGAAGGAGATGAAGGAGGGACTGCAGGGAACCCTTTATATTGCTTCCGTGGAAGGCTGTGGACCGAGGCTCTTTGCAGAATGGATCGCCGCCTTCCAGAAGAAGCACCCACATGTACAGTATAATCTCTGGAATGGGAATACGGATGATGTGAACAGCCGGGTAGCGAAGGGACTTTGTGAGATCGCCATGATCACAGCTCCTTACAATACGGAAGAATTTCATGTGCTTCCCGTATATGAGGAACCGTGGGTGGCAGTGATCCCGAAGGGGCACCTGCTGTACTCAGAGGAAAATGCGCCCGTAAAGCCGAAAGAGCTTCTGCCCTATGATCTGCTGATTCCTTCCAGAGAGTCCAGAAAAGGGGAAATTGACAAATGGTTTGAGAAGACGGGACAGATGCCGGTGATCCGTGGACGGGTAGCCCATATGATGAATGCCTATGAGCTGAGTCTGCATGGAGTTGGGATTTCCATTTATCCTGCATCCATCTCTGCATTGATCCGGGACAGGGATGTGTGCGTGCGGCAGGTGGATCATCCGGATGCACATGCCTCCTATGCTCTTATATGGAAGAGAAACCATACCTTGTCACATGTGGCAGAGGAATTCATCCAGTCGGTACAGGAGATATTGCTGCTTACAAGGGGGATCACAGAACTGAAATAAATCTGATTTTGTAAAGCCCTTAACAGGCAGGAGGGATGCCTGTGAGTATAATAAGGGACAAGAAAAAGATTGTCAGTTTGACAATGGAGAGGAGTTCATCTATGAAATTAATATCAGACAGACTGAAAAACGGTGAAAAGCCCATAGGAACCTTTTTGAATCTGGGATCCCAGACGGCGGCAGAGTGTGTGGCGATCGCAGGAATGGATTACTTTATCGTAGATCTGGAGCACAGTCCCTTTGGCCTCGCAGAGGCAGCGGATTGTATCAGAATGGCGAAGCTGAAGGGGATTTCTCCCCTTGTCAGAATACCGGAGATCAGCAGAGCCAATATTTTAAAGCACCTGGATGTGGGAGCAGAGGGTATCATCATTCCCGGTCTGAAGACCAGAGAGGAAGCAGAAAAAATTGTGGAATATGGCAAGTATACACCACTGGGAAGCAGAGGCTTCTGTCCTACCAGAGTTTGCGAGTTTGGATATGGAGATGCCTTTGCAAACGGTATTCTGGAATATACCAGAAAGACCAATGAAGAGACAATGCTGATCCCTCAGTGTGAGACGCTGGAATGCCTGGCAGACATTGAAAACATTGTATCAGTAGAAGGAATCAGTGGTATTTTTATCGGACCCTTTGATCTTTCCCTTGCCATGGGAATCCCGGCACAGTTTGACAGACCAGAATTCAAGGAAGCTATTACGAAAGTGCTTACGGTATGCCATGAAAAGAATAAGCCGGTATTTATCTTTGCACCGAATAAGGAAACAGCAAGGCTCCGACTGGAGCAGGGCTTTGACAGTGTGACCGTGAATGGTGATCTGAATGTCATGACAGAAGCTTATATGGAGATCGTAAAGAGCATCCGGGCATAAAAGAGTATAAAACAGAGACAGAAAATCAGGGCTTCCAAAGTGTGATCCACTTCAGAAGCCCTGATTTATTTTTCCTGCAGGGAGCACTTATGCTTTTTCCTGATACTCCTTTAAGATCTGCTTCATGGCAGCAGCTGCACCAAGAAGACCAACTCTGTTGCAGCAGAATCCGGTAGCTGTGATACCAAGATAGCCGATGATCTCAGGATTGGAAAGGATATAACCGATTCTGGCACCTGCCATACCGTAGATCTTGGAGAAGGTACAGATCACGATCAGGTTTCTGTCATCTGCGATCTGGGAAATCATGCTCTTATAGGAAGGATCCTCAATAAAATCAAAATAAGAGAGATTATTTTTTAGTCAAGAGGTCTTGTACTTTCGCCCTGAATAATGACAGGAAGAGTGGTATAACTTTGGATGAGAAGTTCCGGGTTCTGCAGTTTCCGGATCATCATGGAGCCTGCCTGCACACCCATGTCATAGACATTAATATCTACAATGGTAAGCTGAGGGTCGATGATACTGGAATAAGGATAGACATCAAAGGTAAGTACGGCTATATCATCCGGAATACGAAGATTATGCCGGCTGATTGCCTGAACAACGCCTAGTGCGAGTGTATTGTTTTCACAGACAATTGCCTGAGGTGGAGTAGAATGTGACAGCATATCCGAGGTAATAGAGAGAGCCTGCTGACGGCTGGAATCAGTATTTCCGATATGGGAAGCAGGAATATGATAACCCCGGTCTAACATTCCTGCCATGAAGCCTTTCTGACGCTGGGCAGAAATATAATCGGTTTTACGTTCTCCGATAAAAGCAACATCTGTATAGCCACAGTCAACCATATGGGCTGCAGCATATTCACCGGCAAGCGCATGATTGGTATCTACCCAGCACAGCCGGCTTTCAAATCCCGGATGACCGATGATAATATGTGGGAAGCCGGCATCCAGGATGAGATTTGCAATCTCTTTATTAATAGCGGAGCCATGGATGATAAGACCATCTGAAGACCGGCTGGTGATCACTTCGCTGACTTTTTCACCAGAATAACGTTCCTCGGATGTATTAACCAGGGTCAGAGAGTAGTTATTTTCGGATAAAGTATGATGCACACCACACATGATATCAAACATATGAGGATTCTGATAGGCAATATCTTTTTCTAAATTTGTGAGATAGACAATATTAGAGGTGGCACCTTTTGCAAAGCTGACTGCCCTGGAATTGGGCGTATAGTGGAGCCTTTCAATTGCTGCCTGTACTTTCTCAACAGTAGCAGGGGAGATGGTTGTCCAGTGATTTAAAACTTTGGAAACAGTTGATTTTGAGACTCCCGCCTCATTGGCAACATCAGTAATGGTAACAGACATAAAAAACCTCCTGAAAAATTGTATAAATTTAGGAATATAGTATAGCGGTTTCCTAACAAAGTCAATTGCCTTTTGAAAATAAATGTTGTAAATATAGGGGATAAATGATAAATATAAAATTAGCAAGAGGAACCGATTGCATGAAAAATAGGGAAAATAAGAAAACGGTTTCCTGAATGGGAAACAAAATTATGGAGGTATTTTTATGAAGAAAAGAATGTTAAGTCTTTTGCTCTGCGCCGTAATGACAATTGGAACATTGTCTGGTTGTGGAAGCAAAACAGAAAAGGAAGAAAAAACAACAGAGGCACTTGGGAATGACGCAGAGGGGGAAGTGACAGAGGTTAAAATCTGGCATGATGGGGACGAAAACATCATGCAGACAATTGCAGATTGTGCCAATGAAAAATTAGCAGAGGACAACATTAAGGTCACATTTGAGAAGAAGAGCGGACTTACAGATCAGCTGCAGTTGTATGGAAACGATGAGTCGAATGGACCGGATATGTATTTATATGCACATGATTCACTGGGAACATTTGCTGAAATGGGAATATTGGCACCAATTACAGATGTAATCAGCGAAGATGTTATGGCAGATTTACTGCCGATGACGGTAGAGGCAGGCAACTATAAAGATACACAGTATCTGATGCCGGTTTATTATGAAACATTACTTTTTATGTATAATAAAGCAAAATGGGATGGTGAGGTGCCAGAGACTACAGAGGAGCTGTATGATTATATGGCAGCACATACGGATGTAGATGCAGGAACTTATGCATTGGTAAACCAGCATTCAACAGCATATAATGTTGCACCGTTCATTAATGGTTTTGGTGGATATATTATAGATAAGGATGCGAATCCTGGGTTAAATACACAGGAGACCAAGGATGCAATTGCTTATAATAAGAAATTTGCTGAATTGGAAGCAGATGGTGACTATAATACAGTAACTGCATTGTTTAATGAAGGTCAGGCAGCAGCGATTATTGGCGGACCATGGCTGGTATCCGGAATAAAAGCAGCTGGAATTGACCTCGGAATCAAATCTCTGGCAGATTTTAAGCTTCCGAATGGAAATGGACTTGCACCATATTCCGGAGTACAGAGCATTGGCGTTTTAAAATATGCAGCAGAGAATAAGAAAGAAGCACTTGCAAAAGTATTAGAAGCAATTGCCAGTCCGAAAGCAGGTGTTGCACTTGCAAATAAATCGAATTGTGCACCAGCTAACAGCAAAGCATACGAGGATGCAGATGTAGCTGCAAACGAAATGATTATGGCAATGAAAGCAACGGCAGAGACTGCACAGCCAATGCCAAATATTCCACAGATGAGTGTTATGTGGGGACCGGCAGAAGAATTTCTGGCAGCAGTCAATAAATCAGGAGAAGATATTGATACAGCAGCAGAGACTTATCAGCAGAAAGCATTAGATGCAATTGCAGATATGCAGTAACTGATATGCCGCGAAAAGAGTAGAAAAGTTAGGAAGAGAAGTGTGTATATGAAAAACAAACGGAAGTTAATACCCTGGCTATACAGTATGCCGGCGCTGATATTGATTGGAATGATTATTGTGTTTCCGATTCTGTATACGGGCTATATTTCATTGACCAACATGAATCTTTTTCACTGGTCTGATTATGAGTTCGTCGGATTATCCAATTATAGCAGAGCATTATTAAAAGCAGATTCCGGTTTCTTAGGAGCTTTGCTTACAACATTACTTTGGACAGCATTGAATATCGTGATACAGGTAGTGGCAGCATATTTTATTGCATTGGGATTTCAAAGGGAAGATTTTAAGGGGAAACGTGTATACAAGACACTTTTGATGTTTCCATGGGCAATGCCTGCTTATGTATCAATCCTTTTGTGGAGAGTCGGTATCTA
Organism: Lachnospiraceae bacterium OM04-12BH; assembly: GCA_003490145.1. Classification (GTDB taxonomy): domain Bacteria; phylum Bacillota; class Clostridia; order Lachnospirales; family Lachnospiraceae; genus Suilimivivens; species Suilimivivens aceti. The sequence goes on from QULQ01000003.1 coordinate 158,339, forward strand.
TAATACAGAGTTTGGACTTCTGAATAAGATTTTAGTGGCACTTGGTTTTGGAAAGGTAAATTTCCTTTCCACCAATGTGCCGGCATTTCTCTCCTGTATGACCTTAAACCTGTGGATGGCTTTGCCATTTATGATTATGATGATAGATGGCGCATTGTCCGGTATTGACCGGAGCTATTATGAAAGTGCAGAATTGGATGGAGCAGGTTTCTGGTCAAAGAATATATATATTACCATACCGGCAATGAAGGGAATCATTGCACCGGCGGTTATTATGACAACATTTACCACATTTAAGCAGTTTGATATTGTATACCTTCTTACGATGCAGAAGGGAGCATATTCCGGGGCAACGTTGCAGACCGTTATTACATATGCACAACAGAATGCATTTGTTTCAAATAATTATGGATTGTCATCGGCAGTGTCTATCATTATCTTTTTCCTCATAATGGTATTTTCATTGTTTACGAATCGGGGAGTCAAGGAGGAAGACTATGACTAAGAAAAAGAAAAAACAGATGGTACAGCTTGGCGTATTGCACGTTGTATATATTGTTTTATGCCTGCTGGCATTAGTGCCAATTTTGTATGCTTTAAATCTTTCTTTTGAAAAGGGAAGCGGAGCATTATCTTCTGGTCTGTCATTGCTGCCAAAAGATTCTTCACTGGACAATTATAAACAGATATTAACACAGAAACCATTTTTACACTGGTTTTATAACTCGGCAGTATTGAGTTTTTTTACAATGGTTATTGCAATTGGATTTGCTATGGTATCGTCTTATTCCTTTTCAAGATATCGCTTTAAGGGCAGAAAAAGTATTTTGAAATTATTGTTGTTACTGAATGCCTTTCCACAGATTTTATCGATGTTTGCGTTATTCCGACTGTTAAAACAGCTGAATATGCTGGATACCAAACTCGGACTGGTTATCATTTATGCCGGCAGTATGTGCATTTTCTCTATCTGGAATATGAAGGGATATTTTGATACGATTCCGGTAGAGATTGAAGAGGCATCGAAAATTGATGGTGCTACAGATTTTCAGTTGTTATGGAAAGTAGTAATGCCTCTGGCACGTCCGGCAATTATTGTTACTTCCGTAATGGTATTGATTTTTGTCTGGAATGAATATCTGTTTTCCACAACATTTTTACTCAATGAAAATAGTTATACACTTGCAGGAGGACTGTATCAGTTACAATCAAATGATTATACCAGAAGCTGGGGAATGTTTTCTGCGGCAGCAATTCTGGTGTCTGTTCCAGTGCTGATTATTTTCTTCTGTATACAGAAATATATGGTATCCGGTCTTACTGCTGGTGGAGTGAAAGGATAGAAACAGGATGGAAAAAGAAGCAATTTTACATATCCCATTGTCACAATTTGCCTTTGCAGAAAGAGAAGACCGGCTGGTAATCCGATTGCGGTGTAAGAAGAATGATTTAAAACGCTGTGTATTGCTCTGGGGTGACCGTGTGGCAATAGAGGAACCGATGCCAGTGCAGCAGAATGAGATGGAATGCGTGGCATCAGATATGCTTTATGATTATTACGAGATTAAGATTCATTCTCCATTTACCAGGGTGTGTTACTATTTCCGGCTGGAGGATGAAATAGAGAGTCTTTACTATTACGGAAGAGGATTTACTACCCAAATATCCTGTGGAAGAGCAGAATATTTTCAATTTCCTTATATCCGGCGGGAAGATATTGTAAATATTCCTGAGTGGGCAGAAGATATTGTGATGTATCATATTTTCCCAGATAGTTTTGCAAATGAAAGACAGGAGCTTCGCATGAAGCAGAACAAAAAAGTATTACTGCCGGATGGCAGATATGATGCGGAGAAGAAGAAGCTGCCGGATAGAATCTGCAGGAATCATCTGGGCGGCACATTGCAGGGAATTATAAAGACTCTCGATTATCTGACGGGACTTGGAATTAACTGTATTTATTTAAATCCGATTTTCGAAGCAGCATCTTATCATAAATATGATACGATTGATTATTTTGAAGTAGACCCGTGTTTTGGAACCAAAGAAGATTTAAAAGAGCTGGTGCAGCAAAGCCATGAAAGAGGCATCCGGGTTATATTAGATGGGGTATTTAATCATTGTGGAGCTGATTTTTTTGCCTTTCGTGACGTAAGGGAAAAAGGCAGAGCGTCAAGGTATTATGACTGGTTTTATCATCTGGAAGATACCATACAGTATGCCGACCCGCCTAACTATGAAGCCTTTGCTTATGTGAAAGAGATGCCAAAACTTAATACTGGAAATCCGGAAGTGGCAGATTATCTTTGCAATGTGGGGATTTACTGGATAAAGGAAGCAGATATAGATGGATGGCGGCTGGATGTTGCAAACGAAATCAATCATGAATTCTGGCGGACTTTTCGCCATGCAGTAAGAAAGGTAAAACAGGACATTTTCCTGATCGGTGAAATCTGGGAAGAGGCAGGAGTCTGGCTGCAGGGAGACCAGTTTGATTCTACGATGAATTATACATTTTCTTATTTGTGCCGGGACTTTTTTGGAAGGGGAGAACTTTCTGTCAGCAGCTTTGATGCCCAGATGCAGCATATGATTTACCGTTATCCGGAACAGGTCAGTCTGGTGCAGATGAATTTCTTAGACTCTCATGATATCCCAAGATTTTTAAGTTGTTGTAATGGTGAACGAAAGAGAATGGAACTGGCATTTTTCTATCTCTTTATGGGGGTAGGTGTGCCGTCAGTATTTTATGGGGATGAGGTATATATTGATGGTACGGAAGAATCAGAATACAGGGCAGCCATGGACTGGCAGAGAGCATCCGGACAATCAGATGAAACAGAACCACAGTCTTTATTGCCGTATCAGGATAATTTAATTGGAAAATTCAAGGAGTGGATAGCGCTTCGGAGAGAGCATCTGGCATTACGCAGGGGAAATTACCGCACCATCTATTGTAATGATGTTACAGGTGTTTATGCATTTTCACGCTGCTATGAAGAAGACCGGGTGCTGGTAGTGCTAAATACAGGTCCTGACAAAGTGGAACTTACTTCGGCAGAGATACAGGAGCTGCAGGAAAAAAATATAGAACTGTCTTCTTATGAAGGAAGACTTGTGGCATTCTGAAAAAGACAAGCGACATTACAAAATACTTGTGTTATGCCCCCATCTTTGACAGTGTAACAGTGAATGGTGATCTGAATGTCATGACAGAAGCTTATATGGAGATCGTAAAGAGCATCCGGGCATAAAAGAGTATAAAACAGAGACAGAAAATCAGGGCTTCCAAAGTGTGATCCACTTCAGAAGCCCTGATTTATTTTTCCTGCAGGGAGCACTTATGCTTTTTCCTGATACTCCTTTAAGATCT
>QULQ01000003.1:161721-314139 GCA_003490145.1 Lachnospiraceae bacterium OM04-12BH
GGAGCACTTATGCTTTTTCCTGATACTCCTTTAAGATCTGCTTCATGGCAGCAGCTGCAGTCTGGCATTGCTGCATGGTTCCGATGGAAATACGGGCCTGTGCGAAGTCACCACGGATGTGGATACCAAAGCTCATCAGTTCAGCCGCAAATTCACGGGGTGGGATAGAAGGCTTAAAGAAGATGAAGTTGGAGGAAGAAGGCCATACACGAAAGCCCATGTCCTCCATTTCCTTTGTCAGGTATTCCCGGCATTTTCTGTTGTTTTCAATAGTCATCTTAATAAAGCCCTGATCATCAAGGGCAGCTTCTGCGCCAAGAAGACCGACTCTGTTGCAGCAGAATCCGGTAGCTGTGATACCAAGATAGCCGATGATCTCAGGATTGGAAAGGATATAACCGATTCTGGCACCTGCCATACCATAGATCTTGGAGAAGGTACGGATCACGATCAGGTTTCTGTCATCTGCGATCTGGGAGATCATGCTCTTATAGGAAGGATCCTCGATAAAATCAAAGTAGGCTTCATCTACAACGAGAACCACATGGGAAGGAAGGGAATTCATGAAGTCGATCAGATCGGTATCCTTGCAGATGGTTCCTGTGGGGTTATTGGGGTTACAGAGGAAAATAACTCTGGTTTTGTCTGTGATCGCATCGGAGATAGCCTTGAAATCAGGAACATAATCATCACCCATGGGGATATCCACCAGTGTGCCACGGTTCTTTTTGATAATGTTGTAGTAGTTGGGATAGGTAGGGGAAGTAACGATCGCTTCTACACCCTCACGGATCAGGATTTCACCGATAAAGCCAAGAGCGGAGGTAGCACCCTGGGTAACCAGTACATTTTCAGGCTTCAGTCCATGCAGGGCAGCTAACTTCTTACAGAGGCTTGCGGCTTTGATATCAGGATACCGGTTAGAGATATCAACCTGTTTTTTCATCTCGGCTGCAGCCAGAGGTGAGATACCAAAGGGGTTTTCATTCTTGTTCATTTCATAAATTTCGGTAATTCCGGGACGGAGACTTTTTACCGGCTCTCCAAGACCGAAGTTATAAGGCGGTGCCTGTCTGACAAAATCACTGACCAAATCTTTAATCATAATGTTTTCCTCCTTGTGTCTTTTGATGTTAACGTATTTATAGCACAGAGGAAAAAGAAAAAATGTTAACTGCTTTACAAACAGAAAAATCCGTCACAGGTCATCCAGTACACAGCGGTAAATGGCTTCGATGTCCTTTACATAGTAATAGCCTTCCTTCTTTTTCAGAATGCCCTGTTTGACCATCTGGGAAAGAATATTGGAAACGGACACTCTGGAAAGACCGATCAGTTCGCCGATTTCCTGATGGGTAAAGGTGATGTTGATCAGCCGCCCTTCCTTATAGGGAGTGGAATATTGGTTGACAAGATGATAAAGGGCATAGCCAACCCTTGCCCTGGAGCTGCCAAAGGTGATCAGCCTGATCTGTGAGATCAGGGTGCGGACAGTTTTGGTGAGCATGGTCATGACATACTGACAGAAATGGATGTCTGTATTCAGAAGCTCTGTGAAATGGCCCTTTGGGATCAGCTTGACGATGATGGTGTCGGAAACACCAATCGCATAGCAGCAGTTTGGCATGCAGTCAAGAGCGGAAAGCTTGCCAAAGATAAAACCCTTATCGGCAATGAAAATATCCTTGGCATCACCATTTGGATTGTCAATGGAAAGACATACCCGCCCCTCACAGAGAAGATACACATAATCAGAGTTTTCCTCCTGGCTGTAAAAAATGTGTCCCTTCTTATAGGTATGGGCAGGATAAGATGAAAAAAACTGTTTATCATAATCGGTGTTTTCAGAAAGCCAGGGAGAAGCCTGCAAAAGCTGAGGCTGTTCTTCCTGCCCGGAGGCTGGTGTCTGTATCATAAGTAAGATCTCCTGTTATTTTTATATTGGAATTATAACATGGTTTTGTGACAGCTTTATGATAAAAAGAAAAAATATTTTGAGATGTAAAGTACTTTACATTTTTTGGGAAAGAAATCCTGTATTGTAATGATCAGGGAAAAACAAAGGCGTTTATCTTCAAAGGATAAGCGTCTTTTTTGCGTCGCAAAGAAAGCTAAATGAAGGGAGCAAATAATTATGGAAAAAAAAGAAAAACACACACTTGAATTTTATGGAACAAATTATCTGTCTTTAGCACCATTGATTGCATTTGTATTTTTCTGTATCTTATTCTTTGTCATATATAAGGATTTTGAGATGGAAGCGATCTGCATGGGAGGCTTTGTTTCCCTGATTGTGGGAAGTCTTCTGGCGAAGAAAAAGGGTGATTACTGGAATGCAGTTGTAAAGGGCATGTCTTCTGAAATGATGAACACTCTGGCACTGATCCTTCTGGTAGTCGGAATATTTGGCAAGATGATGACAAGAGCCGGGGTTGCAGAAGGCTTTGTATGGATCGGTGAGCAGATGGGGCTGAAGGGCGGCGCTTTCGTAGCATTTTCTTTCATTGCAACCTGCCTGCTTTCTACTTCTACAGGTACATCCATAGGGACATTGTTTACGGGATTTCCTATTTTATATCCCTCAGGTATTCTGCTTGGAGCTAATCCGGTGATGCTGGCAGGCGCTATCTTAAGTGGTGCGATCTTCGGTGATAATGTGGCACCGATTTCTGATACTACGATCGCTTCTGCTTCTTCACAGGCATACACCCGAAAAAAAGGCTGTGCAGATATTGGCGGTGTTGTTGCTTCCCGTATGAAATATGCACTGGTTGCAGGTGCGTTGGCAGTTGTCTGCTTTGCACTTTTTGGAGGAAGCGGAAGCACCAGTGAGCAGGCAGTAGAGCTGCTCAGTCAGTACAGCGATCCGAAAGGTCTGATCATGCTGATCCCTGTTGTGATCCTTCTGACAATCGCAGTGAAGACACAGAACATTTTCGTAGCATCTACCTGGGGCATCATCTCAGGAAGCATCATTGGTATTATTTCCGGAACATTGGTTCCCGGGGATGTGATCAGTATGCAGGACGGCGCTCTTTCAGGCTTCTGTATTGATGGTATCAAGAACATGCTGGGAACAGTTGGTTATCTGTATGCAGTAGCAGGGGTGATCGGTGTCCTGAATGAAAGCGGCACCATGGAAAAGATCATTGAGAAGCTGGTAAACAGTAAGCTGAACAAAACAGTTGTTGGTTCTGAAATTATCATGGGAATTGGCATCATGCTGACATCTATCTGCCTTGGTTCTGCCAATGGCCCGGCTATTATCATGTTTGGCCCTATCGCTGATGAGATTGGAAAGTCCAAGGGACTTCATCCATACAGAAGAGCAAATCTGTTGGATGGTTTTGCAAGTACGCTGCCGGTTATTATTCCGGTAACAAGCTCCTTTATCTTTATTGCAGTATCATGTGTGGAAAGTGCAGCGGCAGAATATGATTTTATTTCTGTGATCAGTCCTGTATCCATTGCAATATCTACACTGCATTGTATTTTCCTGTTTGTAGTATTCTGCGTGGCAGTCTTTACCGGCTGGGGCAGAAGATACGAAGGACCGGATGGCAGGCCTGTGAAAAAGGAAGCTGCTGCCATAGAAGAAAATTATGTACATGAATCATAAAAAGAGACCGGGATCTGCAGAACCGAAAGGGGCTGCAGATCCCGTTTTTCTTCTTGCCGGAGCAGATCTTTTTTCTTGCCTGTGGTGCCAGCATGGTGTACTCTTAATACAGAATCCCTGCATGCCTTGTGGCGTATGCAGAGCGGAAGGATGAAGGACATGAAGGTATCATACATTGACCACAGCGGCTTTCTGGTGGAGACCGGGAGGTGTTATTATCTGTTTGATTATTATAGGAAGAAACTGCCACAGCTTGACTGTAAAAAGCCCATTTTTGTATTTGCCAGCCACAGGCATCCGGATCATTACAATCCGGAGATATTTACTCTGCTGCAGGAAATGGGGATGGAGCAGGTGACAGCGGTTCTTTCGAAGGACATTTCCCGGAAAAAGTATCCGGATGCAGAGGCTTACAGAGGAAATCTGTCTGTTGTGACTGTGAATTTTAATGGAGCTTATGGACTGCCCTGTGAGACAAAGCTGTATACCTTTCATTCCACAGATGAAGGAGTGGCATTCCTGCTCACGTGTCCGGAAGGGGTGCTGTATCATGCGGGGGATCTGAATGACTGGGTCTGGGAAGGGGAACCGGAAAGGGATAACCGCCAGATGACAGGAAGCTACCGGCATGAGATCAATCTGATCGCCGGCCTGCTGCAGGATAAGGGAATACCGGCAGTGGATCTTGCTTTTGTACCCCTGGATCCGAGGCAGGAAAAGGATTATGACAGAGGCCTGCTGTATTTTCTGAAGAAGATTCCGGTAAAGCAGGTATATCCCATGCATTACTGGGGAAACAGTGATGTGATCAGGCAGTTTCTCCGGGAATATCCGGAATACACCGGGATCATACAGGATACGGAGACAGCCGGGAAGGAAAAAGCTTAAAGGAAAGGAATCAGAATATGAAATTTAAAATGGTACACGAGAACTATAATGTGGCAGATCTGGACAGATCACTTGCTTTTTATGAAAAAGCACTTGGACTTACAGAAAAAAGAAGGATTAACGGAGAAGGCTTTATTATTGCCTATGTGGGAAATGCAGAGAGTGATTTTGAGCTGGAGCTGACTTTTGTCAAGGATCATCCCCAGAACTATGATCTTGGAGAGTGCGAATTCCATCTGGCATTCAGGACAGCCGATTTTGAAGCAGCCCATAAGCTTCATGAGGAAATGGGATGTATCTGCTTCGAAAATCCGGAGATGGGAATTTACTTCATTACTGATCCTGACGGATACTGGCTTGAGATCGTACCGGAGAGATAAAAATAAAAACGGAAAATACGTTGATAAAGAGCAGGATAAATCAGCTCGAAACCGGAGACATAAACAGACCAAGATCCGGCGGCAGATAGGTAAACAACAGAAAACACGCAAAAGTGATAATGACAGCCGTCCACAGTGGGATCAGAAAGGGAACTCCCCTGCAGGACAGAGTAAGGCGGTATGTCCGGATGAAAGAGACCAGAACGGCAATTACAAAGGTAGTAATATCAAGTGCCATATAATTTTTGCCGAGGATTCCGGAATAGGTATAAAACAGCACCGGGATCAGGAAGGTGCCGGACAGAATGCCGGCAGGCAGTGCCGAAGCGAGGCAGGGATAGTCCTCTTTCAGCCTGCTGTACAGGAAAAGGCCATAGAGAAGCATGGGGAAAAAGACAAGCTTCATATGCTCCCAGGTAGATTCACTGACCGGGAAGAAAAAGCCGATGATGAAGTTCTGCAAAGACCAGTTATACACAAAATGAGCAAGACTTCCGGTGACCAGAACAAAAATTATTCCAATGAGAGTAAAACGTTTTAAAGGATTCATAGAAGCAGTATATGAAGCTTACGGTAAAAAAATACATTTTTCCTGAGACTATATGGTTTCTGATCTCAACAAAAACGGTTACAGGATTAAAATGAGCAATAAGTATTCTTTAATCATTACTATGTTGTGGTTTCGCATGCGGCGGGGCATGAGAAGAGAATTGTGAGTGTGGTGCCCCGGGAACAGAAAAAGAGAGCAGTGAAAAAGGATAAACGGGGCACAGAAAAGGGAAAAAGAGCCAGGTGCCCCGAAAAACCGAGAAAATTGTGAGAAAGTATAGAAAAGTTGAGAAAAGTACCAAAAAGCGGGGCATGAGAAGAGAATTGTGAGTGTGGTGCCCCGGGAACAGAAAAAGAGAGCAGTGAAAAAGGATAAACGGGGCACAGAAAGAGAAAAAAGAGTCAGGTGCCCCGATGAGGCAGACAAACTGACAAAAAATACGCCGCAGGGAATGCGGCGTATTTTTACGGGTGATTGAGAAAAATTGGACGCTGGCTGGCAGAGTAATCTGCCAGCCAACCCATAAGGCCAATATCTTATTTACATCATACCGTCCTTGATTACATTGTGGTCACGAAGCAGTTTCTCTACGACAGTACCCTTTACTACATGGAGCAGAGGCTTCTTCAGTGCATTTAACGGGCCGGGAAGCTCGATCTCCAGAGGAGACATACCATCCATCAGCTTGACACTGCTGTCCAGGAGCTCTCTGATATCATAAACGCTGCCCCATACCTCCGGAACACCTCTGTCAACACCAAGCAGGCCGTAAACAGCTTCCATAGCGGTTCTGACAGAATATTCTGTAGTGAATACGGTATCTCTGGGAGTCTGTGCAAACTGGCCAAGGAATGCAAAGTTTACGCAGCCATCCGGGATGACATCAGGACGGTCACCGGCAGCTCTTGGCATGAAGAATGCGGTAATGTAAGGCATCATGGTCGGTACGCAGACTGCACTGTGCTCAGCCAGTTCAGCGATTTCCTCTACCGGAACACCAAGGTGATACAGCCACTCCTCAGTGATCTCCTTACCGGTACAATCCTTCATGGGCTTCTTGATATAGTCACCGGGTACATCTGTAAACAGACCATATACCCATACACAGACTTTTTCCTTGTCCTGAGTCTTGAACTGACCCTGACGGTTGATCGTCCAGCTCAGCAGCCAGCTTGAATCCTTGCAGCTTACGATGCCGCCGGTAACAACCTTGCCGGTTCTGGGATCACGCTTGCAGATATTGGTGATATAAGGAATGATCTTGTCATCCAGTGTAGTAACAGTTGCGGATTCCCAGTTGGTCTTGGAAACATCGGAACAGAACTTCTCAGGATGACCGAAGGACGGATCCTGTGCGGCGATATTCTTCCAGAGACTCCAAACGCCGCTGGTACGAACCTCAGCGTCTCCGTTGGGAGCGTGGTTCTGATCACCATAAATAGTGCCCTCTGTGCAGCTTCCATTGGTAACAAATACCAGGTCATTTTCGGTAAGGACGATACCCTTTTCCACACCGTTTACTTTGCATTCAATGGCTTTGGCAACCTTCTTGTCATCCTTGATGTCAAAGATAACGTTGGTAACCTCAGTATTAAACTGGAAGTCAACACCGGCAGCCTCCAGATATTTCTGCATGGGCAGGATCAGGGACTCATACTGGTTATATTTGGTAAATTTCAGTGCACTGAAATCAGGGAGCCCTGAAATATGGTGAATGAATCTCTGGAAATAGAGCTTCATTTCAAGGGCACTGTGCCAGTTCTCGAAAGCAAACATGGTTCTCCAGTATAACCAGAAGGTAGAATCAAATACTTCCTCATCGAAAACATCTTCAATAGTCTTGTCATAAAGATCCTCGTCCTTTGTCATGAACAGCTTCATGATCTCCATGCAGCCCTTCTGGCTCAGATTGAACTTGCCGTCTGTATGGGCATCCTGGCCACGGTTCTCGGTAGCACGGCAGAGAGAGTAGTTGGGATCCTCTTTATTTAACCAGTAATATTCATCCAGGACAGAAGCACCGGGAATCTCGAGGGAAGGAATGCTGCGGAACAGATCCCACAGACACTCGAAATGGTTCTCCATTTCACGGCCGCCTCTCATGACATAGCCTCTGGAAGGATCAAAGATACCATCACAGGCACCGCCGGCGATATCCATAGCCTCAAGAATATGGATATGATCTCCCTCCATCTGGCCATCCCTTACAAGGAAGCATGCTGCTGCAAGAGAAGCAAGTCCGCTTCCTACGATGTAAGCGCTCTTTTCGTCTACGCCATCGGGCTTCTTCGGTCTTGCAAAGGCCTCGTAGTTACCATTGGAATAATAAATTCCTTTACTGTTCTTGTCATACCTGCCAAGCTCGGTATTACGGTATTCCTTTTTGGCAGCAGCAACAGATGCTGTTCTCTGCTTTTTTGCAGCGCCTGCCTTGCGGCCCTTTGATGCAATGGCTACAGCGCCTGCACCTGCGGCAAGAGCTGCCAGTCCAAGTGAAATATTTTTCTTTCCTGACATAATAAAAACCACCTTTCTCTTTATCCGATAGATTTAAAGCTGCTTTTTTGTTTCTGTGAACTTATAGTATGTGTTTTTTGAGGGAATTCCAATCAGCAAAAAACAGGGAGTGATAAAAATTTTATCATTGAGTCTATTTTGTAAAAAAATTGCCAAAGATGGAGGTTTGGTAGTATAATTGCCGGACTGGGAAAAATATTGATTTTAGTTGAGAGAAACAAAATGAATCAGATGAAGCTTATGGAAAGGAGCAGCTTAAAATGCTGCTGATGGTGATCTTTTAGTATGTATTCTTTATTACTTGCTGTGATTTATCTGGCATTTATCAGTCTAGGACTTCCGGATGCACTTCTTGGGTCCGGCTGGCCGACAATGTATACACAGCTGCAGGTTCCCTTCTCCTATGCGGGGATCATTTCCATGATCATTTCAGCGGGAACCATCGTTTCCAGCTTTTTTTCAGACAGACTGACAAGGAAATTCGGAGCAGGACTGGTGACAGCGGTCAGTGTCCTTCTGACAGCAGGAGCCCTGTTTGGGTTCTCGGTATCAGATTCCTTTTACCTATTATGCATTATGGCGATTCCCTATGGTCTTGGTGCCGGCGCAGTGGATGCGGCACTGAATAACTATGTGGCACTTCATTATTCCTCCAGGCATATGAGCTGGCTTCACTGCTTCTGGGGTGTCGGGGCAGCAGTAAGTCCATATATCATGGGCTTCTGCCTTGGAAAAGGGCTTGGCTGGAGCCGGGGATACTTCAGTGTATCCATGATTCAGATTGTGATCACGGCGATCCTGTTTATCAGCCTGCCGCTCTGGAAATCGCGGACGGATGAAAAAGAGGGAGGAATAGAGCCGAAGGGTGCAGAAGCAGAGCAGATCCAGACAGATCAGACTAAAACCGCGTCCTCAAAGGCGCTGAGTCTTCGGGAGATCCTGCGGATCAAGGGTGCACCGTACATATTGATCACCTTCTTTGCCTATTCTGCCATGGAGACGACCACAGGACTCTGGGCCAGCAGCTATCTGGTGCAGTACCTTCTGATGGAGCCGGAGAAGGCAGCCAAATTCGCTTCTTTCTTTTATATGGGAATCACAGTAGGAAGATTCCTGTGTGGATTTGTGGCAGACAAGATGGGAGATAAAGCACTGATCAGACTGGGAAGCGGTATTGCCGGAGCCGGTATCCTGCTTGTGCTGATTCCGTTTCCGGTGACAACGCCGGCACTCCTTGGACTGGTGATCATTGGATTTGGCTGCGCACCGGTTTATCCGGCGATCATCCACTCTACGCCGTTTTATTTTGGCAAGGAGAATTCTCAGGCGCTGATCGGCATTCAGATGGCCTGTGCCTATGTCGGAAGTACCTTTATGCCGCCGCTGTTCGGAACACTGGCAGCAAGGATCGGCATCTGGCTGTATCCGGTATTTCTGCTTGTGTTTGAGGTGTTGATGGTATTGACCTCAGAAAAATTAAACCGGATCCAAAATGGATCCGGCACGGAGTAGACAGAATAGAAATTGTTTTTGGGAAAGGACTGCATATTAAAAATGCAGCCGCCTTCTTACAGCTTCCCGGAGCCGCTGCCTTGACAGGATCGTCAGCAGTGTAATGGAGATCACAGCACACACAGTCAGGACGATAGCAGACCATGTAAGCCGCATGGGTTTTGTGAAAAAATGCTCGATCAGAAGCTCAAGCCCCATGCAAAGCAGAGCGGTCTCTACGAAAAAGTAAAGCGTTGTCGTCAGATAGGATACCCGGAAATGCTTCATCAGGATCGCAAATATTTCACAGAGGATCGTGCATAATCCAACAATGGGAACCGCAAGGGCAAAGAACCAGTGCTGATCCATGGTCGTAAAGCTGATCAGATACAGGTAAAAGGCAATACCCGCACCGTCAAGGGCAAGAGATAAGTACATGGGCAGATGCAGCGTGGTGATCGCCGGAAGCAGCACGATAAAGAGCAGCAGGCAGGCACCGATGATAAAAAGGGACCAGAGGCTGCCGGTAAAAACAAGGAGATTTAATAAAAGGCAGCTGGCACTGGTTGCTGTCAGGATAATGCCGATCAGAAGGGTAAAATCCCGGCGCTTTACAGTATCCACCTCTCCCCGCTGCTCCGGGAAGGGGGGAACGGCATCTGCGATCCTCTTAAGTTCATTTGGATTGATGACAGGGGTATTGCACAGGGGGCAATGATCCAGGGAACTGTCCAGCTCCACCCCGCAGTTTACACAGTATGACATGAAAAACTCCTTTCGTTTAAAAACGGTTACTTTCTATTTTTACATGGATTCCGTCCTGCACCAGCTTACGGAAAAAGTACCGTTCCACATCTGCTTCTACGATACAGCTTGCAAAGTTGATGGTAAGGGTATCCTCGAAGCTGACGATAGCACAGTTGGTTCTGGAGGAAAAGGGCTGTCCCATATAAATATCCATGCGGTCAATATAAGGCTCCATATTTTCAGGAACCCTGATAGCTCCCATGTTGGTCAGTCCGGCAGAGGAGCTTTTGTCCTGGATCCGGGAATAGAACTGCTTCACCACGTAATCCTTGATAAAAAGCGGTGTGATGCGGATCAGGGGATTGCGCTTGGTATTGGCATTTGTAGTGATATCACCACGCAGGAACTTTTCGTTAATATAATAGCGCATATAGTGATGCACCTGACTGACGATCTCGTCAAAGCTGTACTCTCCAAGCCTTGGATCCACACCGGGATAGATCATGGTAATAAAGTTGCGCAGGGTCTTTGACGGAAAGAAGCGGCGCAGGTTTACCGGCATGGCGATCTTTACCGGCTTTAAGTGAAGCGGGTGGTCATCCTTCTGCTTCTGAAGCAGGGCATAAAGGAGTACAGCGTTCAGGTATTCTGTCAGGGATGCCTGATAGCTTTTGGCAACCTTCATGACTTCAGAAACGGACATGATGCCGTCAATGACATGGAAGGTATAAAAAGGCTCCTTGGTACCGCGTACACGGTAGGCCTTTGCACCGGTGCGCTTCGGGCAGAGCTTTGAATTGGCATAGCGCATATAGGCATCCTCGAACTCTTCGGCAGGCGGCGTTTCGTGGATATCCTTTACGAAGTAACCGCAGTCGATCTGGTGCCCGAGAAGCCGCAGATATTCGGCTGTGATGGTCTGCAGCACATACATGCCGCCGCTTCCATCGCCGAGACTGTGATGAGCCTCCAGTGAGATCCGGCAGTTATAATAGTAGATACGGATCAGATACCGGTTCCCGGCCTTGAAGGGCATGGGCATACAGAAATTCCGGATGTCCTCCCGGACAAAGGGACCTGGCCGCTTATTTGGCTCTAAGTAACGCCAGAAAAGACCTTTGCGGATGGCGGTCTTATAGGTAGGAAAGCGGACAAGGCTGGCATCCACAGCCTGCTGCAGGATATCCGGACGTATGGGCTCCTTCAGTACGACAGAAAGCCGGTAGACCGAAGAAAAGTCCCTGCGCTGCAGGGTCGGGTAGACGATAGCAGAAAGATCCAGCCGGTACCAGATCTTTTTGGCGGCACCTGCGGTATGCTTTCTTTCCTGTGATGGAGCTGTATGTGAAGCTGTAGTAGTTTCTTTGTTCAAAGGTATAGACTCCTGACTATTTTCATATTATGCTAATTCTACCACAAAAGCTTAAAAGAAGGAGAATAATTTATGGCAGCAGGAGAAAAAAGAAAAAATATCAGATTATCTGAAGAAAATGTGAATTTCCGGATGATGAATCTGATCCGGAAGGTACATGGTATGATAGATGATCCTGATATAGAGAAGCACAGACATTCCCAGAACCAGGTGGGAGCACTTCTTGGCAATCAGAAGGATGTGCTGATCACACCGGTAAAGATAAAGGACATGGAAGCCGAGTGGGTATGTGCCAACCGCGTCCATATGAAAAAGTACGTGATCCTGTACTGCCATGGCGGCGGATATTCAACTGGCAGCAGGATCTATGCGAGGACACTGACAGACAAGCTCGCACAGTCTACCTCCATGGATGTGCTCTGCTTTGATTACCGGCTTTCTCCGGAAAATCCCTATCCGGCAGCTCTTGAGGATGCCCTGAAGGTATGGGATTACCTGATGCTGTATGGTTATGGGGCAAGAGATGTGATCATTGCAGGTGATTCAGCAGGCGGCAATCTGGCACTTTCCCTGACACTGAAGCTGAAGGAGGAAGGAAGACTCCTGCCAAGAGGACTGGTATTGCTTTCACCCTGGACAGACCTGACTTCCTCAGGTAAGAGCCATGAAAGCAGGAAGGAAGTAGATCCAGTACTGGATGAGGATTATTTAAACAGAATGATCCAGAATTATGCACCAGGCATGGAGCTGACAGATCCGCTGATCTCTCCGTTATTTGGAAATTTTGAAGGCTTTCCGCCTACGTACATCCAGGCAGGGGATAATGAGATCCTGCTCAGTGATTCTGTGTCACTGCATAAGAAGCTGGTTGCAGCAAATGTGTCTGTCAGGATGAATGTGTACAAAAGAATGTGGCACGTTTTCCAGATGTCACCCTTAAAGGTATCCTATGAGGCCATGGAAAAGTGCGCTGAATTTATTTATGACATCTGCCGTTAAAATAAAAAAGGAAATCAGAAGCTTTCGCAGAATAATCTATAGTAGACACAGGAAATACGAGGAAGCATATGAACATTCGAGAAAATCTGGAACAGCTGGAACAGGATAATTTAAGTCCCTACGCAGCACACAGCCGGGATTCCAGGGGACGGCTCCATCCGGAGGAGCAGTGCGATATCCGTCCTGTCTATCAGAGGGACAGGGACAGGATCCTTCATTGCAAGGCGTTCCGGAGACTGAAGGATAAAACACAGGTCTTTCTTTCACCGGAAGGTGATCATTACAGAACAAGACTTACCCATACATTGGAAGTATCGCAGAATGCCAGGACGATCGCCAAGGCTCTTCGGATGAATGAAGATCTGGTGGAGGCGATTGCCCTTGGCCATGATCTTGGACACACTCCCTTCGGACATGCTGGAGAGAGGGCGCTGAATGCGGTCTGCCCTTACGGCTTCAAGCACAATGAACAGAGTGTACGGACGGTAGACATTCTGGAAAAGGGCGGACAGGGCTTAAATCTTACCTATGAGGTACGGGACGGCATCCTGAACCACCAGACGGCAGGTATGCCCATGACACTAGAAGGACGTATTGTCAGACTGTCCGATAAGATCGCCTATATCCATCATGATATGGATGATGCGATCCGTGCCGGGATCCTGACAGAGGCAGATGTGCCGAGGGAGATCGGAGAAGTGATCGGCTTTACCACAGGGGAGAGGCTGGATCATTTTATCCACGATATCGTAAGCACCAGCTATGGGAAGGATGATATCATGATGTCACCGCCGGTAGCGGAAGCCATGAAAAAGCTGCGAGCTTTTATGTTTGAACGTGTCTATAAGAATAAAGAAGCAAAGAGCGAAGAGGGAAAGGCAGAGATGCTGGTGCAGACCCTTTACAGCTATTATCGTCATCATCTGGAACTCCTGTCGGAGGATATGATCGGACTGATCAACCGGGGAGAACCGGAAGAAAGAGTAGTGTGCGATTACATAGGAGCCATGACAGACCGTTTTGCCATAGCTAAATATGAGGAGATCTATATTCCCAGGTCCTGGCATATCTGACAGGGACAGGAAGCAGTGTGATCGCAGAGAAGCAGGGATGGTTACATGTATTATCCGGAAGAAGTAATCGAAGAAATACGGATGAAAAATGATATAGTGGACGTGGTTTCCGGGTATGTGAAGCTGCAGAAAAAGGGGAGCAGTTATTTTGGACTGTGTCCCTTTCATAATGAGAAGTCACCTTCCTTTTCCGTGTCCCCAGGCAAGCAGATCTATTACTGCTTTGGCTGCGGGGCAGGAGGAAACGTGATCTCCTTTGTCATGCAGTATGAAAACTATACCTTTCAGGAGGCTGTGAAATTCCTGGCACAGAAGGCAGGAGTGCAGCTTCCGGAGGCAGAGTACAGCGAGGAGACCAGAAAGAAGGAGAACAAAAGGGCAAGGCTCCTGCAGGTAAACAAGGAAGCAGCGACCTACTTCTTTCATCAGCTCCGCAGTGAAAACGGCAGGGCAGGCTGGCAGTACCTGAAGAAAAGGGAGCTGTCAGATGAAACGATCCGGAAGTTCGGGCTTGGCTTTGCCAATATGACCAGTAATGATCTGGTAAAATTCCTGAAAAGCAAAGGCTATGAGGATGAGGTGATCCGGGATGCCGGGCTTGCCACCTTTGATGAGAAATTTGGCTTCCATGACAAGTTTTGGAACAGGGTCATGTTTCCTATCCAGGATATCAACCACAGGGTCATCGGCTTTGGCGGAAGAGTCATGGGGGATGGTAAGCCAAAGTACTTAAATTCACCGGAAACACCAGTGTTTGATAAGAGCCGGAACCTTTACGGACTGAATATCGCAAGAACGGCACGGAAGAACCAGATCATTCTCTGTGAGGGCTATATGGATGTCATTACCATGCACCAGGCGGGATTTTCCCAGGCAGTGGCATCCCTTGGAACGGCATTTACAGAAGGACAGGCTTCCCTGCTGAAGCGCTATACAGACGAGGTGATCCTTTCCTATGACAGTGACGGTGCTGGTGTGACAGCAGCACTGCGGGCCATCAGCATCCTGAAGGAAGCCGGGATGGCGGGAAGGGTGCTGAACCTGGAGCCTTATAAGGATCCGGATGAATTTATCAAGAACTGCGGTCAGGAGGCCTTTCAGAAGCGGCTGGACGGGGCAGAGAATACCTTTTTCTTTGAGATCAGGATGCTGCAGAAGGATTATAACATGCAGGATCCGGAATCCAAGACGAAATTTTACCGGGAGATCGCAAGAAAGCTCTGCGGATTCTCAGAGGAGGTAGAGCGTGAAAATTACATTCAGGCGGTAGCACAGCGCTATCAGATCAGTGTGGAAAATCTGCGCAGACTGGTGCTTTCCTATGCCATGCAGACAGGCTATGCACAGCCGGTAGAAAGGCCAAAATCCGGGATACGGAAGAAGAATACAGCAGAAGAGGGCGTCAGAAGAAGCCAGAGGCTGCTTCTGACGTGGCTCACCGATATGCCCTCCCTTTATCCAAAGATAAAGAAATTTATTACACCAGAGGACTTTACCGAGGAGCTTTACCGGAGGGTGGCAGAGAAATTATTTGATCAGCTTGAACAGAATACAATGGATCCTGCCGGGATCATTGGCATGTTCGAGGAGGAAGAGGAGCAGCGTATGGCTGCCGAGGTGTTCAGCACGAAGCTCACGCAGCTTTCGAACAGACAGGAGAGAGAAAAAGCCTTCCATGATATTGTTCTTGCAGTGAAGGAAAACAGCTATGAACAGTATCTTGCTGGCTCAGGAAGTGATGTAAATGCGTTAAAGGGTGTGATCGAGGGCAAAAAAGCACTGGAAGAACTTGACAAAACGCATATTTCCATAGAGGAAAGCTAATACTTTTACTATATTTTCAGGAAGGATGGAAACCCATAATGGATGAAAACACACAGGCAAAATTTGATGAGAAACTGAAAGGCCTCTTAGCAGTTGCCAAAAAAAAGAAGAATGTTCTGGAGTATCAGGAGATCAATGATTATTTCGCAGACATGGCCCTGAATGAGGAGCAGTTTGATAAGATCATGGAAACCCTGGAGCAGAACGGTGTTGATGTACTGCGTATCACAGAGGATGATGATGTGGATGATGAAGAGATCATTCTCTCTGATGAGGATGAAGTGGATATGGAGAACCTTGATCTCTCTGTGCCGGATGGTATCAGCATCGAGGATCCTGTCAGGATGTATCTGAAGGAGATTGGTAAGGTACCGCTTCTTTCAGCCGAGGAGGAGATCGAGCTTGCCAAGAAGATGGAGCAGGGCGACCAGGATGCAAAGAAACGTCTGGCTGAGGCAAACCTTCGTCTAGTTGTCAGCATTGCCAAGAGATATGTGGGAAGAGGAATGCTGTTCCTTGATCTGATCCAGGAAGGGAACCTTGGTCTGATCAAGGCTGTTGAAAAATTTGATTACCGGAAGGGATACAAGTTCTCCACCTATGCAACCTGGTGGATCCGTCAGGCTATTACGAGAGCAATCGCAGATCAGGCAAGAACGATCCGTATTCCCGTGCATATGGTAGAAACCATAAACAAGCTGATCCGGGTATCCAGACAGCTGCTGCAGGAGCTTGGGAGGGAACCTACCCCGGAGGAGATCGCAGAGGAGATGAACCTGCCTGTTGAAAGAGTCAGGGAGATCCTGAAGATCTCACAGGAGCCGGTTTCGCTGGAAACACCTATCGGTGAAGAAGAGGACTCCCATCTTGGTGACTTTATCCAGGATGATAACGTGCCCGTGCCGGCAGATGCTGCTGCCTTTACCCTGCTGAAGGAGCAGCTTGTAGAGGTACTCAGCACACTGACAGAAAGAGAGCAGAAGGTCTTACGACTCCGCTTCGGACTGGATGATGGACGTGCAAGAACCCTTGAGGAGGTTGGCAAGGAGTTCAATGTCACAAGGGAGCGTATCAGACAGATCGAGGCCAAAGCACTAAGAAAGCTCCGCCATCCCAGCAGAAGCCGCAAGCTGAAGGATTATCTGGATTAAGCCATGAATACTGGAAAAAACGGATTATCCAGGAGGCTGCAGGCGGTTGCTGATTTGGTTTCTCCCGGGAAAAGGGTCTGTGATGTCGGCTGTGACCATGGCTACGTCTCCATTTATCTGATAGAAAGTGGAAGGGCAGATGCCGTGCTTGCTATGGATGTCAACAGAGGACCTCTGGAAAGAGCCAGGATCAATGTGGAGAAGCATGGCCTTACCGGTTACATAACGCTGAGACTGTCAAACGGGCTGGATGCCTACAGGACAGGTGAGGCACAGAGCCTTGTTATTGCAGGAATGGGCGGCAGACTGATGCAGTCCATTCTGACAAAGGATAAAGAAAAGACAGAGGATTTTGAGGAGCTGATCCTGCAGCCCCAATCGGAGCTTGCTCTTTTCCGGAAATTCCTGCGCACAGAAGGATATACGATCGTGCAGGAGGAGATGATCCTGGAGGGTGGGAAATTTTACCCCATGATGAAGGCACGAAAAAAGCCGGTATATGGAATATGCCAGGCAGAAGGATGTGTCAGTGCAGGAGATGGCAGCCAGCAGCAGAGTGGTCTTCCAGATGGCATTACAAAGGAGCTGGCCGATGCCTTTGGACCCTGCCTGCTTGCCAAGAGAGATCCGGTGCTGTATGAATATATTTTCAGGCAGAAGGAGGATATCCTGAGACTGATCCATGCCATGGGAGGACAGGAAGAAAGTGAGCGGTGCAGGAAGCGGAGAGAGGAATTAAAGGCAGAGCTTTCACTGCTTACACAGGCAGAGCGCCTGTATCAATAAAAAGGGAGGATTCTTTGAGATGGCAAAGATTACCATAGACGGGGTTACCGGAGAATACCCGGATGGAATGACCTATGAGGAGATTGCGGATGCCTATCAGGACAGGTATGAGAATACCATAGCACTTGTCCTGGAGGACGGTAAGATACGGGAGCTGATCAAAACAGTGCATAAGGACTGTACCCTTTCCTTTCTGACGCTGAAGGACAGCATTGGCCACAAGGCATATGTAAGAACGGCAGTCATGGTACTGCTTCGGGCGGCAGCAGATGTGATCCCGGAAGCAAATATCAAAGTGGAATTTGCCATTGGCCCCGGTTATTACTGTGATGTACGCATGGAAAAAAAGCTGACAGAGGATATGGTAAAGCAGATCCGGGCAAGAATGCAGGAACTGGTAGATGAGAAAATCCCGATCACCAAGAAGACCTATTCTATTGATGAAGCCAGGGAGATCTTCAAAAAACAGAAGATGGAGGACAAGGGAAAGCTGTTTAGGTATAAGAGAAGCTCCTTTGCCAATGTATACTGCCTGGATGGCTACTATGATTACTATTATGGCTTTATGCTGCCAGATACAGGCTACGTGAAATATTTTGACCTGATGCTGTATGAAAAAGGACTGCTGCTGCTTTTGCCGGGGATGGATGCTCCCTGCATGCTTGAAGTGTTTGGTCCCAGGGAAAAGCTGTTCCGGACGTTGAGAACAGCCTCACACTGGGGAGAAATGATGAATATTGATTCTGTAGGCGACCTGAACGATACGATCTGTGCAGGGGAAATGAATGATATGATCCTGGTACAGGAAGCACTGCTTGAGCGCAGGATTGGGGAGATCGCGGAGACTATTGTGAAAAAGGGCAATGTGAAGTTTGTCCTGATCGCAGGACCTTCCTCCTCCGGGAAAACTACCTTTTCCCACAGACTGTCCATACAGCTCCGTACCTATGGAAAAATCCCGCATCCGATTGCACTGGATGATTACTTCGTGAACCGTGAACTGACACCAAGGGATGAGAACGGAGATTATAATTTCGAATGTCTGGAAGCTATTGATGTAAAGCAGTTCAATGAGGATATGGAACGGCTTCTGCGCGGAGAAAGGGTTGAACTTCCCACATTCAATTTCAAGACAGGGAAGAGAGAGTACCACGGCAGATATAAGCAGCTTGGAGAAGAGGATATCCTGGTCATTGAGGGGATTCACGGGCTGAATCCGGAGACGACCTATTCCCTTCCGGATGAGAGTAAATTCAAAATTTATATCAGTGCCCTGACAAGCCTGAACCTGGATGAGCATAACCGCATTCCGACGACGGATGGGCGTCTTCTCCGCCGGATGGTGAGAGATGCCAGAACAAGGGGTGCCAGCGCCAGAAGAACTATCGAAATGTGGCCCTCTGTCCGAAGGGGCGAGGAAAACTATATTTTCCCGTTCCAGGAGGAAGCGGATGAAATGTTTAATTCTGTACTGATCTATGAGCTTTCTGTGCTGAAGCAGTACGCAGAACCGCTCCTTTACAGTATAGAGCCGGGAGAACCGGAATATTATGAGGCCAAGAGACTGCTGAAATTCCTGGAATATGTACAGGGAATTGACAGTCAGAATGTGCCGAGCAATTCGATCTGCCGTGAGTTTATCGGTGGGAGTTGCTTTCCGGTCTAAAATAAGTTATAGTAAATAAATGTATCAAGTAGGACAAATGGTCGCGGCTGTCTTTATGACAGGTGAGGAAAGTCCGGGCTTCACAGGGCAGGATGCCGGATAACGTCCGGTGGAGGCGACTCCAAGGAAAGTGCAACAGAAATGTACCACCGTCATGTCATGCATGACGGCCAGGGTGGAAGGGCAGTGTAAGAGACTACCGCCTGTCTGGTAACAGACAGGGCACATGTAAACCCCATCCGAAGCAAGACCAAACAGAAAGCGTTTGAACCGGCCCGGTGAGCTTTCAGGTAGGTTGCTTAAGACTGCTGGCAACAGCAGTATTAGATAGATGACCATTCAACGACATAACCCGGCTTATCGTCCTGCTTGATATTTTTATCCATTCAGGAAGCTTTTAAAAGAGGAACCCATGAGGAGATTATTTTCAGCTCTTTTTCCCTGTATTCTATTGCTGCTGGTACTGCTGGCGGCTTTTCAAGGCAGAAACTCATCTGCAGCACTCTCAGAAACAGAACTGGAAAACAGAATATGGCAGCTCTCTGTGGTGCTGTGGGGCGAAAACGCAGAGGGAAGCGGCTGTATTTATGGATATGATGAAGAGAGACAGGCGCTTGTGATCATCACAGCAGGACATGTACTGAAGGAGCTGAAGGGCAGCATAGAGGTTAAGCTTGCAGGTGGTACGGTGCTGCCGGCTGCTTCTTTTCTCACAGCGGAAGAATGTGACCTTGGATATGTGTATCTTCCTTATGAGAAATTGCCAGAAAAGGAAAAGGCATACTTTGAAAAAGAAGCAGACGGAAAATTCGGGGAATTTCTGCAGATCAGGGAGAGCAGCAGCCTTCAGAAAAATGATGCTTTCCATATGCCGGATAAAATCAGTACAGGAGAGTGTTCATTTGTTACCGGGTATGTGGTAGATCCGGACAGGTATCTTGAGGAGTTTGGCTGTGAAATGATCTATGCAGATGGAGGCGCTGTGCCTGGCATGAGCGGCAGCGGGATGTTTGATGATTCGGGCAGGCTTATAGGAATTCTGTGCGGTGCCACAGAACAGTATGAGCTGGCAGGTGTACCTGCAGAAAGGATAAAGAAATACAGGCAGTAAAAAATCCGGCTCACATGACGGTATGAGCCGGATCGCTTATTATTCTATATGATATCCAAAGAACTAAGCCATCTTGTTGACAGCCTGAGCTAAACGGGATACTTTTCTGGAAGCTGTATTCTTGTGATATACGCCCTTGGAAGCAGCCTTGTCGATTGTGGTTGTTGCAGCAACAAGTGCGCTGGCAGCAGCAGCCTTATCGTTTGCTTCGATTGCAGCATTTACCTTCTTAACAGCAGTCTTAACACCAGACTTGATCGCCTTATTTCTTTCAGCCTTAGTTCTGTTGACTAAAATTCTTTTCTTAGCTGATTTAATGTTAGCCATGATTCTTACCTCCTATATAAAATCATCAGTTGCCATGATGTTTCATTAAAGCCGGAGACACGGACGTCTTAATGCAACACACACGCATATTATTGTAGCTGGAGAGGAGCAGTCTGTCAATAGATTTTTCAGAGAAATTGCATGAATCTGCATAAAAGTGCACATACTGAAGGCACAGAAAAGCCTGTATGAGAAAAACAGGATAAAACAGGCATAAAAAGGACGGATATTTAGATGGGCAGCTTTAAGATCAGAACCGATCTGGCACTGGAGGCCAGAGAGAATGCGGAGGAGGAAGCGGAATCACTTTCCGGTGTTTCAGTAGAAGAAGTTTACCATGAGGACAGTGAAGTGCGGATCACAAAAGTCAGCATCACATCGAAAAACAGTGCGAGGGCACTTGGAAAACCCATGGGAACCTATATCACATTGGAAGCGCCGGCCATGACACAGCAGGATGAGAATTACCATCAGGAAATTTCCGGTGAGCTTTCCATGCAGCTTAGAGAGATCATACCTGAGCTGGAAAAGGAAAGCTCGATCCTGGTGGTAGGGCTTGGAAACCGGGATGTGACGGCTGATGCCCTTGGACCTAATGTGGTGGATAATCTGACAGTGACAAGGCATATGGTAAAGGAATTCGGAAAGGCAGCCTATGGGAAGGAACGCATGCATGTGACCAGTGCCCTGATTCCGGGAGTTATGGCAAAAACGGGCATGGAATCTGCTGAGATCATAAAAGGTGTTGTGGAGAAGACAAAGCCGGATGCAGTGATCGTGATCGATGCGCTGGCAGCCAGATCCATAAGGAGGCTGAACCGGACAGTTCAGATTTCGGATGCCGGGATCCATCCGGGTTCAGGAGTGGGAAACAACAGAAATGTGATCACCAGGGAAAGTCTTGGTGTACCGGTGATCGCCATTGGCGTGCCGACGGTAGTAGATGCTGCCACGATCGTGAATGATGCATTTGCAAAGCTTTCTGGCGGGGAAGGCAGGGAATGGATGAGAATGCAGGATTTTCCGGAGGGATTTTCTGAATTGTATAATATGTATGTAACCGGCAAGGATGTGGATTATGAGATCAAGCAGATCAGTCATATTATCTGTGACGCCATAGAAGGAGCACTGGATATGCAGGCATGAATGTCCGCTTTCCGGCATATATTTCCCTGTGGAGAGAATCCGTATGTCAGGGAAATGGAAAAGGAAAGCACTGCTTACTGCAGGAATCATCATACTGGTTTTGGGACTGCTGATACAGGGAACTGCAAGGAAAAACGGAAAAGAAGAAAGTACTGGCGGCAGGATCATGGAAGGTCTGGCAGAGGCTGCTATGGAAAGGGCACTGGCGGACTCCTGTCTTCTGCCTTTTTTTCTGGAACAGGGGCAGGGGACACTGGAAGATGACAGTCCGGCAGGAAAGGCCGTGGAAGAGATGTTCCCTCTCTATACCTATACGTTTCATGAGGTGCAGGAAGGGGAGGATGAGGATCAGAAAAATATAGATGAAGAAAATCTGGATTATGGGGAAGGTGCATTACATATTGACAGTGATCTGATCGCCAGGATGCAGCAGGAAAATGATGGTTATCAGGAAAATATGGATCAGGCAGAAATATCAGAAGAGAATGATCAGGAAAATACAGACAAGGAAGAGGATACGGATACCGGATCACAGGGAGAATCTCAGCAGGATGATGGCATGGATGGGGAGAAAGCATTTGAACCTGCGGCATTTCCGGCGTATTCCTATGACTGGTCTGAGAAATGGGATTATGAGAAGCTGGTTTCGAACTTTTATGCCATAGACGGTACGACTGGTCTTGACAGCTCCTATGTGGGGCTGGATCAGCTTCTCTATCAGGATATGGCGATCACAAGGTCTTTGGAAGGACCGGATATCCTGATCTATCATACCCATTCCCTGGAGGACTTTGCAGATTCTGTACCGGGGGATCCGTCAACCACGATTGTCGGCGCGGGTGAGAGGCTTACGGAGATCCTGCAGGATACCTATGGCTTTTCCGTGATGCATGACATAGGAGGGTATGATGTGGAGGCAAGAGATGAGGCCTATAATAAATCGCTGCCAGCCATCGAACAGATCCTTGCGGAAAATCCAACCATCCAGGTGGTGATCGACCTGCACAGGGATGAGATGAAGGAAGGAAAGAAGCTGGTCATGGAGCTGGATGGGCGGCCGACAGCCAGGTTTATGCTTTTTAACGGTATGAGCTATCTGAGGAACAAGGGGAAGATCGCTTATCTGGAAAATCCGTATCTGCAGGAAAATCTGGCATTTTCCTTCCAGATGCAGGTGGCGGCCAATGAGTATTACCCGGGTCTTGCCAGAAAGATCTATCTGAAGGCTTATCGTTATAATCTGCACCTCTGCCCGAAGAGTCTTCTGGTCGAGCTGGGTGCACAGACAAATACGGTAGAGGAGATCATGAATGCCTGTGATCCCCTGGCTCATATCATTTCCATTGTTTTGAACGGCCAGATGTGATATGCTGATAAATGTGCAGCCATGGCTAAAAAGAGGCTGCTGACGGCACAAGGAGGTACTTATGACACATATCGACCAGAGTAAAATCAGAAATTTCTGTATCGTGGCACATATTGACCACGGTAAATCCACCCTGGCAGACAGAATTATAGAGAAAACAGGACTGCTGACCAGCAGGGAAATGCAGGCACAGGTTCTTGACAATATGGAGCTGGAACGGGAAAGAGGCATCACGATCAAGGCCCAGACCGTCAGGACCATTTATACAGCAAAGGACGGAGAAGAGTATATCTTCAACCTGATCGACACACCAGGCCATGTAGACTTTAACTACGAGGTGAGCAGGAGTCTGGCAGCCTGTGACGGTGCTATCCTTGTTGTGGATGCGGCGCAGGGAATCGAAGCACAGACCCTTGCCAATGTATATCTGGCACTGGATCATGATCTGGAGGTTTTTCCTGTTATCAACAAGATCGATCTGCCAAGTGCAGAGCCGGAGCGTGTGAAGGAGGAGATCGAGGACGTCATTGGCCTTGATGCTTCTGATGCACCGCTGATCTCTGCCAAGAACGGGATTGGGATCGATGAGGTACTGGAAGCAGTAGTGCACAAGATCCCGGCACCTACAGGCGATCCGGATGCACCGCTGAAGGCGCTGATCTTTGATTCTCTGTATGATTCCTACAAGGGAGTTATCATCTTCTGCAGGATACGGGAAGGACGTGTGAAAAAAGGAACCAATATCCGCATGATGGCTACCGGCGCAACAGCAGAGGTAGTAGAGGTTGGCTATTTTGGGGCAGGACAGTTTATCCCCTGTGAGGAACTTAGTGCAGGCATGGTAGGCTATATCATGGCATCTATCAAAAATGTCAAGGATACCAGAGTCGGCGATACGGTTACTGATAATGACAGACCCTGCAGTGAACCGCTGCCCGGTTATAAAAAAGTAAATTCCATGGTGTACTGCGGCGTGTATCCGGCGGACAGCTCCAAATATCCGGATCTCCGGGATGCACTTGAAAAGCTGCAGCTCAATGATGCTTCCCTGAATTTTGAGCCGGAAACCTCCATTGCTCTTGGATTTGGTTTCCGATGCGGCTTCCTTGGACTTCTTCATCTGGAGATCATCCAGGAAAGACTGGAGAGAGAGTACAATCTGGATCTGGTGACCACAGCCCCCGGTGTTATCTACAAGGTGCATAAGACAGACGGAGAGGTGATCGAGCTGACCAACCCTTCCAATCTGCCGGATCCGGCATCCATTGAATATATGGAAGAGCCTATTGTTTCTGCTGAGATCATGGTAACGACTGAATTTATCGGATCCATCATGGAGCTGTGTCAGGAGAGAAGAGGCAGATATCTTGGCATGGAATATATTGAGGAGACAAGAGCACTGCTGAAATATGAGCTGCCTTTAAATGAGATCATTTATGACTTCTTTGATGCCCTGAAGTCCAGATCCAGGGGCTATGCGTCCTTTGACTATGAAATGAAGGGCTATGTGCAGTCTGATCTGGTGAAGCTGGATATTCTGATCAACAAGGAAGAGGTGGATGCCCTTTCCTTTATCGTACACAGTGACAGCGCTTATGAAAGAGGACGGAAGATGTGTGAGAAGCTGAAGGAGGAGATCCCAAGGCATCTCTTTGAAATCCCTATTCAGGCAGCAGTAGGCGGTAAGGTCATTGCAAGGGAAACAGTAAAGGCCATGCGTAAGGATGTTCTTGCCAAGTGCTATGGCGGCGATATTTCAAGAAAGAAGAAGCTCCTGGAGAAGCAGAAGGAGGGAAAGAAGCGTATGCGCCAGATCGGCAACGTGGAGATCCCTCAGAAGGCATTCATGAGCGTACTGAAGCTGGATGAAAACTAAACGGCCATTAAGTATTTATATTCATATTCCATTCTGCGTACGGAAATGTCTCTACTGTGATTTTCTGTCAGCACCGGCATCCGGGGAAACGATGGAGGCTTATGCTTCCTGTCTTTGCCGGGAGATAGAGGCAGCAGGAAAGCTGTATCCGGATCATGAGGTGCGGACAGTATTCTTTGGCGGCGGCACACCGTCCATTCTGAAGAAGGAACGGATCTGCCAGATCATGGAAGCTCTGCGCAGAGCCTTCAGCCTAGCAGAGGATGCGGAGATCACGATAGAGGTGAATCCGGGAACTGTGGATGCAGACAAGCTGGCTGCGTATTATGCTGCCGGTATTAACAGACTGAGCATCGGGGTGCAGTCCCTGCAGGAAAATGAGCTTCAGGCACTTGGCAGGATCCACAGTACAGAGGACTTCTTCCAGACATACAGCATGGCTATTAAATCAGGATTTAATAATATAAATGTAGATCTTATGTCTGCCATACCGGAGCAGACGCTGGAATCCTGTCAGGATACGTTAAGACAGCTTCTTTCCCTGGACAGACCGCCGTCACATATATCGGCATACAGCCTGATCATTGAGGAAGGAACGCCGTTTTATGAGAATACACCGGTATTGCCGGATGAAGAAATGGATCGGCTCTTCTATAAAATAACGAATGATATTTTAAAAGCCGCCGGATATCACAGGTATGAGATCTCCAATTATGCCAGGGAAGGCTGCGAATGCCGGCATAACCGGGTTTACTGGGAGCGGGGGGAATATCTTGGCTTTGGCATCGGGGCAGCGTCACTGATGCAGGAAACAAGATTTTCAAATATACGGGATCTGCAGACGTATCTGAAGCTCCTTTCTGGGGAAGCTGCAGATGGGCCTTCGACAGGACAGCTGACGGAACACCTCAGACAGGAGGTCAGTCATCTGACAGAGCGGGAGCAGATGGAAGAGTTTATGTTCCTTGGACTCCGCCTGACAGAAGGGGTTTCCCAAAAGCACTTCTTTAAGACCTTTGGAAAGAAATTTACGGACGTTTATCCGGGTATTTCGGAGAAGCTGATCAGGGAAGGACTTCTTGTGCAGGAAGGAGACAGATTAAAGCTTACAGAGCTCGGACTGGATGTCAGCAACCGTGTGATGGCGGAGTTTCTGTTTGATTAAAAGACCAGGCAGTTGCAATCAGAAAGTGAAATTTGTATAATTAGTTTTGTGGAAAGGCACTGCAGCGCCTTGGAAGTCATAGAATAATAAAAATGACTTTGGGGGCGCCCTTTTTGAAAACATTCAGTCAGCCATTGACCGCTTCGGAAGAGGCCTATTATTTACGACTGTTAAAAGAGGGAAGCGGCGAAGAAGCTATGAGAGCAAGGAATATCCTGATTGAAAGGAATCTGCGCCTGGTGGCCCACATTGCCAAAAAATATCAGAATGTGGATGAGGACATGGAGGATCTGATCTCCATTGGGACGATCGGGCTGATCAAGGCAATTTCCTCCTTCGATGCCGTCAGGGGAAAGCTGAGCACCTACGCTTCACGCTGCATTGATAATGAGCTGCTTATGCTTCTCAGATCCAGAAAAAAAACGGCAAAGGAAGTTTCGCTCTATGATCCCATTGGTACAGATAAAGAAGGAAATGAAATCAATCTGCTGGACGTGATCGAACAGGAGCAGACAGATGTCACGGATCAGATGGAGCTGTGTGAAAATACCGGACGGCTCCGTATTCTGCTTTCTACAGTTCTGAACGAGAGGGAAAGAGAGATCATTTATCTGAGGTATGGTCTTCTGAATGGGGAGGAAGTTACACAGCGTGAGATCGGAGAGATGCTTCATATATCCAGAAGCTATGTCTCACGAATAGAAAAACGTGCGTTATTGAAACTGAGGGAAGGGTTTGAACATGGCTACGATTAAAGAAATGCTTGCAATTGCAAAGGATGCGGGGGCATCCGATCTGCATATTACAGTAGGAGTACCGCCGAAAATGAGAGTGAACGGCCAGCTGATCACCATGAATTTTGAAAGGCTGCTGCCACCGGATACGGAAGCCCTGGCAGATGAGATCATGGATCCAGTCCAGCGGGCGAAATTCGAGGAAAAGGGAGAGCATGATATGTCTTTTTCTATTCCTGAGCTTGGAAGGTATCGTGTCAATGCCTATAAGCAGAGGGGGTCTGTGGCAATCGCCCTGAGACTGGTAGGAACAGAGGTACCTTCGCCGGAGGTCCTTGGTGTACCCGCATCTGTCATTGACCTTTATCAGAGAAAAAGAGGACTTGTCCTGGTAACAGGCCCTACCGGAAGCGGTAAATCTACCACACTGGCGGCTATCATTGACAAGATCAACAATAACAGGGAGTGTCATGTGATCACGCTGGAAGATCCGATCGAGTATCTTCACCGTCATAAGATGTCCATGGTAAACCAGAGAGAGATCGGACTGGATTCCCAGAGCTATGCCAATGCCCTCAGGGCTGCACTCCGTGAAGATCCGGATGTCATTCTGGTAGGAGAGATGCGTGACTTTGAAACAATCAGTGTTGCCATTACGGCAGCGGAGACAGGACACCTTGTTCTGTCTACCTTACATACTATCGGGGCAGCCAGTACCGTAGACCGTGTGATCGACGTCTTCCCACCCCATCAGCAGCAGCAGATCCGTGTACAGCTCGCCAATGTACTGGAAGCGGTTATTTCCCAGCAGCTGATCCCGAAAGCGGACGGCAGGGGACGTGTGGCAGCATTTGAGGTACTTCATGCCAACCATGCAGTGCGGAATCTGATCCGTGAAGGCAAATCCCACCAGCTTATGAGCGTCATGCAGACCAACCGGAAGGCAGGCATGATCGCTATGGATGAGGCCATTGCACAGCTTTATTATGAAGGCAAGATCGACAGAGAGATGGCGATCCAGTTTGCACAGGATCCTGATGGCATGGAAAATAAAATATTCTGATCCGTTGAAACCAGATACGGAAAGTGATTCTGGAAACAGGTTGTGAAAAGAACTGGATTTCCACTCTTGACAGATATTCGAAAATCAGATACAGTAAATGCAATCAATACAGTGATTACATTTACTGTATCTTTTTTATATCAAATAATACAGAAAGACTGACATGTGGCAGGCTTTTTGTATTCCTGACAGCAGAGAAGAGAAAATTTTTGCAGATCTGCTGTTTCAAACCGGGATCTCCATTTCAGATCCTGAATATTTCAAATTTTCACAATCATTTTTATTCACAGAGCAGAACATCTATCTGAAGAAAAGGAGGTTTTTTTGTACAGTACAATTTTATCGGGAACGGTGCTTGGCATGGAAAGCTGTCTGGTACAGGTGGAGGTGGATCTTTCTGCGGGACTTCCTTGCTTTATCATGGTCGGGCACCTGTCGGGGGAGGTACGGGAATCCGCAGAACGTGTCAGGATCGCGCTGAAAAATAACGGGATACACCTTCCTGCCATGCATATTGCAGTGAACCTTTCACCTGCTGATGTCAGGAAGGAGGGAACGGGCTTTGATCTGCCGGTTGCCCTGGCTGTACTGACAGCAATGGAGAGGCTTACAGAGAAAGAGACAGAAGGAATGATGATCCTTGGAGAGCTTGGACTGAATGGGGAGATACGGAAGGTGCGAGGCATACTTCCCATGGTCGGGGAAGGTCTGCGGGCGGGGATCACAAGGTTTCTTGTGCCGCTTGAGAATCTGCAGGAGGCAAGGCTGATCGGAAAAGGACGGATCGCAGGTATAGGCAGTCTGACAGAAGCTGTTGAATATTTAAAAATGAGCGAAGCAGAACAGAAGGAATGGGAAAATAAATCTATCCGGGAACTTATGACAGAAAAACAGGATGATCTTCTGCAGGGAAATGAGACAGAAATGGATTTTTCGGAGGTATCTGGACAGGAAAGCGGCAAGAGAGCGGCAATGATCGCAGCAGCCGGATTTCATCATCTGCTTTTCTGCGGACCGCCGGGCTGTGGCAAAACCATGCTGGCAAGGAGGATCCCTACGATCCTGCCTCCTCTTTCGGAAGAGGAGAGACTGGAGGTTGCTTCTGTTTACAGCATAGCCGGACTTCTCGATGGAACGCGGGCATCCTCAAGAAGGCGTCCTTTTGTCAGTCCTCATCATTCCCTGACACCGCAGGCTCTTGCGGGCGGCGGTGTGCGTCCAAGCCCTGGCGTGGTCAGTCTGGCACACAGAGGGGTACTGTTTCTTGATGAATTGCCGGAGTTTTCCAGAAAGACACTGGATCTGCTCAGACAGCCACTGGAAGACAGGAAGATACAGATTACCAGAACCCGGGGGAATGTTACCTATCCTACAGAATTTATGCTGGTAGGGGCGATGAACCCCTGTCCCTGTGGCTACTTTCCGGACAGAAACAGGTGCCGCTGCACGCCGTATGAGATCCATCAGTACATTTCCCATCTTTCCGGGCCGATCCTGAACCGGATCGATCTGCAGGTCCGACTGAAGGAAACGGAATTTTCCGTGCTGCGGGATCCGGAGAACAGAAAAAGAGGGGAAAGCAGTGAAGGTATGAGAAATATGGTGATGGAAGCAAGAAGCCGGCAGGACTTCCGGTACCGGGACACAGGGATAAGGTTCAATGCACAGCTTACAGCAGGAAATATCCGCAGCTTCTGTAAGCTTGGTAGAAAGGAAGAACAGGTACTGGAACAGATTTATACTTCCATGAAGCTGGGAGCAAGAGCCTGCCATAAGCTGCTGAAGGTGGCAAGAACAATTGCGGATCTTGCAGGCAGTGAGATCGTAAGGAAGGAGGATCTTCTGGAGGCAGCCTGCTACTGTCAGGGACAGGAGTGAAAAGGAATTAATACATATGAAAATAACGAAGAAGGAGGAGCCATATCTTTTCTGGCTCCACAATATACCGGAGCTTTCGGAAAAAGCGGCTGTGCTTTTGCTGGAGAACTGTGAAAGCCCGTCGCAGATCTACCGGATGAGCAGGCAGGAGCTGAAGGAAAAGCTGATAGGCTGGGGCTGGCGGGATAAGGTGGCAGAAAGAAAGGCCGAGGCTTTTGAGCAGTTTCGGAAGGAGTGGAAGCTGGAACAGGCCTTTGAGGAGCTGCAGAAGAAACAGATCCGTATGATCACGGTTTTCCACAGGGAGTATCCAAGGAGGCTGTTTGCCATGGCAAGCCCGCCCATGGCACTTTACTGTATGGGGGAACTACCGAAGGAAAGGGACTGTACGGTAGCGGTGATCGGTGCCAGAGACTGTTCTGAATATGGAAGCTATGCGGCTTTTGCATTTGGGGAACGGCTGGGAAGGGCTGGAATCCGGGTAGTCAGCGGCATGGCGAGAGGGATTGATGGTATTGCACAGAAGGCGGCACTTGATGGCGGTGGAAGAACTTATGCTGTACTTGGGTGCGGCGTAGATGTCTGCTATCCGGCATCCCAACGGGGACTTTATGACAGGATCTGTGTACAGGGCGGTGTGATTTCCCCTTTTGTACCGGGAACACCGCCGAAAAAGCAGCTTTTTCCTTACAGGAACAGCATTGTGGCAGGTCTTTCAGATGCAGTCCTTGTGATAGAGGCCAGACAGAAAAGTGGTACCTTTATTACGGTAGATATGGCACTGGAACAGGGAAAGGATGTGTATGCAGTGCCGGGGAGACTGACTGACCGCCTCAGCGATGGCTGCAATCTTCTGATCCGGCAGGGCT
Organism: Lachnospiraceae bacterium OM04-12BH; assembly: GCA_003490145.1. Taxonomy (GTDB): domain Bacteria; phylum Bacillota; class Clostridia; order Lachnospirales; family Lachnospiraceae; genus Suilimivivens; species Suilimivivens aceti. The sequence continues at coordinate 192,320 of QULQ01000003.1, forward strand.
GTGGTGTGGTACTGTCTCCGGAAGATCTGATCGCAGAGCTTGTGATGCTGAAAAACAGGGGGAATGGGAATGGCAGTGACGGGACAAAAGACCTGCAGAAGAAACGAAGGCGTCAGGAGCAGGATAAGCAGATCAGCGGACAAATGAGCCTTGAACTGTCAGCGGAGGATGGGATACTGGGACTTCTTGATCTGGAACCAAAGTCAGCGGATGCCCTGTATGAGTCAGCAAGGCAAAAGGGAATGAAGCTGACTATGCAGGAACTGCTGACAGAGCTGATTGGCCTGTGCATAGAAGGAAAAGCCAGACAGGTATCCGGCAACTGGTTTGCCAGAGCAGTTGCGTATTCTGACTGAGATGGTATAATAGGGAAGAATATGGATTTACAGAAAAAGACAGACAGGGGTATAGATAGGTATGGCATTGTTTGGAAAAAGAGTACGAATCGGAGATCTGCTGCTTTCACAGGGAATGATCACACAGCAGCAGCTTGATACCGCACTCTCGGAGCAGAAGATCAGAAAGACGAAGCTGGGGGAAACGCTGATCGCACTTGGATATGTGTCGCAGAAGGATTTCTCTGATGTCCTGAGCAGGCAGCTTGGCGTAGAATCAGTAGACCTCCGGAAGGAGGGACTGCAGGATGCTGCGATCCGTCTGGTACCGGAGGATATCATGAAGAAATATGAACTGGTACCCTTTGCCATAGATGAGAATAATTCCAATATCCTTAAGATTGCCATGTCGGATCCCATGTATCTGCCGGCGATTGATGATGTCAGCCTGATCACAGGTATGGAGGTTGTGCCTTATTTTGCACCGACCGCCCAGATCGCCATGCAGATTGACCGTATGTTTGGTAAGAAGCAGGCGATGGAGGCTGCAGCCCAGTATCAGCTGGAGCATGCGGATGAGCTGAGAGAGGAAGAAGAGAGTGCATCTAGCGCAGAAGTAGACAATGCACCGATTGTAAAGATCGTAAGGACTATGCTGGAGCAGGCGATCCGTCAGGGAGCCAGTGATATCCATATTGAACCACTGGAGAGAAACCTGCGGATCCGTTACCGTATTGACGGTGCCCTGCGTGAAGTGATGGATTACAACACCACACTCCTGCCGGCTATGGTAGCCAGGGTCAAGATCATGTCAGGACTTGATATTTCCGAGAAGAGAAAGCCACAGGACGGCCGGCTGACCCTGCAGGTAGATAACCGGGAATATGATGTCCGTGTTTCCGTGCTTCCTACTGTATTTGGAGAAAAGACGGTTATGCGTCTCACCGCCAAGGATGGTCTTTCCAGAGAAAAGAAATATCTCGGTCTTACACCGGAGGATGAGGAAAGACTGGATGGTATCCTGAAAAATCCTCATGGAATCATTCTGGTAACGGGACCTACCGGAAGTGGTAAATCAACGACCTGTTATACTGTTCTGAGCGAACTGAACCGTGAAGAGGTTAATATTATCACCGTAGAAGATCCTGTGGAAGCCAATGTGGATGGTGTAAACCAGGTGCAGGTAAATGTCAAGGCAGACCTGACCTTTGCCAATGCCCTGCGTTCTATCCTACGTCAGGATCCGGATATCATCATGATCGGAGAAATCCGAGACGGAGAAACAGCCGGCATCGCCGTTAAGGCTTCCATTACCGGACACCTTGTTATTTCCACACTGCATACAAATTCAACAGCAGCATCCATTACCCGTCTGATCGATATGGGTGTGGAGCCCTACCTGATCGGTGATTCTGTGGTGGGTATTATTGCACAGCGTCTGGTAAGAAAGCTCTGTCCAAAGTGCCGCAAGGCAAGAGAGGCTACAGATCAGGAAAAGAAGCTTCTGATGGTGCCCGCAAGCATGCCTCAGACGGTATATGAACCGGTAGGCTGTGAAGACTGTGGAGGCATTGGTTACAGAGGACGTACTGCGATCTATGAGATCATGCCGGTTACTGCAAAGCTCCGTAACCGGATCCATGATAAAGTGACAGCAGATGAACTGCAGGAAATTGCTGTTTCCGAAGGAATGAGTACACTTCGTATGGCAGCAGCCAAAAAAGTCAAGGAAGGTATTACAAGCTGTGCTGAAATGATCAAGGTTGCCTATGATTATGAAGCAGATTAAAGAGAAAAGGACAGGGGAGCAGAAGCAAAATGGCTGAATTTCAGTACCGGGTGATCACCCCGGAAGGAAAAGAAAAAAAGGGCACCATGGAGGGGAAAAGCGTAGAGCAGGTTACCGGTGTCCTGAAAGCACAGAAAAATGTTATCTTAAGTGTATCGGAAGCCAGTCTGATGAGCAGAGATATCAATTTTTCTCTGGGAGGCAGGGTAAGTGCCAGGGATTACAGTATTTTCTGCCGGCAGTTTGTCAGTATCATCAGTGCCGGTGTCAGCATCATCAATGCGCTGGAAATGATGAGGGATCAGACTGAAAACAGAACGCTGAAAAAAGCGCTGGGTGAAGTATATGAAGATGTGTCAAAGGGTGAATCCATGGCAGGAGCCATGAAGAAGCATTCCAAGGTATTCCCAAGCATGCTCTGCAATATGGTAGAGGCAGGAGAGGCTTCCGGAAGCATGGAGGTTGCCTTTGAGCGTATGGCGGTACAGTTCGAAAAAGAAAACAAACTGAAACAGTCAGTAAAAAAAGCCATGATCTACCCGATTGTACTGTTAGTAGTTATGGTTGGCGTTCTTTTCCTTATGATGATCTGGGTTATCCCGAATTTCATGGGAATGTTTGCGGAGCTGGATACAGAGCTGCCACCGATCACGCAGGCAGTTGTGAATATGAGTGATTTTGTAATAGCCAAATGGTGGCTGATTCTTCTGGTAGTGGCAGCAGCGATTGCTTTATTTAAGGCTTATGCGGCAAGCCCGTCGGGTAAATTCGTACTTGGCGGCATTGCACTAAAAATCCCTGTTTTTGGAAAGCTCCAGACAAAGAGTGAGTGTGCCAGACTGGGAAGAACCTTATGTACACTGCTTGGTGCCGGAGTGCCAATGATGGATGCGATCGAGATCACAGGAAGATCCATGGAAAATGTTCACTATAAAAAGGCCATGATGGATGCCAAAGATCAGGTTATGAGAGGTATGGCACTGTCAAGACCGCTAAAGACCTGTGGACTTTTCCCTCCGATGGTAGTTCATATGGTATCTATTGGTGAAGAAACCGGTAATATTGAAACCATGCTGGAAAATGTAGCCAATTACTACGAAGATGATGTACAGGTGGCCACAGAGCAGGTTATGGCACTGATGGAGCCCATGATCATCGTTGTCATGGCAATCGTAGTTGGTGTCCTGATCATGGCGATCATGCAGCCTATGCTTACCTTATATGAATCGATCGGTTAAGCCGTCAGGCGTTCCGGATACTGTGTGACCAGGGAGGAAAAATGGAGACTTTTTATTACGAAGTAGTCAGTATAGATGGTGACTACGCCAATTTGAAGCGAACAGATATTGAAAGTGATGAGCTGAAGCTGGTGGCAAGGGCACTGCTTCCACCTGAGATCCGGGAGGGCAGCAGGCTTAAGTATGAGTGGCTCAGCTATCAGATGATCTGAAATTAGAAATAAAACAGGACAAACAGATAAAATAAACGAAATAACGTTTATTGACAAACGAAAACTTCTATGATACTTTGGAATCAAAGCATAGAAGTTTTCTTTTTTTACAGCTTGTTTTAATGACATTTGTAAAGGATGTCAGAGACGGTTTCATGCTGGTGCCGGAAACAGGCTGGTCTACAGGGAATCTTCCCTTCTGAATGATCTGTCAGAAATCAGAAAAGTCCGTGCTTTTATCCCAAACATGAAAAGCAGAGGATCCTGTCTGATACTGATGGACTGTATATTTTTGAAGGACAGTCCTGCATCCGGTTTATATCTGGTGGATCTTCTGGAGAAAAGGAGGAGATCTATGGGGAAGGATGCAATATGTATGGAGGAATTCCTGCAGGATAAGGAGCGGTTTGCAGATCTTTTTAACGGGAGTCTGTTTCTGGGGAAGCGGGTGATACTCCCAGAGGAGCTGCTGTCAGCCTCTGAAAAATATGCAGAGCAGAGAGAAAAAGAAAGTCCCCTGCAGAAGAAAAGAAGAGAACGGGATGTGAAGATGTATTTATCCTGCGGCACACAGCTCCGGATCCTGGCAGTGGAAGCACAGAAATATGTGGATTACAGCATGCCGGTGCGCTGTATGAATTATGATGCGCAGGAATATATGAAGCAGCTCCGGGAGCTTCAGCAGAAGAACAGCAGGCTGATCCTTGAAAAGAAAGTAATGCCGACTACGGCAGAAAGACTTTGCAGGGTGATGAAAACAGACCGTCTGCATCCGGTTTATACCATGTGCCTGTATTATGGAAGGGAACCATGGGATGGACCGAGAGATCTCTGGCATATGATGAGCTTTGAAGCTGCAGGGAGAGGACGTGAGGACAGTCTGCTGTTCAGGGATTATCCGATGTGGCTTGTCTGTGTCAATGAACAGACAGATCTGAGCCACTATCATACGGATATCAGGGAAGTGTTTCAGATCCTGAACTGTCGTGGAAACAAACAGAGAATTCTGAATCTGCTGCAGGATAAAGCCTATGGAAACCTGACGGAAGAAACATGGGAGACGATAGCGACACTGACAGACTGGCCGGAACTGTTAAAGAAAAAGAAGAGGTATCGGAAAACGGAAGAGGAAGGAGAAGGATACGATATGGACAGTGCATGGAAAGAGATACTGGCAGACGAGAGAGCCAGAGGGAGAGAGGAAGGAAGAGAGGAAGGAAGAGAAGAAGGAAGAGAAGAAGGAAAGACCTCAATAATCCAAAATATGATCAACCGGAATTTTACGGATAAAGATATCAGGGCAGCAGTGAAGTGCAGACAGAAAACGATCGATGAGGTGAGAAAGAAAATGCCTGTAAAATAGCAGAATAGGAAAAATGATACAGCAGAATGTAAAAAAATCGAAGAAAATGCTAAATCAATCTGTACATTATGACGATAAAGTGATAGAATGAAAAAAGCATTAAGCGGAATTATGCGATAAATAACATGTTCTGCTAAAAAGGAAAAAGGAGAGATAGTTGTTATGAAGAAACAAAAGAGTATGGGAAACAAGGGATTTTCCTTAGTGGAGCTGATTATTGTAATTGCCATTATGGCAATTTTGGTTGGTGTTATGGCACCCCAGCTGATGAAATATGTTGAAAAGAGTAGAGTAAGTGCTGATACTCAGGTTGCTGATACTGTAAGAACTGCTATTATGACAGCAATGCTGGATCCTAGCGTAACAGCAACAACACTTCCTACAACTGTAACTGATGCAGATAGTGCTACTATTGCAAAGACATCAGATGCAAATGCATTTGGAACATTGGTAGAGGAGATTCTTGGAGATACAACAGCAAATGCAGCAAAGAAGTTAAAGTCTAAGGCATATACAGGCCAGAAGATTTTATATTCAATAGATGCAAATAATAATGTATCTGTAAAGATAACTGCTAATTCTGGAAGTTCAGAAGGAAATCTTGTGATTCCTGAGCCTACAACTGCAACTCCTTAAGCAGGTACTCGATAAACTATTATGATCAACCTAATCTTATTTCTCATGGTATTCCTTTTCGGGATCACCATTGGAAGCTTTTTAAATGTATGTATATACAGGATTCCAAGGAAAGAAGATATCGTTTTAGAACGTTCCCACTGCATGAGCTGTGGGAACGTTTTGAAGTGGTATGAGCTGATCCCGGTGATCAGCTTCCTGATACAGGGTGGGAAATGCAGAAGCTGTAAGACAAAGCTTTCCCTGCAGTATCCTCTTATTGAACTGGCAAACGGACTGATTTATATCTGGATCTTTGCTGTAAAGGGTTTTGGACTGGAAAGTGTACTGTTTTGTGCATGTGCATCTACTCTGATAGTGATCAGCATGATCGATTTCAGAACCTACGAGATACCTTTTGGATGTAATCTGGTTATTCTGGCTCTTGGTGCTGTCCGGCTTATATTAGACCTGCCACATTGGTACGACTATGTGATAGGTTTTTTTACTGTCAGTGGGATTTTTATGATTATTTACTGGATCACCAGAGGCAATGGAATCGGCGGCGGTGATATCAAGCTGATGGCGGCAGCAGGTCTTCTGCTTGGGTGGAAGGAGATCCTGCTTGCACTGGTGATCGGATCCGTAGCGGGATCTGTCATTCATTTGATATTGATGAAGGTACAGAAAAAAGACAGAGTGCTGGCATTTGGGCCATATCTTGCACTGGGAATTTTCTTTGCAATGTTATATGGGAATGCTATAATAACATGGTACTTACGTCTGTTTTTTTAGAACAAAGACGGGAAATGACGGACGGTTGAATGCCCGGATGCCCGTAAAGATATTTATATGTAGGAGAAACAGCTCAAAACACAGAAGAAGGGAGAAGAGTTATTCATGGGAAATATACTCTCCGTATTAATAGAAAACAGTGATATGAGGATCTGCGAGATTGCCAAAAGCGGTGCTGCGATCACTGTGAAAAATGCTTTTCAGGTGGAGCTGCCATCCGGCACAGTAGATGATGGTGTTATTGTAGACGTGGAAGCTGTCGCAAAGGTACTGTATGCTGCACTGAAGAATAATAACATTAAACATGGAAAGATCGCTTTTGTCATTACTTCAAGAAAAATCGCAAATAAGGAAGTAACCCTTCCTTATGTAAAGAACGAAGCCAAGATTGAAGAAATGATCAAAGCTAACATAGAAGACTACTTCCCGATGAATAATCTGGAAGATTATATTATCCGGCATACGGTGCTGGAAACAGTAGAGAGTGCCGAAGGAAAGAATAATAACATTCTGGTAACAGCGGTGCAGAAGCAGATGGTAGAGGAATATTACCGCCTGGCTTCTATGCTGAAAATGCCGGTGGAAACAGTCGATTATTATAATAACTCTCTGTACCAGCTTCTGAGAAAGCAGCTGACGCAGGGTGTTGTACTGGCTATCCAGATGGACGAAAATGCCACCATGGTCAGCATCATGCGGGACAAGGTGCAGCTTTTCAAAAGATCCATACCTTATGGAAAGCAGACTATTATCAGAAACCTGGCTGAATTTAAGAGCATAGATGAAGAAGAGGCAGAAGCGATCCTGTCAGATCCAAGAAAACTGGAGCAGGAGCTGACACCGGAGGAATACAGTGAAGTGATCCGCGATTTCTCATCTTCCGTAACAAGAATGGCAGAATTCCATACCAGCAGGAATCCTGGTACTGTGATCGAACAGATCAGACTGATGGGAACCGGAATCAATCTGATCGGCTTTACTGAGATCCTTGGCAAAGAGCTGGGACTTGAGGTAGTGATCATCAAGGAGTTGAATGGAGTAAAGATTGCCAAGAAGAATCTGCACGGACTGAATTATGAGCTGCTGGCTGACTATCTGCCGCTTCTTGGAAGCATGATGCAGTCCCTGAATTTAAAGGCAGGGGAACAGAAGAAAGGTACGGACTGGCATAGGATCGCTTACCTGCTGATCGCAGTTGCACTGCTTGCCAATGCAGCCATGGCAGGATTCTTTATCTGGCAATACTTTACCATGAAGGAAGTAAAGGCTAATCTGGAAACACAGATCGCAGCAGAAGAACCGGCAGAGGCAGTCTATAATGCATATAATAATGCACAGTCGGATTATACACAGATAAAAGAATATTATGACAGTACGAAGAACAGTAATGAGATGCTGTATACGATGATTCTTGATCTGGAAGAGGTGATGCCGGAAAGCGTCGGAATTACAAACCTGACTGCAGAAAATGGAGCGGTAGATATTACTGGTGTTGCAGGAGGGAAAAGCGCACTGAGCAAGTTTGTGATTGAACTGAAAAAGCTTTCCTATGTATCCAATGTAAGGGTGGAAAATGTAGCAGATACGTATGATGAATTTGGAAATAGTACATCTGCTTTTAATCTTAACCTTCAATTGAATTTTCCTGAGGAAAATAGTGAGGAAGTGACGGAAGAGGAAAATGCAGAACAAAGTACAGAACAAAGTACAGGGGAGGACAGTGAGTCATGAAACTAACGGAAAAGGATAAAAACCTGTTATTGATTCTTGCTGTAATTGCAGCTTTTTGTCTGCCTCTTGTATTGCTGGTACAGCCGGCAATGAATAAATGTGAAGCTCTTACGCGTGAGATCAGTGAACTGCAGAGCAGAAAAAGCTACCTGGATCAGATTGTAGCGGCAGGCAGTACTTATCAGGAGGAAGCCGAAAATATTACAGTGAAAAAAGAAGAGCTGATGAACCGTTTCCCTTCAGATATTCCGCAGGAAGCCAGTCTGCTTTTTATGGATAATACAGAGAAAAAATTACCGATCTCATTATATCAGGTGGGATTTGGTGAAGATGTAGCAATGCAGATGACATCGGCGCCAACGCAGGAAGCAATTGATCAGGTAGAGGCAGATACTGGGGATGTGACGGATGATTCTGTCTATGCAGATACAACCAGTCAGACAGCAGTTACGTCGGGACTGACCGGAATATCAACAAGTACAGATTTTTCATATACGGCTGGATATGAGGAATTCAAAGAGTTCCTGGATTATATAGAGAATTATAATGACAGAATGGTCATTACCTCACTTACAGCAAGCTATGCAATGGATATGAATCAGGTAAACGGTAATTTTACACTGATCCAGTATGCATTAAAGGGAGAAGACCGGAATCCTGTCAGCTTTTTGGAACCTGAGATGATTCAGGGAACCAATAATATATTTACGCAGGCAAGCGGGGTGTTTAATGAGGAAACTAATCAGAGTGCTCAGTTTTTCCTGATGCTGAATCAGCCGGACGCAGATGATGAAGCCTTTATCATGGGGCAGATGTCAGATGTGGCAGAGAAAACCTATCTTGTAAATGATGAAAACAAATTACAGAAGGCTGCGATCGAATTTGAAGGTACGGATGGCGAGTATACAGCATATTACAGCGTGGGAAAAGAGAAAACAGTAAAAGAAGGAATTCCTTTTACTGCAGATGGACAGATCGGATTTGAAATTTTAAGTTCTGAAAGGGCAGATGATAAGGACAAGGTATCTGTTCAGGTAGATATTGTTAACAACACAGATACGATCGTATATCTTTCTGTACAGAATGATGATGAAGAAAATCCCAGAGTAACGATCAAGGGAAAGACGGGGGATATTTTTACAAAGTAGCAAGAGATAAAAGGAAGCGATTCCATGAAGGCAATGAAATTTAACAGCAGAAATGGTAAAAACGCAAATGAGGGCTTTAGCTTGGTTGAAGTCCTTGTTTGCGTTGCTATTATTTCTATTATCAGTATCCCTATTCTTCAGGGAATGAGAACAGCAGCGACACTGAATTTCAAAGCAAACAAAACCCAGAAGGCTACTGCATATGCACAGGAGGAAATCGAAAAGATCAAAGCACTGACAGTTCAGCAGTACACGGACAAAATGAGTGCAGAGGGAGTAGCAAGGACAGACATTGTCAATGGGGATCTGTTCCCGGACGTTTATAATAATGCGGAAAGTATTAAGGCAGTATTCAGTGGTACAGTTGATGCAGAGAAACAGAAGGAACTCTTTACACCCTTTTATTTCCAGAAGGATGATGTGACGATATCTGGCAGGACGTACACCATGAGGACAATTTTTGATCCTGCTGTGTACAGTCAAGAAAATGCAACGGGAATGGCATCGGATATAAATGTATCAGCACTGGTGAACGTGACGGATGCAGATGCGTCCAGATATCCTGTGATCTCAGATGAAATCAACAGCTATGAGGCTGCTTCCGGCTCAGTCAGTGCAGTAGTAAGGAATCTTCAGAACAGGTTGTCTGCCAAAGGGATTTCCATGACTGAAGATGAGATCAGCAGGCAGATTGAGAAAGACATTAATATAGAAATTAAAACAGATGATTCCGGCAGTGCCACGATCAGTGTGAACTGTGATGTAACGTACCGGTGCGGCGGAGAAGAGTTGAATTACAGAGTATATACGGGAACCTATCCGTATTCCCCAACGAAAAGTGAAAAAAATGCTGATTCTTCCATTTCAGAGGAATGCGGTGAAGGAAGCGGAGGAAATGTATTTATTTTTGCCAGAGCTTTTCAGCCGGAGGGAATTACACCAACAACATCAGAGCATTGCAAAAATACGATTACAATTACTGGTGGCGGGACGGAGAATATGCCTGTAAATGTATACCTGATCAGAGGTTATTCTCTTGATGCCACCAAAACTTATAAAACTGATTATAATTTTGATGAGATTACAATATTTGGCATCAATTATTTCAGCAGTGAATCCTATTACAAAAACGGAGAAATCAATAATGGCAATGCAGGCAGCTTCTATACTAATATCAAAAGTAACCTGTGGGACAGAAGCGGTATGATCGATGCGGATGCATCGGAGCTGGAGAAAATGATCGGCAAAGGGAATTATGAAGCACGCTGTTATAAGATAACGGTGGAATTATTGGATGAGGATGGAGAAGCTGCAGTCAGGGTAGAGTCTACCAAGATAGAGAAGAAATAGGAAATCTGATAAAGACAAGGGGATTGTTAATGTCGGGGTATGGCGTGATAGTTAAAGAAAAAAGTAAAGGTAAGTACCGGAAAAATGACGGCTCAACATTGATCACAGTACTGGTTGGAGTCAGCTTTATGGTGGTACTGGCATCAATTATTCTGTCAGTCAGCTTTTCCAATCTGAAGATGAAGCAGCTGGAGTATCGGAATAAAAGAAACTTTTATGAGGATGAACAGGTGCTGGATGATGTGTATAACGGACTTGGAAGAGATATTTCAGAATATCTGGCCAAGGCATATAACGATACCCTTGCTATGGTAACGATGGCAGACGGGACTTCACAATATGGAAGTCAGACAGCAGCTTATCAGCAGTTTGTAAACCTGTTTGGGGGCAGACTGGAAAGTAAATTCGGAGCTGATGGGGAGCACAGGGACGAAACCCTTGCTATTCTGCAAAGCTATCTGACGGTAGCTGCAACAGGGCAGAATGCGGATGGCAGTACGGCAAAGCAGGCAGAGGTATTGGATTATATACAGACAAAAGTGGAAAATGACGCTGCTGGCAGCATGGCAAGATATACTTTTGAAGGTGTGACAGTCAGGTACCGGGAAGTGACAAGTAATGCAACAACAGGGTTTGAAGCAACCGTGACAACAGATATCGTGGTTGAGGTGCCTTATATCAGCTTTTTTCAGGATTATTCCAGAGTACTTGATTATGTACTGATTGGAAATCAGGGTATTTACTTCAAAAATGCGGATGCAAGGATTGAAGGAAATGTTTATGCCGGAACGGATTCCAAAGATAAGAATGCTGCGTATCAGGGATATCATTATTCTGAAGGCAAGGTATATGATGGCATGAACCTTTATCAGAGTAAGATCACCTTTGCAAATACCAATTATTTGATCACAAAAGGAGATCTGAATCTGTGTGAGTCAGATTTGACAATATCCTCTCCAGGAGGTAAGAAGGCAGTTACTAATCTGTGGGCTGAGAATATCAGAACTGTTGAAAATAATCATCCAGGAGTGCCGGTAACAGGAAAAGAAGCACCTGCAAATACAAGTACGTTATCAGCAGATGCTAATTTTTATCTGGCTGATGATCTGGAACTGAATGCAAGAGGGAGCTCAGCATCTCTTCGTGGCAATTATTATGGTTACAATAATAATAAAATTGTCAGTGGAACGAATTCAGCTTATGAAACAACAGGAAAAAATGAAACCCGGAATCAATATAAGGGAGAAGCAGAAGGCAATGGTGCGGCACATGCCAGCAGCTCATCAATTATCCTGAATGCCAATGATACAACTTTAGATCTGACCGGGCTTGACAGTCTTATTGTTACAGGTCTTGCTTATGTGGATATTAAGAATCCGGAAGCTTCTTATGCAGCTACAGAAGGCACAGGAGATAAGCTGGATGAGTATCAGACGGGAGAATCCCTGGCGCTTCGCTATAATCAGCTTTTATATCTGGCACCACAGGAAATCCTGTATGAAACAAATCCGGTGGAGGGACAGACGAAAAACGCAGGTGCAGCAGATTATATTAATGTGAAAGAGGCGTGCCCACCAGTGGGGGATGAAAAATCAAAGCTGACAGAATGGTTTGGAAGTGGAGAACTCAATCCCGCTGATCCTGTTACAGCAGTGGAATATAAAGTGAATGGAAAGAATTATGTTTATTTTTACCTGAATTTCCAAAGTGAGTCAAATAAGGCCAAATATGTGGAAGAGGTCATGAAGGCTGCAGAGCCGGCAGAAACCTCGGCAGAATATACAAAAGAAAAACAGAAGTGGGAATTAAAGCAGAGTGTCTTAAAAAGAGCAGAAAAAGCCAGAATTGAATCTAATATTCAGATCGATGGCAGTGGCTGCAAGATCTATACTAAGGGTGCAGTAACAAGTACAACAGATGGAAGCGCTATAGATAATACGGCTGCGAAACCGGAGGTGTATACAGAGAGCCTGAATATGGCAAAGCATTTTGTATATTTCACTAAGAGGCTGGATCCGGCAGAGGCGCATGGAATGGTAGATGATGCGCTGGATCTGGACAGCCTGAATTCTGATATTTCGGCGAAGGGATTATCAGAAGCAGAATTACCGGCGGGTTATTTTGTTAAATTTGATAACATTGTGAATGATAAAGATAATATGGTGAAGGGATATCAGGTTATTGTCAGAACAATTAACGGTTCTGCTCCTACAGTAATCAATCAGGATGTTAAAGGGATTATCATCTGTAAAGGTGATGTTATCATTAACGGCAGTATAGAAGGACTTGTTATTGCAGGTGGAAAGATCACGGTATCTACTTCAGGGACGATTAAAGCAAACAGGGGAATTGTACAGACGATTCTGGAGGCAGAGCAGAAAGAACTTTCCGGAATTAAAGAGGATAAGGTAGACAGAGATTTCCTTGCAGGCTACGCAAGCTATTACTTCAGGCAGGCATTGGTAAATGATACACTTGTGAGTGAAACAAATCATAAATATAATGATACATCACAGCGGATAACCAGTACGGAGTATACGGATTTTATGTATTATGAGAACTGGCAAAAGGGAGAAAGACACTGATCAAACTTTCGGGAAACAGATGATGGAACTTAGGCAATGGACAAAACAACAGAATAAGGGAATGACGCTGATAGAAGTACTTGTTGTCGTTGCGATTCTTGCCATTACAGTTGGCATAGCAGGGGTGAGTATCTCACTGGCAACGAGCCGGGATGCGGAAAAAAGTGCAAAGATTATCAATGACGCTTTGGAGAGCAGCAGAATGTATGCCATGTCCAAGACGGGTACCTTCGAAGTGATCATAGATGGCAGTGCGCATACTGTTTCGATTGCTGATGCAGGTGAAACGGAAGAGCTGCCGGCAAAGGTGGATATCTTTTTCCCGGATATCCCAGGCGCAGGTGCGGCAGCTATTACCTTTGACAAGTCCAATGGACGAGTACAGAGCATTACCGTAGATGGGAGTAATTATACAGAAAAGATGCTTCGTATTTCTTCCAGAAACCAGAATGGAAAAACGGCTACGGTGCTGTTGATTGTAAATACTGGAAAGCATTATGTGGAGTATAACTGATAGCGGATGTTGAGTAGAAGTTTTAAAAGTGCGAAAAAAGACAGTAAAGTCAAATACGATAACAGAGGACTGAGTCTGGTAGAATTACTGGTTGCCTTTGCAGTGAGTGCGATCGTATTGTCCGGTCTGGCATATCTGATGATCAATGTGCTGAATCTGTTTGGCAGGACAAATGTGAATGTGGAGCTGCAGAATGAGTCTCAGACAGCGATGAACCTGGTGATCGACAATATCATGGATGCGGGCGGGCTGTGCATGATAGAAGCAGATCATGTACCAGTACCTGGTGATACGGGAAATACACCGGTATGCGTTCTGCTTGGAAAACTGACGATCAATGATGCGGATTACGAATCGGTATCCTTTGTGGGAGATGCTGTTATATGGGATCCTGCGGAAGAAGAGATGTATCTTCTGACATATCAGAATGTGACGGAAGGAGCGCTGACTGCTGCCGGTGCGGTGTCAAAGTCAGATGCAGCGTTGATTGCTGTAGAGGAGATAAAGAAGCAGGTGTTAAATCTGTCAGTGGAAGACAGAAAACCTTTTCTGATGGCAAGACATGTGACAAGCTTTGACCTGCGGTCTGCTGATTATTATCAGTTTCCGGAACCTGGAAGTAAACCGGATCCGGATCAGCCGGGACTTTCAAAGACAGTTTATTATTATCAAAGTCCCATTGTGCTTTCCCTGCATATGGAATTTGCAATGGAATATAAAGCAGGCCGTGAACTGACAAGAGAAATGGATGATGATATATCCATACGGAGCAGAATTCCCTGTATCTATTTGCAGAGAAGGGGAGGCAGCATGCTGCCGTATTATGATGATACCATGAGATAACAGAGGATGATATATGGCAAAGCAGAAAGAAACGGGTAAGAAGAAAAATGGAGTATTAAAGGTACTGATAGGCATAGGAACAGTAATGCTCCTTTCGTTATGTGCCTTTTTCTATATTGCTGTATTTCAGGAGGACAGAAAGCAGACAGAAAATGAGCAGGAGCAGCTTACGGCAGAGGTGTCCTATGTAGAAGATACAGAAAATATGGCACCTATCATCAAGTCAGGCTCTGAAGATAACAGAAAGGTTACCAAAATAATTGAAGTAGTACCACACCAGATCTGCTCAGCCTTTCCCTATATGGTGGATTGGGGGACAGCGGAAGATTATAATGAAAATCTGATGGTCGGTTATGAAGGTATGCGTTATATCATGTTTGCTAACCTGGATGGACATATTGGTGGAAGCAAAGACCGTATTACAAGAGATGGCAGCCCGGAAAAGCTATATGAGCTTTTTGGATATGATACTGTCGAATTTCATAATGCATATGGCAATTCACCTTATACGGGAGAGTGGCAGTCAAAATACTGGCGTATTTACGAGAGTGATAATAACGTTATGAACGTAAACGGCTATTTTGAATATGTGGGAGCCGGAAAGGGACTGTATGATATTGATACCGGTACTGTAGTTGAGAAGGAAGATACTGCACATTATGGTATCCGCTATGAAATGACGGCTATGGATCGGAAAGGCAGTGAGAGCCCAAAGGGGGAGTATACAGTTAAGGATCCCGTGTGCTATGTGGCAAAGGATTATATGCCGGCATATAATCCGGATACTTCTAAGATTAAACAGTGGACCGGATATCATTATCTGCTGAAGTTTGACTGCAAGTCAGCAACGAGCGCAGATTATCGTATTTATCATGTGACAGGGAAAAGTACGACCAATGCTTCTCTTGCTTATGAGTATCAGGCCTATCTGGCAGAAGGGGTAAGCTGGGATAATGGCTATGAGTACCAGAGCGGAGGAAACTATAAGCCAGACAATATCACAGCAAAGTCTGCCAGTGCTTGGGGAGAAACTGAATATGCCGGTAAATATCTGCGGGTGGAGAGCAGTAAAAATAAAGATGGAGCAGCAGGAGTAAAGAACGGGTATTTTAAACTGTATGATGCAGCAACAGACAGAACAAGCATTACGGATGATACGGTTCTCTATGATGTGACCTTTCAGGAGGCTGTATCAGGTGGTAGCTATGTCCTTTCAGCAGCAGGGGTAAAGAAGGTTATTGATGCAGGAGCTGCCAATGGAAGTGCATACAGCCAGATACTGTTTGATTATGTGGGAACAGGAAAAGGAAATTATGATGTGTCCTTTATTTATGCACCGGCAGGTGCAGGTGGCAGTACCTACCTTGGAAAAAGATATGCGGCTTCCATAGACAAAATTATTTTTAATGGCGGCAGATATGCACTTGCGAGCAGCGTCAGCAAAAAGGAAGATTTGTATGTAGCCGGAAAAGGGGACTATTCCAAGCTGGTAACCTCTATAGACTGTAAAGGGATTACCTATGATAAGACAGGAAATGGAAGAACCTCTGATTCTGGGGCTCCGGCTGGTGTCAGTATGGGGCTTAGTGATTCAAATTCAGAAAGAGGAAGCTGGATCTTTCATGCAGTATCTTCAGATGAGTCAAATGGTGTGACCAAGGTAGATAATCTTGGAACGGCCAGACGGATATATGTATATAATCAGAACAGGAAGAATTGCTATTATGCACACAACCGTTTCTCCAATAATGAGTGGCTGAAGCTGCTGATCCTGATGACAAATGATGCGGGAACAGAACCTCTTGCCTGGCAGGATTACCGGAATGGATCCCTGACTGCAAAGCAGATCAAGGAAAAATATAAGGACGAGCTGGCCAGATTTGATGAAAGAAACCGGATAGAGATCGTGCAGAGAACGCCTGGGCAGCTGACTGCAGAGGAAGTAGAGGAAGCTGACCTGATCTACTTCTCGGAGCGGGAAGGCGTGTCTGGTATGTCTAATAATAATGGTACAGCGTGGAATTATATCAATGAGCATTTCTGCGGGGGTAAGCTGCAGCCGTTTGTGACACCGGAACAGAATATGCATTATCAGGATGATCTGAGTGCTTCTGCGTTGATGGCGATTTACAAGTATTGCATGCATGATCAGACAACAGCTCTCATGCTGGATATGGATATGATAGCATCCAGATATATCAGTGATGGAAAGTATGCAGAAAAGAATATCGGCAAAATGGTCATGATGCTGGATCTTCTGGGAGAACCAAAGTATTTCGCTGATTTTATCGAGGGGTATCCGGAGCATGATGCTCATCCTGATTATTCGGCAATAAACCCTGAAACAGCTGAGATTACAGTTTACAGACAGAAGAAAGATAATAATGTATTTAACATGGGTAAATACAATCTGGAATGGAAAAAAGGAGCCAGTGATGCGGGAGAAGAACTGGAGCCGGAAACTTATTTTAGATGGGATGAGAATTTCTTCAGGATATTCCAGGTTATCGATTATGGAGATTATAAGAATCCGGACTGGAGCATAGGATACTTAAATGGATGGAGTGACAGCTTCCCTTTGGGAGGAATTACGTATTATGATAAGGATGTACAGGATGACTGGACGTGGTATGCACCGAATTACAGTACAGGGGTATTTAATGAGTTCAATAGGACTCTGAATATCTGGAAGATCCTGCACAACAGAAATAGTAAGGAAAGCAGTGAACCGGTAATAGAAGTGACGAATGCTGATGGAAGCAGGGTGCCGGAGAGCAGTAATATCCTGACAACTTATTATTATTATCTGGATGGATACAGTACACTGGTGGATGAAGATTTTGAGATTGATTTCAGAGTGAACTGGCTCCCGATCGAAGTATCAGAGCCCAATTCACTGGTATCTCTGACGGTGGAAGGAGAAGATGGTGGGATTGTTGCAAGTATCGACAGTCCACAGTATAAGACAGATTATTCCTGTAATGTAAAGGGTGATTTTGTTGTGGATGGAGAATTAAATCCTGCGATAACGTCGAAGAATTATATTATCAGGGCAACTGATTCACAGGGAAAACAGGATTCAGTACTGGTAAGATTTATCGTCCGTGAATCCTTCATGCTCAACTGACCTTCAGCACCATATATAAGTACTATTAAATAAGAAGAAACCCATGCAGTGATACCGGGAACTCCTGAATTTGAAGGAGTTCCCGGTTTTTTGTGTTCAAGTATTGTTTTACTCGTGTTTATAAACTTTTTACTTGCAACCGCAGAAAAATGGGTGTATAGTCTTTGACGTTAACATTTTTAACTATAAAGGGGAAAAGAATTTCATGGCAAAGTATCTGGTAATTGTGGAATCACCGGCGAAGGTGAAGACAATAAAGAAGTTCCTGGGGGAGAATTATACGGTCACGGCAAGCAACGGACACGTCCGTGATCTGCCAAAGAGCCAGCTTGGGATTGACGTGGAACATGACTACGAGCCAAAGTACATTACTATCCGTGGTAAGGGGGATATCCTTGCAAATCTGCGCAAGGAAGTGAAAAAAGCAGATAAGATCTATCTCGCAACGGACCCTGACCGTGAGGGGGAAGCTATTTCCTGGCATCTGTACATGGCATTGAAGCTGGAGAATAAAAAGGTATACCGTATTACCTTTAACGAAATTACTAAAAACGCAGTAAAGGAATCCCTGAAGAATGCCAGGGAGATCAATATGGATCTGGTAGACGCACAGCAGGCAAGAAGAGCACTGGACCGGATGGTTGGCTACCGGATCTCACCGCTTCTCTGGGCGAAGGTAAAGAGGGGCTTAAGTGCCGGGAGAGTACAGTCAGTGGCACTGCGCATCATTTGTGACAGAGAGGATGAGATCAACAATTTTATTCCGGAAGAGTACTGGACACTGGACGCATCTCTTTTCGTAGAAGGAGAAAAGAAGCCGCTGATCGCTAAATACTATGGCACGAAAGACGGTAAGGTAAACATTACCTCCAGAGAAGAGCTGGATAAGATCGTGGCAGAGCTGAAGAATACAGAATTTAAGATAAGCGAAGTGAAAAAGGGAGAGCGTATAAAGAAAGCGCCTCTTCCCTTTACCACATCTACCCTGCAGCAGGAGGCCAGCAAGGTGCTGAATTTTTCCACACAGAAGACGATGCGCCTGGCACAGCAGCTCTATGAAGGAATTGATATCAAGGGCAGCGGTACTGTGGGTGTGATCACCTATCTGCGTACCGATTCCACCAGAGTATCTGCAGAAGCAGAGGTCATGGCGGAGAAATATATTGAAAAGAATTATGGAAAGGATTATGTATCTGCACCGGCAGAAGGAAAGAATAGCGGACAGAAGATCCAGGATGCACATGAAGCAATCCGGCCTACCGATCTTGACAGAACTCCTGCACAGCTTAAGGATTCTCTTTCCAGAGATCAGTTCAGACTGTATCAGCTGATCTTTAGACGGTTCACCGCAAGCCGTATGGCGCCGGCCAGGTATGAAACTACCTCTGTGAAGATTGATGCGGGAGAGCACCGCTTTACTGTTGCAGCATCCAAGGTCGTATTTGAGGGCTTCATGAGTGTCTATACAGAGGAAGATGACAAGGAAGAAAGCAATACCCTGATCAGGGGAATTGATACAGCATCAAGGCTGACGCTGGATGAGCTGCTGACGAAGCAGCACTTCACACAGCCGGCACCCCATTATACAGAAGCATCACTGGTACGTGCACTGGAAGAGCTTGGGATCGGGCGCCCGAGTACCTATGCCCCTACGATCACCACGATCCTTGCAAGAAGATATATTGTAAAGGAAAACAAAAATCTTTATGTAACAGAGCTGGGTGAAGTGGTTAACAACATGATGAAGGAGGCATTCCCGAGTATTGTGGATGTAAACTTCACAGCCAATATGGAGGCTCTTCTGGATGGAGTGGAGGAGGGAAAGGTCAACTGGAAAACAGTGATCTCCAACTTCTATCCGGATCTGGATGAGGCAGTAAAGAAGGCTGAGAAGGAGCTGCAGGAGGTACAGATCCAGGACGAAGTATCAGATGAGGTCTGTGAACTCTGCGGACGGAATATGGTGATCAAATATGGTCCCCATGGAAGATTCCTGGCATGTCCGGGATTCCCGGAGTGCCGCAATACCAAGCCCTACTACGAGAAGATCGGTGTAGCCTGTCCGAAATGCGGCAAGGATATTGTCCTGAAGAAGACCAAAAAGGGCAGAAAATATTATGGCTGTATTGATAATCCGGAATGCGATTTTATGGTGTGGCAGCGGCCTTCCAATGTGAAATGTGAGCGCTGTGGCTCCCTGATGCTGTATAAGGGGAATAAGCTGGTATGCTCCAATGAATCCTGTGGATTTGTCACATCGGTTCCTAAGGGTGAAGCTCAATAGTCAGAAAATAAATAAAAAATTGGAAAAGTACATGAAATTATGCATAATTCCTGTGAAGTGCATTGAAACTCGAAGCCATATGTGCTAAAATGACGATAGCAATGCGGTATAGAGGAAATTTTTGCGATGACGGTATTTTTTGCCGATGGAGGGACTTAGCATGAGTAGTGTACAGTTGCTGGACAAGACCAGAAAGATTGGGAAGCTTCTTCACAATAATAATTCGAGTAAGGTAGTTTTTAATGATATCTGCAAGGTGTTATGCGAGATCCTGAGTTCAAATGTCCTGGTGATCAGCAAAAAGGGAAAGGTGCTTGGTGTAGGAGATGCTCCCGGTGTTGATTCCATCACTGAGCTGATCGTGGATCAGGTGGGCGGCTTTATTGATGCCCTGTTGAATGAGAGGCTTCTTGCCATTCTTTCCACCAAGGAGAATGTGAATCTGGAAACGCTTGGCTTTGACGCTGAAGAGGTGAAGAAATTCCAGGCGATCATCACACCTATAGAGATCGCAGGAGAGAGACTGGGAACCCTCTTCATTTACAAGTGTGACAGGCAGTATGATATTGATGATATCATTCTCTGTGAATACGGAACTACAGTCGTGGGACTGGAGATGCTCCGGGCAGTCAATGAAGAAAATGCAGAGGAGACACGCAAGCTGAATGTGATCAGATCAGCGATCGGAACCCTTTCCTATTCTGAAATGGAAGCCATCGTTCATATTTTTGAAGAGCTTGATGGTATGGAAGGCATTCTGGTGGCCAGCAAGATCGCAGACAGAGTAGGGATCACCAGATCTGTTATCGTCAATGCACTCCGCAAGTTTGAAAGCGCAGGTGTCATTGAATCGAGATCATCCGGCATGAAGGGTACCTATATCAAGGTCCTGAATGATATGGTATTTGATGAGATCGAGAAATTAAAGGAACAGAACATGAAGTAGATCAGTGACAGGACGTCACATATTTTCGTAAAAGGACTTGCGGCTGGCTAGAATATCTGGCTCGGGGTGGGTCTTTTTTACTAGATGAAATATACATTTCTACTTGTACTCTCCAATAAATTATTTATAATAAAATAGGATAGGGAGAGTGTGGGATAAAGGAGGAATCCAGATGATCAATACCAATGTGTTTGATTATGTGAATGTTTTAAACAAGGCGGCGGATGCAGCATGGACAAGGAATGATGTGCTTGCCAATAATATTGCTAATATGGATACACCCGGCTATAAGAGACAGGATGTGGATTTTGAATCACAGCTGAAGCAGGCTATGAGGAGCACAAGATTTAAAAGTGTGGATGCCAGGGTGGGTGCCATCAATGATACAGAGCTGGAAACAAGGGTTTATACGGATGCTTCCGGCTTTTCTTACAGACTGGATGGCAACAATGTGGATATTGATACAGAAACAGCCAGGCTTGCTGAGAACCAGATCAGGTACAATGGACTGGTACAGAGCATGAATGAAGAATTTACCAACCTGAAAATGGTGATGAAATAAGAGCTTCCATATTTTCACCCCGCTGTGGGTGAAGGAGGATACAGAAAGGAATGAAGAACACACATGAGTATTTTTACATCCTTTGATATTAATGCTTCCGGAATGACAGCCCAGCGTTACCGCATGGACGTGATCTCTGAGAATGTGGCCAATGCAGACACGACAAGGACAGAAGATGGAACGCCCTACAGACGTAAGGTGGTTACCTTTCAGCAGAAGGGGGAAAAGGTGGGAAGCTTTTCTTCTGTTTTTGGAAAGGCAAGTGATGCCTATAAAGGACAGGGTGTCCGGGTAAGCAAGGTGTCACAGGATACCTGGACAGAGATGATCAAGGCATATGATCCGTCCCATCCGGATGCAGATGAGAATGGTTATGTGACATATCCGAATGTAAATATTGTTACGGAGATGACCAACCTGATCGATGCCAGCCGCTCCTATGAGGCGAATGCTACTGCATTTAATGCCAGTAAGACCATAGCCATGAAGGGTCTTGAGATGGGACAGTAGTATTAAGAAACAGAGGGAAGGATACATAGAAAATGGATATTACGTCATTAAGAAATATATCTTCAGGAGCAGTAAAAAGTGCTGCTGATACATATCTGACAGAGCTGAGGAACGGACAGGACATACAGGAGGATGAAGCTTTTGGAAGCCTTTTTGACAAGGCGGTACAGAACCTGAATACCACCAATGCCTATCTTTCTGATGCCGAGAATGAAAAAATAAAATGGGCACTTGGAGAAACAGAAAATACCCATGATCTGACCAATGCCCTGCAGAAGGCTTCTACTGCGCTGTCCTACACGGTAGCTGTGAGGGACAAGTTCCTTGAAGCATACAAGGAAATCATGCAGATCCAGATCTGACAGAAAAGTAGGAGTGAATCATGCAGGAAAGATTACAGAAAATACTGAAAAACATACTGGATTGGTGGAACAAGTTTTCCACGAAGCAGAAGACCTTTATCGTTGCAGCAGCGGCGGGCGTGATCATAGCGGTGGCAGTGATCGCTTCTGTCCTGACAAGACCACAGTACGTATTACTGCTTCAGTGTGACACGACAAAGGAAGCCTCTGAGGTATCAGATCTTCTGGACGAACAGGGACTGGATTATAAGGTATCAGATGATGGCTACCGGATCCAGATCAACAGGAAACAGCAGTCACAGGCAAATCTTCTGCTTGGAGCCAATGATATCCAGGCGGCAGCCTATACCATTGACAATGTGACGAGCGGCGGCTTCAGTACGACAGAAGCAGATAAACAGAAGCGTTATGAGCTTTATCTGGAAACAAGACTGGCGGATGACTTTATTTCCATGTTCAGTGCCATCAAGAGCGCAAAGGTGGATCTGAATATCCCGACAGATGATGGTACCCTGATCGCAGAAAATAAGGATACATCGGCGTGGATCCTGCTGGAGCTTGACGGTGAGTTTACCACAGATAATGCGGCTTATCTTGCCAAGGCAGTATCCAAGGCTGTCGGGAACGATACTGATGAGAATGTCGTGATCCTGGATACTGATGGAAATATGCTTTTTTCCGGAGATGACAGCTACAGCGCTTCCGGCACAGCAAGCTCCCAGCTTGGTGTGAAAACGCAGTGGGAGACTGTAGTAAAGAATGAAGTAAGACAGGTTCTGCTTGGCACCAATGAATTTGACAAGATCGAGGTGGCGAGCAATCTTGATATTAATTTTGCAACCAGTGAAGAGGTTTACCATGAGTATTCTGCACCTGACGGAGCAACCCAGGGGCTGAAGAGCTCTGACAGAACCTATTCCTCGGAATCCACCAATGATGGAGGCGGTGTCCCTGGTACAGACAGCAATGGTGACAGCACTGAATATGTATATCAGGATTCTGGCAACAGCTCATCGACAGTAGAAGAGACAGAGAATAACTATCTTCCCAATGAGCGGATCACTACTACCAATAATCTGCCGGGAGTAATAGATTATGATAATTCTACGATAGCAGTTACTGCGATCAGCTATAATGTAGTGAGAGAAGAGGATGTAAAGGCACAGGGACTCCTGGATGGTATCAGCTGGGAAGAATATAAGCTTGCCAATGCACAGGGCTCCAGGATCACGGTAGATGATGATATCCTGGATGTGGTATCCAAGGCAACAGGCTTCCCGGCTGCCAATATTGCCTTTGTAGCAAGGACAGAGAATGTGTTCTTTGATAAAGAGGGACTGAATATCAGCGCCTCCAATATAGTACAGATCATTCTGATCATTATCATTCTCGCCCTGCTTGCTTTTGTAGTGCTGAGGAGCATGAGAGGCGAAAAGGCTTCGAAACAGCCGGAGGAGCTTCCGGTGGAATCCCTTCTGCAGTCACAGCCTGAGATAGAGCTGGAAGATATCAGTGCGGAAGAGGGCTCCGAGACCAAGAAGCTGATCGAAAAATTTGTGGATGAAAATCCTGAGGCCGTTGCCAACTTGCTGCGTAACTGGCTGAATCAGGAATGGGGTTAACAATATGAGCAGATATCCGGACGATAAGATGTCAGGTGTACAGAAGGCAGCGATCCTTTTGATCGCCCTTGGACCAGAGAGGTCTTCTTCTATATTTAAGCATCTGAAGGAAGACGAAATTGAAGAGCTGACACTTGAAATTGCAAATACACGGAGTATTACGCCGCAGATCAAGGAAGACGTGATCAACGAATTCTATGAGATCTGTCTGGCACAGCAGTATATCGCAGAAGGTGGTATCGGTTATGCCAAGGAAGTCCTTGAGAAATCACTTGGTGCAGATAAGGCAATGGATGTGATCGGCAAGCTGACAGCGTCCCTGCAGGTAAAACCTTTCGAATTTGTGCGGAAGACAGATGCTTCCCAGCTGCTGAATTTCATTCAGGATGAGCATCCTCAGACGATCGCCCTGATCCTGTCCTATCTGCCGGCCGGACAGGCAGCGATGATCATATCAGCACTGCCGCCGGAGCGGCAGTCCGATGTGGCAAAGCGTATTGCCATGATGGACAGAACAAGTCCGGATGTGATCAAAGAGGTGGAAAAGGTGCTGGAATCCAAGCTTTCGTCACTGGTCAACCAGGATTACACGATCATTGGCGGTGTAGACGCAGTGGTAGATATCCTGAACACGGTAGACCGTGGAACGGAGAAGCATATTATGGAAACACTGGAGATCGAGGAGCCGGAGCTGGCAGACGAGATCCGGAAGAAGATGTTTGTATTCGAGGATATCCTGCTGCTTGATGACAGGGCAATCCAGAGAGTTCTTCGTGATGTGGACAATAATGACCTTGCCCTTGCACTTAAGGGCGCTAATGAGCAGGTGCAGACAGCTATCTTCAACAACATGTCCAAGCGTCTTGCAGTTATGATCAAGGAAGACATGGAGTTCATGGGGCCTGTCCGTATGAAGGACGTGGAAGAGGCACAGCAGAAGATCGTAAACATCATCAGAAAGCTGGAGGATTCTGCCGAAATTGTTATTTCCAGAGGCGGAGGAGACGAGATCGTTGTTTAAGAATTTGTATAAATCCGGACTGATCCATATGGACAGTGAGGACAAACGTATCATAGACAATAATGCACTGGCTGAAAAGAAGCTGGATAAAGTACTTCACAGTGCTTCTTTTCAGAGTACTGCTGAAAGCAATACGCAGGAAATATCAGGAGAACCAGAGGACACAGAAGTGGTAGATGCGCTTTTAAATGACACTGGTTCTGATTCCCCGGAAGAAGAAAAAAATGCGCTGAAGCAGGAAATCGAGGAAGCCAGGAATGAGCTTGAAAAGATCAGGTCACAGACGGATGAGATGATCGCACAGGCGAAGGAGCAGACTGCGGAGATCCAGAAAAAGGCCTATGAGGAAGCCAGAGAAGACGGCTACCGGGATGGGGAACGCCAGGGAAGGCAGGAAGCAGAGGCTGTAAAAGCGGAATACCAGCAGAAGCTTAAGGAGCTGCAGGCTGCCTTTGAAAAGGAAGAACGGGAGCTGGAACCCCGGTTCATTGAGGCACTGACAGGAATTTATGAACATATATTCAAAGTCGATCTTTCAGACTATCATGAGCTGGTGACCACACTGCTTTGTAATACCATGCAGAAGATCGAAGGGTGCAGGAATCTCCTGATCCATGTATCCGGAAATGATTATAAGAATGTGAAAGAAAATAAGGAACGGCTTCAGAAAGAGGCGGGTGGAAGCACAGTATCTGTTGAAATTGCAGAGGATAAGACACTTTCTGCCGGACAGGCCATGATCGAAACAGAAAACGGAGTATATGACTGCAGCCTGGATACAGAGCTTTCTGAACTTACGAGGAAGCTGAAGCTCCTTTCCTATGAAGCTTTGAAGTAGAGGTTTTAAAAGAAGTGGGACTGACCATTGATTGGGATAAATATAACAAGGTACTGCAGGAAGACCTTTTCAAGGTAAGAGGAAGGGTTGTAAATGTGGTAGGTCTGACGACAGAGTCGAAGGGACCCCAGGCAAAGCTGGGAGATATCTGCCTGATCTCCTCCCGAAATGGAGGAACAGAGGAAAAGCCGGTTCAGGCGGAGGTTGTCGGCTTTAAGGAAGGAAAGGTCCTGCTGATGCCCTATGATAAGGTAGAGGGGATCGGACCGGGAAGTGTCGTAGAGAATACAGGGCATGCCCTTACAGTAAAGGTATCAGAGGAGCTGCTTGGAAAAACACTGAACGGCCTTGGCAGGATGGAAGGGGAGCAGCTGCATGGCGGCATTGACTACCCGGTAGAAGCACCACCGCCGGATCCTATGAGCCGTAAGATTATCTGTGATGTACTGCCGCTTGGTGTGAAAGCAGTAGATGGACTGATCACAGTCGGCAAGGGACAGCGTATCGGGATCTTCGCAGGCTCCGGTGTTGGCAAATCGACCCTTATGGGTATGTTTGCCAGAAATACAAAAGCAGATATCAACGTCATTGCACTGATCGGAGAACGTGGACGTGAGGTGCGCGAGTTTATAGAGAGAGATCTCGGGGAAGAGGGCATGAAGCGGTCAGTGGTCGTGGTTGCCACATCCGACAGACCGGCGCTTGAAAGAAAAAGAGCAGCCCAGACTGCGACTGCGATCGCAGAGTACTTCCGGGATCAGGGAAAGGATGTCCTTCTGATGATGGACTCCCTGACACGTTTTTCCATGGCACAGAGGGAAATCGGGTTGGCGAGCGGTGAGCCGCCGGTATCCAGGGGATACCCGCCAAGCGTATATTCTGAAATGCCAAGACTGTTAGAACGGGCAGGCTGTTCGGACAGGGGATCTATTACAGGACTGTATACCGTGCTTGTAGACGGTGATGACTTTAATGAACCGATCACAGATACAGCAAGAAGCATCCTGGATGGTCATATCATGCTGAACAGGAAGCTGGCCCATAAGAATCATTATCCGGCTATTGATGTGCTGCAGAGTATATCAAGATGTATGAGCCAGATCGCAACAAGGGAGCATAAGCAGCTGGCTGGCAAACTGAAGAATGTCATGGCAACCTATAATGAGGCAGAGGATCTGATCAATATTGGCGCTTATAAGGCGGGGAGCAATCCTGAGATTGACTATGCGGTCAGCAAGATCCGGGAGGTAAATGCCTTTCTGCAGCAGGATGTCAATGACAAATTTACCTTTGAAGAAACGATACAGCTGCTGGAGCATATTTTTGAAGGATCCTGATAATTATGGCAAAGTTTATTTACCGGATGCAGAGCATCCTGGACATCAAACAGAAGCTGGAAGAACAGGCCAAAAATGAATTTGCAAAGGCAAGACTGCAGCTGACGCTGGAGGAAGATAAGCTGCAGAAGCTGAAGGAAAGAAAAGATGCTTACGTGGAAGAAGGAAGAAAACTCCAGGAAAGCGGACTGAATGTAAGAGATATCCTGGAAAACCGGGATGCCATAGAGAATATGAAGAGGCTTATCACAGCCCAGCAGAGGACTGTGGAAAAGGCGGAAAAGGTGTTGGAGGAGGCCAGGGAAAAGCTGACGGAAGCAATGAAGGAAAGCAAAACCCAGGAGAAACTGAAGGAAAAGGCCTTTGAAAGCTTTATGAAAGAAGAAAATGCCAGAGAATCCAAGGAAATTGATGAACTGGTAAGCTACACCTATGGACAGAAAAGAAACAGTGGAGAATAAAATATGCCGTTGGATGATGAAATGACACCGGATGACGCCAAAGCTGAAAAAAAGCGTCTGAAGGATGAAAAGAAAAAACTGAAAAACGAGCAGAAGGAGCAGAAAAAGCTGGCCAGGCAGAAGGCGAAGGAAATTGCAGGACGTGAGGCTGAGCTTGAAGAGGACGATGATGGAAACCAGGGATCTGTATTTGCAGTTACCTTTGTGATCGTGCTGATCTGGGTAGCGATCCTGTGCCTGATCGTCAAGCTTGATTTTGGCGGATTCGGAAGCAACGTGCTGACACCGGTTTTAAAGGATGTGCCGGTCTTAAATCTGATCCTGCCAAAGAATACAGATGTCGCCGTGGATGAGAGCGACAGCGGCTCTTACGGAGGCTACGACAACCTGAAGGATGCCGTAGATTATATCAAGGAGCTGGAGCTGGAGCTGGAACGTGCCAAGTCGGCAGAGACGACCAGCACAGATGAAGTAAAGGAGCTTCAGGCTGAGGTAGACAGACTGAAGACCTTTGAGGACAGCCAGGTGGAGTTCCAGCGGATCAAAACAGAGTTTTACGAAGAAGTAGTTTATTCGGATAAAGGACCGGGGATCGAGGAGTATAAGAAGTATTACGAGGAAATCGATCCTGCAGCCGCAGAGTACCTGTATAAGCAGGTCGTACAGCAGACGGAAGAAACAGACGAAGTCAAGAATTACGCCATGGCCTATTCGTCCATGAAGCCCAAGGAAGCGGCAGCTATCTTTGAGGCAATGACGGATAATCTGGATCTGGCTGCCCGCATCCTGAATGCCATGGAAGCGGAAGACAGAGGAAAGATCCTTGGTGTCATGGATCCTGAAGTGGCAGCTAAGCTGACCAAGATCATGGATCCTGAATCTTAAGAAAACGCCTGTTTTTACCGATATATTTTTTGTACCTTGATAAAAAGTCTGAAGGGACTAATAGAGAATGGAGGAATGTGAATGACAAGCACACCTGTAAGAAGCTCAGACTCTCTGATGAATCTTGTGGGAAAGACAGCGCAGACAACATTCTCAGGTATCAAAAATGCAGGAGGCACAAGCTTTGGTGATGTCATGGGAAAGACATCTGGCAGCGATGAAACAGCTGCTGCAGCGCAGAATGTGAAGAAAACCGGAAATACGGGAGAGTCCATCAGGGACAAACTTGGATCAGCCGGTAAGAGCACACAGACACTGAAGCCAAAGAATGGTGTAAAGGAAGAAAAGGACACCGGTGCTCTGGAAGATGCAGTGACAAAGGCAGGACAGGAGCTGGCAGCCAGTGTGGCCAGGGAGATGAACGTATCAGAGGCAGATGTTGAGGCTGCCATGGACGAACTTTCTCTTACACCGGCAGATCTGTTAAATGCAGAGAACCTGACTGAGCTTATAGTAGCACTTTCAGGGGCGGATGACTCCATGGCTCTTCTGACAGATGAAGGTCTGTATGATAATGTACAGAATCTTCTGATGCAGCTTTCCGATGTGAAGGAGGGACTGATGGAGGAATTTTCCTTAAGTCCGCAGGAGCTTACGCAGAGCCTTGCAGAACTGCAGGAGATACCTGAACAGGTGACAGAAAATGTCACAGGAATGAAGAACACAGAAAACGCAGTGCCGGAAGAAAATGTACGGACTGCAGATGTTCCGGAAGAAAGCGCCAGAATGGATGGGACTATAACCATTCAGAAGGAAGGTATGACAGAAGAAGCAGTTTCTGAAAAGCATACCGGAGAACATACATCCCACGAGGATGGAAAACAGGAGACTGGAAGCAGAGGACAGCACATGGGAGAAGCAGCCCCGGTGCATAATAATGTTCTTTTGCAGAAGGAAACAGAAGCACCCCTGCAGATGCAGGAAAGTGCAGCGTATGCGGAAAGCAGTACGCAGACACAGGAGATCATGGATCAGATCATGGATTACATGAAGGTACAGTTAAAGCCGGAAATGGATCAGCTGGAAATGCAGCTTCATCCGGAAACACTGGGAACACTGAAGATCCAGCTTGTGTCAAAGGGCGGTGAAGTGACCGCACATTTCCAGGTACAGAATGAAAGTGTAAGGGCAGCGATTGAAAGCCAGATGACAGTTCTTAAGAATACCCTTGAAGAACAGGGTGTGAAGATAGAAGCTGTAGAGGTGACTGTAGAGAGCCACGCATTTGAAAGCAATCTGTACAAGGGACAGGACAGAGGAAATGAAAACCTCTATCAGGATAAGAAAAAAGCAAGAAGACGTCTGAATCTGAATGCCTTATCGGATGATTTCGAGGAGACGGCAGAGGAAGAGGAGCGTCTGGCAGCAAGCATGATGAAAGCAAATGGCACGACGGTAGATTATACCGCATAGGACGTGCAGAAAGGAGTACATAACAGATGGGCGTCAGCGCAGTAGTTAAAAATGGTGAGATCCAGGAAACCGCATCCCAGTCTTCCGTAAAGCAGGCCACCACATCCAAGAATGGAATGGATAAGGAAGCGTTCTTACAGCTTCTGGTAGCACAGATGAAATATCAGGATCCCCTGGAGCCTACCTCAAACACGGAATATATTTCCCAGTATGCAACCTTCTCACAGGTAGAGCAGATGCAGAATATGTCAGCTACACTGGAATTATCAAGGGCATCTTCCATGGTAGGAAAGCAGGTACTGATCCAGACAACGGATTCTGCCGGAAATACCAAGGAAGTACAGGGCATGGTTGAGTACGTGAAGTATGAAAACAACAAGGCATATGTTTCTATTGATGGTACCTTATATTCTATCGATGATGTGTCTGCAGTGATAGGCCAGGATTATCAGGATGCAGTTGATCTGGCACAGCTGTTTATTAAGACACTGTATGACCTGCCGGATGTTTCTGAGCTCACGCTGGAGCATAAGGACAAGGTTGAGACTCTCCAGAAGGCTTATAATGCCATGACAGATTACCAGAAGAGCTTTATCTCAGCAAGTGATGTGAAAAAACTGCAGAGCTATATAGACAGGATCACGGCACTTAAAGAAGAGAATAAGACTGAGAACAGCGATAAGACAGAAGGCGGAGAAGGGTCTGAAGGAAAGGATCCTGCAGGTAAGGATACTGAGAAAACCGAATAACAAGGATGCAGATTCTACTCATGGAGGAGAACAGGATGAAAGTGCAGGATAGTGGATTCCTTTCCCTCAGACAGGTGCAGGATCAGTACCTTTCCGGAACCGGACAGTTAAAGAAGGGGCAGGAAAGGAACGGTGTTTCCTTTCAGGATATCCTGAATAACAAGCAGGAGGAAACACAGACAGTCAGATTTTCCAAGCATGCAGCAAACAGACTGGCAGACCGCCAGATCGAGCTTTCCAGAGGACAGCTTGACAGACTGCAGGAGGGAACTGAAAAAGCACAGCAGAAGGGAATTAAGGAGTCATTAGTGCTGGTAGACCAGCTGGCATTTATTGTTAATGTTCCGAGCAGCACCGTAGTGACTGCCATGGACAGACAGGATGCCACAGAAAACATTTTTACAAATATTGATGGAGCCGTTATTATTTAAACAGCCGGACCTTACGGGGGCTGATGTTCCTGACTGACAGAGGGAACAGAAGCGGCTTACACTAAAGGAGGTCATTTTTCCTATGATGAGATCATTATATTCTGGTGTTGCGGGTCTTAAGACCCATCAGACCAGAATGGACGTAATTGGTAATAATATTGCAAACGTAAATACGACAGCCTACAAGTCACAGTCTATGACATTCAGTGATCTGATGTATCAGACCACACAGGCTGCATCCGGTGCCAATCCGACAACCGGAGTAGGCGGTACCAACGCAAGGCAGATCGGTCTTGGTGCCAAGACAAGCGCGATCAAGACAGCGATCACAACTCAGGGTGCTTCCCAGACAACAAACGATCCCTTTGATATCATGATCACGGGGGATTCGTTCTTCATTGTAAACAACGGACAGAACAATTATTTCACCAGAGATGGTTCCTTCTACGTGGATGGCGCTGGAAATCTGGCAATGACCAGTACCGGATACAATGTCATGGGCTGGAAGGTAGACCCGAATGATGCATCTGCGATCAAGCAGGACACTGTATCCGCCCTCCGGATCATGACAACAGAAAACATGACATATCCTCCGGAAGCGACCAAGTCAGCAAGGATTTCCGGTATTATTGATAAGAATGATACTAATGTCAACGCTGCAGCCGGAAAGATCATGAACCTGGAGTTCTATGATAATCAGGGATATAAGTATACAGCAAAGCTGAGTGTCCATTCCACAAAGGACGATGGAAAGTTTACTGTAAAGCTGGATGATATTCTGGATTCCAAGGGAAAGACGGTGCTGCCTGACCCGACAAAGGCAAGTCTGCAGCAGAATAATGCGAATGTTACAGACCCCGTGCTGGAGTTTGATCTAAAGAATGGCTCCTTCAAGAATGTGGGAACAGCAGGAGGAACAGAAAGCACACTGACGCTGCACTTTGATACGGGAACCTTCCCGAGCTTTACTGATATCACTATTGATTTTTCAAAATGCTCCAATCTGAACAACAACGGTTCCTCCACTGTTTCTCCGATCCGCGGAGATGCCAAGGGAAATGGCGCCGGACGTAAGGTAGGGGAAATGAGCGGGATCGAAATCCAGAAGGATGGAATGATCTATGCAAACTATGATAATGGCTGCTCCAGACTTCTTGGACAGATCGCAGTAGCAACCTTCGCAAATGCGTCCGGTCTTGCCAAGGAAGGGGATAACCTCTATTCTGCAACACAGAACTCTGGTGATTTCGATGGTATCGGAAAAGATATTACAACTGGCGGCGGCTATATGAATAACGGTGTCCTTGAGATGAGTAATGTGGATCTTTCTTCTGAGTTTACGGAAATGATCACAACCCAGCGTGGTTTCCAGGCAAACAGCCGTATCATTACCGTATCAGATACATTACTCGAGGAGCTGACCAACCTGAAACGATAAGACAGACAGTAAGGGGCTGACAGCAGCATAGGCAGCTGTCAGAGCAAAATTTAAAACAGAAATTCTGGGGGAACCGGGAGCCGGTTCCTTCAGATATTTTGGAGGAAAAGCAGCAGTGATAGAGGTAACCAAGATCAACGGGACTAAAGTACTGGTGAATCCGGATCTGATCGAAGTTGTTGAAGAAACACCGGATACTGTGGTATTCTTTACCACGGGCAGAAAAATAATTATAAAAGAAAGTAGACAAGAGATAAAAAATCTTGTAAAATCTTATAGAAAGGAAATTTTTGCACATTAACGCAAAAACAGGTATTAATCGTGGATTTAGCGTCTCTCTTAGGGTTGTTATTATGTTTTGGAATGTGTGCCTTCGGTATGATACAGAGTGCCGGCCTTGCACATATTGACCGTTATCTGGATCTGCCGTCAATGATCATCACATTTGGCGGTTCATTCTTTGCGATCCTGATGGGATCGACACTGAAGGATTATATCGGCGGACTGAAGAGCTTTACCCTGATCTTCAAGGCTCCTGACCTGGATGCGAAGTCCATGATACAGAAGATCATAGATCTTTCCAATATTGCCCGTAAGGAGGGACTGCTTTCCCTGGAGGAGGCAGCAGGGGATCTGGATGATGATTTTATGAAAAAGGGGATCCTGCTTATTGTGGATGGTACTGATCCGGATCTTGTAAGAGGAATTATGGAAACGGAGCTGATCAGTATTGAAGACCGCCATAAGAAGAATATTTCCTTCTGGGAGGATCTTGGAGCTATGGGTCCTGCCTGGGGTATGATCGGTACACTGATCGGCCTTGTAAACATGCTTTATGAAATGGATGATCCTTCAGCAATCGGACCGTCCATGGCGGTAGCACTTATTACGACATTGTATGGATCCCTGCTTGCAAACTGGATCTGTACACCTGTTGCAAGCAAGCTTAAGACAAATAACTCGGGAGAGATCATGATGAAGGAGATCATGATCGAAGGCCTGCTTTCTATTCAGGCAGGAGAGAACCCGAGAGTCATAGAAGAGAAGTTGAAGTCCTTCCTTTCACCTGGTGACAGGATCATGCAGGAGGGTGACAACGGAGGTGAAGAGAATGGCTAAGAGGAAGCAGGAAGAACCGCCCAAGGGTGCCCCTGCGTGGACGTCGACCTTTGGTGATCTGATGAATCTTTTGCTGTGCTTCTTTGTAATGCTGTTTTCCATGTCTACCATGGATGCCCAGAAATTTGAATTGCTGGCAGCGTCCTTTAATCAGACGTTCAGCATATTTTCGGCAGGTGCATCTGCAATTGGTGACGGACTTCTGATCTCAAATGGTGTCAGCCAGCTGAATGAGCTGGATAATTATATTAACAGTACTGGCAGGGATGCGGAAGGAAATGTGATCCCGGATGATCTGGAATCAGCAGCAGATGCCATGGAACAGGCGAAGCTGGAAGCTTCTGAGGAGCTTGCAGAGAAGATCAGCGAGACGCTTCAGGAAAAGAACCTAAATAGTGAGATCGATGTGGAATTTACATCCCAGTATGTGCAGCTGACACTAAATGGAGCGATACTCTTTGACTCCGGAAGTGTCAAGCTTAAGGAGGAAGCACTTCCTATCATGAACCAGGTGGGACTTATTTTGCAGAAGTACAGTCCTGGTGTGATTGAAATAGAAGGACATACGGACAATGTGCCGATGTCCGGAGCGAAATACTCCAATAATGATGAGCTTAGTGATGGACGTGCACTTTCGGTATTTTATTATCTGGTGCAGAACACCACACTGGATCCGGCGATGATCAAGCACTCTGGCAGAGGGGAATATGATCCTGTTGCTGATAACTCTACCGCAGAAGGAAGAGCGAAAAACAGACGGGTCGAGATCAAGATTTATAATGAACTCAGCTCTTACTGATATAAAGGGGACTATAAACAATGAAAAAAAATCTGATATCTATCGTAATTCTTGCACTTCTGATTGTAAATGTCGTGCTTTCCGCTGTGACACTGATAAGTGTGACCGGAACCAATAAGAAAACGGCAGCACTTGTGGGAGATATCGCAGCAGCGATCTCCATAGATCTTGGAGAGGATGGCAGTGAAGAAGAACAGGAAACAGTTCCTATGTCAGATGTTGTAACATATGATATTGCAGATCTGACGATCCCTCTTGAAAGTACAGATGGCGATACGGCGAACCATGTTGCTGTGATTACTGTGACCTTTTCCATGAATTCGAAGGACAAGGATTATAAGGCATATGGTGATCTGAGTACAAGAGAAAGCCTGATCAAGGGTGAGATCAATGATGTTGTTTCTTCCTATACGCTGGAGGATATCAAGGTCAGCAGCAGCGAGGTGGAGCAGCAGATCCTTGAAAGAGTACAGAAGATGTTTGACTCCAAGTTCATATTTAATGTAACGTTGAGCAGTGCACTTTATCAATAGCACACAGATGTGGGACTGAAGAATGGATGAAGGAGGTGAGCTTCTGTGGGCGAGGTACTGTCTCAAAGTGAAATAGACAATCTGCTGGCTGCACTCAGCACCGGAGAACTGGATGTTGACCAGATGCAGGAGACAGGAGATAAACAGGTTAAGGACTATGATTTCAAGAGACCTGCGAAGTTCTCCAAGGAGCATCTGCGGACACTTGAAATTATTTATGAGCATTATGGAAGACTGCTGTCGACCAATCTTCCGGTTTATCTGCGGAAGAATATACAGGTGTCGGTGAGCAGCTCTGAGACTGTTACATTTTCGGAATTTACTAATTCGCTTTCCAATCCGGTCATTTTGGGGATTGTAGATTTCCAGCCGCTGAATGGAGATATTATCATAGAACTGGCATCCAATCTTGGATTTGCCATGATAGACAGAATGCTTGGCGGACAGGGACAGCCGCTTGATAAGGCCAGGGACTTCTCAGAGATAGAGATGATCATTCTGGAAAAGCTGATGGTTGTCTGTATGCAGCTGATGAGGGAACCATGGAAGAATGTCATTGATATCAATCCGGTAATGGAGAGGATTGAGACCAATGCACAGTTTGCACAGGTGATCGCGCCAAGTGACATGATCGCGATCGTAACGATGAATGTCAAGATCGGAGACGTGGAAGGACATATGAATGTCTGTCTTCCCTTCTTTACGCTGGAAGATGTCATGGACAAGCTGAATACGAAGTACTGGTTTTCTACCATGCAGAAGGAAAGCACTGAGAATTACAGTGAAAGTCTGGAAGCTATGCTGAAAAGGGTAGATGTTCCTGTCAGGGCTGTACTTGGAAAGAGCCTTGTATCAGTGAATGATTTTATAAATCTGCAGCTGGGAGATGTGATCAGGCTGGGAACAGGAGTTGCTTCAGAAATGGATGTATATGTAGGAAATATCAAGAAGTTCACGGCACTTCCTGGTTCAAACGGTGATAAATATGCTGTTCGGGTCATGTCGGTGATCAGAGAGGAGGAGTAGGAACGCATGGATGGAATGTTATCGCAGGATGAAATAAATGCACTGCTTAGTGGGATGGATCTTTCCAAGGGTGCAGATGGCGATACCACAGCGGATCCTGCAAAGACAGGAGATGCCGGGGAAGCAGAAAATGCTGCAGCAGATGACAGTACGAAAACAGAAGGTGCAGGTACTTCGGGATCAGAGATCAAATCAGATCCGATTGATGAAAACCTGTTAAGTGATACAGAGAAGGATGCTATTGGAGAGATCGCCAATATCAGCATGGGGTCTTCTGCAACAACACTGTATTCGCTGGTAAACAGAAAAGTGAATATTACAACCCCAGTTGTTGAACTTGCAAACTGGGATACGGTGACTAGGGATTATCAAAGACCGTGCGTCTTTATTCAGATCAGATATACATCAGGACTTGATGGCTCCAATATTATGATACTCAAGGAGCATGACGTTAAGGTGATCACAGACCTGATGATGGGAGGAGATGGAAGTAATACAGATGGTGAACTCGGAGAGCTACATCTGAGTGCCATTTCCGAGGCGATGAACCAGATGATGGGATCAGCGGCCACTTCCATGTCAACGATGCTTGGGAAAATGATCGATATCAGTCCCCCGGAAGCAACCAGGATCGATCTGCAGGATTTTAAATTTGGTGGAGACATTGCAGATTTCCTCTCACATACTTTTGTAAAGATTTCTTTCCGGATGCAGATCGAAGATCTTGTAGACAGTACGATCATGCAGCTTTATCCGATAGAATTTGCGAAGAGCCTTTATGAAACATTTATATCCACGCAGGATTCCGCACCGACACCAGCCACTGCACCGGCACCAGCCACTGCACCGGCAGCACCGGAACCAGCGCCATATGTGCCGCCGACAGCAGCTGCTCCGGCAGGAAGCGTGAATCCACAGATGGGCACACAGCAGATGGGTGCGGCACCTGGCTATGGAATGCCACAGATGGGCATGGCACCTGGCTACGGAATGCCGCAGATGGGTACGATGCCTGGCTATGGAATGCCACAGATGGATATGAGCCAGCAGCAGAGCATGAATATTCAGCCTGCACAGTTCCAGAACTTTTCCGGTGCCACAGGACAGGGGCAGATGCCCGGTCAGGAGAATATCGGTCTGATCATGGATGTACCGCTGGAGGTTACCGTAGAGCTTGGAAGGACGAAGAAATCCATTGCCGAGATTCTGGATTTTGCACCGGGTACGATCATCGAACTGGACAAGATCGCCGGAGAGCCGGTAGATGTGCTGGTAAATGGAAAATTTGTAGCTAAAGGTGAAGTTGTAGTAATCGAAGAGAGTTTTGGTGTCCGCGTAACGGAGATCATTAAATAGAAAAGTATAGGAGAAAAGTTATGGCAAAGAATATTTTAATTGTAGACGATGCAGCATTCATGCGTATGATGATTAAGGACATTCTGACCAAAAATGGTTATAATGTTGCCGGAGAAGCAGAGAATGGAGCAAAGGCTCTTGAAAAATACAACGAGCTGAAGCCCGATCTTGTTCTGATGGATATCACGATGCCGGAGGTAGATGGCATTCAGGCACTGAAAAATATCAAGGCAGCAGATCCTTCTGCACAGGTTATCATGTGTTCAGCAATGGGTCAGCAGGCAATGGTTATTGAGGCTATCCAGAGTGGAGCCAAAGACTTTATTGTAAAGCCGTTCCAGGCAGATCGAGTACTGGAGGCAGTAAAGAAGGTAGTAGGATAATATGCTTCTGACAGGTATGGACAGAACGGATGGGTTTTTACAGTTTATGACAGTACTGATCCTGTTCGTCTTTGTCCTTGCGGTCACCTGGCTGACTACGAGATGGATCGCAGGGTACCAGAAGACAAAGGCGGCAGGGTGTAATCTTGAAGTGATTGAGACCATGCGGGTTACCGGAAATAAATATCTGCAGATTGTACGTGCAGGTGAAAGATATCTGGTCATTGCAGTGGGAAAAGATGAAATTCATATGCTGGCTGAATTGTCCAGAGAAGAGATCCAGTTCCATGAAAATGGTAACGGACAGAATCTGAATTTTGGTGACATACTGGAAAAGTTTAAAAAACAGAACGCAAAAGAGGATGACTGAGTTTTGAACCGCATGAAAAAGTTTTTCCATGCAAACAGAATAATGAAAATCATATGCCTGCTGCTGACGGTGGGCATATTGTCTATTATCCCTTCTTCCAGTGTATATGCAACAGAGGTGGATTCCCACCTTACGGGCAGTACAGAGGAAAGGACGAATATTGAAGAACCGGGAACGGCCAGTACTCCTGACGAGCTTTCGGAACTGAATATTGCCAATACGATGACAGTTACCTATAATAATGGAAACGGACAGGTGAGTGGATCCTTAAGGATTCTGATCACACTGACGCTGATCGCACTGGCACCAACCCTTCTGATCATGCTTACCTCTTTTACGAAGGTACTGATCGTTCTGCATTTTACAAGGTCAGCTTTAAATACCCAGACAGCGCCTCCGAATCAGGTGTTGATTGGGTTAGCTTTATTTCTGACCTTTTTTATTATGCGTCCTTACATGACACAGATCTATGAGGAAGCGGTTGTCCCCATGGAGCAGGGTGAGATCGACCAGCAGGAATTTTTGGAAAGAGGGATCCAGCCACTCAGGGAATTTATGTATAAGCAGACACAGACAGAGGATGTGGATGTATTTATGGATATCAGCGGTGACAGCTGGGAGAGCGGGGCGCTGGATGATATTCCGTTATCAGTGCTGGCACCGGCCTTTATGGTGGGACAGCTAAGGGAAGCGTTTATCATTGGCTTCATTATTTATATACCGTTTATCGTGATCGATATGGTGGTATCATCAGCATTGATGAGTATGGGTATGATGATGCTGCCGCCTACAACGATATCCATGCCGTTCAAGATCCTGCTGTTTGTACTCGCAGACGGATGGAATCTGATCATAGTGAATCTGGTTAGGACATTCAAATGATGGAAGGAGCATAAGCAATGAGTATTGATGACGTTACAGCAATTGCCAGCGATGCCCTGTTTCTTGTGATCAAGGTATCAGCGCCGATTCTTCTGGTGTCTTTGATCGTGGGGCTTCTGATCAGTATCTTTCAGACAGTAACATCGATCCAGGAACAGACACTGACCTTTGTACCCAAGATACTGGCAGTCTTTCTGTCCATTATCGTGCTGGGAAACTGGATGCTTACGCAGATAACAGAATTTATGAACAGACTGTGGTCTAATTTCAGTCTGTATACCAGGTAGGATATGATAGATTACAGTTTCAGCTATGGTGATCTTGAATTATTTCTTCTTATTTTTGTCAGGGTTGCCAGCTTTGTCTATATTGCACCATTCTTCAGTATGAGTAATACGCCGTCAAGAGTGCGTGTGGGACTTGCTTTTTTTATATCGGTTCTGTTATATCAGACAGGACCGGAGCAGGAGGCTGCATATGATACACTGACAGGATATACCATTATTGTTATGAAAGAGGCAGTAACCGGATTCCTGATAGGCTTTGGAGCCAACCTCTGCACGGCGGTAGTATCCTTTGCGGGGCAGATTGCAGATATGGAGATGGGGCTTTCCATGGCCAGTCTGTTTGACCCTGCTACCAAACAGCAGACGACGATTACCGGTGTATATTACAATTATATGGTATTGCTTCTGCTCATGATCTCCGGCATGCACAGATATCTGCTGAAAGCACTTGCTGAGACATATGAACTGATTCCCATTAATGGAGCGGTGTTCCATGACGATGCACTGCTGCAGGCACTGATCACCTTTATGGGAGATTATATTATCGTAGGCTTCAGGATCTGCCTGCCGATTTTTGCAGTGATGATTATCCTGAATGCTGTGCTTGGCATTCTTGCCAAGGTGTCACCGCAGCTGAATATGTTTGCAGTTGGTATCCAGATGAAGGTGCTGGTGGGTTTCTGTGTGCTTTTTGTAACAACGGCGATGCTGCCGGATGCGGCAGGCTTCATTTACGAACAGATGAAGCGTATGGTTGTCAGCTTTGTCAGGGTAATGAGTGCATAAAAGGAAAGCTCTATGGTTTTAGAATATAATCTGCAGTTTTTTGCAAAGGATGGACCAGGCGGGGAAAAGACAGAAGAGCCTACCGCCAAAAAACTGGAGGATGCCAGAAAAGAAGGACAGGTAGCCAAAAGTAAGGAGATAGGAAATGCTTTTGGACTGCTTATCATGTTCATACTGCTAAAGGTATATGTGGGAAGTCTCGGGGAAAATATGGTA
This sequence comes from Lachnospiraceae bacterium OM04-12BH, assembly GCA_003490145.1. Classification (GTDB taxonomy): domain Bacteria; phylum Bacillota; class Clostridia; order Lachnospirales; family Lachnospiraceae; genus Suilimivivens; species Suilimivivens aceti. The sequence continues at coordinate 232,641 of QULQ01000003.1, forward strand.
GACTGTTTCTCCGGTATTTACAACCAGATCCCGGATGCAATCACCATGTATGGAGGAAAGATCCCGGTAGCAGCGCTTCTTGTCCTGCTCCATACGGTCATCCTGAAGATGCTTCTGATGCTGGCTCCTGTTTTTCTGATTGGAGTAGTAGTTGCAGTTGTATGTGATGTGGTACAGGTTAAGTGGAAGCCTACCAGCAAGCCTCTGCAGCCAAAGTTCAGCAAGCTCAATCCCATATCTGGATTTAAACGTATTTTTTCAGCAAATGCACTGATCGAGCTTCTGAAATCCATAGCTAAGATCGGCATTATATGTTATGTTGTCTACAGCTACATGAAGGATAAAATAGCAGGTGTTTTTCTACTGTATGATATGAGCCTCAATCAGGCGATTTCGCTGGTGGGAGAAACTGCCATTGATGTGGGGATCAGGATCTCTGCTGTCTATATGGTGATCGCCTTTCTGGATTATGCATATCAGAAGCATAAGTTTAAAGAAGACATGAGGATGACCAAGCAGGAAGTCAAGGATGAGTATAAGAATCAGGAGGGAGATCCACAGGTCAAGGGCAAACAGAAGCAGAGGATGCAGGAAGCGTCCAGAAGACGTATGATGCAGCAGCTTCCGGAAGCAGATGTGGTCATTACCAATCCGACTCATTATGCGGTGGCGATCAAATATGATCCTGATAAATACGATGCGCCTTATGTTATAGCTAAAGGAGAGGATTTTCTGGCACAGAAGATCAAGGAGATCGCCAGAGAGCATGATGTGGAGATCGTAGAGAATAAGCCGCTTGCCAGAATGCTGTATGCTAACGTGGATATTGGGGGACTGATCCCACCGGAGCTTTATCAGTCGGTGGCAGAAGTACTTGCGTTTGTATATCATCTGAAGGGTAAAGCATAAATAAAAGGAAAGGAGAAAAAAGATGAAGAAACAGGATCTGGCAGTTGCAGCATATCTGGTTGCAGCCTTTGTAATGATGATCATACCAATCCCGAGCTGGCTTCTCGATATTCTCCTTGCCTGTAATATAGCTCTTGGTTTTACGATCCTGTTTACGGCAATGTTTGCCAAGGAGGTTCTGGATATGTCATTCTTTCCGACCATCCTTCTTTTCACCACGATATTCAGGATCGCTCTGAATATTTCTTCCACAAGACTGATTCTGACAACGGGGGATCCTGGTGAAGTGGTCCAGACCTTCGGTAATTATGTCGGAGGCGGTGACCTGATCGTAGGTGCGATCGTTTTCCTGATCCTTATCATTGTCCAGTTTATGATCATCAATAAAGGTTCTGAACGTGTGGCTGAAGTAACAGCACGTTTTACTCTGGATGCCATGCCCGGTAAGCAGATGGCAATCGATGCGGATCTGAATACCGGTGCAATCAATGATGCAGAGGCCAAGAGAAGAAGAGATAAGATCCAGGAGGAGGCAAGCTTCTTTGGCTCCATGGATGGTGCTGTGAAGTATGTAAAGGGAGATGCCACGGCAGGTCTTATTATTACTGCAGTCAATATTGTGGGCGGTATTGCCATGGGAGTCCTGAGACGTGGAATGGACTTTAACAACGCGTTAAATACCTATACGATCCTGACAATCGGTGATGGTCTGGTCAGTCAGATCCCGTCTCTGCTGATCTCTCTGTCAACAGGTATTCTGGTAACAAAGGGCTCAAAGGATGCCGATTTTGGTGCAGTGCTGATCAGACAGGTATTCGGAATACCTAAGGCACTATACATAGTAGGGATTATTATCTGTACCCTTGGTATCGTGACTCCTTTCCCGACACTGATCTTCCTGACTCTCGGACTGGTATTCATTGTCTGTGGCCGTGTGATCGCCGGAGAGATTGAAACAGCCAGGATTGAGAATGAGGTAGACGAGGAGGAGATCGCAGCAGAGGAGATCAGGCAGCCTGAAAATGTCAACAGTCTGCTGCAGGTAGATCCTATTGAGCTGGAATTTGGGTATGGCATCATCCCCCTTGCTGATGTGAATCAGGGTGGTGATCTGCTTGACCGTGTAGTCATGATCAGAAGACAGATCGCACTTGAGCTTGGTACTGTAGTGCCGATCATCAGACTGCGTGACAATATCCAGCTGAACCCGAACCAGTATATTATCAAGATCAAGGGAATCCAGGTTAGTGAAGGTGAGATCCTGTTTGATCATTATATGGCCATGAATCCCGGTTATGTAGAGGAAGAGATCACAGGTATCCCTACCTTCGAGCCATCCTTCCATCTGCCGGCTATCTGGATCACAGAGGGACAGCGGGAAAGAGCAGAGAGTCTTGGCTATACCGTAGTAGATCCACCGTCCATTATAGCAACGCATCTGACAGAGATCATCAGACAGCATATTTCAGAGCTCCTTACCAGACAGGATGTACAGAATCTTGTTAATAACCTGAAGGATACCAATCCTTCACTGGTTGAAGAGCTGACACCAAAGCTGCTTGGCCTTGGCGAGATCCAGAAGGTGCTGCAGAATCTCTTAAAGGAGGGAATTTCCATCAGGGATCTGCTCACTATATTTGAAACACTGGCGGACTATGCCCCTTCTACAAGAGATACAGATATCCTGACAGAGTATGTGAGACAGAGCCTGAAGAGAGCGATCTCCAGCAAGTTCTTCCCTGCCAATGAAACTACCAGTGTAGTGACGCTGGATCCAAAGCTGGAGCAGGAGATCATGGCAAGTGTGAAGCAGTCAGAGAACGGTGCATATCTGACGCTGGATCCCGAAAAAACGAAGGCGATCATGAAGAGTGTTGGTGATGAGATTGCCAAGCTGGAAAACCTGGGCAAGAATCCGATCATTGTAACATCTCCCATTGTAAGAATGTACTTTAAGCGTCTGACTGAGGATTATTACAGGGATCTGATCGTAGTATCCTATAATGAGATAGAGAATAATGTTGAACTGCAGTCGGTAGGAATGGTGACAGCATGATAATAAAGAAATTTCAGGCAAAAACAGAAAATGATGCAGTAGAAGCTGCAAAAAAAGAACTGGGAAGCGCAGTCGTGATCATGAATGTGCGCAAGGTAAAACGGAAAGGACCTTTTGGATTCCTGCTTCCACAGCTGACAGAGGTCACGGTGGCTCTTGAAGAAGAAAGCGAACAGAAGGTGCAGTCACTGCGAAAGAATACAGACAGCCAGAATGGTAATGCTGTAAAAGCGGAGAAAACGGCAGAGAGCCGGCATGTGGCGGAAGGAGAGCTTCAGGGACAGAAGAATTTTGAAAGGCAGCTGGAAAACAGTATGATTGAAGAGAAGCTGGACAGTCTGCACAGTCTTTTGGAGCAGCAGCTGAAAAAGCCTGAGGAAGAAACAGAAGAAGCGCCAGAAGAAGAGATAAAGGAAGATGAAATGTCCCGATTTATCAAACTGGTATACAATACCATGCTGGATAATGAAGTGGATGAAAAATATGCAAACCTGATCATTGATGAGATGGAGAAGAACAACAAGCCGGGAACACCGTTTGATCATGCACTGGCGGATGTCTATCAGAAAATGATACTGAAATTTGGAAATTCACAGGAACTGACAGAAAGCCAGAAGGGACCAAAAGTTGTGTTCTTTATCGGACCGACCGGTGTTGGCAAGACAACAACCATTGCCAAGATCGCAGCAGAATATCAGCTTGATAAAAAAAAGAAGGTAGCTCTTCTGACAGCAGATACATACAGGATCGCTGCGGCTGAACAGCTTCGGACGTATGCCGGTATTCTGGAGGTACCCTTCAGAGTCATTTATTCCGCAGAAGAGATCAGCCAGGCAGTCCGTGATTTCCAGGATTATGATTATATCATGGTGGATACAGCAGGACATGCCCACCAGAATGAAGATCAGAGAGAGATCATAAAGGGACTGATCCATGCAGCAGATGGACTGACAGATACAGATGTATTCCTGGTTCTTTCTGCTACAACAAAATATAATGACCTGAAGAAGATCGTGGATGCTTACCGGGAGGTAACTGATTACAGACTGATCTTTACCAAGCTGGACGAAACAGAGGAACGGGGTAATATGTTCAATATCAGGCTTTATACAGGAGCAGAGATCTGCTACGTTACCTGCGGACAGAATGTACCGGATGATTTGGAAAGCTTTAATCCACAGAAAACAGTAAAGCTGCTGCTTGGAGGCAGAAAAGACGCAAGAAAGTAATGAGACTGGAAAAGGTATGAATTGAATGAGAGGTAAGGAATGGATCAGGCACAGCAGTTAAGAAATATCATAAAGGCGAATAATATAGCAAAGCCTGAAGCAAGAGTGATCACAGTGACCAGTGGTAAGGGCGGTGTGGGAAAATCCAATACGGCAATTAACCTGGCGATCCAGTTTCGTAAAATGGATAAGAAGGTGGTGATCCTTGATGCGGATTTCGGACTTGCCAATATAGAGATCATGTTTGGAACAGTTCCCAAGCACAATTTCTGTGATATGATATATCAGGGAAAGAGCATGAAGGAAATTATCACCTGGGGTCCTATGGATGTGGGATTTGTTTCAGGGGGCTCCGGAATAGCGGGACTTTCCAACCTGGGTAAGGAATATCTGACTTATATCATCGGAAACCTGAGGGAGTTAGATTCTATTGCAGATGTGATCATTATAGATACAGGAGCGGGGATCTCCGATTCCGTGCTGGAATTCCTGGTAGCCAGCGGAGAGATCCTGCTGGTGACGACACCGGAGCCCACTTCTATTACGGATTCCTATTCCCTGCTGAAAGCACTGAGAAGGCATCCTGACTTTGAAGAACAGGCAGTCAGGATCAAGATGGTCGCTAATAAAGTGTCCGGACAGGAGGAGGGAAGGATCCTGTATGACAAATTAAATTCCGTTGTGACCAGATACTTAAGCCTTTCTATGGAATACCTGGGAGCAGTGCCGAACGATACCCATTTAAGCAGGGCGGTCATGCAGCAGATGCCGGTTTCCCTGCAGAATCCGGGAGCGCCTTCAGCACTTGCTTATGAGGAGATCGCAGCAAGGCTGATGAATGTGGAACTGAACAGAAATGTGGCAAGACGTGGCATGGCAGCCTTTTTTGCACATATGATAGGCAACAAGAAAAATAGAGGTCAGGGGGAGAACTGATGCTGTCAAAATATGTGGTTCCGGGAAACAGAGTGGAGATTCAGTCCGCCGGACGGGTAAAATTCACAGGAGAAACAGAAAAAAAGAAGGTTTATCAGACTACTGTATATGATGTGGTATCAGAGGATCGTCTGGAGATCTATATGCCTATGGAAAAATCAAAGCTGATCCTGCTTCCGGTAGATGAAGAATTTGATCTGTATTTTTATACAACAAACGGACTGTATCAGTGCTTTGCAAAAATTATAGACAGATACAAGACAGACAATAAATATCTTCTTCTGCTGGAGCTGACCAGTAACTTAAGAAGATTCCAGCGCAGAGAATATTACCGTCTCAGCTGTGCACTGGAAATGAATGCAAGGAGTCTGCAGAAAGAGGAGATAGAGGCAGTTGAACAGAATAATAACTATCTGGTACCGGGACTTCCGCTGACCCGCAGCATTATTGTTGATATCAGTGGCGGTGGAATCCGGTTCGTAGGAGACTATGCTTATGAACAGGGAAGCCTGATCTGCTGCAAATATCATCTCCTGATCGACGGAAAAGATAAAGAGTACACACTGATCGCAAAAGTGATCGCTGTCAGGGAGCTGGATGAGCACCGGGGGCTATACGAGCACCGTGCCCAGTATATCAATATCGATACCATGGAAAGAGAAGAGATCATACGGTTTATCTTTGAAGAGGAAAGAAAGCACAGAAAAAGAGAAAAAAACATAGAATGATCACTTTGCACCCATGTGAAGCAATTGGCGTGATATAATATAAGCAATAATCAACAGGAAAGAGAAAAAAGATGAGAATGAGTGTAAAGAGTACCGGCAGCAAGGCAGTAGCCATAGCCAGTTCTACCGGTGGACCCAAAGCGCTGCAGAGTCTGATCCCGTTTCTTCCGGCAGAGTTAGATGCTCCTGTATTTATTGTACAGCATATGCCTGCAGGTTTTACAGAGGCATTGTCTATCCGGCTTGACCAGCTTTCAGGACTTTCTGTCAAGGAGGCAGCAGAGGGTGATACCGCCGAGAAAGGACATGCTTATCTTGCCAGAGGCGGAAGACATATGGAGATCAGAAAAAAAGCAGGAAAAGAAACGCTCCATTACATGGACGAACCGCCAAGAGAAGGGGTGAGGCCCTGTGCCAATTATATGTATGAATCCCTGATGGATAGTAATTATGATGAGATTATCTGTGTGGTGCTTACCGGAATGGGAGCAGATGGCACAGAGGGGATCAGACATCTCAAAGAAAAAAAGAAAGTTACCGTGATTGCACAGGATGAGGAAACGTGTACGGTGTATGGTATGCCAAAAAGCGTTGTCCAGGCACAATTGGCGGATAAAATATTGCCACTGACACAGATTGCCGGTGAGATTACAAAGAACGTGGGGGTAATTTAAAATGGATGTTAATCAGTACCTTGGTATTTTCCTGGATGAATCAAGAGAGCATCTGGAAAGCCTGAACACACAGATCATGAATCTGGAGCAGAACCCGGAGGATGCAGATACGATCAATGAGATCTTCCGTGCAGCACATTCCCTGAAGGGAATGGCAGGCACCATGGGTTATAAGAGGATGCAGAATTTGACTCATGATATGGAGAATGTTTTTACAGAGATCAGAAACGGATCCCTGAAGGTCAATTCCAACCTGATAGATATTCTGTTCCAGTGTCTGGATGCGCTGGACGAGTATACCAATAATATTCAGGAAACATCAGATGAGGGGACGAATGATAACAAGCCTCTTATAGAACAGCTGAATGCGTTCCTGAAGGAGGGCAAATCTGATGCCCAGATGGAAGAGCAGAAGAAGGAAACGAAGGAAGAGGCGACAAAGGCAGAAGAGGGTACCGGCCGCAGCTGGGAGCAGATCTCACTTGGAGATCCGGAAAAGCATGTGATTGCCACGGCAAAGGAACAGGGAAAGCAGGTCTATGGTCTGACGATCCGTATACAGGAAACCTGTATCCTAAAGGCTGCAAGAGCATTTCTTGTTTATAAGGCAGTGGAGGAAAAGGCAGAGATCATTGTCTGCAATCCTTCTGCGCAGGATATAGAGGATGAAAAGTTTGACCTGGAGTTCAGCCTGATCATAATCTCCGACCAGCCGCTTGAAGAGATCATCAAGGCTGCGGAGAATGTATCCGAGATTGCTTCTGTTGTCGGCGATGTGATCAATATTGATACATCAGTGAAAGAGGAGCCGGAGGAAAAACCGGCTGTAGTGGCAGGAAAGCCGGAAACCAAGCCTGCAGCGGCACCACAGAACAGTGCACCAGTTAAGCAGCAGACAGATAAAAAGGGTGGAAAGCCGGTAGTGAACAGGACTGTCCGCGTTGATATTGAGAAGCTGGATGTGCTGATGAACCTTGTCAGTGAGCTGATCATAGCCAAAAACTCACTGGTATCTGCTTCCAGCACAGAAGGAGCGACAGGTGCAGGCTTTAATGAGCAGATTGAATATCTGGAGAGTGTAACCACGAACCTGCATGAGTCTGTCATGAAGGTCCGGATGGTTCCCATTGAAAGCGTAGTCAGCAAGTTCCCGAGAATGATCCGTGAGCTGTCCAAGAAGCTGGATAAGAAGATGGAACTGTACATGACAGGTGAGGAAACAGAGCTGGATCGTACTGTGGTGGATGAGATCGGGGATCCTCTGATGCATCTGCTCCGTAACAGCGCAGATCATGGACTGGAATCAGCAGAGGTACGTGCAAAGAGAGGAAAGCCGGAGGTTGGTTCTATTTTCCTGGATGCTTATCAGGATGGCAACAATGTAGTCATCGAAGTAAGAGATGACGGTAATGGTATTGATACAGAGGCTGTCAAACAGAAGGCGATCGAAAGAGGAGTGATCACACCGGAGCAGGCCGATAGCATGAGCGAGAAGGATATCATTGGATTGCTTTTCCATGCAGGCTTTTCTACATCCCAGAAGGTCACCGATATATCTGGAAGAGGTGTCGGGCTTGATGTCGTGAAGTCCAAGATCGAATCCTTAAGCGGTGAGGTAGAGGTAAAATCCAAGCTTGGAGAAGGAAGCACATGGATCATCAGACTGCCGCTGACCCTTGCTATCATCCAGGCACTGATGGTTATTGTCGGTGGTGAGAAGTATGCGATCTCTCTAGGCAGTATCCAGACAATTGAGGACATCAATCCGGCTGAGATCAAGCTGGTTGGAAATAACGAAGTGATCAACCTGAGAGGAAATGTGATCCCACTTGTCAGACTGAGCAAAGAACTTGATATTGAGAGTCAGAAGTCTCCGGAAGAAAATATGGTAGTCGTTATTGTGAAGAAGGGCGAGAAGCTGGCGGGGCTGGTTGTGGATGAGCTGATCGGACAGCAGGAGATCGTTATTAAATCACTTGGCAAATATATTAACAAGTGCAAGATCATCAGCGGTGCAACCATTCTCGGTGACGGCGAGGTAGCACTGATTCTGGATGCCAACGCACTCATTTAGAACAGGGGGATTTAGAAGATGGATCAGTTAAAAACAATAGAAACAGCTGAAGTAGCAGAAGCAGCAGCACAGTATATCGTTGTACGGCTTGGCGAAGAGCAGTATGGTATTGATATACGATATGTGGATAATATTGTCCGTATGCAGCATATTACAAGAGTTCCCAAGGTAGCATCCTATATCAGGGGAGTAATCAATCTTCGTGGAGAAGTGATCCCTGTGATGAGCATCCGGTTAAAGATGGGTCTTCCTGAGGATGTTGAGGTCAAATCTACAAGGATTATTATCCTGAAGCATGAGCAGCATGGAACAATCGGCATCATTGTGGATGAAGTAAAGGAAGTGGTAACACTTACTACTGACTGTATTGAAAAAATGGCGTATGATGGAAATGAGAATAAGAGTCATTTTATTTCCGGCATTGGAAAAAACGGAGAAGAGCTGATTTCCTTACTGGATCTGAATTCGGTCTTACTTGAAAAATAAAGCATAATCAGTTAGGAGAGTTTCATGAAAAATCTTAATATGGACGAATTAACGAACCAGTACTACGATGTGCTGAAAGAGCTTGGCAACATCGGTGCAGGAAATGCTACGACCGCACTTGCACAGATGATCGGATGCAAGGTAGATATGTCTGTTCCCAAGGTTCAGCTGCTTGATTTTAATAAGCTTGGAGAACTGGTTGGCGGTGAAGATGAACTGATGGTAGGTATTTATCTCCAGGTAGAGGGCGATATTGAAGGAAGCATGATGTTCATCCAGAAGAAGGTCTCTGCAGCCCATCTTGTTAATAAGCTGATGTGTGGCATGCTGGGGGTTACAGAAGATGAGATTACCAGCCATGAATTTGGCGAAATGGAATGCTCTGCGATCAAGGAAGTAGGTAATATCATTACCGGTGCATATTTAAATGCACTCTCTTCCCTGACAGGGCTGAAGATCTATCCTTCTGTACCACAGCTTGGAATAGACATGGCAGGGGCGCTTTTAAGCGTGCCTGCAGTGGAGTTTGGATTATATGCCGATAAGATTCTTCTTGTGCAGACACAGTTCTCAGATGCAGTAGAGCTGGATGGTTATTTTATACTGATACCCGATATGGAATCTTATGAAAAGATTTTGACAGCACTTGGTGTGATGTAGGGTAAAGGAGATTCTTTTGCTATGGGTGAAGTATATAAGGTAGGAATGGCGGATATGGCAGTCTGCAGTGGAGATGATGCTGTTACCACGCTTGGGCTTGGTTCATGCATCGGAATTGCGATCCGGGATCCGGGGACAGGAGTTGGCGGATTGGTACATATTATGCTGCCTGACAGTAAAGAAATCAGAAATAATACCAACAGACCCAAATTTGCAGATACCGGAATTGAAGACCTGGTAGATGCAATTGTGAAAAAGGGTGGAAACAGGAACCGTCTGGTAGCCAAGATCGCCGGCGGCGCACAGATGTTCTCCTTTGGCAGCGGTAATGAAGCCATGAGAGTAGGGGACAGAAACGCAGCAGCCAGCCGGAAGAAGCTGAGTGAACTGAAAATCCCGCTCCTTTCAGAGGATACCGGAGAGAATTATGGCCGGACAGTTATTTTCTATCCTAAAACGGGGGATTATGTGATTCGGGCAATCGGTAAGCCGGAGAAAACAATATGAGTAATAAAAAGCTGTTTGCTCCTTTTCTGATGCTGCTTGCAGGGGCAGTGGTATCCATTGTCATGTTCTTGAGTGATTATGACATGACACAGCGGCTTACCATATTGCTTCTGTCAATGCTGTTCTTTTATTGCGTGGGCCTTTTTATCCAGAAGAAAATGGTAAAGTTTTTGGATGAGATCCAGAAAAAGGAAGAGACACAGAAGGCAGAAGAAGGAGAAGTCATAGAAAAAGAGGCTAAGAAGGAAGAGGCTGAAAAGGAAGAAAAATAGTCTATGGCTAAGGAAGAACTGTATCGGAGGTTACCATGGACGAAGCAGCAAGAAACAGGCTTTTTGAAGACTATGCCAAAAACAGGTCACCAGAAATACGGGAACAGATCATACTGGAATATGCTCCGCTTGTAAAGCTGGTGGCAGGACGGCTCAGTATGTATCTTGGATACAATGTAGAATATGATGATCTGGTTGGATATGGGGTATTTGGTCTGATAGATGCCATAGATAAATATGACAATATGAAGGCTGTCAAATTTGAAACCTATGCCAGCCTCCGGATCAGGGGAGCAATACTGGATCAGATTCGGAAAATGGACTGGATCCCGAGAACGATTCGTCAGAAACAGAAAAAAATAGATGCGGCCATGAAGGCCATTGAAGCTGAAAAGGGCAGAGCGGCAACAGATGAGGAAATTGCCGGGGAGCTTGGTATTTCAGCGGACGAATATACTGGCTGGCAGTCACAGATGAAGATAACAGGGGTGGTATCGCTGGATGAATTCCTGGAGGGGGGAAGTGAGGTTCCTTCCCTGCAGAGTACCCAGCATCGCTATGACGAGCCGGAAGACGTGATCGAAAAGGATGAACTGAAAAAGAAGCTGGCAGAGGCACTGGAGCTTCTGACAGAAAAAGAAAAGAAGGTGATCCTTCTTTATTATTATGAGGATCTGACATTAAAGGAGATCAGTAATATCCTTGCGGTATCAGAGTCCAGAATTTCGCAGCTGCATACACGTGCACTGCAGAAAATGAAAGCTAAAATGGGAAATTATATGGGGATCTTTTCCCGGTAGCAGAGGCTTAGCATTTTCAGGAGAGCTGATACAGAGGTAGTGAGAGGGGACGGGTATTGCTATGAAAAATGGGTATTTCCAGCTGGTGTGTGGACCGCAGGGAACAGGACTTAAGGTCTTTGCACCAAAGGACGGTGGGGAAGCTGTCAATGTGAAAGAGGTTATGGAGTATCTGACGAGAAACCAGATTCCTTATGATACGCCTGCGCTTTCAAAGGGGTTACAGAATGCAGCTGCATCAAGACAGGAGATATATCTGCTTATGCTGAACAGGGAAGCCTGCAAAGAGGTAAATGAAAGCTACAGCCTGCTTGCAAGTGAAGACCGCATGAGCGTGATTGTCAGATTTTATCCGGCATCTGAGAATGGAGAGAGCCTGAAGCCGCAGGAGCTGATCCGGGATCTTACTTTTAAAAGGATCACTTATGGTGTGCGCAGAAATGAGATTTTTGACTTCCTTTCGCATGTCAGATACTGTACAGACCTGCAGGCTGCTGCTGGAAAAGCACCTAGAAACGGATCTGATGCAAGGATAGAATATTATTTCCAGACAGACAAAAAGGCAAGACCCACACTGAAAGAAGACGGGAGTGTAGATTTCTTTCATCTGAATACAATTAATCACTGCAAAAAAGGAGATGTCCTTGCAAGACTCTATCCGGAAGACCGGGGAGAGGCAGGATCTACTGTATATGGAGAAAAGATTCCGCCAAGAGAAGTAAAGGCGGGTGTCCTTCATTATGGGAGAAATATTTCCATTTCCGAAGATAAGACAGTGCTGACGGCAGAGACAGACGGGCATGTCATGCTGGTAGAAGGATCTGTCTTTGTATCAGATGTACTGGAAGTGGAAAATGTGGACACCTCTACCGGAAATCTGGATTATGAAGGCAGTGTCAAGATCAATGGAAATGTCTGTGCCAATTTCGAGGTCAGGGCACGGGGAGACATAGAAGTAGCAGGTATCGTAGAGGGAGCCGGACTGTTTGCGGGTGGTAATATCATCATAGCAAGAGGGATGAACGGCATGGCCAGGGGAGAGCTTCAGGCCGGTGGAAACATTGTAGCCAAGTTCCTTGAAAATGCCAGGGTATCAGCGGGCGGTAGCGTTTCCACAGAATCGATCCTTCACAGCAGGGTAACTGCAGGAACACAGATCGTAGTTACAGGTAAGAGAGGATTTATTACCGGAGGAAAAGTATGTGCTACCAGCCTGATTCAGGTCAAGACGCTCGGGTCTCCCATGGGGACGGATACGGTTGTAGAGGTGGGAATGGATCCACTCAAGAAGGCAAGACTGCAGGAGCTTCAGAAGCAGGTGACAGAAAGCAGCAGGATGATCGCACAGATCCAACCGGTTCTGGCAGCATTGTCAAAGAAGATGGCACAGGGTGTAAAGCTTCGGCCGGATCAGCTTAAGGGTCTGCAGGAAATGGTGCAGCAGGAAAAGCAGCTTAAGGAGATCGTAGCTAATAATAATGAGGAACTGACAGACCTACAGTCTGTCCTGCAGGAGAGCAGCGGCGCAAAGGTAGAGGTGTCCGGCGAAGTATATGCCGGAACGAAGATATGTATTTCGGACGTTTCTCTTGTAGTTAAGGAAAGTATGCGTCACTGCAAGTTTAAAAAAGAGCAGGGCGATGTAAAGATGTCTGCTTTATAGGGGACAGAAGGAGTGCCTATGACGATCAGCAGAGTAGAACTGCAGGGGCAGATCACCAGAGCCCAGGATTTTACAGCAATCAAACATCAGGAAGACAGCAGAGGGTTTGTTGAGCAGGCCAATATCCATCAGAAAACAGAGCAGAAGGTTGAAGTGAAGGCTCGTCAGGTACAGCATGGCGACAAGGCTGAGAATGAGGGAAAACGATTTGATGCCAAGGATAGTGGAAACGGCCATTATTATGGAGATGGCGGCAAAAAGCGCAAAAAGCAGGAAGAAAAGAAAAAGCCGTCTGCAGGCGGCTACGGCGGCTTTGACATAAAAATTTAAAGATACAGGTGAGAACATGAATACAACAGAACTGATTTTGCTGATTGCAGGTGCACTGGTATTTACCATCAGCTTTTTACTTCCTACAGGAAAGAAGGAGAAAAAAGAGGAGGGGGCAGAGGTCAGGATACCGGAAGAAGAGCTCCGGGAGAAAATTGAGGGTGAAGTCAGGGAAGCCCAGCAGAAGATAAATGATATTGTAGAGGAAACTGTGAAATATTCCATGGAAAAGACAGAACGTGTCATGGAGAAAACAAGCAATGAAAAGATCATGGCAATTAATGAATTTTCAAACACGGTTCTGGAGCAGATCGGCAAAAACCATAAAGAGGCCGTTTTCCTTTATGATATGCTGAATGACAAGCATGATAAGCTGAAAAATACAGTCAGTGAGGCCATGACAGTAGAAGGGAAACTGAAAGAAGAACTGGAGCAGGCGAAATTCAGTCCCATACAGGCAGAACGGGTTACGGTGCTTCCGGATCTGACGGCAGAGAGTGGAGCAGGGGCAGTGGCACCTGCAGCCTCCGGTATGGCAGAAACAGGCGCTGAAGCAGGAAATGCCAGAAAAAGGAAGAGTGCAGATGGGGCGGCAAAGGAGCCGGCAAGAAAACGGAAGCCCTCACCTGCAAAGACCAAAGCAGAGGAAGCCGCACAGTCAGAGAATCAGGCTGACAGAAAAGAGACTGCAAAACTTGTAGATGTGAGTATGGCAGCAGCCGGTAAGAACGGCAGCAGAAATAATAATGAAAAGATCAGGGAGCTTCATAAGGCAGGTAAGTCCAATATGGCAATTGCCAAAGAGCTTGGACTAGGTATTGGGGAAGTGAAGCTGGTGCTGGATCTGTTCGCAGATACGTAAAGGCACAAAGGAGAAGTTTTACATGAAATTAAAATACTATCTGAGAGGACTTGGCATTGGTATTCTGGTAACTGCTGTTATCATGGGTGTTACGCAGGGAAGCAGAAAGGAAACACTGTCAGACCGGGAGATCAGGGAAAGGGCAGCCGCCCTTGGTATGGTGGAGCCTGGAAATTCCCTGGCTGATCTGGAAGCGGCAGAAACACCAGCAGCAACAGAGATACCGGAGGCAATAGAAACACCGGCAGCAACAGAGACACCGGCAGCAACAGAGACACCGGAGGCAGCAGAAACACCGGCAGCAACGGAAGCACCGGCAGCGACACCGGAGGTGACGGCCAGACCGACACAGAAGCCTGCAGAGGAAGAGGAAGGAAGCTCTTATACATTTGAGATCCAGGCGGGGGACAGCTCCTATCAGGTGGCTTACAGACTGCAGCAGGCAGGACTTGTGGCAGATGCCAGGGACTTTGATAATTATCTGTGCTCCAAAGGATATGACAGAAAACTCAAAACAGGATCATATGAAATTCCGGAAACGGCAACGGAAGAGGAGATCAGTGAGATCCTGTGTGGCAGATAACTGGAAGATAAAGGAAAATAAAAATGCGGAAAATCTGGCTGAATTTGCGAAAACCCTCTTGAAACAAGAGGGTTTTCGTGCTATACTGTGCCAGTATGACTATAAAGCATGTGTATCAATTTCCTGCCGGTGCCCTTGACGCAGGGTAGGCAGCTGAGCGGAAGATACACAGAAGCGCAACCAAATGGAGGTAAAGACATGAGCGTTATTTCAATGAAGCAGTTATTAGAGGCAGGTGTTCATTTCGGACATCAGACAAGAAGATGGAACCCCAAGATGGCTCCTTATATCTTCACTGAGAGAAATGGTATCCACATTATCGACCTGCAGAAGTCTGTAGGAAAGGTTGATGAGGCTTACAGAGCAGTATTTGAGATCGCTGCACAGGGCGGAACCATTCTTTTCGTAGGTACCAAGAAGCAGGCTCAGGACGCTGTTAAGACAGAAGCTGAGCGTTGCGGTATGTACTATGTAAACGAGAGATGGCTTGGCGGTATGCTTACCAACTTCAAGACTATCCAGAGCAGAATTGACAGATTAAAGGCAATCGAGACCATGTCTGAGGACGGTACTTTTGATGTTCTTCCCAAGAAGGAAGTTATCGCTCTTAAGAAAGAGTGGGAGAAGCTGGAGAAGAACCTTGGCGGTATCAAGACCATGACAAGAATTCCCGATGCTATTTTCGTAGTAGATCCCAAGAAGGAAAGAATCTGCGTACAGGAAGCTCATACACTGGGAATTACACTGATCGGTATCGGTGATACCAACTGTGATCCTGAAGAGCTGGATTACATTATTCCTGGTAATGATGATGCTATCAGAGCTGTTAAGCTGATCGTTTCCAAGATGGCTGATGCTGTTATCGAGGCAAATCAGGGTGAGGAAGCTGTTACAGAGGAGCTTGCTCAGGCAGCAGAGGGAACAGAAGCTACTGATATCGAAGAAGTGGCAGATGCAGAATAATTAAAGCAAACAGATTCAGGAGGAAATAACGATGGCTAACATTACAGCAGCTATGGTAAAAGAGTTAAGAGAAGCTACCGGAGCAGGTATGATGGACTGCAAGAAGGCTCTTAATGAAACCGATGGAGATATGGACGCAGCCGTTGAGTTCTTAAGAAAGAACGGACAGGCTAAGGCAGAGAAGAAGGCAGGAAGAATCGCAGCAGAAGGTCTTTGCTGTGTAACCTTAAAGGATGACAAGACAGCAGCAGTTGTTGAAGTTAACTCTGAGACAGACTTTGTTGCAAAGAATGAAGAGTTCCAGACATTTGTAAAGGCAGTTGCAGAGCAGGCAGTTAACTCTGACGCAGATGACATGGAAGCATTTATGGCAGAAAAGTGGAATGCAGATCCTTCTATCACTGTTAAGGAAGCTCTGGTTGCCAAGGTTGCCAAGATCGGTGAGAACTTAAATATCAGAAGATTTGAGAAGATCGTTGCTGATAACGGCTGTGTCGTATCTTATGTACACGGTGGCGGAAGAATCGGTGTTGTTGTAGAAGCACAGACAGACGTTGTAAATGATGCTGTTAAGGAAGCACTTACCAACGTAGCTATGCAGATCGCAGCACTTTCTCCCAAGTATGTATCTACAGCAGATGTATCTGAAGAATACAAGGCTCATGAGAAAGAGATCCTGATGGCACAGATCGCTAACGATCCCAAGATGGCTGGAAAGCCTGAGAAGGTTATCGAGGGTGCTGTTGTCGGACGTCTTAACAAGGAACTGAAGGAGGTTTGTCTCCTTGAGCAGCCTTATGTTAAAGCTGAAGATGGCAAGCAGACTGTAGCACAGTACCTTGCACAGGTTTCCAAGGAAACAGGCGCTAATCTTTCTGTTAAGAAATTTGTTCGTTTCGAAACAGGTGAAGGTCTGGAAAAGAAAGTTGACGATTTCGCAGCGGAGGTTGCTGCACAGGCAGGTATGTAATCCGTTCTGAATAAAAGAAGAACAGTGATGAGGCCCGGGAGTTTCATAGATAGTGTTTTCCCCTGTCTGTGGAATAACCGGGCTTCTTTCTTTTTAGTCAAGGTAAGGAGTTTTTGATTATGGTAAAATATATTGCAAAACGAATTGGTCTTGCAATCGTGACAATCTGGGCGGTGGCAACCATCACTTTCTTTCTGATGAATCTGGTTCCCGGTGGTCCGTTCCTTTCTGAAAAGGCAATCAGTCCCCAGGCAACAGCTGCGCTGGAAGCAAAGTATGGACTGGATAAGCCGCTCTTCCAGCAGTATCTGACATATATCAAAGATGCACTGCATGGAGATTTTGGTGACAGCTTAAAGCAGAGAGGGCGTACTGTCATGGACATCATTAAGATGAAGTTCCCAGTGTCTGCAAGAGTCGGTGGTGTATCTGTACTGGTATCCCTGATCCTTGGAGTGCCGCTTGGCTGTATTGCTGCCCTGAAGAGAGGGAAGTTTGCAGACAGTCTGATCAGTGTGGTGGCAACCTGTGGCATTGCGGTTCCCAGCTTTGTTATCTGTACACTTCTGCTGTATTTCTTCGGAGTTAAGCTGCAGATCCTTCCCACCATGGGACTGACAACAGCAAAGCATTATGTGATGCCGGTCATGGCACTGGCTTTTTATCCAACAGCCTATATTATGCGTCTGATGCGTTCTTCCATGCTGGACGTACTGGGACAGGACTATATGCGGACTGCAAAGGCCAAGGGACTTGCGGGAGGCAAGATCCTTTTCAAGCATGCACTCCGTAATGCGATCCTTCCGGTTATTACCTATGTGGGTCCTCTTCTGGCTTATACGGTAACAGGAAGCTTTGTAGTAGAGAAGATTTTTACGATCCCGGGACTTGGCGGTGAGTTTATCGCAGCCATTAACGGACGGGATTATACACTGATCATGGGGACAACGATCTTTCTTGCCACACTCATTATTCTTATGAATGTTGTGGTGGATATTGTTTACAAGCTCGTAGATCCCAGAATTAAATTAAAGTAAGGAGCAGACCCCATGAAAGAAAATCCAATCAGTTTTCAGTTAAAATTAAAGCCTGAAGATTTTCTCCCGGCAACAGAGGAAGAAAAGCAGAGTCAGGTGATCATGCGTGAGAGCGTCAGCTTCTGGAAGGATGGCGGACGTCGTCTCCGCAAAAATAAGGTGGCTATGGTAAGCCTTGTAGTGATCATTATCATCATGATCTTTTCCTTTGTGGTTCCTTCCTTTTATCCTTATTCCTATAAGGAGCAGATCAAGGGAGCAAACAATCTGCGTCCCATGCAGTATTCTGCAGAGGAGCAGGCAAGGATCGATGCAGGTGAAAAGGTATTCCCTCATGTTTTTGGTACAGACAAAATGGGACGTGATTATGCCATCCGTGTCATGATGGGAAGCCGTATTTCCTTGTTAGTTGGTCTGATTGCAACAGGAATCATCCTGATCATCGGATCTATTTACGGATCTGTGGCAGCCTTCTTTGGAGGCTGGGTGGATCTGGTCATGATGCGTATTGTTGATATTATATACACGATCCCGGATATCCTGCTGATCGTACTGTTATCCTTTGCACTAAAGGATCCCCTGTCCCGGCTGAAGAATGTAGCAGGCTTTGCCTGGGTAGGCATAGTAGGTGAAAACCTGATCAGTATTTTCGTTGTATTCGCCCTTTTATACTGGGTAGGTATGGCGAGAATGGTCAGAAGCCAGGTTCTGATGCTGAAGGAAAGTGAATATGTAACAGCAGCAAGGGCACTCGGCGTAAGCAATGGCAAGATCATCAGAAAGCATCTGCTGACCAACTGTATCGGTACTTTGATCGTTACCACTACACTGCAGATCCCCTCATCCATTTTTACAGAAAGCTTCTTAAGCTTCCTTGGTATGGGTGTTGCCGTACCGCTTCCGTCCCTTGGCTCCCTTGCCAGTGATGCGATCAATGGTATGAATACGTACCCGTATCTTTTATTTATTCCGGCTCTTTTGATCAGCTTGATCATTCTGAGCTTTAACCTTTTTGGTGATGGTCTTCGGGATGCATTTGATCCCAAGCTGAAAAATTAATGCAGGAGGGAGAGAAAATGGCAGAATATCTGGTAGATATTAAAAATGAAAGACTTTCCTTTTTCACACCTGCTGGTGAAGTAAAGGCCTTAAATGATGTGTCCATTCATCTGAAGGAAGGCGAGGTGCTTGGCATCGTAGGAGAAAGTGGTTCCGGTAAGTCTGTAACAGCTTACAGTCTGATGGGACTGACGGCATATCCCGGTAAGCTGATCGGCGGCAGTCTGCAGTTTAATGGACACGAGATCGAGAAAATGAGTGAGAAGGAAATGAGAAGGATCCGCGGAAATGAAGTATCCATTATTTTCCAGGATCCCATGACCAGTCTGAATCCGGTATATACCGTAGGCAATCAGATCATGGAAGTGATTCTTCTCCATACAGATAAGAACAGAAAACAGGCCAGGGAAAGAGCCAAAGAGCTGCTTACCCTTGTTGGTATCAATGAGCCTGATAAGAGATTAAAGCAGTATCCTCATGAGCTGTCCGGTGGTATGAGACAGAGAGTCATGATCGCTATGGCACTTGCCTGCGAACCAAAGCTCCTGATTGCAGATGAGCCGACAACAGCACTTGATGTGACCATACAGGCACAGATCCTGGAGCTGATGATGGAACTGAAGGACAAGCTTGGTATGGCGATCATCATGATCACCCATGACCTTGGTGTGGTTGCCAGCATGTGCGAGAGGATCGCAGTTATGTATGCCGGCAGGATCGTGGAATACGGTACCACAGAGGATATCTTCTACAATCCGAAGCATCAGTATACCAGGGGACTGATCCGATCCATTCCGAGAATTGACACAAAGGAACATGAAAGACTGGTTCCCATTGAAGGAACACCCGTTGACCTTCTGAACCCGCCTGCAGGATGCCCGTTTGCACCGAGATGCGAAGCATGTATGAAGATCTGTCTTCGTGAAATGCCTCCGGTAACAAACTTTGATGAGGTGCATTATACCCAGTGCTGGCTGAATCAGAAGGAAGAGATGGAGAAGGGAGCAGCCAATGAGTGATACATTAGTTCAGGTAGAACATTTACAGCAGTATTTTCCGGCAGGGGGATACGGCAAAAATAAAAAATATATCCAGGCGGTAGATGATGTTTCCTTCACCATTGAGAGGGGAGAAACGCTGGGACTTGTTGGTGAGTCAGGCTGTGGCAAGACCACTACAGGACGTACTCTCCTTAGGCTTTATGAGCCTACCGGTGGACGGTTTATTTATGACGGTGATGTGATCTTTGATGTAGAAAAGAAGATCAAGGTGGATATGCTGCCTTACCGTAAGAGAATGCAGATCGTTTTCCAGGATCCTTATGCCAGTCTGGATCCAAGAATGACAGTCGGTGATATCATCGGGGAAGCCATTGACGTACACAAGATAGCGGCAAACAAAAAAGAGAGATATGACATTATTATAGAAATGCTTCGCAGGGTCGGATTGAATTCTGAGCATGCAAACCGTTATCCGCACGAGTTTTCTGGTGGTCAGCGCCAGAGAGTCGGTATTGCGAGGGCACTGGCAGTGAATCCGGAATTCATTGTCTGTGATGAACCGATCTCTGCACTGGATGTTTCCATTCAGGCACAGGTCATCAATATGTTTGAGGATCTGCAGGAGCAGATGGGGCTGACTTACCTGTTTATTGCCCATGATCTTTCTGCAGTAAAGCATATCTCCAACCGGATCGGCGTTATGTATCTGGGAAGAATGGTGGAGCTGGCTGACAGCTATGAGCTGATCACAAGACCTCTTCATCCCTATACAAAGAGCCTGATCTCCGCAATCCCTATTGCCGACCCGGGAAAGGCCAGGGAAAGCAGACGTATCGTGCTTGAAGGAGATGTTCCAAGTCCTTTAAATCCCCCTTCAGGATGCCGGTTCCGTACCAGATGTCCCTATGCGGATGAAACCTGTGCTGCGGCTGCTCCCGAGTGGAAAGAAATCGAAAAAGGACATTTTGCCGCCTGCCATCATATTGACAAGTGTAACTAAATATGGTAACAATATAAGAGTTATTATTTATTATAGGAGGAAGTATTATGAAAAAGAGAGCACTTGCACTCGTTCTCACAGCTGCCATGGTTCTTGGCTTAACAGCCTGTGGCGGAAGCTCCAATGGAGCAGCAACTGATTCTGCAGCAGACGGACAGACAGCTGGAACAGAGACAGAGGCAGAAGCCCCTGCTTCTGCAACAGGTGAGAAGATCTTATCCGTACAGGTAGGACCTAATCCTGAAACCATTGATCCTGCTTTAAACAGCGCTGTTGATGGTGGTAACATGTTATTACATTCTTTTGAATGCCTTCTGGCAATTGATGAAGATGGTCAGCTGATACCCGGACAGGCAGAGTCCTATGAAGTATCCGAAGACGGACTTACCTGGACATTCCATTTAAGAGAGGGTCTTAAATGGTCAGATGGTTCTGATTTAAATGCAAATGATTTTGTTTACAGCTGGAAGAGAGTATGCGATCCTATGGTAGCTGCTCCCTATGCTGAAACTGTACTTTCCATGGTAGAAGGCTATGACAAGGCAATTGAGGGTGATCTTGACGCCCTTCAGGTAGTTGCTTCTGATGACAACACTCTGGTTGTTACTCTGAACACTCCCTGCTCCTACTTCGGAAGCCTTGCAGCATTTGCTACCTTAAGCCCTGTTCAGCAGGCAACTGTAGAAGCAAATGGTGATGCATGGGCAACAAGTGCTGAGACATACATCAGCAATGGACCTTTCTATGTATCTGAGTGGGTTCCCGGATCTTATATCATGATGACTAAGAACCCTTACTACTGGAATGCTGATGCAATCAAGCTTGATGGTATCAAGTGGAACCTGATCGAGGATTCCAACGCTGCGTACAGTGCATACCAGACAGGTGAAGTCCAGATGATCAAGGATGTTCCTACAGAAGAGATCCCTACCTTAAAGGACAGTGCTGATTTCTATGTAGATCCTATCATTGGTACCTATTACCTCAGCATGAACCTTGAAAGAGATGCATTCAAGGATGCAAAGGTACGTAAGGCATTAAGCCTTGCTATTGACCGTGATTATGTTGCAAATACCCTGATGCAGGGAACCTATTCACCTGCAGACAATCTTCTAGGAACCGGCTGGATCGATATGGACGGAAAGCAGTTCAAGGATAATGCAAACGGTGGTAAGTCTTATATCGATGTTACCAACTATGAAGCAAATCTGGAAGAAGCCAAGCAGCTTCTGGCTGATGCCGGTTATCCGAATGGGGAAGGCTTCCCGACCATCACATATACAACCAACGATGCCGGTTACCACAAGGTAGTTGCTGAATATTTACAGCAGGCGTGGGCAGAGCTTGGTATCGACCTTCAGGTAGATATCGTTGAGTGGGCTTCCTTCACACCTATGCGTCGTAACGGTGATTTTGATGTTGCACGTAACGGCTGGGTAGGAGACTACAGTGATCCTTCCAATATGCTGGATCTGTTCTACTCAACCAATGGTAACAATGATGGTAAGTTCACCAATGCAGACTACGATGCAGCTATCGATCTTTCCAGAACAACACTGGATGCTGACGAGCGTTCACAGGCTCTCCATACAGCAGAAGACATTCTGATGGAGGAAGCTGGATGTATCCCTGTTGCATATTACAACGATTTCTGGTTACAGAGTGACAAGATCACAGGATCCTGGCATTCACCTTACGGATACTGGTACTTCATGTACGCAGATATCACAGAATAAGGCAGACTTACAGGCTTACAGATAAGGTAAGATAATTCTGAGGGCAGACTCAAATGGTTACTTGAGTCTGCTCTCTTTTTGTGTTAAACTATAAGCAAATCGTGTTAAAGGAGCAGATGGCATATGGAAGAGTCGGCCACCCGCAGAAAGCGGATCAACCGCCTGAAGAAGATGATCCTTGGCGGAGTTATGATGGCTGTACTTATTCCTGTGACAGCGAGTATTATACTGAGTGTCCGGGCGCATCAGCTATCCGACAGGATCAGACAGCAGGAAGCTGTTATCCAGGAGCTGGAGGATGAAAATAAAAATCTGGCAGGAGCTTTCTTGACAGAAACGATAGAAGAATCCGAAAGAGAAGCTTTGCAGGAAGAGCAGGACGCAGGGACACCGGCAGCCGGAGAGGAAGAAGAGGGTCAAAAGAAGATTTACCTTACCTTTGATGACGGACCGAGCAGTAATACGGATGAGATCCTGGATATCCTGAAGGCCTACGATGTGAAGGCAACCTTTTTTGTAGTAGGGAAGACGGATGAAGCTTCCAAAAAGGCATACAGAAGGATTGTAGAAGAGGGACACACGCTTGGCATGCATTCCTACAGTCATTCTTATGCGGATATTTATGATTCTGAGGAAGATTTTCAGACTGATATGAAAAAGCTGCAGGAATATCTGTATGAACTGACCGGTGTATGGCCAAGATTTTACCGTTTTCCGGGAGGAAGTTCCAATACCGTGAGTAATATAGATATGCAGAAGCTGGCAGACTGGCTGACGGATCAGGGGGTCACTTATTTTGACTGGAATGTGGCATCGGGGGATGCAGTCAGCAGAGAGCTTCCGGCAGAGACACTTCTTGCGAACTGTCTTGCAGGCATCAGAAATCAGCAGAGCTGTGTGGTACTTATGCATGATGCAGCAAATAAAGATACGACGGTGGAAGCCCTGCCGGAGATCATTTCAGAAATCCGTCTGCAGGAGGATGCTGTTTTTCTGCCTATTACAGATGACACGGTACCTGTGCAGCATACTATTAAAGCACAGACAGAAGAAAGTAATTGATTTCAGTTACGAATCATGAAGATACAAAGAAGCGAATGGAGGACTTACCAATGGGATTTTTCTCAGATTTAAAGGATGATTTATCACAGGCAGTCAATGAGCTGATGCCGGAAGAGGGAGCTGAAGAGGCAGAAGCAAAGAAAAACGCGGAAGCAGAAGAGGCGGCCGATGATGGCGCAGATGCAGTCCGGGAAACAGAAAAAGCAGAGGAAAGCAGTACAGTGAACGGTTTTGATGCGGATCTCGGGGCAATGCTTGATAATGTGGATAATCTTTCTGTTACGAAGGAGTCTGCTTATACACAGCCGGCAGAGAAAGCAGAGATGCCGTCTTCCTCCGGAAAGAGACCCAGTGATGAGGTTTCCACACTGACTGAGAGCATGATCATCAATGGTAATATTGCAACCGAGGGTGCACTGGATGTCAGAGGAAGCATTGTTGGTAATGTGGAGGCTCTTGGTAAACTGAATATTACAGGTACCATCCAGGGAAATTCCCAGGCAGCAGAGATCTATGCAGAAGGAGCCAAGATCACAGGAGAACTGAAGAGCAGTGGCTCTATCAAGGTAGGACAGAGTACAGTCATCATCGGAAACCTGTATGCAAACAGTGCTGTGATCGCAGGTGCGATCAAGGGTGATATTGATGTGAAGGGACCCGTTGTCCTGGATTCTTCTGCTATCGTCATGGGGGATATCAAATCCAAATCTGTACAGATCAACAATGGTGCCGTGATCGAAGGTATGTGTTCACAGTGCTATGCAGAAGTAAATCCGACCTCCTTCTTTGAAGAGATCAAGAAAATGAAATAGGCGGTGACTGGTATGAAGAGAATTTTGCTTAAGCTGAGTGGTGAAGCCCTTGCTGGTGACAAAAAAACTGGCTTTGATGAAGAAACAGTAAGAAAGGTGGCACTTCAGGTTAAAGAGCTGACAGACAGTGGGATTGAAGTGGGTATCGTAACCGGTGGCGGTAATTTCTGGAGAGGACGTACGAGTGAAAATATTGACAGAACCAAGGCAGACCAGATCGGGATGCTGGCGACTGTCATGAACTGTATTTATGTTTCTGAGATCTTCAGAAGTGTTGGTATGAGGACAGCCGTGCTGACACCCTTTGAGTGCGGATCCTTTACCAAGCTTTTCTCCAAGGACAGAGCCAATAAATATTTCAGCAGGGGAATGGTCGTGTTCTTTGCAGGCGGTACCGGACATCCATATTTCTCTACTGATACTGGTGTTGTACTGAGAGCTATTGAAGTAGAGGCAGAGGTCATTCTGCTTGCCAAGTCTATCGATGGTGTATACGATAAGGATCCCAAGACAAGTCAGGATGCAAAGAAGTATGACAGCATTACAATCGATGAGGTGATCGAGAAGAATCTGCAGGTGGTAGATATGACAGCTTCCATTCTGGCAAGAGACAACAAAATGCCCATGTGGGTGTTTGGATTAAATGAAGAGAACAGCATTGTAAATACTGTAAACGGCAAGTTTACAGGAACCAGAGTAACCGTATAGGGAGGACAAAAACCATGAACGAAAAGATCAAAATATATGATGAGAAAATGCAGAAAACAATCGATCATCTGGAAGCAGATTATCAGGGAATCCGTGCAGGACGTGCCAATCCCCACGTACTTGACAGACTGAGGGTTGATTATTACGGAACACCTACTCCGATCCAGCAGGTAGGAAATGTAACCATTCCGGAAGCGAGGATGATCCAGATCGCACCCTGGGAAAAGAGCCTGATCAAAGAGATCGAAAAAGCGATCCTTGCATCTGATATCGGTATTACACCTTCCAATGATGGCGCTGTGATCCGTCTGGTATTCCCGGAGCTGACTGAGGAACGCAGAAAGGATCTAGTAAAGGAAGTTAAGAAGAAGGCAGAGGAGTGCAAGGTTGCTGTCAGAAATATCAGAAGAGACGGTAATGAAGCATTCAAGAAGATCGCTAAAGAAATTTCCGAGGATGAAGTAAAGCAGTTAGAAGAAGAACTGCAGAAGATCACGGATAAGTATATCAAGGAAGTAGATAAGCTGACAGAAGCCAAATCAGCAGAAATCCTTACGGTATAAGCCGGTCAGGCTGGCAGCAAAATGAACAAACATAAAATAGAGTCCGTTTTCCGGGCTCTGTTTTTTAAGCAGGAGGAAATATGGCAGAGCAGCAAAATCTAAAAATGCCAACTCATGTGGCAATCATTCTGGATGGCAATGGCAGATGGGCAAAGAGCAAGGGAATGCCGAGAAACTACGGACATGTGCAGGGAGCCAAGACTGTGGAAACAATCTGTGAGGAAGCCTACAAAATGGGGATTTCCTATCTGACGGTTTATGCTTTCAGTACAGAAAACTGGAACAGGCCAAAGGACGAGGTGGATGCACTGATGAAGCTTCTTCGTAATTATTTGAAAACCTGTCTGACTACTGCAAAGAAGAACAGGATGTGTGTCAGGATCATTGGAGATAAGACCAGACTGGATCCGGATATCCGGAGGCGGATAGAGGAGCTGGAGGAATCTACGAAGGAAAATGACGGTCTGCATTTTCAGATCGCCCTGAATTATGGTGGCAGGGACGAGATACGGAGAGCCTGTCAGAAGATCGCAGAAAAGGTGAAAAGTGGAGAACTGGATCCTTTGAAAATTACAGAGGAGCAGATCGGAGATGCACTTGACATGGGAGGGATCCCGGATCCGGATCTGCTGATCCGTACCTGTAATGAGCAGAGAATTTCCAATTTCCTTTTATGGGAATTAGCCTATACGGAGTTTTACTTTACACCGGTGGCATGGCCCGATTTTTCAAAAGAAGAATTGCAAAAGGCAGTGGAAGCATATAATCATAGAGACAGAAGATACGGCAGGATAGAGGAGGAGTAGTCCATGTTTAAAACACGTTTGATCAGCAGTATCGTGCTGGTAGTGCTTGCCCTTGTGGTAATACTGACGGGCGGCTATCTTCTGGCAGCTGTGCTGCTATTCCTTTCCCTTACTGCATACCGTGAACTGATGAAGGCCTGCGGTCTTACGGAAAAGGGAAAGCCTTCCGGTCTGGAGATCATTGGTTATACAGGAATTGTGGCTTATTATCTCGTAATGGTCTTTACAAAGCAGGAGGAAGAAATGCTTCTTCTTGTTCTGATCATGATACTGATTGCCTTTATGTTTCTGTATGTGCTTACTTTTCCGAAGTTCCACGCAGATCAGATCATGAGTTCCTTTTTCAACGTGGTCTATGCGCCGGTCATGCTGTCCTGCATATATCTGGTAAGGACGCTTCCCTATGGAAATTATTCCGTATGGATGATCTTTATCAGCTCCTGGATCTGTGATACCTGTGCTTATGCTGTGGGGATCGTGATCGGTAAGCATAAGATGGTGCCAAAGCTGAGTCCCAAGAAATCTATAGAAGGAGCCATTGGAGGTGTCCTTGGTGCCGCGATCGTAGGCGGGCTTTATGGGTACTTTGTGGTAGAGCCGGTGATCACGGAGCAGAATGTGACATGGGTCTTTGTATTGATCAGTGCAGCAGGTGCAGTGATCTCCCAGATCGGGGATCTGGCTGCTTCCGCGATTAAGAGAAATCATGATATCAAGGATTATGGCAAGCTGATTCCGGGGCATGGCGGCGTTATGGACCGCTTTGACAGTGTGATCTTCACAGCGCCCATGATCTATCTGCTGCTGGAAATTCTGCTGAATGTCTGATATGCTTCCGGTAATTCTGTTGAATACCTGATAAAGAGGAAATAAAATGGATAAGATAAAAAGGATAGGAGTACTGGGTTCTACCGGTTCTATCGGAACCCAGACACTTGAAATCGTAAGAAATAATAAGGATCTGCAGGTTACTGCCCTGGCAGCGGGAACCAGTGTCACCCTTATGGAACAGCAGATCCGTGAATTTCTGCCACAGCTTGCTGTTATGTGGACAGAAGAGGCAGCCAGGGACTTAAAGGAGAGAGTGGCAGATCTTCCGGTGAAGGTGCTCTGCGGCATGGAAGGGCTCCTTACCCTTGCTGCCATGGAGGATATGGATATTCTGGTAACAGCGATCGTGGGAATGATCGGTATCCGTCCTACCATTGCCGCTATTTCTGCAGGGAAGACCATTGCCCTTGCCAACAAAGAGACACTGGTCACAGCAGGACATATCATCATGCCTCTTGCCGCAGAAAAAAAGGTTCCGATCCTGCCGGTAGACAGCGAACACAGTGCAATCTTCCAGTCCATGAACGGAGAAAACAGAAAGCGTGTCAGCAAGATCCTGCTGACAGCCTCCGGTGGACCCTTCCGCGGAAAGAAGAGAGAAGAGCTTGCAGATATTACGGTAGAGGATGCCTTAAAGCACCCTAACTGGTCCATGGGAAGAAAGATCACAGTGGATTCTTCCACCCTTGTCAATAAGGGACTTGAGGTGATCGAGGCCAAATGGCTTTTTAATGTGGAGCCGGAGAATATCCAGGTTGTTGTACAGCCGCAGAGTGTGATCCATTCCATGGTAGAGTACGAGGATGGCGGTATCATGGCACAGCTTGGCACACCGGATATGAAGCTGCCGATCCAGTATGCACTGTTTTATCCTGACAGAAGGCCTCTGCCGGGAAAGAGACTTGATTTTTATGAAATGAAGAGTATTACCTTCGAAAAGCCGGATACAGATACGTTTCTGGGACTTCCGCTGGCCTATAGAGCCATTCATGCAGGCGGAAGCATGCCTACCGTGTTTAACGCAGCCAATGAGAAGGCAGTGGCTCTTTTCCTTGATAAGAAGATCCGTTTCCTGACGATCTATGATCTGATCCAGGGAGCTATGGAAAATCATAAGGTTGTAGAGAATCCCAGCGTGGAGCAGATCCTTGAGGCAGAAGCAGAGGCACATGCATTTGTAGAAAGTCACAGGAGGTCATAATTTAAGTTGATCGTTTCTATTATTTTATTTATTATCATATTCTGCGTGCTTGTTGTTTCCCATGAGCTTGGACATTTCTTGATTGCCAGGAAAAATGGGATCCACGTGGTAGAATTTTTCATTGGAATGGGACCTTCCCTGATTTCCTTCGAAAAGGGAGGAACGAAGTATTCCCTGAAGCTATTGCCTATTGGTGGTGCCTGTGTTTTTGAAGGAGAAGACGGGCAGAACATGGGAGAGGAGCAGAGTGAAGAAGGAGAAGGTTCTTTCCAGAAGGCCAGTGTAGGTGCCAGATTCGCCACGGTGCTGGCAGGTCCTGTGGCAAACTTTGTGATCGCATATCTTTTTGCGCTGATCATTGTATGGTTCTGTGGTGTCATGATGCCGACTATAAGCAGTGTTACAGAAGGCGGTGCCGCTGAGGCAGCAGGACTTCAGGAGGGGGATGTGATCACACGGATCAACGGAGAGAAGATCCATATGTGGGAAGATATCCGCCTGGCAGCGCTGACCGGACAGGGCGGCTCCATGACCATTGAGTACGAGAGACAGGGGGAAAAGGGTGAAGTGATCCTGAATCCTGTTTATGATGAAAATGGAGATACGTGGTACATTGGAATTATGGGAGGCACAGATCTGAAGGTCTGTACAGTTCCGGAGACCTTCCAGTATGGCTTTTATGTACTTGAGTATACTGTTAAGGCTACAGCTAAGAGTCTTGTTATGCTGGTAAGGGGACAGCTGTCTGCAGACGCAGTATCAGGTCCGGTGGGAATGGTACAATACGTGGATCAGACCTACGATGCGGTAAAGGATTATGGAATGTCCAATGTAATCATCAATATGGTGAATATCGCCATGATGCTTTCTATCAGCCTTGGTGTTATGAATCTTCTGCCGCTTCCGGCACTTGATGGCGGACGTTTGGTATTTTTGCTGGTAGAGATGGTACGTGGGAAGCCGGTACCGCCGGAAAAGGAAGGATTAGTGCATTTAGGCGGAATGATCGCACTTATGATCCTGATGGTCTTTGTTCTGGTAAATGATATATCAAAACTGTTGTAGATAAAATAACGAAAAACAAAAAGAATCCTGTACAGAATTACCAAAATGTACTTTTTGGCTGTTTTGTACAATGGATTCTTTTTTTATTCTGTACTATACTGGATCACATCTGAAGAATCTTTTTATTCTTTTATTCTACAGGAACGCTGGGTTCAGACAGCATTCAGGTAATTTTCCAGGGAAAGAGGTCGTTTTATGGAGGTTATGTCCGGGTTTTACTGGGATAGCGGAAAAAAGGAAATTAACCAGGACTCTGTCCTTGTTGAGCAGGTTAATACAGGAAAGGGGCGGATTCTGCTGGCAGCCGTCAGTGATGGGATCGGTGGACTGCCGGCAGGAGAGGTTGCAAGCGGATTCCTGATGGAACGGCTTCAGCAGCATTTTTACGAAGAGATCCTTCCTCTGATCAGGAAAGGGAAAAGCTCTAAGAAAATCAGACATAGTTTTTTCAGGTGTCTTTATGAAACCGTGGGGATGCTGCAGAAATACGCTGACAGCCGGGAGATATCCCTTGGGGCAACGCTTTCTGTGCTTCTGCTTATGAAAAGAAGGTATCTGATCCTGCATGTGGGGGACAGCAGGATCTATGAGATCAGAAAAAAGAGGATCAGACAGTTGACTGAGGATCACAGAGGGGAAGGAAATATTCTGACAAGATGTATGGGAAGCTTTCCCATGTCAGAGGTATATGTCAGATTTGGAAGATATCATAAAAAAACAGGGTTTCTTTTATGCAGTGATGGATTCTGGGGCAGGGCCGCAGAGGAGCTGCTCCGGGAAATGCTGGATCCATCTGAGATCCTTACAGAGGAACAGATTCAGAAGCGGCTTTCTGAAATTGGAAGCTATGGAAAGAGACAGGGGGAGAGGGACAATCTCTCAGCCATTTATGTACTTTTGAAAAGGGAGGAAGAAGGATTTGAGGGAAATTCTTTGTAATAAATATGAGGTATTGCGGACGATTGCAGAAGGCGGCATGGGATGTGTTTATCTGGTAAAGGATCTTCACCTGAACAGGCTTTGTGCGGTGAAGGTCAGTAAGGGAAGAGAAGAACAGAAAAGGTCATTTGCTATTGCAGAAAAAGAGCTGCTGAAGCGTCTGACACATCCGGGTCTTCCTGCCATTCTGGACTTCTTTGAGGAAAAAGGAAATTTCTGTATTGTCATGGAATATGTGGAAGGAATCACACTGGAGCAATATATCCGTAAATTTGGAGCGGTCAGGGAGGAGATGGCAGTGAACTGGATGCTGGCTCTATGCGACGTCATGTATTACCTGCATTCCCAGAATCCACCTGTTATTTACCGTGATCTGAAGCCTGCCAATATCATAATACAGCCGGACGGGCATCTAAGGCTCATCGACTTTGGAGGAGCGTTCCTGTTTGGGAGCGGAAATGGGAAGGAGCAGTTTATGCTGGGAACTCTCGGATACAGTGCACCCGAACAGTGGATGCATGGCCGTACGGGAAAGGCAGCGGATATTTACAGTATGGGTGCTGTTCTGCATGAAATGCTGACGGGTGTCAGAGCCGGGGCATATGAAAAGGAGAGATATCCAGTCAGGGAGTATGACAAAGGAATATCGGAGGGACTGCAGCGTGTTACAGAAATCTGCCTGAAGAAGCGTCCGGGGGACAGGTACCAGAGCACGGAGGAACTGAAAGAAGCACTTCTTTCCTGCAGGGAAGGAAGAGGGCAAAGATGCCATTTCCCGTTAAAAAGAGGAATTGCCATGGTGTTTACCTGTCTTGTGGCAGCATCTGCAGTTCTGCCACTGCTTAAAGGTGTGCCAGAAACAGAATTCCCGTTTCCATTTCTGCAAAGACCATGCATTTTTCTGGCAGCGGATATACTGTATCACCGGATCGCATTTGGAAAGTCAGGGAGGAAGCAATTTATCAGGAAGAGGGAAAAGAGTATTCTTCTGAGCGAGAAACCATTTCCAGGAATGTATGTGGCGGGTTTTCTTCTGGCCTTCCTTCTGGGTGTCTGTTTCCAGCCGGGATATGAGAGTACAGTGATGACAGTGCAGGCAGCACAGAAAGAACGGATGACGCAGATGGCGCATGCAGACGGCGAAGACACAGGAGAGCTTTTTGTTGAGATGAGGGATGAAAAGGGAAGAAAGCTGCTTTTACAGGAGGGTGCCAGTCTGCCGGTAGAAAAAAGAGTCCGATTTGAAATTTCAGGGGAAAACCTCCCGGAAGGAACGGTTTCTCTGCAGCTTTTGGCAACAGAAGCAGATGGACAGATACGCAGAAGCCGGATTTTTCTTCTTGAAAATGTTTAGCATATCACATATCATGGAAGAAGAGATTTAATCACGTGGGAGGTCATTATGTTCACCAGAGAGCAGACAAAAACCGTAGCAATAGGAGACAGGATCATAGGAGGAGGAAATCCTATTCTAATCCAGTCCATGACAAATACAAGAACTGAAGATGTGGCAGCTACTGTTGCCCAGATAAAGGAACTGACCAGGGCTGGCTGTGAGATCATCCGCTGCACCGTACCGACGCTGGAAGCAGCGCAGGCGATCCGTGAAATCAAAAAACAGATTACCATTCCATTGGTAGCAGACATTCATTTTGATTATAAGATGGCAATTGCTGCTATGGAAAACGGAGCCGACAAGATCCGGATTAATCCCGGAAATATCGGTTCAGAAGAAAAAGTAAGAGCTGTGGTAGAGACTGCAAAGGAGCGGAATATTCCGATCCGCGTAGGTGTAAACAGTGGATCTCTCGAGAAGGAGCTGGTGGAGAAATACCATGGTGTTACTGCAGAGGGGATCGTGGAAAGTGCTCTTGATAAGGTACATATGATCGAAGATATGGATTATGACAATCTGGTGATCAGTATAAAATCCTCAGATGTCCTTAAGTGTGTCAGGGCACATGAGCTGCTTTCAGAGAAAACAGATCATCCCCTTCATGTGGGAATCACAGAGTCAGGAACCCTGATCAGCGGAAATATCAAGTCCAGCATCGGATTGGCACTGATCTTAAGCAAGGGGATCGGTGATACGATCCGTGTTTCCCTGACCGGTGATCCGGTGGAGGAGATCAAGTCAGCAAAGCTGATCCTCCGGACACTTGGACTTCGCAAAGGCGGAATCGAGGTTGTTTCCTGTCCCACCTGTGGAAGAACCAGGATCGATCTGATCGGGCTGGCCAATCAGGTAGAAAAACTGGTAGCAGATTACCCACTGGATATCAAGGTAGCTGTCATGGGCTGTGCGGTAAATGGCCCTGGTGAAGCGAAAGAGGCGGATCTTGGTATAGCAGGAGGGCTTTCTGAAGGTCTTCTGATCAAAAAGGGTGAGATCATCAGGAAGGTACCGGAGAAGGAGCTTCTGGCGGCGCTTAAGGATGAGCTGGATCATTGGCAGAACTAAAGAAACAGAGGTAAGGTATGGGAAAACAGTTTTTTGAGGTATTTCCTAAACTGAAATTAGATCAGAAAAATCAGGATCTGTTTGAACAGACTGAGATCGAAAAGGTGACCACGACAAAGAGCAGGGAGCTTATCAGGGTCACCTTTCTTTCCCGTCATCTGATCCAGAAGGAAAATGTCCTGAAGGTTGAAAACGAGATAAAAAAGCAGTTTTTCCAGGATTATACAGTCAGGGTAAAGCTGTATGAAAGGTTCCAGCTTTCAGGTCAGTATACGCCGGAGAAGCTGATGGAGCTGTACAGGGACAGCATTCTGCTTGAACTGAAGAATTACAGTCCGGTAGAATATAATATTTTCAAAGGGGCAGATATTTCCTATCCTGACGAGAGGGAGATCCATCTGACCATTGATGATACGGTTCCGGCAAGAAGCCGGAAGGATGAACTGATCCGTATCCTGCAGAAGATCCTTAATGAGAGGTGCGGCTTTGCGGTTCATATTACAGCAGCTTATAAGGCAAAGAAGACCGGTAAATATAAGGAAGAGGATGAGCTTCAGATCGCCAGACAGGTAGCAGAGATCACGGCGAGAGTTTACGGCAGTAAAGACGGACTGTCTAAAGGAGATATGCAGCCAGTGATGACAGGCACCGGCACAGAAGGTAAGCCAGGAAATGTGGAAGTGAAAGCAGGGACACCGGAGATGAAAGCATCTGGAAGACCTTCCGAAGGTGCACCCGGAAAACAGGAGTTTAAAAAGGGTGAATTCAAAAAAGGTGACTTTAAGAAGGGTGATTTTAACCGGTCTGTAAAGCGTTCTGATAATCCGGATGTGATCTATGGACGTGACTTTGAAGAAGAGGCGATACCCATTGAAGAAATTATCGGAGATATGGGAGAGATAGTGATCCGTGGTAAGATCATCCGTTATGACAGCCGTGAGATCAAGAATGAGAAGACCATTCTGATGTTTGATGTGACAGATTTTACCGATACCATGACGATCAAGATGTTTGCCAGAAATGATCAGGTGAAGGAGATCACAGCAGAGATGAAGGCAGGAGCCTTTGTCAAGCTGAAGGGTGTGACCATGATCGACCGGTTTGATAATGAGCTGACTATTGGATCTATTGCAGGTATTAAGAAGATCCCGGACTTTACAACATCAAGAAGTGATACCAGTGTGCAGAAGAGGGTGGAGCTTCACTGCCACACCAAGATGAGCGATATGGATGGCGTATCCGAAGCCAAGGATATTGTAAAACGTGCCTATAAATGGGGACACCCGGCGATTGCCATTACGGATCATGGGGTTGTGCAGTCCTTCCCGGATGCCAATCATGTGTGGGAGGATCTGTGGAAGGCAGAAAAGGCAAAGCGGATCGAAGCAGGTGACCAGAGTCCGGATAAGCAGGATTTCTTTAAGGTCATATATGGAATGGAAGCCTATCTGGTAGATGATCTCAAGGAGATCGTTACCGGAGATGAGGGACAGGATCTGAATGCAGATTTTGTCGTATTTGATATCGAGACAACGGGATTTTCTCCGGTGAATAATAAGATCATAGAGATCGGTGCGGTTAAGATCCGGCAGGGTGAGATCACAGACCGGTTTTCTGTTTTCGTGAACCCGGGGGTGCCGATCCCCTTTGAAATAGAAAAGCTGACCAGCATCAATGATTCCATGGTCATGGATGCCCCTCCCATTGAGGTGATACTGCCACAGTTCCTGGATTTCTGTCAGGATGCTGTACTGGTAGCGCATAATGCCAATTTTGATATGAGCTTTATCATGGAAAATGCCAAAAGACAGGGGATTTCACGGAAATTTACCTTCGTAGATACGCTGGGGATCGCAAGGGTGCTTCTGACACACCAGGCCAAGCATACACTGGATGCAGTAGCAAAGACACTTTCCATTTCGCTGGAGAATCATCACCGTGCTGTGGATGATGCAGAGTGTACGGCTCATATTTTTTTGAAGTTTTCAGCCATGCTGAGAGAACGGGGAGCGGACACTCTTTCCAGGATCAATGCCCTTGGGGAATCCAGTCCGGATATCATCAAAAAGCTGACCAGTTATCATGCGATCATCCTGGCAGAGAATAATATCGGGAGGGAAAATCTGTACAGGCTGGTTTCGGCTTCCCATCTTCAGTATTTTAACAGACATCCCAGGGTGCCAAAGAGCCTTCTTTTGAAATACAGGGAGGGTCTTATCCTTGGCAGTGCCTGTGAGGCCGGCGAGCTGTACAGGGCGCTTCTGGATGGCAAGGCAGAGGAGGAGATTGCCAGGATCGTGAACTTTTATGACTATCTGGAGATCCAGCCTCTTGGCAATAATCATTTTATGATTGATTCTCCCAAGGTTCCTGCAGTAAACAGTGAAGAGGATATCATGGACTTTAACCGCAGAATCGTAGCACTTGGAGAAGAGTTCAACAAGCCTGTGGTGGCAACCTGTGATGTCCATTTCCTGGATCCGGAGGATGAGGTCTACCGGAGGATCATCATGGCAGGAAAGGGCTTTGATGATGCTGATAACCAGGCGCCGCTGTATCTTAGGACAACAGAGGAAATGCTGAAGGAGTTTGAATACCTTGGCAGTGACAAGGCAAGGGAAGTGGTGATCACCAATACCAATAAGATTGCCGACAGAATAGATGTCATGAGTCCGGTAAGACCGGACAAGTGTCCGCCTGTCATTCCGGACAGTGATAAGACACTGACGGAGATCTGTTACAATAAAGCACACGAGCTGTATGGCGAGGAGCTGCCAGCTATCGTAAAGGATCGTCTGGACAAGGAGCTGCACTCCATTATCAGCAACGGATTTGCGGTTATGTATATCATTGCCCAGAAGCTGGTGTGGAAGTCTGTGGAGGATGGTTATCTGGTAGGCTCCAGAGGATCGGTAGGATCCTCTCTTGTGGCATTCATGGCTGGTATTACAGAGGTTAATTCCCTGAGCGCCCATTACCGGTGTCCGAATTGCCACTATTATGATTTTGATTCCCCGGAGGTAAAGGCCTTTGCCGGAAATGCCGGGTGCGATATGCCGGATAAGATCTGTCCGGTATGCGGAAAACCCCTTGTAAAGGATGGATTTGATATTCCCTTTGAAACCTTTCTTGGATTCAAAGGAGACAAGGAGCCGGATATTGACCTGAATTTCTCAGGAGAGTATCAGAGTAAGGCTCATAAATATACAGAGGTTATTTTTGGCGCCGGACAGACATATCGTGCCGGTACAGTAGGAACCCTGGCAGATAAGACGGCTTATGGTTATGTGAAAAATTATTATGAGGAAAGGGGAAAGAGGAAACGTTCCTGTGAAATCAACCGGATCGTGCTTGGATGTACCGGTGTCAGGAGAAGTACCGGTCAGCATCCAGGCGGTATTATCGTTCTGCCTGTGGGAGAGGATATCAATTCCTTTACGCCGGTGCAGCATCCGGCAAATGATATGACGACAGATATTGTCACGACTCATTTTGATTATCACTCCATTGACCATAACCTGTTAAAGCTTGATATTCTCGGCCATGATGATCCTACCATGATCCGTATGCTGCAGGATCTGACCGGGATCGATCCGACTACGATCCCACTGGATGATCCGGGTGTTATGTCTCTGTTTCAGAATACCAGTGCCCTGGGGATCACACCGGACGATATTGACGGGTGCCCGGTAGGCTCTCTTGGAATTCCGGAGTTTGGTACAGATTTTGTTATCCAGATGCTTCTTGATACCAAGCCCAAATGCTTCTCTGACCTGATCCGTATTTCAGGACTTGGTCATGGTACGGATGTATGGCTTGGCAATGCCCAGACACTGATCCTGGAAGGAACAGCAGATATTTCCCATTGTATCTGTTGCCGTGATGATATTATGATCTATCTGATCAATAAGGGGGTAGACAGTGCCCTTTCCTTTACCATTATGGAGAGTGTAAGAAAGGGTAAGGGCTTAAAGCCTGAATTCGAGTCAGCCATGAAGGAAAAGGATGTGCCGGACTGGTATATTGCTTCCTGTAAGAAGATCAAGTACATGTTCCCTAAGGCTCATGCGGCGGCCTATGTTATGATGGCATGGAGGATCGCATACTGTAAGATCAATTATCCGCTGGCATATTATGCAGCCTTTTTCTCCATACGTGCCAAGGCCTTCTCCTATGAGCTGATGTGCCAGGGCATGCAGCATCTGAAAAATGTCATGGCGGATTACAAGAAGAGAGAGGATACCCTTTCCCAAAAGGAACAGGCGTCTTTAAAGGATATGAAGATAGTTTTGGAAATGTATGCCAGAGGCTATGACTTTATTCCGATCGATATTTTTTCAGCCAAGTCCAGAAGCTTTCAGATCGTAGATGGTAAGCTGATGCCTTCCTTAAACAGTATTGATGGGCTCGGAGAAGCTGCGGCGGATGCCATTGTGGAGGCTGCAAAGGATGGACCATTCCTGTCAAAGGATGATTTCAGACAACGGACCAAGGTGTCCAAGACGATTGTGGAGCTGATGGATTCCCTGAACCTTCTCGGCAAGCTGCCGGAGTCCAATCAGATCAGTCTGTTCGATTTTGTATGATGACGGTTCAGCTGCTGTCCGTGGATTGTGAGGAATTGAAAATGGGAATTACAGAGTTGTTTGTACTGGCAATCGGATTGTCAATGGATGCATTTGCTGTATCGATCTGTAAGGGCTTGTCACTGGGGAAAATCAGCTGGAAGCACATGTGCATTGCAGGCGCATGGTTTGGCGGCTTTCAGGCACTGATGCCACTGGCTGGGTATTTTTTCGGAAGCTTTTTTACAGACATGGTTACAAAGTACGCACACTGGATTGCCTTTGTACTGCTGGCATTTATCGGTGTGAATATGGTCCGGGAGTCAAAGAGTGAGGAAAAGGTAGACAATTCCATGACTGTGAAGTCAATGCTGCTTCTTGCCATTGCAACCAGCATCGATGCACTGGCGGTAGGTGTTACCTTTGCTTTTCTTGAGGTAAATATCATTTATGCGGTTCTGTTCATCGGAACGATCACCTTCTTGTGTTCAGCGGCCGGAGTCAAGATCGGAAGCCTGTTTGGACTGAAATATAAGGCGAAGGCAGAGGTCTGCGGAGGAATTATCCTGATCGTGATCGGAGCGAAGATCCTGCTGGAAGGACTTGGAATTTTATAAACAGAAGCTGGAAAAGGCATAGTCACTAGTGCGACTATGCCTTTTACTTCTAATTTTCTCTCTTTTTACCAAAGAAGAATAGTGCGACAGTTCCGGGACCTGTGTGGCTGCCGATCGTAGCACCGATAGGGTAGATCTGCACCTTGCCGTCAAGCTTTGGAAATTCGGCTTCAATGAGATCAGCAACAGCTTTGGCATCGTCCACGCACTCAGACTGGCTGATAAAGCATTTGCCGGAATAGTCAGTACCGTTGTCTGCATTTTCTCTCATCAGATCAACGATCCGTCTGATCAC
This sequence comes from Lachnospiraceae bacterium OM04-12BH, assembly GCA_003490145.1. Classification (GTDB taxonomy): domain Bacteria; phylum Bacillota; class Clostridia; order Lachnospirales; family Lachnospiraceae; genus Suilimivivens; species Suilimivivens aceti. Next base: position 271,101 of record QULQ01000003.1, read on the forward strand.
CTTTTTCTTGGTACGGATCTTTTCCCTGGGGATCAGCTTTCCTTCATTACTCACATTTAAGAGAGGACATATGTTCATGATCGTTCCGATAAAACCGGCTGTTTTGGAAACACGGCCGCCCCTGATATAGAAGGTCAGATCAGTGGAGAAGAACCAGTGGTGGATACGAAGCTTGTTTTCTTCAATCCATGCATACAGGTCATCAATGCTCATTCCTTCGTCACGTCTGTCAGCAGCGGCGTCAACTAAAAGACCATAACCGCTGGAAGCAGCAAGAGAGTCGATCACATAAATCTTCCTGTCTGGGTATTTCTCCTGCATTTCGTCCCTGGCGATACAGGCAGAATTGTAGCTTCCGGAAATACCGGAGGAGAGGGTAAGATGGATCACATCTTTTCCCTGGGAAAGGGATTCTTCAAACAAATCTTCATATTCCTTGACGGGAACCTGAGAGGTTTTGGTACCTTCACCGGCAACCATGCGGCGGTATAGCTCTGCCGGGGGAACGGAAGTTCCAAGATCATCGAGATATTCAGTGCCTCCAAGTTCAAAATGGAAGCAGACATATTTAATATCACGTGCGGAAAAGTATTCTTTTGATAAATCTGCTGTGGAACAGCAGCTCAGTACGTAATCAGCCATAGTCTAAGTAAGCTCCTTTCAGTTACATTAACACATAAAGTGTAACATATTCCCTGGTACATCGCAAACAGTAGATGAAAATCTGAGTAGAAACTCTGAGGGGAAAAACAGCAGATCAGTCTGTCTGTATTATTACACAAAAAAAGCACTGAAATTTCTTTCAGTGCTTTAGCAGCTCGTAGCGGAATCGAACCGCTGATTCTGCCGTGAGAGGGCAGCGTCTTAACCGCTTGACCAACGAGCCACAGGTACTCACGTACCGTACTTGCTTATATTACTATACTTAGAAGAATAATGCAAGAGGAAATTACAAAAAAATATAAAATTTTTTGAATCTCACAAATTAACAGGAAAAATATAATAATTAGACCAAATCAAGCAGCTCCCGGGCAAGGCCATCGTGGTTATTATCCAAAGCAGTGACCATGGTAGCAGCTGCTTTGACATCATCAGAGGCATTGTACATGGCGATACCGATCCCGGCTGCCTCGATCATGGAAATATCATTTCCTGCATCCCCTGCAGCAATAGACAGCAGTGGGCTGATATTTAAAAGCTCGCAGAGCTTCCTGACAGCAGCTCCCTTGCCTGAAGCAGAAGGGAAAACCTCCAGGTAGTTATTATTGGAAAATACCATGGTGATCTGTTCCTGCTCAGCCCACGACGAAAGATCCCTGACAAAGGCTTCCAGCTCTTCATGTCTGTCAATGGCGATCACAAGACACTTGCAGGCACCACAGTCCCTGATCTCATGGAGATCCTGGCTGAAGATGACAGGGGTCTTGATCGTACGCTGATAAAAGTGCAGTTCCTCATCATCGCAGGGAGAGAGGATATTGGTATCGCTGTAGGTATGGAAGTGGAGACCATGCTGGCTGGCAGCTTCCCGGATGTGGCATACCTGTTCATAGGTAAGAGCAACCCGGTAAAGTGTCTTTCCAGTATCACATTCCACGATCTGACCGCCGTTATAGCCGATCAGATACATTCCCGGGTAATCTAGGTGCAGATATTCCTTTACGCTGCGGACACTGTTGATATCCCGACCGGAGCAGAGCACAAGCTTGTTGCCGGCTTTTGTAAAGGTATCCATGACCTCTCTGGTATAATCGCCGATCTGTTTTTCCTTATTTAAAAAGGTACCGTCCAGATCGGTAAAGAGTATTTTATTTCTGTGGAAAGCCTCCGGATGGGCTTTCATTTCCGCATGCTTTCTTTTCAGGTTCACAAGAACCTCCTCCGGGATAAACAGCCTGCCATAACCGGTAGCCAGATCAAGGCCGGGCTTGGCACTGCCGTGAAAATCGGAGCCACCGCTGATACAGAGATCATACCTTTCAGCCAGCCGGCGTATTTCCCTTTCCTCGCTGGGAGCATAGGTACTGTAAATGGCCTCGATCCCGATAAGACCGACTTCCTTCAGGGAAGCAACGAGCTTATCAAGGCGGGCGCTGCTCATATGATACAGAATGGGATGCGCCAGTATGGGAATACCGCCTGCCTTCAGGATGATTTCCACAGCCCGCATGGGTGTGATCTTTTTCCTTGGAACAAAGCAGGGGGCGTTGTCACCAACATAGCGGTCAAAGGCCTCCTTCAGGCTTTTAACATAGCCGTGGGAAAGCAGATATCTGGCGTAATGGGCTCTGGTAATGACACTGCCCGGAAATTCTGCAACCAGTTCTTCATAAGTAATGGCAACTCCATGCTCCTGAAGCCGCCTGCACATTTCCTGATTCCGCATGATCCTGCCATTGACAAAGTTTACCAGCCTTCTTTGAAAGAAGTCACTCTTATAGTCCAGATACAGGCCTATGATGTGGATATCCCGTCCCTCATATTCAGAAGAAAATTCGATGCCGGGAATTACTTCAATGGGTTTGCCTGCCGCAGCCGCAATGGCTTCATCAATACCGGCGGTGGTGTCGTGATCTGTCAGAGCAAAGGCAGAAAGTCCCTTTTCTATGGCATGTTCAACCAGTTCGGAAGGGGTATAGCTGCCATCGGATTTGGTGGAATGTACATGTAAATCTACAATATTCATAAAAGCTTTTAGTTATCCTCTTCGTCTTCGTCCTGTTTGGTATAAACGGTTCTCTTTCTGGCCATTTCATCACTTGCCAGATATTCGTCGTAGGTAGTGATCTTGTCGATCAGGGTTCCGTTTGGAAGGATCTCCATAATACGGTTTGCGGTTGTCTCGACAAACTGGTGGTCATGACAGGAGAAAAGAGCCACGCCGGGGAATTTGATCAGTCCGTTGTTCAGGGCAGTGATGGATTCCATGTCGAGGTGGTTAGTTGGCTCATCCAGGATCAGGCAGTTGGCACCGCTGATCATCATTTTGGAAAGAAGACATCTTACCTTCTCACCTCCGGAGAGAACCTTTACCTTTTTCACACCGTCTTCTCCGGCAAAAAGCATACGTCCCAGGAACCCACGGACATAGGTAACGTCCTTGATGGGAGAGTAGCCGGTAAGCCAGTCTACGATCGTATAATCATTGTCAAATTCTTCTGTGTTGTCCTTGGGGAAGTAAGCCTGGGAAGTGGTAACTCCCCATTTGTAGGTACCTTCATCCGGCTCCATTTCACCCATAAGGATCTTGAAAAGAACAGTTTTGGCCTGTTCGTTTCCGCCTACAAAAGCAACCTTGTCATCATGTCCGAGGATAAAGGAAATGTGATCCAGTACCTTTTCACCATTGATGGTCTTGGTCAGATTGTCAACGGAAAGAACTTCATTTCCGATTTCACGTTCCGGACGGAAATCAATATAAGGATATTTTCTGCTGGAGGGTCTGATCTCATCCAGCTCAATTTTTTCCAGTGCACGCTTACGGCTGGTAGCCTGCTTGGATTTACTTGCATTTGCGGAGAAACGGGAAATAAATTCCTGCAGCTCCTTGATCTTTTCTTCCTTTTTCTTGTTGGCTTCCTTCATCTGCTTGATCAGCAGCTGGCTGGATTCATACCAGAAATCGTAGTTTCCGGCATAGAGCTGGATCTTGCCATAGTCGATGTCTGCGGTATGGGTACATACCTTGTTTAAGAAGTAACGGTCATGGGATACAACAATGACTGTATTTTCAAAATTGATCAGGAATTCCTCCAGCCATGCAATCGCATCCAGATCCAGGTGGTTTGTAGGCTCGTCGAGAAGAAGGATATCCGGATTTCCGAAGAGGGCTCTTGCAAGGAGAACCTTTACCTTTTCATTACCATTCAGATCCTTCATCAGGGAGTAGTGGTACTCTGGATCAATGCCAAGACCGTTTAACAGGGTAGCGGCATTGGATTCAGCCTCCCAGCCGTCCATTTCTGCAAATTCAGCCTCCAGCTCGCTGGCACGGATACCGTCCTCATCGGAGAAATCCTCCTTGGCATAGATGGCATCCTTTTCCTTCATGATCTCATAAAGGCGTTCATTTCCCATGATAACAACATCCATAACAGGATATTCATCATATTTGAAGTGATCCTGCTCAAGAACGGAGAGACGCTGCCCTGGTGTGATCACGATTTCACCGTTTGTAGTTTCAAGCTGTCCGGAGAGGATCTTTAAAAAGGTAGATTTTCCGGCACCATTGGCACCGATCAGTCCGTAGCAGTTGCCTTCGGTAAATTTGATGTTTACATCTTCAAATAATGCTTTTTTTCCAACTCTGTAGGTTACATTGATTGCCTGTATCATATCAAAACCTCATTTTCTTTCATAACTGTTGATAAAGTCACCTTATTCATTATACATAAAAATGCCGGATTTTCAAGGAAAATAAGCACTGGAGGGAATTTTTCTTTTCTGTTCCAGACAGGACAGAGCAATTTTTCTGCACTAAGATAAAATGGTTATGCAAGAGGAAAAAAGAGTTGACAGACAACCTGTATTTTGATAATCTGTAAATATAAAAGAATCTGTTTATCTTTTTACTTTTAACTGTGCATATCGCACACCTGGCAGTTTCTGTCGCATTACACATATTTTTATCATGAATAGGGCAGGAAGTGTGAAGAATCTTTTGGCAGACTTCCTGCAGAAGGGAAGGTATATGACAAAAGAAAAACAAAGAATTAATGCAGAGGAGGTTGTTTCCAATCTCAGTGATTTTGCTCTGTTTCTGACTGTTATGAAGAATAGGGAGGCCTATAGAAATACACTGAGTATTATCATGGATGAGCCGAAAATTGAGATTGAACAGGTCAAGGTGGAAGAAGTTATTTTGAATAAAAGTGGTAAGAGGGCAATCCGTCTGGATGCATGGGCAAAAACAAAAGATCAGAGGATTTTTGATATGGAAATGCAGAATGAGGGACATCAGGATTCTATGCCAAAGAGATCCCGGTATTATCAGGGAATGCTGGACAGGCCGCTTCTCAGATCAGGGAAACGTACCAGATACAGGGATTTGCCATCTACAACGATTATTTTTATTACGCAGGAAGATATTTTTCAAAAGGATTTAGCCAGATACACATTTACAGAGCAATGCGAAGAAGTGGCAGGACTGAAACTGGATGATGGCATCACTAAAATATTTCTGAACATGACCAGTAAAAAAGGTTCCCCGGAGCTGATCAGTCTGTTACAATATATGAAAAATACGGATATAGATAATCCGGAGATTGAAGTGAAAGATGAAAGACTGTTGGAACTGGATCGGATTGTGAATGAAGTGAAAGAATCGGAAGAGTGGGAGGCAGTAAAGATGGATATTCTGGACGTAGGAATTCAGCGGGGAATGGAACTTGGACGCAAACAGGGTATAGAACAGGGCATCATAGCATTAATTGAGACCTGCCATGAGTTTGAACACACGAAAGAAGAGACAGTTTCTTCTATTATGAAGAAGTTTGAACTGTCTGAGGAAACAGCAAGGAATTATGTAGAAAAATACTGGAAGGAATGACCATGAATTAGGTAAAGAGGGAAAGTCACACAAAGGTGAGACTTTCCTTTTCTTTATTTAGAGATAAATGAGATTTCCATTTTCTCAGATGGTTTCTGCATCGAGATCCAGATCATCCGATCATGATATGCCGTAGCCACCCTGATCAACTTTCAGCTTGGAAGAGAGGACAGGATCAGAGGGCAATATCTGAAATTGTGGAAGAGACTGAAAAAGATCCTGCAGATTATACTGGATAATTTCACCAGTAAGAAAAACAGCTTGAAATAGGGCTACCTTAACCCACTGGCTTTAGACGGTGGGTTAAGGTAGCCTAAAGTGGTGGCTTGTGCTATACTTGCGTTATGGGAACATGGTCTATAATTGATGTTTCATGGTATGAGCTGACAAGACAGTTAGGGTATAAGGCAAAATGGAATGGCAGGAAATACATCAAAATAGATACATTTTATGCCAGCAGTCAAATATGTTCTGCTTGTGGGTATCAGAATTCGGACACAAAAGATTTGTCGGTGAGGACATGGATATGTCCGAAATGTGGAGCGGAACATGACAGGGATATTAATGCTGCAAAAAATATACTGGCAGAAGGACTAAGGCAAATAGCATAAGAAAAAATAATAAATAGGGCAGGGACTGCCCGAATTAACGCCTGTGGAGATAGTAGGTTACGAGGTCGATAGAAGCAGGAAGCCCATTGGCTTAAGACAATGGGTAGTTCACTTTTATAAGTCAAAGAAAAAAGTTAATGAAGTTTGGATTAAAAAAATACTTTTGAGTTAAGTAAGATTATACTTTATAAAAATATTATATAAGGGAGCCTGAATATGAAATTAAATTACAAAAGAACCGTACTCATTGGTCTTGCCTTTCTCTCCATCTGTGCCTTCTGGCAGATGTATGACAGCATTATCCCGCTGATCCTGCAGAATACCTTTGGCATAGGGGAGACACTGACAGGAGCCATCATGGCAGCAGACAATGTACTTGCCATTTTCCTTCTGCCTCTTTTCGGGGCACTGTCAGATAAGACAGATATAAGGTTTGGCAGGCGTATGCCGTTTATCGTGACAGGAACTGTGCTGGCAGTGATCTTTTTAATGCTTCTGCCGATTGCAGATCGACAGGTCAATATAGTGCTGTTTATCGTTTCACTTTTTGCCCTGCTGGTTTCCATGGGATTATACAGATCACCTGCAGTTGCACTGATGCCTGACCTGACACCCAATAAGCTGCGAAGCAAGGGCAATGCCATCATCAATCTGATGGGTGCCGTAGGCGGCGTTTACACCCTGATCATGATCAAGCTTCTGGTAGGAAAAGGCGACAGACCGGACTATATGCCGCTGTTTGTCAGCGTGGCAGCACTGATGGTCATTTCCGTAGGAATTCTGGTGATCACGATCTCTGAGAAAAAGATCGAGGCAAAGGTCGCAGCCGAGATCAAAGCCTATGAGGACAGCACCGGGCTTAAGGTAGAGACTGAGGATACGATCGAGGAAGAACAGCTCCTTGAAGCTGAGAAAAACAGCAGTGATGAAAATAAGGGAAAGACAGTGAAAATGCAGATGCCTCCGGAGGTAAAGCGCAGCATGGCATTTCTTCTGACTTCCATTTTCCTCTGGTTTACTGCCTACAATGCCGTAACAACAGCCTTTTCCCGTTATACGAAGGTAGTATGGCACCTGGAAGGAGGCGGCTTTGCTGACTGTCTTATGGTAGCTACGGTGGCAGCGATTTTAAGCTATGTGCCGATCGGAAATCTGGCGGGAAGGATTGGACGGAAGAAAACCATTCTTGTAGGAATCGTACTGATGAGTATCTGTTATTTCGCTGCGATCTTTGTTGGTCAGTATCATGGACTGGTCAATGTGGCCTTCGCCGTGATCGGTATTGGCTGGGCAGCGATCAATGTCAATTCCTATCCCATGATCGTTGAGATGAGTAAAGGCAGTGATATCGGTAAATTTACCGGAACCTATTATACATTTTCCATGGCGGCACAGATCCTGACACCAATCCTTTCCGGATTCCTTCTGGAAAATGTTTCCTACAGGACACTGTTCCCTTATGCTTTTGTGTTCTCAGTGCTTGCTTTTATCACAATGACACAGGTGCGGCACGGGGATGCCAGACCTGATAAAAAGAAAAGTCTGCTTGAAAATTTTGACGTAGATGATTAAGATGGAGTCTGGGACGAAAGTCTTAAGACAGGAAAGGAAAAATCCAATTACAGTAAGATAACTGGACAGCATAAGAAGAATGACAGCAATATACGTGATACTGATTGTGGCAGCCGTGCTGGTGCTGCTGTATTTCCTGATGATCATGCCAAGGCTCACAAGGCAGCAGGACTGGAAGCAATTCCCGAAGGTTTATTATGCGCACAGAGGACTGCATGACAATCATACAGATGCACCGGAAAATTCCATGGCAGCATTTAAAAAGGCTGTAGCAGCAGGATACGGGATCGAACTGGATGTGCAGCTTACAAAGGACAGGATCCCGGTAGTATTTCATGATTTTACCCTTCAGAGGGCGACAGGAAAGCCGGGGAAGGTATGCGAATATACCTATGAAGAGCTGCAGGAATTTCCACTGTTTGAAAGTGAAGAGAGGATCCCCAAATTTGAAAATGTACTGGCAGCAGTAAACGGAAGGGTGCCGCTGATCGTGGAGATCAAGCTGGAGTGGATGGATCTGATGGTCTGTACACTGACGAACCGGGCACTTGCGGATTATAAGGGCCTGTACTGTATCGAGTCCTTTAATCCACTGGCCCTGATGTGGTACCGCCGTTACCGGAATGATGTACTGAGAGGCCAGCTTTCTGATGGCTTCCTGAAAACAGGAGAGTTTAAAGGACCATTATATTTTATCCTGCAGAATCTGCTCTTAAACTGGATGACTAGGCCTGACTTTGTAGCTTACGATCATAAATATGCAGATAACCTGTCAAGAAGGCTTTGCAGAAAGCTGTATCATAATATGGCTGTAGCATGGACGATCAAGAGCCAGAAGGAGCTGGAGGAAGCAGAGAAGAGCTTTGATATGTTCATTTTTGATTCCTTTATTCCAAGGAGAAAACGGCCCAAATGAAAACAGGGTAAAGGCAGAGCAGAATTTTGACAGCATATGTCAGATTTGTGCAAATTTAATAAAAAAGAGTGCAAAACACCCTTTTCCATGGTATAATTTACCTATCAATGCAGTCACTGGGGAGCTGCGTATATCCAGCAGCTCTGGTGAACTGTAAATATGGGTGATTAAGGGAGATTACTATGGGAAAATGGGTGTATTCTTTTGAAGAAGGGAACGCAGGCATGCGCAATCTTCTTGGAGGAAAAGGTGCTAATCTGGCAGAGATGACCAATCTTGGCCTGCCGATTCCGCAGGGCTTCACAGTGACGACAGAAGCCTGTACCGATTACTATGCCGGCGGCAGACAGATTTCTGATGAGGTCAGGGAACAGATCTTTGCCGCGCTGAGCGAGCTTGAGAAAAAGCAGGGAAAGAAATTCGGAGATACGGAGAATCCGCTGCTTGTATCTGTGCGTTCCGGTGCAAGAGCATCAATGCCTGGTATGATGGACACGATCCTGAACCTTGGACTTACTGATGTGGCAGTAGAGGGCTTCGCAAAGAAAACAGGCAATCCCAGATTTGCCTATGATTCCTACCGCCGTTTTATCCAGATGTTCTCAGATGTTGTTATGGAGATTCCAAAGTCCTATTTTGAGAGAATACTGGATGAGATCAAGGAGGCAAAGGGAGCTAAATTTGATACGGATCTGACAGCAGAGGATTTAAAGCAGGTGATCGTCCGCTTTAAGACAGTCTATGAAGAAAAGATGGGCAAGGCATTTCCACAGGATCCGGGAGAGCAGCTCATGGAGGCTGTAAAGGCTGTATTCCGTTCCTGGGATAATGAAAGAGCAATTGTTTACCGCAGAATGAACGATATTCCGGGAGACTGGGGTACTGCAGTCAATGTACAGGCCATGGTATTCGGAAACATGGGCAATACCTCCGGAACCGGTGTTGCCTTTACCAGAAATCCTTCCACCGGTGAAAAGGGAATTTACGGCGAGTACCTGATCAATGCACAGGGAGAGGACGTTGTAGCCGGAATCAGAACACCGCAGCCGATCACAAGGCTGGAGCAGGATCTGCCGGAATGCTTTAAGCAGTTCATGGAGATCGCAAACAAGCTGGAAGACCACTACAGAGATATGCAGGATATGGAGTTTACCATCGAAGACGGCAGGCTGTTCTTCCTGCAGACAAGAAATGGAAAGAGAACCGCACAGGCAGCACTTCAGATCGCCTGTGATCTGGTAGATGAAGGCAGGATATCACCTGAGGAAGCAGTTCTTCGAATTGAAGCGAAATCACTGGATCAGCTTCTGCATCCTACCTTTGATGCAGAGGCACTGAAGAAGGGTACTGTGATCGGACAGGCGCTTCCCGCATCTCCCGGTGCGGCAGCAGGAAAGGTGTATTTCACAGCGGCCGAAGCCAAGGCAGCTCATGAAAAGGGAGAAAGAGTGGTACTGGTCCGTCTGGAAACCTCACCCGAAGATATCGAAGGAATGCATGCGTCAGAAGGTATCCTGACAGTCCGTGGCGGTATGACAAGCCATGCTGCCGTTGTAGCAAGAGGTATGGGAACCTGCTGTGTATCCGGCTGTGGTGATATCAGTATCAATGAAGAAGATAAGGTATTTGAACTGGGTGGACATACCTATCACGAAGGAGATTACATTTCCCTTGATGGTTCTACCGGTAAAATCTATGACGGTGATATACAGACACGGGAAGCGTCTATCAGTGGCAATTTTGATCGCATGATGAAATGGGCAGATTCCTTCCGGAAGCTGCAGGTAAGAACCAATGCAGATACACCGGCGGATGCTGCCAATGCAGTGAAGTATGGCGCAGAGGGTATCGGACTGTGCCGTACAGAGCATATGTTCTTTGAAGAGGACAGAATTCCCAAGATCAGACAGATGATCCTGTCAAGAACCCTGCAGGAAAGAGAAAAGGCGTTAAATGAGCTGATTCCTTATCAGAAGGGAGATTTCAAGGGCTTATATGAAGCAATGGAAGGAAGACCGGTTACCATCCGTTTCCTGGATCCCCCGCTTCATGAGTTTGTTCCTACAGAACAGGATGATATTGATGATCTGGCAGTAAAGATGATGATGACTGCAGAAGAAGTACAGGAGATCTGTGATTCCCTGCATGAGTTTAACCCGATGATGGGACACAGAGGCTGCCGTCTCGCAGTAACCTATCCGGAAATCGCAAGAATGCAGACAAGAGCGGTTATGGAGGCTGCAATCGAGGTCAGGGCAGAGAAAGGCTACGATATCGTACCTGAGATCATGATCCCGCTGGTAGGTGACAAGAAGGAACTGAAATTTGTCAAGGATGTTGTGGTAGAAACCGCAGAGGCTGTGAAGATAGAGAAGAATTCCGATATCCAGTATCACATCGGTACTATGATCGAGATTCCAAGAGCTGCACTCCTTGCCAATGAAATTGCAGAGGAGGCAGAGTTCTTCTCCTTTGGAACCAATGACCTGACACAGATGACCTTTGGCTTCTCCAGAGATGATGCCGGCAAGTTCCTTGGTGATTATTATAAGAACAAGATTTATGAATCTGATCCTTTTGCAAGACTGGATCAGAAGGGGGTAGGACAGCTTGTTCAGATGGCAGCCGAGAAGGGCAGAAGTACCAGACCTGATATCAAGCTTGGTATCTGCGGTGAGCATGGTGGAGATCCTTCTTCCATCGAGTTCTGCCATAAGGTTGGACTTACCTATGTATCCTGTTCACCTTACCGTGTGCCGATAGCCAGACTTGCAGCGGCGCAGGCAGCTATTAAACAAAAGTAGGCTATCGTCCCGTCAGTGGAAAACTGAACAGACCTATCGTATGTACGGTGAGGATGCTCGTCATCCTCACCGTATTCTTATTATTTGCATATACTTTGACTATTTTATATGCAGAAAGCGTTTAATAGTCCTTGCTCAGCAGAAAATCCGCCAGATGCACGATCTTGACACCGTTGATGTTGCCTGCGGCCAGTTCGTCCATCGTCACCACATATTTCGGGTAATGGTCAGACAAAAATCCATAAAAAGATAGATGGTCAGCTTTTACAGATGAATAAGAAGTTTAGTAATCTCAAGATGAAACAGAAGGATAAGATTACAGGCTGGGTGTATGAAGAATACAAAAAATATGTAACAGAACATGAAAAAGCACCCGATTCATTAGCTGATGAACAGATTGTTGAAGCTGTACTTGATAAGATAAATGAGGCACAAATCTGGATACCAGATGGAGAGATATACGATTATTATCGGAGAAAGAAACCACAACTTCAGAAGAGTCTTGATAATGAAAAGTTGATTGAGTTTAAATCATATGTCAGCTTTTATAAGAGCATTGTTGATCAGGACAGGGCATCCGTTGTTATATGCAATCTCAAACATGAGATTGGTTTCTTAAAGCCGGTGCAGGTTGAGACATCATTCATTATAGAAATTACACTTTGCTGAGTTACATTAGAAAGGTTCGGATAATTTTTCAATGGGTCAGTACAGAATACAGGCATAAATTCTTTAATGGGATTTACCAATAGAAAAGGTCAGCAAGAAGGGTACAGGATGAATGGTGCGAACTTCGGCACATCGGAACTCATTTGTCCTACAGATACAATCATCAATGGTTTTCATTTCCCTTATCCGTTGAATGGTACAACAGAAGGAATGCACAGAGAATGGAGGATGCGTTTTATAACAGGGAAAATGAAGAACTGATTGCCATTGTAGCAGATTATATAGGAGTTCCTGCTGATGCGGTTCGCAGGGATTACTATATTGTTCAAATGATGCAAAACCTTCAAAACAGCGAATACGCCGAAGTTTGTGTGTTTAAGGGAGGAACTTCTCTCAGCAAATGTTATCCAGGATCTATCAATCGTTTTTCCGAAGATATTGATCTGACATTCATACCTGTAGAAGATATGACTAATAAGAAATACAGCAAGGCTTTGAAACGAGTTGAAGATACTATCTCAGCCGGTTTTTTGATGGAGAAAATTGAAGATGAACGTAATGACCGAAACAAAAGTGCATTTGTTTGGCCCGAAAATGAAAGCAAGGAAACCTGCCGGGTAAAACTGGAGATTGGTTCCAGTGTAAGACCGGATCCTTTTTCAAAGAGAAGCATGAAAACTTATATTCAGGAATATCTCGAAGAGAAAGGCATGCAATCTGCGGAACTCTTCCAAGAAAAGTGCGTCACATATATGATGTTACGGTACTTTTGGATCGCAGTGACATTCAGGATTTCCTGAATAATACCGAACGGCTGAAGCAGCTTCTAAAGCTCACAAAAGAAACGGACAGCTTCTATCTTCAGAAACGTAATATTTCTGAAGATTATGATCCGTTGCGGGCATATGCCTTTGAAAACTGGAAACAGTATTTCAACGATGAAATTCGTGGAAGATATGAAACTCTTCATGAAGATCTGCTCTACACATCCAATCGGCAGAGCTTTGAAAAAGCAATTCAGACATTTGAATTTATCAGTCACCTGTTTGCTTCCATAGGTGAATAGGTTATTAAAAATCTACAATAAAAAGCCAGATACTGAAAAGCAGTGTCTGGCTTTTTCCTTGGTTCTCCTATCGGAGACAGCCACCTGCGTGATCAAATGCAGAAGGTTATTGATGAACAGGGACTGCCTGATGTGGTATTTCATGTTTTATTCTGCTTTGGATATACTAATATTGGAATAGAAAAGTGCGAAAGGTTGCAAAAATCTATTTCAAAGTCCATCCATCAGGTCTTGCCTATGTTATCTGAATGCGCCTCAAAAAACAGTTTTTACATCTGTATTGTAACTCCAACAAGAAAGGATTCCTCACCGGGAACAAGATCGAGATCACCGCCATGGCCTTCAATGATTTTTCGGACAGAGGAAAGCCCGATTCCGTGATCAGCGGATGCGCCCTTTCGGGAGAGGAATGTTTTTCCCTCCTGAAAGACCAGCCCGTCGTAAGTGTTTTCAATCTTCAAAAAATACATATTGCCTTTGGTTTCGCCGGCAACTAAAATGCGGCGCACTCCTTGCTTTTGGCGGCTGCACGCCTCAACGGCATTGTCCAAAAGATTGCCTAGCACCGTACACAGTTCCACATCGGTAAGCGGCATCTGATCAGGAAGATCGAGCCGCACCTGAAATTCTGTCCCTTGTATCTGCGCCATGCCGTAGTAGTATTCAATCAGCGCATTTACGACGGGATTTTTACAGAACGCAACATAGGAGTGACCCGATGACGCCGCAACCTGTTCCTCTACCTGTAACAGGAAGGAGCAGATCTCCGTCTGCCCACGTTCAGAGGCCATGCGGTCTATGGTGTGCAGATGGTGTTTGATGTCGTGAATCAGCCTTCTGTTTTCTGCCGCTGCCTCAGAAACCTGACGGCTGTATTCGGTCTGCATAGAAAGCTGCCGGACGACCTGCTTGCGTTCTTCCTGAAAAATCAGGCTGTTTCCATACCCCTCTACCACATCGCGCCAGAGGGAATAACCGATGGCGGCTGCTATGAAAAAGCTGCCCCATTCCACAAACCAACCGCCGATAACCGGCTCATAAACCGGCAGAAGGCGATCCCATATAAAGGCGCAGGTTGCGGCTGCCGCAGCATAGAAGATCGGCCTGCTCCGTTTTTCTCCTCTGTGAATGGCAAGCACAGCGATGATAAATAGATAGAGTGCAGATGCCGCCTTATACCAAAAGACCGATGCGGAGAAGAAACGAATAGCTCCAAGGGAGAGATGGGAAGCCATCATGCCATACAAAAACGCATATACCAGGAAGGCAGCGCCCACTCCATTACTGATGGCCGCAGGCAGGAAGCCCGGCCTGCATATCCGGTTTTGCAGAACCATAATCAGCCAGGTAACCAGATAGATACAGAACAGTTCAATCGTGTACCAGGGGAATATGGAAACAGCAGTCAGCATATGAAGCACAGGATAGGATGACAGGCCGCACATGGCAAGGCAGATCAGTCCGAACAGGAATGTATTTTTCTGTTTCATCCGGCGGCTGAAATAAAAGGACAGCAGCGCACAGACAAAGGTAACCGTACAGCCAAAAAGGCAGAATGCAAACCGGATTCCTCTGGTTGTATTTACCGCCAGCATCGTTCCGAAAGCAGGCGGATAAACAATCCCTCCGTAAAAGTGGTCATAGTTGCTGACCGCTATGGTGAGTGTGACCGGTTTTCCGCCATGAAAAGTGACCATGCGGTTTTGAACCAATGGTGTCCCCTGTGCCGGTTCCCCCATTTGCAGGATCAGGTCTTGATCCAGATAAAGGTTGTAAGCAGAAAACACTTCCGGGATTTCCAGTGCATATGTTTCCTTCCGTTCCGGCAGAAAGAATGTCATCTGGTAAGTCCCGCAGCCATAGGGAGAAGGGCTTGCAGGACTGGAAAAATTGGTCTGCTCTCCGATGGAAAGGTAGCGCATATAATGGCTTTCATCCCGTATTTCTTCCGGGGTCAAAAGCGCGTCAGGATAAAATGCCCAGCCGGATACCAGAAAGCGCACCGGTGACTTTTGAAGTTCTTCCTCAGAAAGCGCCAGAATCCCATTTGCCGCCTGGATTGTGTCCTGGCTATATTTATTATTAAACTGATACAGGCCAAGAAAAAACAGGGATGAACACAGGCAGACCATACATAAAGCGGCATATTTTTTTACCACAGAAGATACCATCTTATTTTCGCCTCCTCCTTAGGAAAAATTCACCGGCAGACAGAAGAAGCAGACAAGCCGGAATCAAAAAGAATATGGGCGACCGGCTGTGCTCTGTGTCGGCAGCATGTGCCAGGGAAGCGGTATCTTCCTTTCCCACAATGGTGTAAGTCCCTGTATGGCTGATCTGAAAGGAAGCGGCTTTCGCCGTATCGTCGTAACCGGTCATGGGGATTTCCACGCCGCTTTCATCACAGAGGAACAATGTGCCGGCTGCCGGGTCATTTGGATAGGGCAGCATGACAGAAACATCCGGCAGGGAGTTGAGCACAGTTCCATTGATGGAAGACGAAAAAGAAAAACCGCCATCCGTATCCTTTTGGATGATGACTTCAATCTGATCTTCGTTTTGGATACCCTCCGGCAAGGCGTCTTTGGGTATGCTGATAGTGATTCCCTGTTTGGAAAAGATGGCTCTTTGCTCCCCTGTTTGCAGCATCATCAAAAAGCGCGTGCCGGAAATCCGGTCAGTGGTTTCATCGAAGAACTCTGAAAAAGCAGGGCTTTTGGAATCCGCATCTTCCTCTGTATCACCGTTTGCCTGTTCCGATGGGAAATCGTATTTATCGATATCCATGGAATCATCCTTTCCATCCCGGGATGGCTCGGAAGGTTTGTGATCCGTAGAATCATTTTCTCCGCTGACCGAAGGTGCTTTTTCAGAATCATCGGAATCTTCAGGAGGCGGCTGAATGATGGTGTCAGGTGGATTTCCGCCTGCATCCCCTCCATCCCGGTCGCCTTCATGATACCCTTCAAGGACAATTTCATCTGCGTAGGTCAAGGACAGGATACCAGTCTGTCCGCCGTCATAATCAACCTGAAGGCGGTAACTGCTGCCCGGCGTCAGCAGACGGGTGGCAATCGAGAGCATTTCCCGCCCCACATAAACGCCACTTTCCAGACGGTTCCATGAACCGTTGTTTTCGGACAGCCATACGCTGATCTCATCCAGATTCCCCGGCGGTGTGACCCAAGGAAAATAAAGGTTTCCTCTGGCGGCCAGAAAACAGTTAATGTCCGGGCTGCCCGGAGCCTGAACAGAAACAGGAATTGTAATTTCAGGGAAATCGACACGATCCGCAAATATGGTATTTTCCGGTGCAGTCAGCCTTCCTGCTGCATGGTACAGTCCCACAGTATTCAGATCAATACCGGAAAAATCCCATTCCACCACAGCGGTGTAGCTGGTTCCGTTTTCCGCATAGCATTCCAGATAATACGGGGAGGCGGCGAATAATTCTTCCAGCGCTTCAACTTCGCTGCCCTGCGGGAGCGCAAATGCATTTGTATAAGGATACCATTGCTCTATGGAAGTAATGACAGCAGGCGGCATTTCTTCCACCCGGACGGAAATCTGAAGCTCCTGCAAGACAGCTTCACCAAAGGAATACCCCTCCGGCAGTTCAATCCGGCCTGCTGCGGCATATTCGCCCGGAGTGGTCTGGTCAATGGCCGAAAAATCCCATGCGACAGAAAATGTTTCCTGCCGGATTTCTTCACCTGCCGTTACAGTGGCGCAGACGGTTTGATACTGAAGGGCCAGCTGATAAATTTCCTCCAGGTCATCATCAGACGGTGTGGCTCTAAGGGGCAGGGTGAAATCCGGCAGGGAGAGCAGTTCGTCTTCCTTTTGTATTTCTGTGACAAGGACGAGGGATACTTCTTCCGATGCTTCCGGGGTTCCGATCTCCAGTGTCTCCGAAGCCTCGCTTTCTAAACCCGGCGGATTCTCCCTTCTTTCATCGGCATTGGCTGAGGTTGCAGTTTCAGCGGCAAATGCGGGGATACTGCCGGTGAAGCAGAGGATGTTGGATAGTGCGTAGGGGCGACAAACAAATAAAAATAAAAAAGGGACTTCCTCAATCCTTTAAGGGCTATGACAGTAACGGTTATAGTCTTTTTTATGCGGTAACTACCGTATGAAATGAAATCATATTTCCTAAAGCAAAGAAATACCCACCTACAATATTCCGCTATCTAATCCCCCGAAAACTAGCGGACGAGAAAATCATAAATCAGTGCCAAATGCAACAGCTATCACTTACCGCATCAATTCTACTCACCAATGGCAGGCAAGAGAAAGAGAGACAGAAAAGCAAAAGAAAGAACCAAAGAAAAGTAAAAGACAGAGAGATAGAGAATGATGTTAGTTAACTTATCAATCAATCCTATCAATCAATACTTATACATCTAACCATAGATGTACCACTACAGGAGGGCAAAGACCATGAACAAAAGGCAAGAACAACAGATTGTAGACTATTACAGCACCACAGACAGATATATCCGCAGTGACCGCTATTCTGACAGCAATCAGACCGTATTCACAAAAGAGAATGACAGATACCAGTGGCTTGTGTTGGAACAGAAAAGCCAGCATGATGTGGAGGTAAGACAGACCGACAGCCATGGAACAATAACAACAAGGGACAATTATGAACTGACAAGGAATATCCCTAAATGTGTGGGTGTGGAACGCCTATGTAAGGACGCAAATATGCAGATTCCCTTTACTGCTGATGAAATCAATCTTATCTATCAGTTTGGGGAACAGAGCAAAGCAGAAACATGCGCTCATTTATCCGCAATCCTGCCACAGATAAAGGACAATGACACCAAGCAGATTGTATGTAGCACTTTGAAGAAATTAAATGTCCTGTCAGAAGAAACGTATGCGGAGTTGACTGCCACTACAAAAAGACGAAAACTGACAGAGCGTGACCACTCCATCAAGGTAAGATTGTCAAAGGCAGAGAAACAATTAAAAGAACCGACAATTACCGAGGGAAAACAGAACAGGATTGGCAGAAAAGGAAAGGCAGGCATGGAGCTATGAAGCTGTCACGATATGAACAGGAAACCATTGTCAGCTACAATGCAGGGGAGCAGACCGCCACCATTTACACAAGGGATAAGGCAGTCATGCGGAAACTTGACACGTTGGTTGCCAACTTCCCCGATACATATAAGCTAGTGAAGCAGGACGAGGTATCTAAGACCTATTCCTTCCCGAAATCATTCGTCAGCTACCGCAAGCCCAGGGCGGTCAGTATGGAGCAGAGGGAACAAGCAAGAAAAAAAATTGGACTAATAAACAGTAAAAAAAGTTATATGTATGTGCAGAAAATGACGATAAAATAAGTGAACGAAACGCAAAGTTGACAAGATGAAACCACAGATTGGTTGTTTTCCTCTATTGCTTAGAAGTAGAATATTTGCAGGAGGTGGATAAAAAATGACATTAGGACAAAAATTAAAAGCACTATTGAAAGACAACAGTATGACGCAGGAGGATTTAGCCGAAAGATTGGAGGTATCCCGACAGGCAGTAGGAAAATGGGTAAATGATAAAGGAATCCCCGAAGTGGGTAAATTAGTACAAATCAGTAACCTATTCGGAGTGTCAATGGACTACCTGCTGAAAGAGGATTACGAAGAAAAAAACGTATCAGAAGAAAAAGCCATATCAAACAGCGGGTATTATGTCAGCCAAGAGATGTTGGATGGTTATTTGTCGTACAGTAGGCAGAATGTAAAGCAGATTACTGGAGGGATAAGCCTTTTTATATTGTCAAATGTCTTTGAGTGTTTTGGTCACCATAGCATGATAATGACTTTTCTTTTTTGGCTTACAATGATAGCAGGGATAATCATTATTATTTGGTATTATTTTCAGACCAAACAATATCAAGAAATCAAAAATGAACACCTTGCATTTGATGATAAGGTATTCAGGGAGTTTAAAAAGCAGAGAGAAAGCAGAAGAAAGAAATATGCAGTTATGATTATTGTAGGAGTTGTTATTCTTTTGGCAAGTTCTGAAATAGGACATTTTTTAATGATTTATTTCGGACAGACAGCTTGCAATGTTTTTGAATGGATAGCTGATACGGTATGGTTAGCACTTATAATATGGGCGGGAATGTCTATGCATATTGACAGCATTATCATTAAAAATACAGAACATACTCCTAAAAGTAGTCATATGAAAAGGTATCGTTGGGTATATATGGCATTTCCAGTTACAGTGGTTGCGGTTTTGATTGGAATGATAACAAACGTATGGAGTCCATATGCACCCATCATAATTCTGTTTTGTTGCTTATTGGTCACAACGTGTAAATTACTTATAGAAAGCAGGGGGAAAGATGAATAAGAAAAGCTATATGAAAATCGGTATTCTACTTATGGTTGGACTGTTTATTTGTGCAGGATGTTCCGCACAACAGGGAGGAAAATATACTGTAGAGGATTTAGATAACTTAGCTGAAATTAAAATATATTCAGCGGAGAATAATGAACTTATAAAAACAATAAATGATGAAGAACAGTTGTATCAATATAACCAATGTTCGCTTTATGATGATTCGGACACAGAAGAACACCAACATAAATTGGAAAAAGACTTAGAGGGAGCAAAAGAGCAATACTATATGATTTCATACAAGTATCCTGTTGCACGCTTTGGTGGAGAAGAATTGGTAGAAAATACTACCATTACATTATATGAGGATAAAAATATTATCAAAATGACAGTGTCGGGAGAAAGCATAAAAGGTTTTTCTGTTCCAGAGGAATTTTTGGTTTTCTATTATGAAGTTTCCGAGGAAGAAATGAATTTTTATCATTCTTTAGTTGAATGATATGTCTATTTATAAAAATTAATATTGCTTACCTATGGTGGCAGTTATCCTAACGGACAACCTGTCACCATTTTTATTTTCAAGAACTATTAACACATGCCGCTGTACTGCGGCTGGGCAAGGGCGTAGCTGGACTAAAGGATGTAATGGTTTCTTCTGGCAAGGCGGAGATAGTTATAGAGAAGGGAGCAAAAATACCTGATACGTTTACAGGAGATGAAAGTAATCTGAATGCCAGCATCTACTGCAATCATGACTCTGCTGGCGATATTGCCAGCAGAATAAAGCAAGGAGCCAGCGCATTTAAGGTATGGTTTCCGATAGAGCTTGGTGGTATCACTCTGCCCACAGACAAAGAAAATGACACAAATGTCACGCAGAGGGACGGTGCAACCTACGGATTGTACAGCAATGGAGGTACGACGGACCAGAAAATTAAGGTCACGGGCGAGGTCTGCTCTTATGAGCCTTATGGCGGCAATGCAGTAAAGATAGATACGACAGACCTTTCCTTCACGATGCCGTCTTCTAAGGTAACCCTTATGCAAAGGATGAGACACCAGAACCAAATGCAACAGCAAAATTCGGTACAGTAACTTATAAGTATGCAACAGCAGCTTCAGATGGTACTGCATATAAGGCACCTTCAGACGAATCTGCATATACAGATGCCATACCTGTAAATGCAGGAATCTATGCAGTAAAGGCTTATGTTGCAGAGACAGATAACTATGCAGGACTTACAAGTGATCCGGTCGTATTTACGATTAACAAAGCAGCGAAAGCTCCGAATATGCCAGAAACTACAATGGCTCCGGCACACAGCACAAAGAAGGTTGGCGATATTACGCTTCCGGATGGATGGAGCTGGCAGGAGGATGATAAGGACACAGCGCTTGCAGATGGTGTGGCAGTAACAGCGACCGCGGTTTATACAGGAGCTGACGAGGGCAACTACGAGACAGAAAGTGTAAGCATTACGATTACAAGAAGCGAATGTGATCACACACATACTGAAATACGGAATCAGCGGGAAGCAACCTGCAAAGAGGAGGGCTATACCGGAGATACTTACTGTAAGGATTGTGGTGAAAAGCTTGCCGCTGGTACAACAATCGAGAAAAAACCGCACAAGGTCGGAACACCGGCTGCCTGCGTATCAAAAGCAGTATGCAGTGTTTGTAGTGAAACCTTTGGTGAAGTGGATGCTACGAACCATGTGCATACAACCGTGAAGAACCGAAAGGAAGCAACCTGTACGCAGACCGGATACGCAGGAGATACCTATTGTACGGACTGTGATAAACTTCTGAGTACCGGAAAAGAGCTGGCGGCATTGGGACATGATTATAAAGCAACAGTAACAAAGCAGCCAACAACAACCGAGGAAGGCATCAGAACCTACACCTGCACCAGATGCAACAGCAGCTACACAGAGAGCATTGCGAAGCTGCCGGAGGAACAGCACACTCACAACTATACGGGAAGCATTACGAAGGAAGCAACTTGTACAGAGGCAGGGGTAAGGACATATACCTGTTCCTGTGGAGACAGCTACACGGAGAATATTCCGGCAACAGGACACAGCTATGTATCAAAAGTAACCAAGGCTGCAACGACAACTGAGGAAGGCATCATGACCTACACCTGCTCCAAGTGCGGACACAGTTACACACAGCCGATCGCTAAGATCAAGTCCAATGGTAATGAAAATCAGAATCCAAAGTCCGATGATAGCAGCAAGGATAATGGCAGCCAAAACCAGAAACCGCAGTCTGGCACAGACAATGGTAATCAGAATCAGAAGTCACAGCCTGATATGGATAATGGTAAGGACAATGGTACTTCAATTAAGCCATACGTCAAGGATGACAGCGGCAAGGAAGGATGGGATGTTATCAAGCCACAGCTTGAAGAAGCTAAAGCAGGCGATACGGTAACGGTTGCCATGAACGGAACAACTGTAGTACCGAAAGATGTAATTGACAGTATCAAGGGCAAAGATACAACACTTGTTCTGGATATGGGAAATGGTCTTTCCTGGAAGATTTATGGAAAGGATATTACTGATGCAGCCGGAGATATTGATTTTGATGTGACAGTCGGAGCCGACGCAGGAAAATCCATTCCTGTGGATGTGATCAACAACGTGACCGGGGAACGTTCTTCCTTGAACCTGACTCTTGCTTATGACGGAGAGTTTGGATTTACAGCCACATTGACCGTCAACATGGAATCAAAGAATGCAGGACTGTATGCGAACCTGTTCTACTACAATGAACAGACCGGAGAACTGGAATTTATCAGCGCCGGACAGATTGATCCGGATGGAAATGTGGAACTTGAATTTACCCATGCATCAGATTACACGATCGTTGTTGATGCCAAGATTATGAGTGATAACGGTCAGGCAGACAACAAAGCAGATGAAAACATTCCTGCATCTAAGACAGATGACAGCACTTCAAAATATGCATGGAATAATACGATAATCATTATTATAGGTATCTGTATTATACTGATTGTTTTTGGAGCCGTATTCTATGTAAGAAAAAAGAGTGGTTCTGAGGAAGAATAAATATCTGAAATTAAAATGAAATAATTAAGAAGTAAGAAAAGAGACAGTGCCATTGATTGGTGCTGTCTTTTTTTATGATATTGGTTCATATTGGAACTCAATTGACCTTGAAGCAGTACTGGTTGAAGAAAGCAAATTGCCCAAGAAGCTTGACTAATTTTAAATTTGCAGAGCTGAGAAGATGAGTTGGACATAATACCCAGCGGCTCCTTTCCGATGTAATCAGCGTTTCCCTATCTTATCTATTGTTACTTGTTCTGGTTTCTCCATTCCCGCGGAGAAACACCATAAATATTTTTAAAAGCACGGGAAAAATGAAGCTGATTTTCGTATCCGACAGCAGAGCCGACATCTGCAATGGATAAGGAAGTCAGCTTTAATAATTCCGTAGCCTTTACCATGCGGTAGTTCATAAGAAATTCCTGCGGGGAGCGGCCGATCGAGTTACGGAAGATTTTTCCGAAATAACTCCGGTTGATGCCGCATACTGCAGCGATATCTTCAATCGAAATAGCATTCTGAAAATTCTGTTCCATATAATTGATCGCTTCTTTTATATAATAGTCACTCATGCGCCCACTGGAGATCAGCGTTGCTGACTTTGCCGACTGTAGCAGATAATCCAAAAACAGATACAGATGCCCGATCAGATGGAAGGAGGATTCCTGCGGATGATTGACGATATAAAGCATTTCATCGGCAAGTTTTTCCCGTAATTCTTTGGAATGGGAATGATAAACGGGCGCATCTTTGCACAAATCTGTGACACTTAAAGCCTCTTTTACGCGTAAGCCGTCAAATTCGATCCACATATATTCCCATGGAAGCTGTTCATCGGCAATGTAAGTGTTGATCTGGCCGGGAAAAATCATAAACCCCTGTCCGCTTTTTACGGAATAGGTCTGTGTATCCCCTTTTGCATTGTCTGCCATGAGTGTTCCGGTTCCGGAAAGAATGTAGTGAAACAGGTAGTGGTTGCGTGTTGCAGGCCCGAATGAATGGCCGGGATCACACTGTTCATATCCAAACTGATACATGCACAGATCGATAAAATTTTCATTTGGAAAAATATTAAAAAATGTATTGCTCATAAAAAACTCCTTATATACCAAAATGCGACATCAATATCTATTATAGCATAAAATATTGCATTTCGGTATAAAATTGAAAAAATGCAGATATTTAAGGACGCATAAAGGTATGTTATAATCAGATTATCAAAAAAGTAAACGGATATATTGCAAAAAAGGAGAGAGGAATATGGCAAAAAGAAATATTTTCCGCAGTGTTGCGGCGGTGCTTGCACTGGGCATGTGCATGACGGGCCTTGCCGGATGCGGAAGTGAAAAAAGGGCAGACGGGAAAACAGAAATCGAAGTGGTTTCCTACAAACCAGAAGCAGTTAAGGCATTTGAAAAAATTGAAAAGCGGTTCAATGAAACACATGATGACATTCATTTGACGATTTCATCTCCAAATGAAGCAATGACCATTTTAAAGACACGTTTTATCCGGGAGGATTATCCGGATATCATTGCAATCGGAGGAGACATCAACTATTCCAACTTTTTAGATGCAGATCTGTTTGATGATATTTCCGATCTGGATGAAGTCCAGACGGTCAAGCAGGCATATCTGGATATGGATAAGGAACTGGAGTTTATTCCAAAGGATGGCACGTATGCACTTCCATATGTGGCAAACGCGGCAGGAATTTTATATAACAAAGATCTGTTTGAGGAAAATGGCTGGAAAGTTCCGACCACCTGGCAGGAATTTACCACACTGTGTGATGAAATAAAACAGAGCGGAACACTTCCGCTGTATCTGGGATTTAAAGATACCTGGACCTGTCTGGCTCCGTGGAATGCGCTGGCAGTCGGACTTACCGATTCGGATACCTGCAATCAGGTAAATATGGGAAATACCACATTTTCCGATTCGTATGGACCGGTAGCGGAAAAGATGCGTGCGCTTTTGGATTACGCCGAAAAAAATCCGTATGCATACGGTTATAACGATGCCTGTACAGCATTTGCACGCGGGGAATCTGCCATGTATCCGATCGGAAGTTATGCGATCCCGCAGATCAAATCGGTCAATCCGGATATGAATATCGGCTCTTTTACATTTCCTGCAAATGATGAGGAATCAGACAATGTATTAAATTCAGGAATTGATTTACAGTTTTCTGTGATGAAAGCATGCAAAAACAAAGAAGCAGCATATGAAGTTTTAAAATATCTGTATGACGATGAAACCATTCAGATTTATCTGGATGATCAGGGCGGAATTGCCTGCAAGGATGGGGATTTCGCAATTCCGGAAACACTCGAGGATATGCGTCCTTACATTGTAAACAACCGCATGGCAGATTATCAGGATCACCATTATCCGAGTGAGATGAGTGTGGATGCCATGATCCAGACGTTCCTGCTGGATACAAGCGATAATGCACAGGAAAAGTTTTTGAAAAAATTTGATTCCGACTGGAAACGCTACAACCGGGATCTGATTCGGAAAGTACAGGATTATCAGAAAGAACAGGAGGATGCACAATGAAAAAGAAAATGTCAAACAGGGACAAAACATTCTGGGCGGTTATCATACCGGTTGTAATCTTATTTTTTGCATTCAATACACTTCCAATGATCAAAGGTGTGATTTACAGTTTTACCAATTATAAAGGATACGGAACTTACGATTATGTCGGGTTCCGGAACTATGCAGATCTGTTTACGGATTCCCGAGTGGGAAAAAGCTATTTGTTTACGTTTAAGTATGCACTGGCAGGAACGATACTGGTAAATGTGCTAAGTCTGATCATGGCAGTTGGATTAAACAGTGCAATCCGTTTTAAAAGCGCACTGCGCGGTATTTATTTTGTACCGAATATTTTAGGCGGACTTGTCATCGGTTATATTTTCAGCTTTATTTTTACTTACATTCTCCCAACTATGGGAAATGTGTTCCACATTGGATTTTTGCAGAACAGTATTCTTGCAAGTGAAAAATATGCGTGGATCGGAGTGCTGATCGTCGGCGTATGGCAGGCAGTTGCCATGAATACCATCATCTATATTTCCGGTCTGCAGACTGTACCGGAGGAAGTCTACGAGGCGAGCATGCTTGACGGAGCCAGTAAATGGAAGCAGTTCTGGAAAGTAACATTTCCACTGGTGATGCCGTTTGTGACGATCAATCTGGTACTGAGCACAAAGAATTTCCTCATGGTATTCGACCAGATCATGTCATTGACCAAGGGAGGTCCGGCACAGAGCACCGAATCCATCTCTTACCTGATTTATAAAAATGGTATGGATGGCGGACAGTTTGGATTCCAGAGTGCAAATGCAGTCATTTTCTTTATTGTGATCGTGGCGATTTCACTTTTCCAGATGACAGTCATGAATAAGAAGGAGGAGCAGTTATGATGAAAGAAAAACAGAAAACAAACTGGGTACTTACGATTGTTCTGATTTTGGGGACGGTTACCGTATTTTTTCCGCTGTATATGGCAGTGATCATTGCGTTTAAGAAACCGAGTGAGATGACAAACGATGTAGCGGGTGCACTTTCTTTCCCAAAACAGTGGAGTTTTGAAAATTTCTGTCAGGCAATGGAAGTGACCGATTTCTGGCACTCTCTTGGAAACAGTTTACTGATCACTCTGGCAACGATCGTACTGGCAATTCTGATCCACTCGATTGCAGGCTACGTGATCGGACGCGGCATGGCAAGAAGAAAAAGTTTCCGATTTATCTATCTGTATATTGTCAGCGGAATGTTTGTTCCGTTTTCCATTTTAATGATGCCTCTGGTAAAGCAGACAGCACAGATGGGACTTGGAAACCGTGCCGGTGTCATCGTGTTGTATCTGGTATTTTATATGCCAATGAATGTCCTGCTTTACAGTGGATATTTAAAAAATATTCCAGAAGCACTCGAAGAAGCAGCAGATATTGATGGGGCAAGCACCTGGACGACTTACTGGAAAGTGGTATTCCCGATGATGAAACCGATGCATGCGACGGTTGCGATCCTGACAGCCCTTGGAACCTGGAACGATGTTATGACACCACTTGTAATCATGTCTGGAACCGGACAGAATACGCTGCCGCTTGCACAGCTTAATTTCCAGACACAGTTTGGAACCAACTACAATCTGGCGTTTGCCTCCTATATTCTGGCGCTGATCCCGATCCTGATCTTTTATGTGATCTGCCAGAAACAGATTTTAAATGGTGTGGCAAACGGTGCAGTCAAAGGATAAAGAATAAACGAGGTGACTTCTATGGCAATTATATACAATCCAAATAAAAAAATATTTACCCTGCATACAGCGCATACAACTTATCAGATGCAGGTTGATCCACTGGGATATCTGCTGCATTTGTACTACGGAGAAAAAACAAACAGTTCCATGGACTATGTCCTAACCTATGCAGACCGCGGATTTTCCGGAAATCCTTATGCAGCCGGTATGGACCGCACCTATTCGCTGGATGCACTGCCACAGGAGTATCCGTCCCTTGGCACCGGAGATTACCGCAATATTGCACTGAATATCAAAAATGAAAAAGGGGTGGAAAGTGCAGATCTGCTTTTTAAAAGCTATGAAATCCGAAACGGTAAATACCGGTTGCAGGGACTTCCGGCTGTTCTTGCAGACGAAAAGGAAGCGCAGACACTGGAAATTGTCCTTGCAGATGAAAACGCACAGGTTGAAGTACATCTGCTGTACGGTGTTTTGGAAGAAAACGATGTCATTACAAGAAGTGTCCGGATTAAAAATACAGGAACCGGGCAGATTACGATCGAAAAGGCAGCGGCAGCCTGTCTGGATTTTGTACAGGGAGATTTTGATGTCCTGCGGTTTTATGGAAAACATGCCATGGAGCGCAATCTGGAGCGTACGCCGCTGGGACATGGAACCATTGCGTTTGGCAGTCGCAGGGGAACATCCAGCCATCAGTATAATCCTGCCGTGATTCTGGCAGAAAAAGGGACAACGGAGACCGCAGGCAGCTGCTATGGAATGCTGTTTGTATACAGCGGCAATTTCTCCTGTGAGGTGGAAAAAGACCAGTTCAACCAGACGCGCCTGCTTCTTGGATTAAATGAAGAACTGTTTTCCTATCCGCTTGCGTCGGGAGAAACCTTTACGGTGCCGGAAGTTATTTTATCTTATTCGGCAGAGGGATTGTCGGCATTGTCGCAGCAGTATCATAACTGCATCCGCAACCATGTGTGCCGCAGCAAATATGTCCATATGCAGCGCCCGGTACTGATCAACAGCTGGGAGGCAGCCTATTTTGATTTTACGGGAGATACGATCGTGGATCTGGCAAAAGAAGCCGCTTCCCTTGGAATTGATATGGTAGTGATGGATGACGGCTGGTTCGGAAAAAGAAATGACGACAATTCTTCCCTGGGGGACTGGCAGGTCAATGAAACGAAACTGGGAGGCAGTCTGGCAGAGCTTATTACCCGTGTGCATCAGCAGGGTGTGAAATTTGGCATCTGGATTGAGCCGGAGATGATCAATGAAGACAGTGACCTTTACCGGGCACATCCGGACTGGGCAATTCAGATTCCGGGGAAAAAGCCGGTGCGCTCGAGAAACCAGTTACTGCTTGATTTTTCCAGAAAAGAAGTGCGCGACTGTGTATTTGACCAGATCTGTGCCGTGCTCGATCAGGGAAAAATTGACTATGTCAAGTGGGATATGAACCGCAGCATGGCAGATGTCTATGCCGGAAATCTTTCCTATGATTACGTGCTTGGTGTCTATGATTTTATGGAGCGCCTGTGCAGCCGGTATCCGGATCTTCTGCTGGAGGGATGCAGCGGTGGCGGCGGTAGATTTGACGCGGGAATACTTTATTATTCCCCACAGATCTGGTGCAGTGACAATACCGATGCGATCAACCGCACAAGAATCCAGTACGGAACTTCGTTTTTCTATCCGATTTCCGCGATGGGGGCGCACGTTTCGGCGGTGCCGAACCACCAGACCGGACGGGTGACAAGTTTCCACACCCGCGGAGTGACGGCGATGGCGGGAACCTTCGGTTACGAATTAAACCCAGCGCTTTTATCCGATGAGGAAAAGCAGCAGATCCGGGAGCAGATCAAAACGTATAAGAAGTACGAAACGCTCATTAACGAGGGAACCTACTGGCGGCTGTCTGATCCGTTTACAGATGAAATTGCGGCATGGATGTCGGTATCAGAGGAACAGGATCATGCACTGGTAAGTGTGGTGCGTCTTATGGCTGAGGCAAATCAGGCGACCGTTTATGTCCGCCTGCGTGGGTTAAAACCGGATGCTGTGTATCTGGAAGAACAAAGCGGCAGACAGTATTCCGGTGCGGCACTGATGCATGCGGGAATTCCGCTTCCGCCGTTTACCGGGGAATATGAGGCGTATCAGTTTGCCTTTACCGAACTGAAAGAGGCGGGAAGATTATATGAAAAAGTGCAGAAATGGTGTGACGGGAATGCCGAAAACCGGGTGGTCATCAGCATTTACGGTGGCTCTGGTTCCGGAAAAACAACGCTTGCAACGGCATTGCAGCAGTATTTTTTAAATGACGGAACCGGATGTTATCTGCTCTCTGGCGATGATTACCCACACCGGATTCCAAAACGCAACGATGAAGAACGGATGCGTGTGTATAAAGAAGCCGGGGAAGACGGACTGCGTGGATATCTCGGGACAAAGAAAGAGATTGACTTCGACCGGATCAATGAAGTGCTTGCGGCATTTCATGAGGGAAAAGATTCGATCACGTTGCGGCATATGGGACGGGAAGATGGCGAGATTTCATCGGAAGAAACCGATTTTTTCGGAATATCCGTATTACTTCTGGAGTGGACACACGGAGGCAGTGACGATTTACATGGTGTGGATCTGCCCGTCTTTCTGGAAAGTTCCCCGGAGGAGACAAAGGAGCGGCGCATCCGCAGAAACCGCGATGAGAATGCCGCAAGCCCGTTTATCTGCCGCGTGGTAGAACTGGAACAGGAAAAACTTGAAGTGCAGCGCAAAAATGCAGGATTAATCGTGGGAAAGGACGGAAGTGTTTATGAACAGTAAACCGATGCTCAATGCATATCCAGACAGTCTTGGAGGAAATCTTGGGGATATCGTAACATTGCTGAAAACGGAGGCTTTACAGAATGTATTTTCTTCTTTTTACATTCTGCCGAGTCTGTACCATTCCGATCTCGACCGGGGATTTTCCGTGATCGACTATGACCTGAATGAGCAGCTTGCCGACCGGGAAGACCTTGACCAGTTAAAGAATATGGGAATCGATCTGAAACTCGATTTTATTTTAAACCATGCTTCTGCACAGTCTCCGCAGTTTCGGGATCTTGTGGAAAAAGGGGAGGCTTCTGCGTACCGCGATTTTTTCATCGACTGGAACCATTTCTGGGAAGGGCATGGAACCATGACGGAGGAAGGCTATATCCAGCCGGATGAAAGCTGCCTGAAGCAGATGTTTTTCCGCAAACCCGGGCTGCCGATCCTGATGGTGGAATTTCCGGATGGAAAAAAAGTGCCGTACTGGAATACCTTTTATCAGGAAGTGCATGGCAGACAGTATCTCGGACAGATGGATGTAAACATCCAGTCACCAAAAGTGTGGGAGTTTTATCGTGAAACACTGGAAAAAATAGCCTCTTACGGCGCGGCGATTGTGCGGCTGGATGCCTTTGCCTATGCGCCGAAGACACCGGGAAAGAAAAACTTTCTCAATGATCCGGAAACGTGGGAACTTTTACAGAAGATCCATGCGCTGGCAGAACCTTTGGGACTTACGCTTTTGCCGGAGATCCACGCAGCGTATGATGAAAAAATATATGAGACACTTG
This sequence comes from Lachnospiraceae bacterium OM04-12BH, assembly GCA_003490145.1. Lineage (GTDB taxonomy): Bacteria > Bacillota > Clostridia > Lachnospirales > Lachnospiraceae > Suilimivivens > Suilimivivens aceti. The sequence goes on from QULQ01000003.1 coordinate 301,605, forward strand.
CAGAAAAAGGCTATGCAACCTATGACTTTTTCCTGCCAGGTCTGGTCATTGATGCGATCGAGAACCGGCGGGGAACGTATCTTGCGGCATGGGCGAAGGAGATTGTGGAAAAGAAGATCTCCACGGTCAACATGCTCGGCTGTCACGATGGCATCCCGCTTCTGGATTTAAAGGGGCTGCTTCCGGAAGAGGAAATCCAGTCGTTAATTGAACGGATCGTATCCCGCGGAGGCATGGTCAAAAATTTACATGGCCAAAAGAATCTGTATTATCAGGTAAATGCTACATATTACAGTGCATTGGGTGCGTCGGACGAAAAAATGCTTCTGGCGCGTGCTATACAGATGTTTATGCCGGGCAAACCGCAGGTCTGGTATCTGGATTTGTTTGCCGGAAAAAATGACCATGAAGCGGTGCAGCGCGCGGGAGAATCTGGACATAAGGAAATCAACCGGACAAATCTTTCCACTGATCAGATCACGGAAGGGTTGAAAAAAGATGTGGTTCAAAAACAGCTTGCGTTAATCCGCATGCGAAATACCCATAAGGCATTTTCGGAAGGCGCAGAGGTAGCAATCTCCGGAGGGGAGAGGTCTCTGGAAATCCGCTGGAAATATAATAGTGCATTTGCAACATTATATGTAAATTTTGAATCAGGAACATATACAATAGTAGAAAGCAGATAGTTAAGTTGGGCTGTCGATTGTACATGAAACCTAAACTTTATAAAGGAATATATATCGAAAGCAGATGCGGCATTACTTGTGGGTGTCACAGCTCCAACTATTACCAAATGGGCACAGGACGGGAAGTTTAAAGTAATTGGTGCAGGACGTGTTATGAGAATTCATAGAGAAGAGTTTTTGGACTGGCTTCGAGATAGCCGGGGAAAGGAATATTAAATGGCTGTTGTAAAAAAAGAGGCAAAAAATATTGTGTGATTTATAAGGTTAAGGATGAGAACGGCAAGTATCATCAGAAATGGGAAACTTATGCTACCAAGACGGAGGCAGAGACTAGGAGGAAAGAGGTGGAGTATCGAATTGCAGTAGGCAATTTTGAAGTGCCTAAGTGTGTTCGATTACAGGAACTTCTTGAAGAATATATTAAAATCTATGGCAGTGACAAATGGAGCGTTACTACCTACAGTGGAAATGTGTCTCTGATCAATAACTATATTATTCCAACAATTGGAAATACCAAGATTACAGAGATCAATAACCATTTTCTGGAGAAATATTATAAGAAGCTTTTGGATATGCCGGCGGTTAACAGCACAAGAAATGCAGATGGATCCGGTGGAACTATTACACCTTCAACAGTATTTGAGATTCATAAGGTATTAAGGAGCTGTTTCCGCCAGGCGGTAAAGTGGGATATGATGGGAAAGAACCCGGCTGTGGATGCAACCGTTCCAAAAGCAAAGAAGCAGGAGCGTGAGATCTGGACAGCAGAGATGCTTATGCGGGCATTGGAAGCCTGTGATAACAAAATGCTCAAAATAGCATTTCATCTTGCATTTACGGCAACACTTCGTATCGGTGAACTTCTGGGACTGACTTGGGATGATATGGATATTTCGGAAGAGGCGATTGCAGATAACAAAGCCTATGTTATCATCAATAAACAGGTAGAGAGAGTATCAAAGGATGCAATAGAAGCACTCAATTCAAAAGAAATTATCATGATATTTCCAAGTCAGAAGAAAAATAATAAAACAGTCCGGGTGTTAAAATCACCAAAGACGGATAGCAGCAAGCGAAAAGTGTTCATTCCGAAATCTGTGGCACAATGTCTGATCGATTTGAAAAAGGATCAGGAAGAAATCATTGAAGCACTGGGAAATGAGTATCAGAATTATAATCTGGTTATGGCTACAACTTTCGGACTTCCTATAGGGGACAGCTATCTGAGGACGAAGATGCAGGACATCATAGATGAACTGGGACTGCCTGATGTAGTGTTTCACAGTTTGCGTCATACCAGTGTCACCTACAAGTTGAAACTCAGTGGAGGAGATATTAAAGCAGTCCAGGGAGATTCCGGCCATGCTCAGGCAGATATGGTAACGGAAGTGTATGGTCATATCCTTGATGAAGACCGAAGGAAGAATGCGGAGCTTATGGAGAATGCCTTTTATAATAAGGAAAATCTCAATCCGCAGATGAAAGCGCAGGATGAAGGCAACAGTACGATTACGGTGCCGGATGGAGTGGATGCAGAGTTGTTGATGAAAGTGCTGGGGAATCCGGAGATGGCTGCGCTACTTACATCATTGGCAAAGACAATGAAGGTATAATTAGGTAGAAAGACGATATTTATATAGAAGAACAAGAATTGACACATGTAGCAGTTCCTTCTAAGTAGGAATTTCCCCAATTACACATAGCTTCCAAAACAGGAATGATGCTTTCACCAAAAGGTGTTAATGAAGCTATATGCTGTGAAAGGGGGATAAGAAATCGCCCATAGAAAGGAGAGTTTTTCAATGAAAGCAAAGAAAACGGACAACGGCAAGATAACCGCACTATACGAGCGTCTTTCCCGCGACGACGACCTCACAGGCGACAGTAACAGTATAATCAATCAAAAGAAGCTGCTTGAAGATTATGCAAAGGATCATGGATTTACGAATTGTGTCCACTTTACTGATGACGGCTGGTCTGGCGCAAACTTTGACCGCCCTAATTGGAAACGCATGATTGCAGCCATAGAAGCCGGAGAGGTTTCCCATGTGCTGGTAAAGGATTTGAGCCGCGTTGGTAGAGATTATCTGCAAGTGGGTTTTTATACCGAAGTTATGTTTAGAGAGCATGGCGTTCGCTTCGTTGCCATTGCAAACGGCGTTGACAGCGACAAGCGCGAAAGCAGCGAGTTTGCACCCTTTTTGAACATTATGAATGAGTGGTATGTTCGGGACTCAAGCCGCAAAATCAAAAGCGTTCTCCGGGCAAAGGGAATGTCTGGCATACACACTAATTCCATTGGTATTTATGGGTACAAGAAAGACCCTAACGACAAAAACCATTGGATTGTTGATGATGAAGCCGCCGAGGTTGTTCGCCGGATTTACCGCATGGCGATAGAGGGAAAAGGCCCGTATGAAATCGCTCGTATTCTTGCTTCGGAAAAAGTTGAAAGACCGTCCTACTACCTTGCACAGCGCGGTTTAGGCAAACATAAAACCAGTTACAACCCCGACGAGCCATACACATGGCGCGGCGGCACAGTTGCAGATATTCTATCCAAGCCGGAATATATCGGGCATACGGTAAACTTTCGGACTTATAAGGAGAGCTACAAGGACAAACACTCCAAAATGACACCAAAAGAGGATTTAGTCATTTTTGAGAATACGCAGGAAGCAATTATTGACAAGGAAACATGGGAGCGCGTTCAGACCTTGCGAAAGACAATCCGTAGGACAGATACCATAGGCACAGCAAATCCCTTAACAGGCTTGATGTTCTGTGCTGATTGCGGGGCGAAGATGTATAACCACAGGGGCAAGGCTGGCAATGCGCGGGATTGGGCAGGGCGACCAACTGGAAAGAAACGTCCAGACCGCGACGAATACAACTGTTCCCGTTATGATTTAGGCAATCAACACTTTGATGATTATTGCACCACACACCTTATCCGTACTGCCGTTGTTAATGAATTACTGCTTGAAGCGATAAAGGAAGTTTGCGACTATGCACAGAACAACGAAGCCGAGTTTATGGCGCAAGTCTGTTCCGCTTCCGAGGACAGACAGGCAAAAGCGGCTAAAGCTATCCGACAGAGGAAACAGCGCAGCGAAAAGCGCACCGACGAATTGAGCCGCTTAATTCGCAAGCTCTACGAGGACAATGTAAATGGGCGGCTTTCAGACAAGCTCTTTGAACAAATGTTGCATGATTTTGAAGCCGAGTTAGAGGGCTTGACCGATAGTATCACACAAGACCAGCAGGAGCTTGACCGCATAAGCAGGGAAACCGTCAATGCCGAGAAGTTTCTTGCCCTTGTCAAAAAATATACGGATTTTTCCGAACTCACCCCCGCAATGATAAATGAGTTTGTTGAAAAAATCCTTGTTCATCAAGCCGAGGGCAAAGGCGCAAGCCGTACACAGGAAGTCGAGATTTTCTTTAACTTTATCGGCAAGGTAGAAATCCCGCGCAAAGAAATTGAACTAACAGAGGAAGAAAAGGCAGCATTAGCGGAACAGGAACGACGCAGGGCGAAGAAAGCCGAGTATAACCGCCGCTATATGGAGAAGAAGCGCAGACAATGGAAAGAGCAACAGGAACGGGAGAAAGAACAGCAGGAAGCTCTTGAATTACCTGCTGCTTCCACCGAGAAAGGAGAACGCATAGCATGAGAATACTCATTGACAATGGCAACACCCCCGCCGCCCCGCGCCCGTATATCGGGCATTACGGGCGGTTGCGGAAAGCCTACCTTGAACAGTACCGCCCCGACCTCTACACCGCCCTTGTCGCAAATGAGAAGCTGCATGAGCATTGCGCCGAGATTGACGAAGCCGCCCGGAGCCGGATTGACCTTATCATGCCGCAGCTTGCAAGGAGCGCGGGAGCTACCGAAGCACTCAAAGCTACCGACCCCATGAAATGGGTGGGACTGATGAACGCTTGCAGGGCGCAAGCGGAGGAAATTGCCAAGTTTGAGCTAGTCTATGTTTGACGGTCAAGAGCCGGAAAAAACGGAAATCACGCGATAGGAGCTGCCCGGACGAGGAATGGTTCATCGGGGCGGTTTCTATTTGAAAATCCTCATTTTCCCCAAGTCAAGAGCCGGGAAAAACACCCGAAAAATGCCCCTATTGCGTAACAGGGGCGCAGAAAGGAGAGTTTATGAGAACAGGGCTTACGAAGCAGGAAAAGACCACCGATATTTGGTTTGACGAGAAAAACCCGATTATCCATATCCGCACCCACAACACCGACTTAAAGAAGCGGCTTGCCGCCTACTCCGGACAGTACCCCGACCAGTGCCGCCAGACCGACGCAGACCCCGAAACGGGCTGCATGGAGTTTGAGATTGCAAAGGGGCGCTTCTCTTTCCGTCTGACCGCCCCATACAACGAGGAACGGCGGGAAGCTGCGCGGCGGTCTGCCAGAGAAAACAAGGCCACTGACAGGCTGAAATGAGGTGGATTTATTCATAACCATGTGCTATGATATTTATAGATAGTGAAACTTCCTTTCAATTTTTTCGTCTATACAAGTAACAGAGAAGAACAGGAGGCTTGTTCCATGAGAAAAAAGAGATTGATGATTGCAATAGCTTGTATCATTTTAGTAGGTATCGCGGTAATCGTATTTTTTTCACAACAGGGGAAAAAACCGTATAAGGATTTGGACGCAGCGCAGATTGTTTCCGCTAAAGTGTTATTAACACCGCCAGACAAAACGATTGAGATTGAAAATATCCAAGAATTAGTTGAATATTTGAATGATGTTGTTGTCTATAATGAGGATAATTCTTACACAGAGTATGATGGACAAGGCGTTGTTTTTACCTTGACTATGGTAGACGGTACACAAACAGATATTATGGCGTATAACCCATTTATTGTCATTGACGGTATCGGTTATAAGACAAAATATGAGCCATGTGAAGCACTCAACAGCTATGCAAATGAATTACTAAACTCTGGGACTGCCAATATAATTTTGGAAGAACCGCCCACATTAAGCGTTGTGAGTGACGAAACCGCTATCGGTGCAGTATTAGGAACTTATTCGTGGCAAAAAACAAATATTGACGGAACTGCTGAAAGCACAATAGCTGATAGCCCACACCCGTTAGAGTGCAAGGATCTGTTGTCCCCGCCATTTGAAACAACAGAAACAACAGCTACATTAAGATTTACAGAAGACCCAGATACAATTTTAAGTGTGCAGTGCTGGAGTGACGAACATTGGGGAGAGCCTGCTACAAACAGCGAAGATGTAACTATTGTTGGAAACGTACTCACTCTTAAACTGGGCGGATATATTTATGAAGTAACAGCTGAATGGAATACTGAAAATGGCTATGGCGGAACAGCAAGCTATTTTATATATTTGAAAACAGCAGACTAAAATTGAATAGCCACCCACAAGGGCAGCCGAGAAAATCGACTGTCCTTTTTCTATGCCGACAGGCAGAAAGGAGCGACCACCCATGACAAAGCCAAGAGAGAAAACCCGCGAGGAATTGACTGCCGAGATTGAGGACGGGAAGAAGAAAATCCGGCAGTTTGAAAATCGGGAAAAGATGCTGCGTCAGAAGCTATCCAAAGAGGAACGCAGAACACGCAGCCACCGCCTTATTGTCCGGGGCGCGGTCTTTGAAAGCATTGTGCCGGAAGCAAAGAACATGACCGACGAGGAAGCCGCAGCACTTCTTAGGCTTGCCTTGACGAGTGAACCAGCGCGGGAATATCTGAAAAAACGAGCCGAAAGCAGGAACGCCGAATAAATCCCTTAGGAACTAAGGGCGCACTTATACACCCTTACGGGCGTGTGCGCTCTGCCGAGGGCTTATCTTCGCACAGGGAGGTTTCCCCGCGCTCCGATATGGCGGCTTTGCCGCAACAAGGGGCTGCACCCCTTGCGCCGCTTCGCGGCTATCCCTGCACACCCACAAAAACAGTACACCCGCCGTTGGCGTCTGTACCATTTTTGCGGGTTTTATTATCCTATCCGGGAGGTGATACCCATAGCCATTTACCATTGGAACATCGGCATTGTGAGCCGAGGAAAAGGCAAATCAGCCGTTGCCGCAGCCGCCTACCGAAGCGGCGAAAAGCTGACAAACGAATGGGACGGAATGACTCATGACTACACTCGCAAAGGCGGCGTTGTCCATACAGAAATCATGTTGCCGCCCCACGCACCGCCCTCATTCGCTGACCGTTCAACCTTGTGGAACAGCGTGGAGCTTTACGAGAAAGCCGGGAACGCCCAGCTTGCGCGTGAGATTGACGCAGCACTCCCCATAGAATTATCCAGAGAGGAACAGATCCGGCTTGTCCGGGAATACTGTTCCTCTCAATTTGTTTCCAGAGGAATGTGTGTGGATTTTGTTATCCACGACACCAACAGCGGCAACCCCCATTGTCATATTATGCTTACCATGCGCCCCCTTGACGAGCGCGGAGCATGGGCGGCGAAATCCAAAAAGGAATATGACCTTGACGAAAACGGCGAGCGTATCCGCTTGCCAAGTGGCAGATACAAGACGCACAAAATTGACCTTACAGGCTGGAACGACAAGGACAACACCCTCTTGTGGCGCAAGGCATGGGCTGACTATACCAACGACTTTTTGGAGAGAAACGGAAGCCCGGAGCGTATCGACCACCGCAGCAACGCCGAGCGCGGCATTGACGAAATACCGACCGTCCATATGGGCGTAGCCGCCTGTCAAATGGAGAAGAAAGGTGTAGCCACCGAGAAAGGCGAACTGAACCGAAATATCCAAAAAGCAAACCGCCTTATACGGGAAATCCGGGCGCAGGTTAGCAAGCTCAAAGAATGGATTGCCGACCTGTTCAAAGTGTGGGAAACCGCCCCGAAGCCGCCGCCGCAATCTCCCAACCTTGCAAATCTGTTGATGAAGTATTTGAGCGTTCAGAGAGAAAAGAGCCGGAAGTATTCGCAGCGTTGGCAACAACAGCACACAGCCGATGAACTGAAAACCATAGCGGCAGCGGTCAACTATCTCTCCGAGCATGGTATCTCTAATCTTGATGAGCTTGACGCTTCCCTTTCCTCTGTCAGTGATAGAGCCTATTCAATCCGGGCAGGAATGAAAACCGCCGAGGAACGCATGAAGAAGCTACAAAAGCTAATTGAATACGGGAAGAACTACACAGAGTACAAGCCCATTCACGATGAACTGAAAAAGCTGCAAAACGGCTGGACAAACAAGCGCGACAAGTACGAGGAAGCCCACCGCGCCGAGCTGACCCTATGGAACGCAGCAAGTCGCTATCTCCATGCAAATCTGCAGAAAGGAACAAAGACCTTGCCTATTGCGGAATGGGAACAGGAATATGCTGACCTCAAAACACAGAGGGACAGCGATTATACCAAACTGAAAGATACCCGCACCAATGTTTCAGAGCTTCAAAAAATCCGCAAATGCGTGGATATTGCACTCCGCGCCGACCAAGCGGAGCAGACGCAGAGCCGCACCAAACGGCATGATATAGACCGCTGAAAGGAGTTGAACTTTTATGTATTACACCCAAGAACAGATAGACCGCGCCAACCAAGCCGACCTTGTTTCTTTCCTGCAATCACAGGGCGAGCAGCTTACCCGCGCCGGACAGGAATACCGCTGGAAGCGGCACGACAGCCTGACCGTCCGGGGAAACAAATGGTACAGGCACAGCCAGAGCAAGGGCGGTGCACCCATTGATTTTGTCATGGAGTTTTTCGGCAAGAGCTTCACCGAAGCCGTTGAACTGCTGACAGGCGAAAAAGGAGCCGCCCCGCCGCTGGACAGACCAAGCCCCGCGCCCCTATCCGACTTCCGGCTACCACCCCGCAGCACCGACAACCGCATAGCGAGGAACTACCTCACAGCAGCCCGCCGCATTGATGAAGATGTGACGGGCTTTTTCTTTTCCACCGGGGATATTTACGAGGAAGCCGCCCACCATAACGCCGTATTCGTCGGCAGAGATGAAAGCGGCATACCGCGATACGCCCATCAGCGCGGCACAGCCGGGAGTTTTCGGCTTGATGTGAAAGGCAGCGACAAAGCCTTTAACTTCTGCTACCGTGGCGAGGGCGAAAGGTTGTTTGTCTTTGAAGCCCCGATAGACCTCTTATCTTTCCTCTGCCTGTTCAAAAAGGACTGGCAGAAGCAAAGCTATCTGGCGTTGGGCGGCGTGGGAGAAAAAGCCCTGTTGCGCTTTCTCTCTGACCGTCCGAACATCAAGACCGTTTTTCTCTGCCTTGACAGCGACCAAGCCGGAAGCGACGCTTGCAGCCGCTTTGCGGAGCTTGTGCCGGAGGGCTTGACCGTCCATCGGCTTATCCCTCTTTTCAAGGACTGGAACGAGGTATTGCAGCACCGGGCAGAAATCACAGACGGGAAGTATTTGCGGGAAGCAATCTACGGCTTGAAAGAGCCGCCGCAGGAAGAAACCGTTGAGATTATCCGCATGAGCGAGGTTGACACACAGACCGTTGAATGGCTATGGGAGCCGTATATTCCCTTTGGGAAAGTAACCATTGTGCAGGGCAATCCCGGCGAGGGCAAGACCACTTTTGCCCTACGCCTTGCCGCCGCCTGCACCACCGGGGGAACGCTGCCGGGAATGAAGCCCTTGCCGCCATTCCAAGTAATTTACCAGACCGCCGAGGACGGGCTGGGCGATACCGTCAAGCCACGCTTGATAGAAGCCGCCGCAGACCTTGACCGGGTGCTTGTGATTGATGAAGCCAAGCGGGAGCTTACCCTGTCCGATGAGCGCATAGAAAAGGCAATCACGCAGAACGGGGCGCGGCTGATTATCCTTGACCCCATACAGGCGTACATGGGCGAAAAAACCGACATGAACCGGGCAAACGAAGTGCGCCCCATGTTCCGCCGCCTTGCCGATGTTGCCGAGCGTACCGGGTGCGCCGTTATCCTTATCGGACATCTCAACAAAGCTGCCGGAGGGCAGAGCGCATACCGGGGCTTAGGTTCTATCGACTTCCGCGCCGCAGCAAGGAGCGTCCTGCTGATCGGGCGCGTGAAGCGAGAACCGAATGTGCGCGTTATCGTCCATGACAAATCTTCCCTTGCGCCGGAGGGCAAGCCCGTTGCCTTTTGCCTTGACCCGGAAACGGGCTTTTCATGGATAGGCGAATACGACATCACCGCCGACGAGCTGCTGTCCGGCGCGGGCGGCAACACCGCCACCAAAACCGAACAGGCGGAACGGCTGATACTGGATTTACTGGCAGACGGGAAAGAGCTTGCCAGCGAGGACATAGAGAAAGCCGCTACAGAAGCGGGCATATCCGCCCGTACCGTCCGGGCGGCAAAGAGAAACCTTGACGGGCGCATTACCTCAAAGCGCATTGGCGCGGCATGGTATCACGCTCTTAAAAAGTGAAACGGCAAAATCCAAGTGGCAAAACCCAGATACCTTGCCACTTTGCCACTTCGCCACTTCAACCTCAAAACCACCGCCCCATGTATGACCGCATGGGGCTTTTCTCATGGAAAGGAGAGCCTATGAACAACGACACCAGCAACCGCAGCACCCCCGCAACCGCTTCCCCTCTGACCGTAAAGGAAGCCGCGCCACCTGTAATGATAAAGAAAATCGGAAAGACCACCTACCGCGTCAAAATCCATTTCAGTGAAACGAGCAAAGAAACCATGAGCGACAAAATCAAGCGTCTGATTTTGAATGACAGCGAAAAAAGTTCTTAAACACCCTTGACAAAACGTATCAAGAGTATTCGGTTTTGGGAGGAACTACAGGATAAACGACCCTGTTGATTAATCCGTCATTTTCTAATTCTCTAAGTTGCTGGGTAAGCATTTTGGGAGTTGCAGATTTAATGAGCTTTCCTAATTCATTAAATCTAAGTGTTTTTCCAATGAGATGCCATAGGATAAGTGACTTATATTTACCACCTATAAGCTGAAGGGTTGCTTCTACTGGACATTGGAAAGATTGACATGGTTTCATTATATACGACCTCCTGAAATTTGAATCCATAGTATCATTTTGGGTAGTATGGCACTTAAAAGTGCGTACTTGTAAAAAAGAAATACTGTGATAGCATTATAGCGTACTTGTTGAGCAGGCACAACAAAAATGTATTAAAAATGAAAGTGAGGAATATTTTTATGGAGTTTTTATCTTCAGCAAAACAGAGATGTTCTGTAAGAAAGTATAAAACTGATGAGATTGAAAAGGAAAAATTGGACAAAATTCTGGAGGCTGCTAGAATTGCTCCAACAGCAGCAAATGCTCAGTCGCAGAGACTGTTAGTAATTAGTAGCCAAGAAGCAAAAGAAAAATTGTCTAAAGGAGTAAATTATCATGGCGCCCCGTTGGCTATCATTGTATGTGGGGATCATTCAGATGTTTTTGTGCGTCCGTTTGATAAAAAGGATATGGTAAGTGTTGATGCAACAATAGTTGCGGATCATATAGTATTAGAAGCAGAGGATTTAGGACTTAGTTCTTGTTGGCTTACATATTTTGATCCTGAGATTATCAGAAATGAGTTTAATATTCCAAGTAACCTTGAACCAATAGCAATTATTGCGGTGGGATATGCTGACACAGAAAAGGCATCACCAGACAGACATTCAAAGGATAGAAAAGCGCTTGAAAGCCTTGTTTGTTACGAAACTTTTTAAGCATATTAAGAAATAAAAGAGATTGTGTTTAAAGATGGAAAACTTGTCTGAGACACAGCGAAGTAAATAAAATGAATAATATAGGAAGTCAGTAGTGTGTGAATAAACTGCTGGCTTCTTTTTTGATAGATACAGTCACTCCCAGAGAGTGTGCAGGATAGCAAAGTAATAATATCAACATGACGATATAGAAAATGCAGGGAAGCATTGTATTTCAAAGAGTTTGAGATACTGTGCTTCTGCGTTTCTATAGGAGATAGTCGTTCTATGCGGAAAATAGTCATTTGATGCAGAGAATGATCGAGTGAAAGATTTGTTTGATATAATAAAGAGTGCTAGGTGAGACTTGTATGGTTTATAGGCATGAGAGCAATTAAAGACAGGAATGAAAAATATGAACATTATTATTTGTGATGACAGGATAGATGACAGAAAAAATCTGTCAGATTTGCTGTCAGACTATGGTGAAAAAAAGAATTATGAGTTTGCTATTACAGAATATGATTCTGGAGAACAGTTATGCGAAGAACAATCGGCTTTGGAAGCGTGTCAGCTATTATTTCTGGACATCAATATGCAGGGGATGGATGGGCTGAAAACAGCTATGAGGATTAAAGAAAAATATCCAAAACTTCCAGTTGTGCTGGTGACGGCATACATGAATTACGCACTGGATGGATATAAGGTGAAAGCAAGCCGATTTCTGCTGAAAGATAACCTTGCAGACACCATAGAAGAATGTATGGATGATTTGATAGCAGAAATTAATAAAAACCGTAGGATTCTCGAATTTCGTTTTGTGGAGGGAACGATAAAACTTTATGCAGATGACATCATTTATATAGAAACAGAACTTCACAAAAATGTATTTTATACTGAAAAAGGTACGTTTCAGATTTATAAAAAACTGGATGAACTGGAAAACGAATTAAAGAATATGGGATTTGTGCGGGCGCATTTAAGTTTTCTTGTAAATATGAGGTACATTACAAAGATCAGCGGATATGTGATGACACTTACCACGGGAAAAAAGATTCCGGTTCCCAAGGCACGATATGCACAGGTGAAGAGGGAATATATGCTGTATAAAGGAGAAGAATAATATGACATTCTGGGTATTGGTATTTATTGCGGAAATGCTGGAAGTAAAAGGAACGCTATA
>QULQ01000030.1 GCA_003490145.1 Lachnospiraceae bacterium OM04-12BH
AATCTGGCTTATTATGAGGTCTCCTTCCGGCAGAGTTTTTTATTTTCAATCATCAACTATACAATGCTTGTATTGATTGATTATGTGACTGTTTTGCTGGGAGGAGGAGGTTCAATCCAAGAAAAATGGTTTTTACAGGCACTGATATCAAAGACTGCTTTTATCATTCTGATGTTGTTTATCAGAAGATTTAGCAAGACAAGAAAAAGCTACGGTCTGATTACAGGAAAAGAATGGTTACAGTTTTTCTGTGTTCCTGTATTTACGGTGGTCGGTTTCATTCTTATGTTTTATTCAGAAAACGATGATATGCAGAATGTATTTTTATTTCTTTCGGTGGGACTGGTTGCGATTAACCTTATCCTTATGGAGTTCATGCAGAATACCATTGAAAAAGAAGAGAGAATAAAAATTGCGGTACTTACGGAACAAAATCAGAAAAATCGTATTGCAGATTATCAGGACCGGGAAGAAATCTATGAGCGTCAGCGAAGAAAAATGCACGATTATAAAAATCAGCTTTCCACAATCCAGACGTTGATTAAGAATGGACACACAGATGAGGCACTTTCATTTACGCAGAAGCTGACAGAGAGCATAGCTGTCGAGATGTCGGCAATCAACACAAATCATCCGGTGGTCAATGCTGTTTTAAACCAGAAATACCGCAGCATGCAGGAGAAGCACATAGCAGTGATCCTAAAAGTAGGGGATTTGAAGGAGATTTGTCTGGAAGAGGAAGAGATTGTGATTCTGCTCTCTAATTTATTGGATAATGCAATCCGGGAGAGGGAAAAGGTGCTGAAAAATACTGGAAAAGCGGTCATTCATCTGAAATTAGAGGGGGAAGAACATAAACTGATATTTGCGGTGAGAAATCCGGTGACAGAAAAGGCGGAAATTGAAAATGATACGATAAAGAGCAAAAGAGGGGATCATCACGGTATTGGATTGTTAAATGTAAAAGTAGTTGTGGATAAATATGGCGGTGATATGGTGCTTTCCTGCGATGAAAATGAATTTAAGGCAGTGGTCATCTTGTAAAGAGATGGTCTTTGTGTGCGTAATATGGTCGTTTGATGATATGGGACTGGGAGAACAGGTTATTTTATCCGATAAAGAAAGCAAAGGAGGTTACTATGAGTAATACAATTAATGTGAACTATATGACACGGGCTTGCAATCAGTACCAGCAGAAAATTGTGGCTAAAGATCAGGAGAAGGAAGATACAAGGTTTGCGGATAGTGTAAGAGAAAAGAGCGAAGCTAGCGGAAGTATAGTGGGCAATTCAAAAATAGGTTCTGTGTCTGCTAAAGATATGACGATGGTGGAATACAAGCAGTACATTTACAATAAAATATCCCAAATTCCAATGCATCCCACAAGGGCAGGCGAGTCAATATCTGTCACCATTTCAGAGGCGGGTTTTGAAGCGATGAAGAACGATCCAGAGTATGAAGCATGGGTATTAAATGATTTGCAGGTGGGTTGGTCACAACCGGATAAATGGTCCGGTATATGTGGAGGAGCGTTTTCTACAATATATTATGGAGCATCAAAAGAAGAATGTCATGCTGAGATGTGGAGTGCCGGTTATAACAATGGGAATGGTGGGAAGATTTTTAATGATAAGTCAAAAAATAGTTTTTGGGAGCGCAGAATAGAAAATAAAAAGAGAATAGAAAATCAGGTAAAGAAACAACAGGAAAAAAAGCGGATTCAGAAAAAACAAGCGGAAAGAACAGCTTATGAAGAATATGCGCAAAATAAAAGGTTATCCGCTCAGGATGCCAGAACTCGATTGGTGGCTGAGAGTAGTTCGTCTGCTAAGACTGTCACAATAAGTCAGGCAGTAGCTTCTTATGAGGCAAATTTTACAATGGCAGTAAGCGTATCGAACAAAACCCAATAGCCTGCAAATAAAAAATCAAGGCTAAATAGAAAGGAGAGATGCAGTATGGGAATTAATGGAGTATCATCGTATGCCAATACATACACATACGGAAATGTAAAAAATGAAAATGTAAAGCCATCAAAGAATAGTGAAAAGAATTATTATGCAGGATACACTATGAATTCAGCCAATAAGTTTAAAAATGTATCAGACTATTCAAAATATTTGACTAACAAGTATAAATGTTTGACTCCATGCAAAAATGCTTCTGTATTGATTGACGGAAGTGTAATGCGAAAGGCATGTGGAGATGAAAAAACTGCGAAATGGCTTGAGGAAAATTTAGCAATTATGCCAGATGTTATACGAAATGCACAGAAGGCGGCAATAAGTCATGGTAGTAAACTGATATCAGTGGAGTTTAAGTTTACGAATAATGGAACCGAAATGACAACCTGTGGCATTTTTGGAGAGACTGGTACGGATTCAGAAATTGACAAATGGCTGGAGAGAATGAAAGAGGATAAAGAAAAAGAAGATAAAAAAACAGAAAATATGATTGCTATAGAAGCGACAACTAAAAATAAGGTAGGTTTTGATACATATGCATAGTATCAATTTCTATAATTTTGAAGAAAGAAAAGATTACAAACAAGGTATTGAAGGTAGTGGAGAGAATTGCCCAGAATGAAGTGGAAAAACAGTTCTTGGCAGGACGGCAGAGTATTCAGCAATTTATCACCAGCCGAAAGGACCGAAGAAAAGGGAAAACTAGGTCAGAATAATGAAATATTTTGTGGAGTGTTGTGGTTGTGATTATCGTAATGGCAAAACAAAAGGAGTTAATATGGGATTAGGCGTTGAAAATTCAGTTAAATCCGGGCGGGAATCTGACCTATCAGGATTACGCAAGTGATATCCGGAAAATTTTAGCATATAACCGGACACAGCACAAAGATATTATGTCTGAGTTGAATGTACAGTTTGTTATAGCAGACGGTACAATTCAGATAAACTGATTGGAGGAATAGAAGTATGCACATTGGTTTTGGTCAGAATACCGTATCTTCATTGTACGGTCATCAAAAAGGCGATCATATGAAAACTATAGAGCTTTCTCATAAAAAGCATAAGGCAAATGAATCGCAAGAAAAAATGACCGTAACATCCAGCAAGGACGTATGCCGGAGGATAGGGCATTCAGATGAAGCCGATGGGGAAAATCAGGAAAACGCATATATACATGATAGGTTTGCCTTAGACGCTGGTTACGTAAATTATATTAGAGAAACAGTGCCTAAAACTACTTGGTCAAAGGATTATCTTCAAGAATTATGGGATGAAGAGACTAAATATTTAAAGAGTATCCGTGAAAGTAAAAATGGATATGGTTTCGATGATATTGGAATGGGAGCTGCATATGCCTATTCTACTATGTATCAAAAAATTGTAGAAGGATATAGGAATGGAACAAGAGAAGTGTATGTATGCGATAATCCAGAGAGTGGAAAAAGACGTCTGTTGTCAATGGATGAAGAATTGGAAAAGCTAAATAAAGGTTTTGAGGAACTGATAAAATGGGACAAAATGGTTGCCAAAAGTCAAAAGCAAAATGCAGAAAATAAGCAGAAATTTCAGAATACAAAATTGGATGAATCGTTTGATGCCTTTGATATAAATCAGGCATGTGACTATATTCAAGATTCTTATTTAGAGTTCCGTTCACTTTATCTGGAGCAATATGAAAGAACGGGAGGAAATATAGATATAAAGTCTTTGTTTTCTTATGTTTTAAGAAGCGGAAATCAGGATATGCATAAATATTGTGAATTTCTGTTTGAAAAAATTGGTTTTATTGTTTAATGCGGGCATTAAAATGTTTGAGAAATATTGAAATAATAAGGAAAAAGCATGAGATGGCGGTTGCAAAGCAACAGAGTGAAGCGTGGAGAAAAGCGTTAGATGGAGTGCCGGATAGTTTAAGAATGTTGTTGGAAATAAATAATACTGAAAATGTGCCGGAATATTCAGAAAAACAAAAAAAGCAATATAACGATGCAATCAAGGCTTATGATCATACCGGTAACGGTGTAAGCTGGTCGCAGTTTGAATGGAAAACTTACGATACACAGATGACAGTCACATTTGAGGATTCGGTGAAAGTTGAAAGCATTTCAAAAAATGGAAAGTTTAAGTGTATTATGGAGCCATATCCGGGTAATGAATTAGATTTTTAAAAAGTATTTCATGTAGGAGTCAGAGCATATTACTGACTCCTATGCAGAAAGGAGAACAATTTTATGAGTATAACGAAAGTTGGAAGTTCCTATAATTTCATTTATAACACAAAGACAGGTAAATTATCTACAAAAGATGGCAGCAAAAATGAATTTGTTGATTTTTGCAATGGAGATGTAAAGGGAGAAGATACAGAGACACTGAATCATTTTGATGAGCATACAAGATATCAGTTTACAAGAATGCTGTTTGCATATGGAACCGGAATGACCGGACAGAATCCTTTTGCCAATGATGAGAAAGTCGAGATTACAGCGGATATAGACAGTGCAACCCATACTTCCTTTTATGTGAATGGGCAGAAAGCGTTTACGGCAATTACGGGTATGTCATATCTCCCATCCGAGATTCAAACCTTTGGAACCGTACAGCAGCCATTTAAAACCAGAGGGTACAAACCATATGATCCCAGTACAAACAGTATCACGATTGGGGTTGGAAGCAGATTTAATCTTGGAAATGGATACAGCATGACGGTACAGGAAGATTTTGTCTGGGGCGAGGGCTATGGAAACGGAAGCAAGGCAGATGATGAAAGATGCAATATGATGATAGGTGGTCTGAGCTCCCTGATACATTTTGCGGATCAGCAGTATTTTTCAAGTATGACAGATACATACACCGATTATATTTTAGATTTTCTTGCGTCACAGGGAGTGGATACAAGCAGAGAATTTGTGATAAACGGGACACATTGCGAACTGGTAAATGGGAAAATAAGTGAAGTTGGTAACGATTATGTGGTGCCTAGTTCCATTCAGCAGAAAGCAGTGAAAAGATATGAAGAAAGTATGTCACAGCTTTTGAATAGCGGAACTTGGTATAGATGGTCATAAAAGTAATAGATCACTTGGACCGTTATGGAGAGTGAATAGATTCCGAATGACAGAGGAAAGGACAGCATATCTGCAACAGGAAAAAGAATTTTATACAGTGTTGGCATCCAAAATAGGAGAATAATTTTATGCATGATGCAAAAATGATATTGAGATAGGAGGAGTTCCATATGAAATTAGGGAAGAAAACAAAGACTGAAAAAGGAACATTTATGGCATATGCTTCTTGTTCATGTACTTGCTTCTGCGTATGTAAGTGCCAGAACTGTAATAGATCATTGGGGAGAAGAAAATAGAAATGGAAATAAACAATACTGGTTCTACATATGGGGCAGCATTTCGTCAAAAACCGATTTTTTCATGTCTGGAAAGGAAACAGTGGCATTTTTTGAAGGAAAACTGAAGAAAAATATGACACTTCAGGAAGATTCCTGTACACTTGGCAGCAATGACACTTATCGCAGACAGCATACCACTTATGAGGTTTCGGACAAGAAGAAGGGAAGTACGTTTCTGGATCTGGATTTTCTGATTAAGGACGAAACCAGCAGTCTGAAAGGAAATCTCAGTGATAAAAAGGATGTGGATTTCTACAACTTTTCCATTCCATTTAATCGAACCATACAGAATTATTTTGGGGTTCAAATATACATGGACATGCCGGAAGGCTGTGATTATGACCTCACCTTATATGATGAATATGGCAATCAGGTCGGAAAGGCAGAATGGGACGGAGAAGGACGTAAAACACTGACCATCCCGAACTGGGATACAAATACCAATAAATATTGTATCAAGATAGAAAACAAAAATGGGGAAGAAGTTTCCCCGGATGATTATTATAAAATCAGTTTCAAGGTTTCTGAAAATAAAGAACAGGAAAAGACCGATGCCATAAGGGCGGCATTCGGGAACCTTCACGGTGCATACAGCCGGAAAGATGAAAATTGGAGGGAATACCTCGACAAATATAATGAAGTCCTGATGGATACAGAGAAAAATTATACAAAAGAAATGGATAAACTCCACCAGAAGCAGTTTGAAAGTCTGCCGGAAGAAAAGAAATACAAAGGCGGACGCACAGTGGATGAATTGTTGCAGGACATGGCAGAAGGAAAGACACTGGATGATGTGGAAATGGAGTATGTGAAAATTTTTGCCAACCTGAAAGATTTTGAGAAAGCACAGCAGAAGGCGGAACTGAAACATGATTTTTCCGAGGATTTTGTAAAGGATCTGGAAAGCAAAGGTATCTCACGTGATGAGCTGGATGGAATGCAGATAAAGATTGAAAGCAATGGGAATGTAACAGTGAGCGGTATCGAAGATAAAGAAGTCCGGGAACAGGTTCAGAAACTGGTAGAAGAAAAGTACAGTGACCGGATGTATCAGTATTACACAGGAATTGCTGACAGTGTGGGAAATCTGTCGTCTAATACCTATCAGTATGCCACGGATGTGCAGGAAGTCAGGCGTTACTTAAAAGGGGTTACGGGAGAAGATATTTCTCTGGAGAACCTTTATCTGACACCGGACGGAAAAATTGGCGGGTTGCCGGAAAAAGCCGCTAATCTGATCAACAAAACAAAAGACAATGCCAAGATAGAGCGGATAAAGGATGCATTGATAAATATTATAGGACATAACAGGACAAGCGGTGATCTGGGGATTCCCGATTTTACTTCGGAGTTTCAATTCAGCAATGGCGCTTTCTCTGTGGCAGACAGTGGTTTTACGGTGGATATGGCGGCATTGGATAGAAGGCTGACGCCCCAACC
>QULQ01000031.1 GCA_003490145.1 Lachnospiraceae bacterium OM04-12BH
CCGGGATAATTTCTGCTCTGAAACATTTCGTAAATGCTTCTGTTCTGCTTCCATGATCCTTCTCCCCAGTATAAAACAATTTCAACTACCGGATAAACATCCTTCGCTTTGCCATCGTACTGTTCACGATATGCACTGCCAACATAACCTGCCTTCCTGAATATCATCTTGGAATCCCGTCTTGTCTGATTGGCAAACAGGTACTGCATCGTCACCCGTCCATCATGTATTTCATACCTGGCTACATCTTCCAACTGGTTCCTCAGATTCTCTCTTCCCTGATATACAGTCTCTGTCGGTGATGCCACGAAGTCGTCCTTATCAATCCTCTGCTCTCCCTCATATATCAATACATTAATGATATCAGCTGCTACATCCGGATATGTTTCAAAATTCTTTGCTGTAAGATCATTTGTTTCCATCTGCTCTCCTTACTGGGAAATCCAGATGATGACAGATAATCCTTTCATTTAAAAATCCTCTAAAATCTCCCGCTTATATATTTTTGAAAATAAGCATAGATTTCAGATTTAGACGCCAGTCTGAACTGGCCTGACAGCAGCAGAAAAGATCCTTCCCTTGGTAAAAATCAATTTTTATTCTGCTCAATAATGAACACCTGACTCAATGATATTGTTTATCATTTCATATATGCTTACATTGAATTGTAAACATATCATATCATACATTTCATTTAGCAACAATATATTTTGGTCAGTTTATCGTTTTATAATATTTAATTTATAAACACATATCTACATCAGCTCATCTATAAAAATTTCATAAAGCTTCACGTGAATCTCTCTATAGTCGTAAGCGCAAAGTATTCCCACGCCAGACTTAATGAATCACATTCTGTGACACTTTTTCCATCCAGTTTCTGATTATTACTATCAGTCTGCTTTTTCGACTAATTTCCATATCACTCATGCGCAAATTTCTCATCCCAAAAGCCAGTCGATGACATTCACAACTTTTATGCCATCGTAATTTCCGAGTGAAAAACGATCCAGTGTCAGGACAATCTTTTCATAATTATCCTGAATGCTCCGCAGCGGTCTCATCTCTCTTTCAAAGGTTTCTTCCGCCGTCATATCTGCAGTTACCTGATAATAGGTAAGAACACCTTCCTTCTGTGTCACAAAGTCGACCTCAGTAGAACCATATTTTCCAACATTGACTTTACCGCCCCTTCGTGAAAGTTCGAGATATACAATGTTCTCAATGGTAAATCCAAGATCGTATCGTTTTCTTGAAAGAATGTGGTTTCTGATTCCCATATCTACCATGTAAAACTTATTGTTGACCTTTAAGAGCTGCTTTCCCACAATGTCAAATCGTTCAACAGGATAAAAAATGAAGGACTCTGTCAGAGCTTCAACATAATCGCTGACTGTGTTTTGGGATACTTTTCTGCCCGCTGAGGTCAGATAATCGGTTATATTTTTCATAGACACCGGACTACCGATAATGCTTGCCAGATA
The DNA here is from genome assembly GCA_003490145.1 of Lachnospiraceae bacterium OM04-12BH. Lineage (GTDB taxonomy): Bacteria > Bacillota > Clostridia > Lachnospirales > Lachnospiraceae > Suilimivivens > Suilimivivens aceti. The sequence goes on from QULQ01000031.1 coordinate 1,485, forward strand.
CCTGGCAATTGTCTTCACTAACGCAATGTCTGTGATTTTTCTTTTTCCACCCTCTTTTTCTCTTCTTGCCTGACGCTGTTCAATTTCTTTTACAATGACGGTATTGTAGATTCCCTCCAAATACTGATCTATTTTTTCATCCGTTCGGTTCATTACTGCCACATACGGAATTCCGCCAGTTTTCATAAACTCTGCAAAAGCTTCCTCTTTTGCCATACCTGTCACCGCCATATACTCGCGGAAAGAAAGCGGCAGCATCTTGATCTCTGTGTACCTTCCTGACAAAAGCGTTGCAAGCTCACTTGACAGCATATATGCATTGGAACCTGTGATATAAACATCCACATGGTCTCTGATATAAAGGCTGTCAACCACTTTCTCGAATGATGAAACTTCCTGAACCTCATCCAAAAAGATGTATGTCATCTTATCTGCACACAAACATTCTTTGAGATAGTTGTACAGCTTCATATAATCCTTTAAAGGTTCGTAATCCAGATTTTCAAAATTGATAGAAATAATCTGTTCTGGTGTGACTCCATTCGCTAAGAGTCTCTGCTGATACTGTTCCAAAAGTACAGATTTTCCACAGCGACGGATTCCGGTCACGACCTTGATCTGCTGCTCGTCTTTCCATGCCCAAAGCTGGTCAAGATATTCTTTTCGTTCAACCATATCTGTATTTCTCCTTTTTTCTCAGTATAGTATATTATACGCAGAATATCAAATTATTTTCCCATTTCGGAAACTTTTATTTTATTCAGCTTAATATTTTCCAGTTTCAGAAACACATCGGATACGGGGCTGCACGCAGAACATATTTATTGACTCCGCCATCGATCGGATCTATCAGATCTCGACCGGCGTTCCGCGGATGGTAAACTGCGTCTGCGAAAAGAGCCTGATGTATGCCAGTCAGACGCAAAAGCGGCTGGTCGATGACCAAATGGTCAGCTATGTGGCAGAACACGAAATGCTTGTTGTGAATGAGTAAGCGAACGCCGCCGAAGAAAATCTCCGGCGACGATAACCCATACGACGTTCATGACGCAAAACTGAGCAGTTCAGCAACAGCTCATGAGAGCAGTTCCATGACAGCTCATGAAATCAGCAACAGGTATATCAATTCAAGCATTCTGCCTTTATTATGAATGTTTTATCAAAATAAAAATGGCGAAGTGCTTATCGTAACACTCCGCCGAAAGCCTAACCGGTTTGAGCAAAAAATGCTTGGTTAGGTCTGCTTTACTATTTTATGCAGCTCTGCTTCATTTATACACTTAGATGTGCTTTCCAATCCGCCGGAAGATTCATTGCTGTAAGACTGACTACACCAATATTATTTTGAATCAGCTTATCAAAAGCATCAACAAATACTGTCCACTCCTCATCGGATGAACGCAGATACTTCATTGCCAGTAGGATTTGATACAAACCGTTATGTGCTGGCGGTGGTGTGACCTTATCTGCATTCAGAATTTCCGGTGTCGTATGTATTGTGCGATTGTAAATTCTGGAATTATGAGCACACATATTACGCAATACTGAAACGCCCTGTATCCATGAAGCAAGCTCCTTGCCACCAAATTATAAATTCTTCTGTCAAGTCATCAATATTTTCCCATTTACTGCCTTCTGTGACGCTATCTAAAGCATTCATAATAATGCTCTCCTACCATGACATCTGAATAATTCAACTCCTTACATTTCTGCAAGCGCCTTTCCAAATTTCAATAAATATTATCGTAACAAGTCCAGCAATGTATATTCACCCTTTTGAACTTTTGACATTTCATAATATTTCTTTATTGTCGTAACAAGAATCCTCGGATCGCTGAAGTACGTTTTCACAAAATCATAGGACTTTACCTCCGTCATCTTCAAATCCTCTTTGCAAAAACTGCTGGGTTTCTTCCCGGTTTTCTTGAATTCCTTATACTTATTCTCATTAAAGATGATTAGCATCTCTATTTCCGGTGCCGTAATAACATTAATCACATCCACCTTGCCAGCGTATGCCTTACTGAGCTTAAAGTTTTCACGTCTTGAGTCAAGAATTCTAATAACAGAAATCTTATCCATAAATCCTTTTCTCAAATATTTTTCTTCAAACTTCTTGCCTTCCCGACAGCGGATCACTTCTTCCTCAATCATCTCTTCTCGGGAAAAAATCAGGAGCCCATAATCCAAGAGTATATCTATAATGGCAGTTTCAGCTGCGCCCTCACAGATACATGCCTTATATTTTGCTAATTCCATGGGTACCTCCTATGCAAGAAAGGCAGCGATACTCTTCTTTAGCTGCATATATGCCTCGTATGTCGGAGTCGTACCTTCAAGAAAACCGCTCTGGTATGCATCGCTCTTCTTGATATCATTTCTTTTCAGTATATTTGATAGATTCTCTACTGTGATGCCATTACGATTTCTGGTAATAAATATGCTATCATTACGATCATACTCATCAAGTAATTCCGGATAATGTGTAGAAAAGATAAGTATACCACCTTTTTTGTTCAGCTTGCTGTCCATGAAGAATCGCATCAGTGTCGTAACAATTTCTTTATTGAAATGGTTCTCTACTTCATCTACAACAATATACCCACCTTTTTGCAATACTTCCTGCGCAAGGGTAAAAGTAATCATTCCTTTTACCGTACCTGATGAAAGGTAGTTGTTCAGTTCCACCGGATTATTAAGAAGAATTTCCTCTTTTCCCTTGAATTTCAGATGGATTAGTGTCCTATTGTCATTTTCATCAAAATGCAACCTCTCAATTGTCGGATCCAAGAATGTAATGACCTCTGTAGGAATATCTTCTGAGAATGGAAGAACATTTTCATTCGTATATTTCAAAAGATTTACTATACGTATATGTTCCTTTGTCTTTTTATTCCTGGCAATCATAATACTTACATCTTCGGATAAAAATTCTTCCTGGCTGCTCCTGATTATCGCCGGCTCTTTTCCCTCAAAATCAAGCATTGCCTTGCGGGTAGTCACTTCAACTACATTCTTTTTCCATAAAGACTCTGAGACAATACTGTAATTTGTCCCTTCTGACTTACTTTTCTTGGATGCAATAATCGTTTCCAATCGACAAATTTCATTCGTCTTTCCGGAAAAGAAATACATATTCAATTTAACTTCTTTTGCGTCTCCCAATATATCTCTGGTTTCAATGTGGTTAATTGGCTCATTATTGATTATTTCTAAAGCAAGCAGAATAACCTTTAATACAGATGTCTTACCGGATGCATTGATACCAATAAAACCAGTTGCAGAATTTAAATAAATATTTGAAAATAACGGATACAGAATACTCTTTTGTTCTTCTGCGATTCTCTGCTGCGCATAAAAGGTCAAATCAAGCTTTTCCTTGAATAGCGGTAATCCTTCCGCTGTAATACGAAGAAGTTTCATGAGTGCCTCCAAATTTATTAACAGTTTTTACGTTTTTATTCTTAATATAGGAATAGTATACCACTTGTCGTGTAATTTATCAACGAACTTTACGTTTTTATAATAATCAACCTGTCCGGTTCTGTAAACTGGTAGGGATGTGCCGTCTAAACAAAACGACATTTAACCGACACTCAAACCGACAATTTTACGTAAGTAAAGAAGTCCCCGAAGGAACTTCTTTCACCACAAATCATATTCATTTTTATCGAGGACAGTCCGGTTGATAATCCTACTGTTTTACAAAACAGGGGTATAATGGGGGGGGGTACAAATACCATAAGGCTTATAAGCATCAGAAAGTTTCTATCAAAGCATCAACTGCTGTTGTAAAAATTTATTCCCAGAAAGGCATTTTAATTGGTGAACATCAACGCGCTACACGTAAGGGACAGTGGTGTACCAACACAGAACATCTTCCTAAAGATTATAATGATTACCGTGAATGGAATGCAGAGTACTTCATCCGCAGGGCTATGACTGTTGGAAACAGTACAGTATCTGTTATCAAAAGCATTCTTTCAAGCCGGAAGCTTGAGGTGCAGATATACCGGATGTGTCTCGGTATCTTGAATTATTCCAAAAAATACGGAAATCATGTTTTGGAGGAATGCTGCCGGCAGGCAATTGCTGCTAATAAAATAAGCTACACATACATCAAAAACTCCATTCCTGCCATTGCAAAAGACATCTGCACCCCGCAGGAGCGTTCCAGAATAAACGAAGAAGGCAAACAACTTAAAACCCTATGAGTACTTTGAACATTTGCTGACCGTGATCCCAAAACACATGGAAGACACAGACCGCAGCTTTTTGGAAGAGCTGCTCCCTTGGTCACCAACTCTGCCGGAAAACATTCGAAAATAAAATTTACAGCAGGCCACAAAAGTGGCTTAAGATTGTCAAGGTACTTGCTATGGATCGTTTACCCTTCTTTACACCAGCAACAGTAGCATTGATTTTATCGAGTCTGTGAAAGTTTTTCTGTAAATAAGTATTAGCTAATAGGTCTTCTATGATAA
>QULQ01000032.1:0-376 GCA_003490145.1 Lachnospiraceae bacterium OM04-12BH
TTGGCTGGAGGCTCCGGATCCATGGAGCAGCAAAGCAGGATACCAGCAGACAGGGAGGTTAAGGATGTTAAGACTGACAGTAAGCACAGAAGAATACCTGATGATCGGTGACAACGTGAAGATCGTGTTCCTTGGCGGAACGAAGAACCATCTCCGCATCATGGTGGATGCACCGAAGGACGTGAATATCGTCAGAAGCACCGTACTGGAGAACAGGGTCACAGATCCGGAGGAGAAGGCAAAGCTTCCTAAATATTATGCCGAGCCGGAAACGGATCCCAAGTACCTGAAAAAGAAAAAGTCCAGAGTCGTCATTACCCACGGCAATCTGGAGGACTGAACAAGGTAATAACCGGAGGCTTTGAATGCCATAAGG
>QULQ01000032.1:386-3739 GCA_003490145.1 Lachnospiraceae bacterium OM04-12BH
GACTGAGCAAGGTAATAACCGGAGGCTTTGAATGCCATAAGGCAGGGCCCGTCTTTGAAGTTCGGGTTTCCGGTTACTATAAAAGCGACAAAAAGCAACCAATAACAAAGTAACTGACGCAAACGGATTTGCGCAGAAATACAAGGAGGTAACTATTATGGTAGTACAACACAATTTAACAGCAATGAACTCTAACAGAATGTTAGGCGTAACCACAAAGACCCAGGCAAAGTCCACCGAGAAGCTTTCATCCGGTTATAAGATCAACCGTGCAGCAGACGATGCAGCAGGCCTGTCCATCAGTGAGAAGATGAGAAAGCAGATCAGAGGTCTGACACAGGCTTCTTCCAATGCACAGGACGGTATCAGTGCAGTACAAACCGCTGAAGGCGCTCTGAATGAAGTTCAGGATATGTTACAGAGAATGAATGAGCTGGCTGTAAAGGCTGCTAACGGAACCAATTCCGAAACAGATAGAACTTATATTCAGAACGAGATTGATCAGCTGACCACAGAGATCGACCGTGTATCTGAGACAACGAAGTTCAATGAGACATATCTGTTAAAGGGTGACAGAAGCTCCAGCGCTTATACTTTTAAGTATGATTCTCAGGCTACGAAAACAATAACTGGTAACTTGTATCAGGAAGATGGAACTACTGCTATTGCAGATGCTACTGCGTTAAAGACTTATTTGGATGCCAACCCTAATGCGAAGGTTTATAAGACAGCAGCAAGTTGGACAGTAAATGGAACAATTTTTGCACAAAAAGCTGGTGAGAGCGGACAAGCTACAGCAATAACAACTACTAATGCTAGTAAGTACTTTAACGAAGATGGAACAGCAAAAGCGGATGTTACATTATATAAAGATGCAGCAAAAGCGGATACATTAACACTGGATACTACTAATAACGTTAAATATACTGCACCTACAGAAGCTGTAAAGGATACTGACTACACATATGATTCAAAGCAGTATTATGATGCAGACGGCAACAAGATTCCTGCCAATACGTTGAATGGTTATTTCAAAACAAGTGATGGCGCAACAGTAGATGTAGATGCTGATTCTACCAAAAAGGCATATGATAAGGACGGCAATGCTGTTACTCCTGCAGCAGCTGATGTTAAAGTTGACAAGACCTTAAAGGGAGTATTGTCTCTGACTCTTCATGTTGGTGCCGATGCTACTGACAATAATCAGATTAGCGTAAAGATTGATTCCATGAGCGCAGCAAGCCTTGGCGTAGATGGCATTAAGGTTGACGGTGCAGATGATACCAATGCGCTGAATGCCGTTGATACTATCAAGGAAGCAATCCAGAAAGTATCCACCCAGCGTTCCGCACTTGGTGCTGCACAGAACCGTCTGGAGCACACCATCAACAACCTGGACAACGTTGTAGAGAATACCACCAGCGCAGAGAGCCAGATCCGTGATACTGATATGGCTACTGAGATGGTTAAATACTCCAACAACAACATCCTGGCTCAGGCAGGTCAGGCTATGTTGGCTCAGTCTAACCAGTCTAACCAGGGCGTACTTTCCTTATTACAGTAATTTCTGTAAGAGAAAAATTGCAAAGATGAATTGTGAAGAAGAGGTCGGATTTTCCGGCCTTTTCTTATTCTGCGGAAAAATGGATTATTGACCTGTGGTGAGAATCTGCAGCTGGAGGCAGATTTCGATATCCCATGTATGTGACGGAAAAACATTTATTGCATAATGAAAACTTCTATGCTACACTCAGACCAAAGCATAGAAGTTTTCTTATTTTCGGACAAAGTCCTTTCTTAAGATCAGAAGCCTTCCTGCCAGGAAGCGCTCTGATATTCTAAAAGATCAGAAAATCCATGCTTTTCAATCCAACATTAATTGAACAGGCAGGGGATTTTCAAAACCCATAGAAAACTCCTGCACGCAAAGGAGGAATCATATGGGAAAATACGATATGTGCATGAAGGCGTATCTGCAGGACAAAAGGCGGTTTGCGGATCTCTTCAATGGAAGCTGCTTTCAGGGAAGGCAGGTCATCCGGGCAGAGGATCTGGAGGAGGCTTCGGAGAACTATGTGGCCGTAGAGGAAAAGCAGCCAGGAAAGCCACTGCAAAAAGGAACGGAGATCATCCGTGATGTGAAAATGAGATACCGTTCAGGGATGATCCTTCAGGTGCTGGCGGTAGAAAACCAGAGCTACATAGACTATGGCATGCCGGTTAGGTGCATGGGCTATGATGCCGCAGAATACAGCAGACAGCTGAAGGAGAGAAAGCGGGAACGGAGGCTTCTTGCAAGGCGGAAGGAAGAACCTGAGAAAGAGCTGAAAACCACCATAGATGAAAGACTTTCAGGAATCCTGAGATCAGACAGGCTGCATCCGGTTTATACGATCTGCCTTTACAGTGGTGAGGAACCATGGGACGGGCCAAGAAAGCTGTCAGATATGATGGAGTTTGATCATGAGGAATCGGTTCGATCATTGTTTAAGGATTATCCACTGACATTATTTTGTATCAACGAGCAGGAAGGGTTTGAAGAGTTCCATTCCGGCTTAAAGCAGCTGTTTTGTGCGATGAACTGCCGGAAGGATAAAGAGAGAATGGCAGAGCTGATAAAAAATGAGGCTTATGCTCATCTGAGCAAAGAAACCTGGGAAGCAATAGCAGTCATGACAGATAATGCAGCAATGCTTCAGAAGAAGAATAAGTATAAAACAGAAAACGGGAAAGAGGAGGAATACAATATGTGCCAGGCATTGGAAGAATTGATCGAGGATAACAGAAATGAGGGTGAAATGAAAGGCAGTTTAAAAAAGACGAAAACCGTAGTCCGAAATATGCTGGATCGGGGATATGAAATAGAGGATATCTGTGCCATAGCGGGATGTGAGGCTTCATTTGTAGAAGAGGTGAGAAAAGAGCTGCTCCTGCAGTGACCTGAGCTAAAATTGGAATAACGGAAAAACATTTATTGCATAATGAAAACTTCTATGCTACACTCAAACCAAAGCATAGAAGTTTTCTTATTTTCGGACAAAGTCCTTTCTTAAGATCAGAAGCCTTCCTGCCGGGAAGCACTCTGATATTCTAAAAGATCAGAAAATCCATGCTTTTCAATCCAACATTAAATTGAACAGGCAGGGGATTTTCAAAACCCATAGAAAGCTCCTGCAGGCAAAGGAGGAATTATATGGGGAAATACGATAGGTGCATGAAGGCGTATCTGCAGGACAAAAGACGGTTTGCAGATCTCTTCAATGGCAGCTGCTTTCAGGGAAGGCAGGTCATCCGGGCAGAGGATCTGGAGGAGGCTTCGGAGAACTATGTGGCCACGGAGGAAAAGCAGCCAG
>QULQ01000032.1:3749-4632 GCA_003490145.1 Lachnospiraceae bacterium OM04-12BH
TCGGAGAACTATGTGGCCACGGAGGAAAAGCAGCCAGGAAAGCCACTGCAAAAAGGAACCGAGATCATCCGTGATGTAAAAATGAGGTACCGTTCAGGGATGATCCTTCAGGTGCTGGCAGTAGAAAACCAAAGCTATATAGACTATGGCATGCCGGTTAGGTGCATGGGCTATGATGCTGCAGAGTACAGCAGACAGCTGAAGGAGAGAAAGCAGGAACGGAGGCTTCTTGGAAGGCATAAGGAAGAATCTGAGGAAGAATTGAAAACCACCATAGATGAGAAACTTTCAGGAATCCTGAGATCAGACAGGCTGCATCCGGTTTATACGATCTGTCTTTACAGTGGTGAGGAACCATGGGACGGACCAAGGAAGCTGTCAGATATGATGGAGTTTGATCCAGAGGACGAGAATCTGAGAGTGTTATTTGAAGAATACCATTTGCATCTATTCTGTATTAATGAACAGAATGGGTTTGATACATTCCGCTCCGGCTTAAGGCATCTGTTCCGTGCGATGAACTGCCGGAAGGATAAAGAGAAGATGGCAGAGCTGATGAAAAATGAGGCTTATGCTCATCTGAGCAAAGAAACCTGGGAAGCGATAGCAGTCATGACAGATAATGCAGCAATGCTTCAGAAAAAGGATAAGTATAAAACAGAAAACGGGGAAGAGGAGGAATACAACATGTGCCAGGCATTGGAAGAATTGATGGAAGAGAGAGAAAGCATGGGAGAAAGAAGGGGCAGAAGAGAAGGCAGAAATGAAGGCAGAAGAGAAGGAAGAAACGAAGGCACTTTGGAAAAGACGAAAACCGTAGTCAAAAATATGCTGGATCGGGGATATGAAATAGAAGATATCTGTGCCATAGCAGGATGTGAGG
>QULQ01000033.1:0-827 GCA_003490145.1 Lachnospiraceae bacterium OM04-12BH
TTATGAACTCAATTCCGTTACCAGTGAAGAATATCTTTTTGTCCGGTTCTTTATATCCTCCTCACTGACACCATAATAACAATATAAATCTCTGGCTATTTTCTTAAACCTTTTTATGACCGACTTATTTCCAGAGTAAGATATTCCAAATATATTCCAGGTATAATCTACCTCTATTTCCATTAAATCCTCACCAATTTTTATTTCATATAAATGAAAATCCATGGGAATTACATTATCAGGCATTTGGTCAATCAATTTATTTCTAATTTCCATTTCATTCAAAAAATTTTTAACAGATTCTTCATTATGAAAATCTGGTTTTGGAATATCCTTCCTTTGGCCCAAAAGTTCTGGTTTATGCTGCATAATCAAACTAGCTTTTAGATTTTTCTGTCGTTCTATCCAATTTGTTGCGGCAGGATTGATTTCCACTAAATCATAATGATCCTTTGCGTATTGCACCACTTCCGCAAGGGTATGCGGGTTGGCCGCTATTCTCTTTTCTATCCTTTTTCGTCTGGATTGATAGATAGCATTTCGGATTCTAATCTTTAGAGATTGCTTTTGAGCTTCTCCAAATATAAAAACACTTGTGGGACCATCTTCACCATTTATTATGGAAACTTGATTGATACTTTTATTTTTCATAAGTGCCCTCTACTCACAAATCGCGATTATATCGGTGATTCACAATCTTTTAGCCAAAATCGCAGTTCCATAACCGTCACAGCAATTTTATACTTTACTTCGATTTCAATCTTTTCTGGTGGATTGGCTAAAAGCCTGTCAATATCATTTTCCTCAACACCAGCCATTTTTGCTAT
>QULQ01000033.1:837-3097 GCA_003490145.1 Lachnospiraceae bacterium OM04-12BH
GCCTGTCAATATCATTTTCCTCAACACCAGCCATTTTTGCTATCGTTAGCTTGGATATGCCATGATAGGAAACAAGCACTTCCAAAAAACCGCTTAATTGCCTATCCTTATCTTCAATCGCTCCAAAATACAGAAATCCTGCTTTACTAAGTATTTTAAGACGCAATGCAGGATCATCTAGCAAACATTCCACATTGCCCATTACTACTCCATCTATTGTTTCTTCAGTTATCTCTAAATATTTTGAAAGAGTATTTTTATTAAAACGATACTCCTCAATTAAAGAAGTCAACATTTCTGAAATATATTTTTTTTATCATATTTGTGCCTTAATCTCCACTTGTATCATTTACAATATTGCTTGTAACAAGTGTCCCTATGTGAAAGGCACACTCTACACTTTATTGTTGTTATCTTCCATTTCCCGAGCAATTATAACTTTTCCAATCTACGTTTATCAAATGCTCCAAAATTTAGATGCCAGCTCCCGATTTATGATAGATGAGAGAAAATTAGGATTATTATTCTGGAACACTTTCAGACTTTCAAAAAAAGCCGCTTTATTCTCTGTCTTTATATCTGAAAAAGTTGCATCCAGCTTCTGATCTTTTACATTTTTCTCCACATATTCCTCCGACTGCTTTTCGTAATTATCAACCATCGAAGGATTCTTTTTCACTGCCCCTTCATACCAATTTGTAAGATATTTTAATGCATTAAGCTGTCTGTCCTCATTGCTGCTTTCTTTACTAATCTTCTGATATTCCGTGTATGCACTGCCGTCCATCGTCCTCATCATATCAAGCGCATTTGTAGTCTTTACAAGATTGCTGCCATGTCCAAGATATGTACCTTTCCCTACTCCATAGTCCATATTTCCGTTATTGTCAGCTTTTCCTGCGCTCGCAAGCTTTGCGATAGACTCCATTGCTTCCAAAAATGATTTTCTGCTATCTTCCGAGATAAAATTCTCTGCCGCATATTCCGCTTTTTTCATACCAAGTGAAATATTTGCCTGCCGTTCTTCCTCTGTCATAGAGCCAGTATTTCCGACAAGGAAATTCTGACGGATGATATCATACACAAATCCCTGTTCCTCTTTGCTGCAGTTCTCTACCGCAGATGCAACCGCCTTGTCTGCACCATACATTCCGGAATATGCCGGAAGTTCTAGTGAGTTATCATCCTGCGTAATTTCTTTTTGGAACGCTGCATTTCTCGCCTCCATTGATTCCCGCTGCTCCTGTGTTACATTGGCATCCACTATACCTTTCTTGTTTTCCACAAGTGCAGCCATTCCATCTCCCGAAAATTCAACAATAACCGCATCTCCATACTGCGAACCGATGTCCTTCATCGCCTGCAGGGTTTCTTCCCTTGACATCTTGTCAATAATCTTATTGCCATGTTCATCTGTAGTGTTAAATTCATACTTTACAAGGGTGTCTTTCTTATATGTACCATTCCCATATGAGGGAATATTCGTTGTTCCTCTGTAAAACTGACTGTAATCAATATTCATAATATACACTCTCCTCTACTTTATTTTTTCTTAGGTATTTGTGAAATACCAAAAGTCTCATAAATACAATATTTTTACCACATAAAACATACTATATTTTTATAGTTTCATACTTGTATATATATCTTATGCAAACATATAATATCTGCCTAAATCATCAACTTTATATACATTATTTGTCTGAGTGGTGCCATAATTATCACCATAATATATCTTTATTCCTTTCAAATTTTTTGTCCATGTACTTATGTCTGCACAATCATTTTCTGCCTCCAAACATTTTCTGGCAGTAGCATAACAGGAACCCGGCATATCAATTTCCCATGCTTTGCTGGAATCACCATCATACGGAATATATGTAACTCCATTAGGAGTCAAAAATGTAAAACCATCTTTTTCGCGTTTCAGATTTCCTGATATCTCAAGTAAAGCATATAATCCTGCCGTAGACCGCTGTGAACTTACCGGATATTTTTGAAATTCATCAGCTAATTTATCCAGCGTCTCTATATCTTTATCGGATGTTATGATTACCGAAACTCCTTGTGCCTCATTTCCCTTTATCGACAAATAATTTAACCCTGTCTTTGGATCACGGTTTACTACCAATCCCCCCTGTAGCGGTATCTCCTTTCCATAATGATTACATAAAAGTATAAATGAATTTATTTATACTCAAATGTTCCAGCTTTTACTTTCTTGCATTCCCAGCAAGTAATCTTGAACATACTTCTGGTC
>QULQ01000033.1:3107-4560 GCA_003490145.1 Lachnospiraceae bacterium OM04-12BH
GCATTCCCAGCAAGTAATCTTGAACATACTTCTGGTCAACTACATTCTGGTCAACTACATTCTGTGCAAGAGCCTTCTGATCGAGTAATTGTCGCTGTGCCTTTTGGTCAATACTCTTTTCCAGCATCATCTTCTGCATAAGTTCCCGCTTTTGGCGTTCACTTGCCACATACTCTCTGTCCCTCTTGCGCTGTGCGGCTCTACGGTCAGCATAGGTGCGATCTGAATGATAAAATGAACCTTCTGCCTTCTTATCAGCCAAATCCTTTTTAGCGGCTTTGGTTGCTGCACTATCATCATGGTAAACATTTGCCCCGTAGCAAGTTGCTCCAGCTCCTGTAATTGTTGTTGTAACATGGACACCAAATGGAACCCCATGAGAAGCTCTTGCATCTGCACGAAGCCAATCCATAATTTCTTTGCGATAGGCGGGATCTTCCTTCATTCTTTTGAATCCATCTTCTGTGATATGTACAGAATTGGACAAAATAGCCGAGGAGTTCATTTTATCAATTTCAGCCAGTTCCTCATAGATTTCCTGCTTGAACGCTGCCATCTCATCAACTTCGGAGACTTCTTTTGTCGCCGCTGTCTTATCTGTTTGGCTTGTTGCCTGTGCGCTTGTGTTCTGTACCATCTGAGAAAAATCCTGCTTTTTCACTGTGCCTGCTTTTTGCTTCATACCAGAAGAACGATATGCCAACATTGCGGCACTGGAATATCCACTAATCTGCATAGCTATAACCTCCTTTATATCAATATTTTCTACTATATTCAAATAACTAAGCACTATTTATGCTTACTGTTTGCATTTAGATAAGTATTCATATTTCGCATATAAAACATCTGCAAATCATACCTTCCTAATTTATTCATATCCCGAATAACCTTTTCAAAGCTGGATATAAGGTCGCATCTTTCATTTAATCCCATGTGACCAGTTTCTTCTGGAAAAGAGCTGAGACCATTACCCCTATCAACATCATAATATGCCTCCAAAGCACTCATTTCAACATAAGAAGCATTTCTCAAATCAATATCGTTAATATTAATTTTTTCTTCAAATTCTTTTCCATTTTCGTCAACTCCTTTGGCTATCACTACAGGATTATCCTCTGTTGACTCTTCTGCGTATTTAATATAAAACGAAAGACCTGTTCCATTTCCACCTGAAAACAACATATCATCCGTCTTTAAATACACCTTCACTGATGTCTGAGAAAATGCCTCATTTTCGGCAACATATGTTTTGCTATTATTTTGCTACTTTCCAAATACTTCCGATGCACTTTGCACTCCCGAACCAATACGCATTTAATTACCTCCTTCTGATGTTGTATCATAATACTTTCCTGAAACTGTACTCATACATATCCGAATACATGTTATCATGGGGTTGGGGCGTCAGCCTTCTATCCAATGCCGCCATATCCACCGTAAAACCACTGTCTGC
>QULQ01000034.1 GCA_003490145.1 Lachnospiraceae bacterium OM04-12BH
AGCCGCACGTACGGTTCTGTGAGGGGCTTACATTGTGAGGTGTAAGTCTACTCGACTGTAAAGGAGATATACAACATGAAGAAAGTCTGCTTAGCGGTTTTGCCAGCTTTAACAATAGTGTTAGAATTATTACCCTTGGGAGCAGTTTGTATTTTTGCAACATCTCCAACAGAAAGAGTAAAAGAAACATTCTCATACTTTAGCCTTACACCGTTTGGCTATGCAAATTTTGCTCCACTTATTACAGCCACACTTACTGTTGCCATCTTCTTACTTTCATTGTTTTCATTGAAGAAGAAATGTGTTCTCAAAGCATTGTTTGTCCTTTCCATTATTACGGTAGTTATTTCTCTTTTGCCATTGATGTATGGCTTAGACTACTATACCCTTGTAGGAGCCTTTATAACAGGAACACTTGTAATAGAAAGTGTTTTGGCTAAGATACAACAAAAGTAAAGCGATAATTTCCAGTTTGTCAGCTTCACATCGGGGCAACTTGCCCCGAACTTTTACAACTAAATACCCGCCGCCCATACAGCGGCACACCGAGCAGGAAATCTGAAAAAGGTCTCCTGCTTTTTTTCTGCCCAAAATGAGGTGGTAAAACGCCACCCCATCCACCAATTACCGAAAGGAGGGACACGAAATGCCCTGTCCACACAACGAAATCACGATTGTGCAGCGCAGCCAGCGACAGTCTGCGGTTGCCGCCGCTGCTTACCAGAGTGGCGAAAAGCTGTTCTGTGAATACGACCAGCAAGTGAAGCACTACCCGGAAAAGCGTGGTATCGTCCACAATGAAATCCTGCTCCCGGCAAATGCCCCGCCGGAGTATGCAGACCGCAATACCCTATGGAACGCCGCCGAAGCTGTGGAAAAACAATGGAACTCCCAGCTTGCAAGGCGGTGGGTGCTTACCATCCCCAGAGAGATACCGCCTGACCAATATGCTGTCCTTGTTCGGGAGTTTTGCCAGCAGCAGTTTGTTTCCAAAGGCATGATTGCTGATTTTGCCATCCATGACCCCCATCCGCCGGGACACAATCCCCACGCCCATGTCCTGCTCACTATGAGGGCAATGGACGAACATGGGAAATGGCTTCCCAAGAGCCGCAAGGTTTATGACCTTGATGAAAGCGGAGAACGGATAAAACTTCCGTCCGGCAGGTGGAAAAGCCACAAGGAGGATACGGTTGATTGGAACGACCAGAAGTATTGTGAAATCTGGCGGCATGAATGGGAGGTCATCCAGAACCGCTATCTGGAAGCCAATGACCGCCCGGAGCGTGTGGACTTGCGTTCCTATGCCAGACAGGGGCTTGATATAGTCCCCACTGTCCATGAGGGGGCTGCTGTCCAGCAGATGGAAAAGCGTGGTATCCAGACGAATATCGGCAACCTGAACCGGGAAATCAAAGCCGCCAACCGCCTGATGCAGTCCATTCGGCAGCTCATTCAAAACCTCAAAGGCTGGATTACCGAACTGGGAGAAAAACGGAAAGAGCTGCTTGCACAAAAAACGGCGGAGGAAGCGACACTTCTTCCCAATCTGCTGATGAAGTATATGGAGATACGAAAAGAAGAACGGAGGGACTGGACAAGGGCTGGACAGAACCGGGGGACTTCACAGGACTTAAAGGCAGTCAGCGAAGCATTGTCCTATCTCCGGCAAAAGGGACTTTCCACTGTGGAGGACTTAGAAGCGTTTCTGGAAGCGTCCGGGAAATCAGCCGCCGATTACCGCAATCAGATGAAGCCAAAGGAAGCCCGCAGCAAAGTGATTGACGGGATTCTTGCCAGCCGGACAGACTGCAAAGAATGTAAGGCTGTCTATGAGAAGTACCAGAAGATATTTTTTAAGAAAACAAAGGAGAAATTCAAACAGGAACACCCGGAGGTTGCCCGGTATGAGAAAGCCGCCGCCTACCTTGCCAAGCACCCGGACGATAAGGACAGTACCCAAAAGGAGCTGCAAGAGGAGCAGGAAACGCTTCTCAGCGAAATCGCAGAACTGAAAGTACCGCTGACCGAGGTACAGGAGGATTTGAAGAAGCTGCGGGACATCCGCTACTGGGTACGGAAAGCCACACCCGGCACAGAGGAAAGCAAAGAGCCGCCCAAGAAGCAGCCCATCAAGGAAGTCTTGCAGGATAAGGCAGACGAGAAAAAAGCACAAAGAACCGCCCCGGCACAGGCGAAACACAGACAACAGGATATGGAACTTTAACAGGCACTTGCCATTTTCAATCAGAGAATGTCAGGTGCTTTTCTTATTTTCAAGGAGGGATAGATTTGAATGTATTTGAAGCTGTGAAGCAGTCCGTCACAACAAGACAGGCTGCGGAGCATTATGGAATCCATGTAGGTCGGAACGGGATGGCTTGTTGCCCGTTCCATAACGATAAAACCCCAAGCATGAAGCTGGATCGGCGTTACCACTGCTTCGGCTGCGGTACGGATGGGGATGTGATTGATTTTGCCGCCGCTCTGTATGGGCTGGGAAAGAAAGAAGCCGCCGTACAACTGGCACAGGACTTTGGAATTTCCTATGAGGACTGGAAGCCGCCGGGAAAGGTAAAAAAGCCCAAGCCCCGGCAGAAATCCCCGGAGGAACAGTTTCAGGAAGCAAAGAACCGCTGCTCCCGTATCCTTGCCGATTATCTCCACCTGCTTAGGGCATGGAGAAAGGATTATGTCCCGCACTCCCCGGAGGAAGCCTTTCATCCCCGGTTTGTGGAAGCCTTACAGAAGCAAGCCCAAGTGGAATATCTGCTGGATGTGCTGCTGTTCGGGGAGACAGAGGAAAAAGCGGCTTTGATTACGGACTACGGAAAGGATGTGATACAGCTTGAACAACGAATGGCAGAGTTTGCAGCCGCAGACGCAGCAAGAACTAAAAAACACCATGAACGCCATGCAGCCGCCACAGAGCGTTGAGGAAATCAAGGCGGGGCTGGAAACTACCGAGAAAGGCGGTGTCCGTCAGAGCATACGGAACTGCCTGACCGTATTCCAGCGTGACCCTCTGCTTTCCGGGGCTATCGCATACAACATCCTGACCGACCGCAAGGACATCATAAAGCCCATCGGCTTCCACAGAGAAAGCACCGCCCTGAACGATACGGACATGAAGTATCTGCTTCTTTATCTGGAAGAAACCTATGGGCTTACCAATGAGAAAAAGATTGATAATGCCATCGGGATTGTGGCGAATGAAAACAAGTACCATCCCATCCGGGACTATCTCAATACTCTTGTGTGGGATGGGACAGAGCGAATCCGTTTCTGCCTGCGGCACTTTCTGGGGGCTGACGCAGATGATTACACCTATGAAGCATTGAAGCTGTTCCTGTTGGGTGCAATCTCACGAGCCTTTCAGCCAGGGTGCAAATTTGAAATCATGCTCTGTCTGGTAGGCGGTCAGGGGGCTGGCAAGTCCACCTTCTTCCGTCTGCTGGCAGTCCGGGACGAGTGGTTCTCCGATGATTTGCGGAAGCTGGACGATGACAATGTGTACCGCAAGCTGCAAGGTCACTGGATTATCGAAATGTCGGAAATGATGGCAACCGCAAACGCCAAGAGCATCGAAGAAATCAAGTCATTTTTAAGCCGGCAGAAGGAGGTCTACAAGATACCCTATGAAACCCACCCGGCAGACCGCCCCCGCCAATGCGTGTTTGGCGGCACTTCCAATGCTCTTGACTTCCTGCCCCTTGACCGTTCCGGCAATCGCCGCTTTATCCCCGTCATGGTGTACCCGGAACAAGCCGAGGTTCACATTTTGGAGGACGAAGCCGCTTCCAGAGCCTATATCGAGCAGAT
>QULQ01000035.1:0-206 GCA_003490145.1 Lachnospiraceae bacterium OM04-12BH
GAAGAAATCTATGAGCGTCAGCGAAGAAAAATGCACGATTATAAAAATCAGCTTTCCACGATCCAGACATTGATAAAGAATGGACACACAGATGAGGCACTTTCCTTTACGCAGAAGCTGACAGAGAGCATAGCTGTCGAGATGTCGGCAATCAACACAAATCATCCGGTGGTCAATGCTGTTTTAAACCAGAAGCACCGCAGCAT
>QULQ01000035.1:216-3074 GCA_003490145.1 Lachnospiraceae bacterium OM04-12BH
AGTGGTGAATGCTATTTTAAACCAGAAATACCGCAGTATGCAGGAAAAACACATAGCAGTGATCCTAAAAGTAGGGGATTTGCAGGAGATCTGTCTGGAGGAGGAAGAGATTGTGATTCTGCTCTCTAATTTATTGGATAATGCAATCCGGGAGAGTGAAAAGGTACTGAAAAATACCGGAAAAGCGGTCATTCATCTGAAATTAGAGTGCGAAGATCATAAACTGATATTTGCGGTGAGAAATCCGGTGACAGAAAAGGTGGAAATTGAAAATGACACGATAAAGAGCAAAAGAGGGGATCATCACGGCATTGGGCTGTTAAATGTAAAAGCAGTTGTGGATAAATATGGCGGTGATATGGTGCTTTCCTGCGATGAAAATGAATTTAAGGCTGTGGTTATCTTGTAAAGAGATGGTCTTTGTGTGCGTAATATGGTCGTTTGATGATATGGGACTAGGAGAACAGGTTATTTTATCCGATAAAAAAATAGAGGAAATAAGTATGTTATGAGAATTTTAAAGAATGAATATGATAAATGGATAAGTATATATAGAGGTTAAAATATATGCAGAGAAGGTAGAAAATATGAGGTGAATTCATGGGAATATCGATTTCAAATGCAACGAGTTCTGCTATTACAAAATATAGTGTATCGCTGAGAAGTGGAGAACCTGATTGGTCTATGATTCCAAGTGCAGGGAAAAGCAATAAGTCACAGGCAGAGTTTGTCTCTGAGATTAAGGAACTGGCTCAGAGAGCTGCCAACACTACGAGTAAAACGGAATTAGAATCTATTCACAGGCAGAGAACAAGGTTATGTGCAGAATACATATCCGATGTATCCCCTGACAGAAAGGCATTATATCAGCAGGCTAAAAATGCGGTAAAAAGTCAAAATGGTAATCCGAAATGCAAAGGAATCGGAGAATTATCATTGCTCGATTTTCTGGAGAGGGCAGAGGGGAAAAATAACAACCTTGCGCAAAAGAAGTTTGCTCTGGCGGGAGGAGGCACACTGGAATGTCCGATTCTGACAGGCGAAGGATATGGTGCCGACATTTCTTATCAAGGAACAAAAGTGTTGACCTATCTGGGAGATAGTTATGGATGGGGATGCGAAAGAACTCCGGCTGAGCGGGAAAAGGAAAGAGAATTTTACGGAATTTACTTCAATGAATACCATACGCAAAAGAATGCCCAAAGCTCAGAATTGAAAGAACTGCCGAACTATTTGGAAGAGAAAACGTCTTTTGATAGGAAAGCGTAAGGATATAGGTAAGATAACAGGTTTAATATGGGAGGATGTTTTATGTCAAAAATAACGGATTATGCTTTTTTGTTTCAAAAATCATTTGGGACATCAGGAGTAAATGCAATAGGCAGTTTTCAGTTGTCCCAGTTGAACAGCAGTTCTGTTCAGTCCAAGTTAAAAGCTGCCGGGATTAACACAAACAGCAAACAATATAAAGCCGCAGTAAAACAAATGATGTCTGCTGGAAATGGTGCAATGTATGGCAATATTCAGGGAATAAAAAATCTGATGAGTCATTATGACAAGGATGGAGATTATATCAACCCTGTAAATGGACTGGCAGGACTTTTAGTGACAGATGAAAATGAAAGTTCGAGAAAAAGGATCATATCAATTCCGGATAGTAGCAAAGAAGAAATGTATGAACTGACAAAAAAAGAGTTCCTGCGTGAAAACGGTGTCCACAATGGAGATACAACAAAACGTTCCGAGGTATATAACAATTTGTACCGCAAAATGCAGAAAAAGGACAGATTGGCTGCCGGGTACACCCTTGAAAAATATGAGAGAATTTACAGACAGGCATTTTATGATGCCGCAAAAAAGGCTGATCCTAACTGGGAAATTGGTAAGCCAATTAAAGATGGTGCATTAGATAGTGTTACAAGAGAATTGGCAGAGTCGGGGAAATCTCCTGCACAGGCAACGCTTGATACTAAAATTTAACATATCAGGTATATTTGAATAATTAAAAAGAGAAAATTTTGAGCTGATTGGAGGAACAAAAATATGAACATTGGTTCTGGTCTGAATACCGTATCTTCATTGTACGGTCAACAAAAAAGTAATTATATGAAAGCACCTGCATCTGCGGAAAAGACATTTTATACGGCTGAAACACCAAAGGTATACCAGATATTCACAACAGATAATATGTTGTGGACAGGAGGTAATGGTACAGGTCTTTCTTATTGCCTTAAATATGCGGATGATTCGACGGATGAAAATCCAGTGGTGTTAGCGAAAGGTGTGGATGAAAACGGGAAAGAGTTTGAGCAAAGAATTTATATCAATGATGTTAATCCATCAAATGCTACAGTAGTCGAAATGCGTGCATTGGAGGCACATTACAAAGTGGAAAAGCAGGGAGGTTTCACGTCTCTGCCGCTTGAAGCTGGTAATATGGGACTTAACGACAGAAGAGATTTTATCGCAATGTTCAAAAAAAGCATAGAAGATTTAAACAAATTGGGAAGTCAAGAGCTTATGTGGCAGCAAGAGGAGCAAAGATACTGAGTTATAATGTTATAAGAGAATGTTGGCAGTTGTTATGAGACTTATATAAGGTAGGAGATAATATGGTTACTTATATATTTATAAATCACTTGGACCATATAAGGAAAGTGATTGCAAATTCCGAATGACAGAGGAATATCAACGAAAAAATGCAATGGAGGAAATGCAATGGGTATAACAGGCGTAGGAAGTTCTTATAATTTTGTTTATAACACAAAAACAGGTAAGCTATCTACAAAGGATGGCAGTAAAAATGAATTTGTTGATTTTTGCAATGGAGATGTAAAGGGAGAAGATACAGAGACACT
>QULQ01000036.1 GCA_003490145.1 Lachnospiraceae bacterium OM04-12BH
CCGGGATAATTTCTGCTCTGAAACATTTCGTAAATGCTTCTGTTCTGCTTCCATGATCCCTCTCCCCAGTATAAAACAATTTCGACTACCGGATAAACGTCTTTCACTTTACCATCGTACTGTTCGCGATATGCACTGCCAACATAACCTGCCTTCCGGAATATCATCTTGGAATCCCGTCTTGTCTGATTGGCAAACAGGTACTGCATTGTCACCCGTCCATCATGCATTTCATACCTAGCTACGTCCTCTAACTGGTTCCTCAGATTCTCTCTTCCCTGATATACGGTCTCTGTCGGTGATGCCTGAAGGCTGTCCTTATTTATCCTCTGCAGTCCCTCATATATTAGTACATTAATAATATCAGCTGCTACATCCGGATATGTTTCAAAATTCTTCGCCGCAAGATCATTTGTTTCCATCCACTTTCCCTCTGTCGGGAAATTCAGATGATGACAGATAATCCTTTCATTTAAAAATTCTCTGAAATCTCCCGCTTACATATATTTGAAAATAAGCATAGATTTCAGATTTAGACGCCAGTCTGAACTGGCCTGACAGCAGCAGAAAAGATCTTTCCCTTGGTAAAAATCAATTTTCATTCTGCTCAATAATGAACACCTGACACAATGATATTGTTTATCATTTCATATATGCTTACATTGAATTGTAAACATATCATATCATACATTTCATTTAGCAGCAATATATTTTGGTCAGTTTACCGTTTTATAATATTTAATTTATAAATGCATTTCTACATCAGCTTATCTATAAACTTTTCATAAAACCATGTCATATCATCAACTTTTGAAAGTATTGTCAGCTCATCCAGGGCAGCATCATAAGACCTGAACGCAGGTGCAGACTCCACATCCGGACGTTCAAAATTCATTAATCAACGCATTTTTACCAACACGATGTCTGTCATAGATAACAATACACTCACAAGAAAGTAACTTACGAGTTACTTTCTTGTGAGTGTATTAATTCAAGAAATCCTCAAAATCCACAAAAAAGATCCTCAGTTCTGTCAAAGTCTGTACTTTAATGCTTGAATAAATAATTTATTTATAGAGATCTCCCAGCGTTATTAAATGAACTTCTCCACGCTCCTCTGCCTGAAGAAGGCCATCTGTAAATCCACCCTTTGAAAAAATATAGTAATGATAGGTGCTGCCCTTTCCAAAGGCAGCTGCATACTCCCTGATTAGCTCAAGTTCGTCCACTCCAATTTTCTCATTTCTGTACTTACACGAACCAATAATATAGTTCCTACCCTCAACAGGCGTTCCTACAATATCAATTTGTATCTGCATTTTCTTATTCGGATCAGTCCCCCACCATTGACCAATTTCACTCAGTTCAACAGGAAGGTTATCTGAATAATAAAGCAGATAATCCCGACACATCTTCTCAAATATCAGTCCCATATAATCAGGAAGATATTGTTTTACAGCGTGCGGATAGATCTTTGCAATCCTGCCTGAATCAATTGCACTCATGTTGGCAGGCACAAACCGATACCAAAATCGAAAAAAATTGTCTGCCAACAAATAAATAGTCTTCTTACCTGCTTTTTCTGATATTGGTGTTTCTTTTTTTACAATACCAAGTTCCATCAATGTCTTAAGATATTTAGATACTACTGAATTCTCTTCGCCGACTTTTGTCTTAATATCATTCATCCGTGAAGCTCCTTCAGCAATTGCTTTAATGATTGCATTGTAAACAGCCGGTTCCCTGAGTTCCTGCTTCAGCAGATTTCCTGGTTCTTCATACAAATAACTGGATCGGTCAAAAAAGTTACTCAGTAAGGCTTCATCCACACTATCCTTCACATCCAGTTTGTTAATATAATGAGGTACTCCTCCTGTGATGCCGTAAATCAGAGAATTATCCTCTACAGATAAATCAGGATGGAACACTGATGTTTCTTTATAATCCAGTGGCTTTATCTTAAACTGCCCAGTTCTTCTACCATACAACGGGCTTTCCTTTCCAAGCACCTGACTCTCCATGAAGCTCATGGACGAACCACAAAGAATCAAATACATCCTAGTCTCTGTCCACTTATGGTCAATGATGTGCTGCAACATTGCAGAAATAGCAGGTTTCGCTTTGGCAAGATAGGGATATTCATCAATAACAAACACGATTCGTTTTTCTTTCGAAAGTATTGTCAGCTCATCCAGCGCAGCATCATAAGATCTGAACTCAGGTGCAGACTCCATATCCGGACGTTCAAAACTCATAATTGACTTCGAAAGAGCTTCCAGATTTTCTTTTTCTGTCGTATTCAACGCAGAGAAAAAAATCGTTGGTTTGTCCTTACAAAATTCGTTAATCAGCGCAGTTTTACCAACACGTCGTCTGCCATAGATAACAATACACTCAAACTTACCATCTGCATAACGTTTATTCAGTTTTCTGAGTTCCTCCTTACGGCAATAAAACCTACTCATCTTCTTGTCTCCAAATCATTATACTCATAAGAAAGTAACTCGTAATTCACTTTCTTATAAGTATAATAATTCAAGAAATGTTCAAAGTCAATCAAAAAAGATTCTCTGATATTACCTACCAGTACAACCTCATATTCTCTGCAGCATCCGCATCTGACAAATGAAACCGTTGTTTCACCTTATCCTCAGTTTTGTCAAAGTCTGCACCCAGTTCCTTGCAAGTCACTATCAGTGCCTGTATTCCCTCTTTT
>QULQ01000037.1 GCA_003490145.1 Lachnospiraceae bacterium OM04-12BH
AGTGGATTTGATGAATTTCATACAGACCTCCGGCAGCTTTTTCGTGCCATGAACTGTAGGAAGGACAAGCAGAAGCTGACCGAGCTTATGAGGGATAAGCTCTATTCCCATTTAAACGAAGACACATGGGATGCCATTGCTGTCATGACAGACAATGCCGCCCTGCTTCAAAACAAAGAGGCTTTCAGAAATACATACGGAAATCAGGAGGGATTTAATATGTGCCAGGCTTTAGATGAATTAATGGCGGATAAAATGAATGAGGGGATTCTTATCGGAAAGCACGAAGGAATTCTTATCGAAAAGCACGAGGGGATTCTTATCGGAAAACGTGAGGGAAAACACGAAGGGATTCTTCTGGAGAAGCAGAACAGTGAAGCTAAGATCAGAACTATCATTTCCAATATGTTGGCTGGTGGTGTTTCCTGTGAAAATATCTGCAGGTTTTTGGAATGTGATCCTTCCTTTGTTGAACAGATACGGGAAAGCATCCAGTAATATCGATATTCTGCCTGTCATCACAGACAATACAGCCCTGCTTCAAAACAAAGAAGCTTTCAGAAATACATACGGAAATCAGGAGGGATTTGATATGTGCCAGGCTTTAGATGAATTAATGGCGGATAAAATGAATGAAGGGATTCTTATCGGAAAACGTGAGGGAAAGCACGAAGGGATTCTCCTGGAAAAGTAGAACAGTGAAGCTAAGATCAGGGCCATCATTTCCAATATGTTGGCTGGCGGTATCCCCTGCGAAAATATCTGCAGGTTTTTGGAATGTGATCCTTCTCTGGTCGAACAGGTTCAGACAGGTATCCAATGACAATTTTGACTGGCACAAGTTATATTGATCAAATAAACGAGATTTTACAGGCAAAAAGAAAAGAATCCGGAGGAGAATTAGCTATCTGTCCAAAATGGTTTGCAAAAAATTTTAATTTTCCTATAAAGTAATTTTCCCAAGTGCCGATATTATTAGTGAACGTAATAATGCAACATTTGATTACAAAATGTTGCATTTTTTTGCTTTTCTTTCTGTATTCATTTCATATCCAGATAAAGAAAAGACCGGATAAACCGGCCTTTTCCTTCACAACTTATCTTTGCAATTTTACTCTTACAGAAATTACTGTAATAAGGAAAGTACGCCCTGGTTAGCCTGATTAGACTGTGCCAGCATAGCCTGACCTGCCTGAGCCAGGATATTGTTGTTGGAGTACTTAACCATCTCTGTAGCCATATCGGTATCACGGATCTGGCTTTCAGCGCTTGTGGTGTTCTCAACTACATTGTCCAGGTTGTTAATGGTGTGCTCAAGTCTGTTCTGAACAGCACCAAGTGCGGAACGCTGGGTAGATACCTTTTGAATTGCTTCCTTAACTGTATCAATAGCGTTCAGAGCATTGGTATCATCTGCACCATCAACTTTCAATCCATTTACACCTAATCCCTTTGCACTCATAGCATCCAGAGAAACACTAATCTGGTTATTAGTAGTAGCATCTGCTCCTACATGAAGTGTCAAAGTCAAGCTTCCTGTTAATTCAGACTTATCAAATTTGGCTGCATTAAAACCAACTTTTTCTCCTGCAGCATCATAAAGTGTCTTCTCCGTATTCTCTGTAATATTCGTTCCATCATATGACATATAATTTGACAGTGCATTTTCAGGTATCTTATTTCCATCTTTGTCATAATATTGTGCTTTATCACCCTTTGACGTTGCCTCTGTAAAAGCTGTAGCCTTAATAGTATCAGTTCCAGCCTTAGTAGCTGTACCAGTTATGTCAGCAATGGCCTTTCCTGAAGCTTTATCTTTAATAGTTGTCCCTTCTACAATAAATTTATCACTAGATAAAGAGAAAGAAGTGTCAACAACACCACCATTTGCTTTACCAGTTACTGATATTCCTTCTTTTTTCAGTAATGCTCCAAGTTCATTCTGTACAGCCTTCATAGCTGCATCCCCATCAGTATCAATTGCCTTAAAAGCTATTGTTACGGTAGCTCCAGAATTTTTTCCTGCTGTAGCGTCCATAGTAACCGTTCCAGCAGCAGAGGTAGTATCTGCCTTATAGTTGAACGCATAATCCTTTTTACTTTTATCGCCTTTTAACAAATAAGTCTCATTAAACTTAGTGGTCTCAGCAACACGATCAATTTCAGTGGTCAACTGATCGATCTCGTTCTGGATATAGCTTCTGTCATCCTCGGAATTGGTTCCGTTAGCTGCCTTAACTGCCAGTTCGTTCATTCTCTGTAACATATCCTGAACTTCATTCAGAGCACCTTCTGCAGTCTGTACAGTAGAGATACCATCCTGAGCATTGTTGGAAGCCTGTGTCAGACCTCTGATCTGCTTTCTCATCTTCTCACTGATGGAAAGTCCTGCTGCATCATCTGCTGCACGGTTGATCTTATAACCGGATGAAAGCTTCTCGGTGGACTTTGCCTGTGTCTTGGTTGTGAGTCCTAACATTCTGTTAGAGTTCATTGCTGTTAAATTGTGTTGTACTACCATAATAGTTAC
>QULQ01000038.1 GCA_003490145.1 Lachnospiraceae bacterium OM04-12BH
TGGTTGGCTCCCCAGTCTGCCATCACGCTGTATACATCCTTAAAGGCTCCTTCTCCCGTCAGGTTTGGCACAAACCATGTGGTAGGCCATGTGGGATCGGTACGTTCATCCAGCTTCTTATGGACATCATCCGGAAGGGTAATGCTGTAGCCCTCTGCGATCTGTATGGACGGTCCCACACCTGCTACCAGGTTGACACGGACCATGGTAAGCGGCATCCGGGCATCTGTCTTAAAGTGGGAGGAGAAGCCGCCGCCCCTGAACTGGCACAGCTCTGCAGGACACCAGTCTGTTGCCTGCAGGCAGGCATTGATATCTGCATCTGTCATTTCCCACCAGGGCTTCATAACAGGGTTCCCCTGGGAATCCGTGGATTTACCGGAAGCATCCAGACAGGTAGAGCCTGAGTTAATCAGATGGATAAAGCCGCCTGCGGCATCACCCTCAGGCTGCCAGCCGGTGACTCTCCTGACGGCATCAGGACTCCAGTAACAGCGGATATCGGAAAAGCCGCTGGCTCTTCCGGTCAGGAGATTGCCAAGCATCATGGAAAGTCCGTTCAGGTTATCGTTCTCGGTGGCAAATACAGTAGGCTGTTTCTTTCCACGCCAGTCAAAGGTGGAGTTTAAAATAGCTTCTGTGAAATCTGCATTGGGCTTGTAGTCGGTCCACATACGCTGCCCCTGAAAGCCTGCAAACAGTGCATTGCGTCCCAGTGACTCTTCCTTGAAGCCGATAGCGGCAAGCTTTGGGTTCCCGGTCATAAGGTCACGGATGATCAGTGTCATTTTTACTACAAATTCCCATTCCGAGGCCTTCTGCTCTGCAGTGTGGGCACGGCTCTCCGGATTGGGATCCATCCCCTCCGGACAGTTTTTGTGTACCCAGTCCAGTGCCCTGTCAAATTCTTCCTTATCATAAATTCCCTGGTCCATACGGCGGAGAACCTCGGTCATATCCACCCATTCCGGGCGCATGCCAAGATAATGGATATAAAAGGAAGGATCCATAAAGGATCCCATGATCCCCATGGAAACAGAACCGATATTCAGATAGGATTTATTTTTCAGCTGGCCGACAGCCAGTGCAGCCTTCGCAAACAAAAGGATCTTACGCTGCACATCCTCCGGGATACTGTCATCCTCCATGTCCTGGACATCCTGTCCGTAGATGGAAAAGCAGGGAAGCTTCATCTGGTTATGGGCAGACATGGCAGCGGCAAGGTAAACAGCGCCGGGGCGCTCTGTGCCGTTAAAGCCCCAGATTGCCTTGGTGGTCATTGGATCGATGTCGATCGTTTCCAAAGGGTAGCACCAGCTTGGGGTAACGCTTAATGTGGCAGTGACACCATTTGCAGCAAACTCTGCCTGGCATCTGGCAGCTTCCTCCCCACCGGCAATGCTGCCTTCCGAAAAGATGATCACTCTGGCAGGTGTACCATCTGCATAAAATACGTTTTCCTCAATCAATTTTTTGGCCTTCTCTGCCATTTCGGCAACCTTTCCTTCAAGGGAATCCCTGATTCCCAGACGTCTCGAATCTACGATAGGGCGAATGCCTATGACGGGATGATTTTTCATTTGTGTGATACCTCCGGATAATATTTTTATAATAAAACACTGTTATAGTCTGAATTGGGACCACTGAAAACGTTGCGAAGAAAAGCAACAGAATTCCGTGCATCCTGGTCGAGCTGTTCCATGGCTGCGCCACAGCTTAAATCTCTCCAGATTTTTATATCGCTTCCTACTGTTCCACCACTTCTGACAAAGGGTTCCATCACGATATTTCCCTGATAACCGATTGCACGGAGTGCCATGCCGATCTCGTACCATGGGAAACCGCCCTTTCCGGGAACACGGCGGTTATTTTCACCTACATGAAAATGACCAAGCCGGCTGCCGGCTAACAGAATGGCTTCTGTCATGTTATCTTCCTCGATATTCATATGGAAGGTATCCAGCATGATTTTTACAGAAGGTACATCCACCTGTTCAACAAAGGCCTTGCATTCTGCACAGGTGTTGATAAGATATCCCTCGAAACGGTTTAAAACCTCTAGACAATAATCAACACCGCAATCCTGTGCGATCCTTCCAACAGTCCGTACATTTGCGACACTGCGTTCCCAGTCTTCTGCTTTGTGGATCGGCTTGCTGTAGTCTACAGGCCAGTAGGAATAGATACCGCCTCCTAAGGTATGGATGCCCAGAAATTCCAGCTTCTTTAATATGTCTGTATAGAAGGAAATGGCGTTTCTGACAATTTCCGGGTTATCACTGCCAAGGTTCTCCTGGGCATTTGGACCATAACCGGCAGTCAGGATGATTCCCTGGTCTTCTGCCTCCTTTTTCAGGGAAGTAAGCTCCTGCATGGAAATATTTTTCAGCATGGCACAGGAAATTTCCAGGATATCAAAGCCTAACTCTTTGACCTTTGCAATATACTGCTTCTGATCTGCATTCCATTCTTTTTCCCAGTAAGCAAAATAAATACCATATTTCATAAGTCTATTCTC
>QULQ01000039.1:0-2153 GCA_003490145.1 Lachnospiraceae bacterium OM04-12BH
TCCAGCATATTTCGGACTACGGTTTTCGTCTTTTCTAAATTGCCTTCGTTTCTTCCTTCCCTTCTTCCTTCATTTCTGCCCTCTCTTCTTCCTTCATTTCTGTTATCCTCCATCAGTTCTTCCAATGCCTGGCACATGTTGTATTCCTCCTCTTTCCCGTTTTCTGTTTTATACTTATCCTTCTTTTGAAGCATTGCCGCATTGTCTGTCATGACTGCTATTGCTTCCCAGGTTTCTTTGCTCAGGTGAGCTGCCTTCCCTGAAAGCAGCTGCCATTGAAGAGATCTGCAAACCGCCTTTTGTCCTGCAGATACGCCTTCATGCACCTATCGTATTTCCCCATATGATTCCTCCTTTGCGTGCAGGAGCTTTCTATGGGTTTTGAAAATCTCCTGCCTGTTCAATTTAATGTTGGATTGAAAAGCATGGATTTTCTGATCTTTTAGAATATCAGAGCGCTTCCTGGCAGGAAGGCTTCTGATCTTAAGAAAGGACTTTGTCCGAAAATAAGAAAACTTCTATGCTTTGGTTTGAGTGTAGCATAGAAGTTTTCATTATGCAATAAATGTTTTTCCGTTATTCCAGTTTTAATTCAGGTCACTGCAGGAGCAGCTCTTTTCTCACATCTTCTACAAACGGAGCCTCACATCCTGCTATGGCACAGATATCTTCTATTTCATATCCCCGATCCAGCATATTTCGGACTACGGTTTTCGTCTTTTCTAAATTGCCTTCGTTTCTTCCTTCCCTTCTTCCTTCATTTCTGCCCTCTCTTCTTCCTTCATTTCTGTTATCCTCCATCAGTTCTTCCAATGCCTGGCACATGTTGTATTCCTCCTCTTTCCCGTTTTCTGTTTTATACTTATCCTTCTTTTGAAGCATTGCCGCATTGTCTGTCATGACTGCTATTGCTTCCCAGGTTTCTTTGCTCAGGTGAGCTGCCTTCCCTGAAAGCAGCTGCCATTGAAGAGATCTGCAAACCGCCTTTTGTCCTGCAGATACGCCTTCATGCACCTATCGTATTTCCCCATATGATTCCTCCTTTGCGTGCAGGAGCTTTCTATGGGTTTTGAAAATCTCCTGCCTGTTCAATTTAATGTTGGATTGAAAAGCATGGATTTTCTGATCTTTTAGAATATCAGAGCGCTTCCTGGCAGGAAGGCTTCTGATCTTAAGAAAGGACTTTGTCCGAAAATAAGAAAACTTCTATGCTTTGGTTTGAGTGTAGCATAGAAGTTTTCATTATGCAATAAATGTTTTTCCGTTATTCCAGTTTTAATTCAGGTCACTGCAGGAGCAGCTCTTTTCTCACATCTTCTACAAACGGAGCCTCACATCCTGCTATGGCACAGATATCTTCTATTTCATATCCCCGATCCAGCATATTTCGGACTACGGTTTTCGTCTTTTCTAAATTGCCTTCGTTTCTTCCTTCTCTTCTTCCTTCATTTCTGTTATCCTCGATCAATTCTTCCAATGCCTGGCACATATTGTATTCCTCCTCTTCCCCGTTTTCTGTTTTATACTTATCCTTCTTTTGAAGCATTGCTGCATTGTCTGTCATGACTGCTATCGCTTCCCAGGTTTCTTTACTCAGATGAGAATAAGCCTCATTTTTCATCAGCTCTGACATCCTCTCTTTATCCTTCCGGCAGTTCATCGCACGGAACAGCTGTTTTAGGCCGGAACGGAACTCTTCAAACCCTTCCTGCTCGTTGATACAAAATAATGTCAGTGGATAATCCTTAAACAATGCTCGAACTGATTCTTCTGGATCAAACTCCATCATATCCGACAGCTTTCTTGGCCCGTCCCATGGTTCCTCCCCACTGTAGAGGCAGATCGTATAAACCGGATGCAGCCGGTCTGATCTCAGGATCCCTGAAAGTCTTTCATCTATGGTGGTTTTCAGTTCTTCCTCTGATTCTTCCTTATGCCTTGCAAGAAGCCTCCGTTCCTGCTTTCTCTCCTTCAGCTGTCTGCTGTACTCTGCAGCATCATAGCCCATGCACCTAACCGGCATGCCATAGTCTATATAGCTTTGGTTTTCTACTGCCAGCACCTGCAGGATCATCCCTGAACGGTACCTCATTTTCACATCACGGATGATCTCCGTTCCTTTTTGCAGTGGCTTTCCTGGCTGCTTTTCCTCC
>QULQ01000039.1:2163-2388 GCA_003490145.1 Lachnospiraceae bacterium OM04-12BH
GTTTTATACTTATCCTTCTTTTGAAGCATTGCCGCATTGTCTGTCATGACTGCTATTGCTTCCCAGGTTTCTTTGCTCAGGTGAGCTGCCTTCCCTGAAAGCAGCTGCCATTGAAGAGATCTGCAAACCGCCTTTTGTCCTGCAGATACGCCTTCATGCACCTATCGTATTTCCCCATATGATTCCTCCTTTGCGTGCAGGAGCTTTCTATGGGTTTTGAAAATC